>NZ_JBDIZK010000001.1:0-709796 GCF_039652585.1 Sphingomonas rustica | reverse complement strand
GGTGCTGTAATTCCCGTACCGCATGGTGACCTGGTCGGTGGTACCGGCGATCTTGAGTACGAAATCATAGCCGTTGTCGGCCTGGGTCACGATCACATCGCTGGCGCTGATGCCGGTGCCGAAAACAAGCTTGTCCGTGCCGGATCCGCCCTCGCCATATTCGCTGATGACGTCCTGCCCATCGCCCAGGTCAAAGTGATAGACGTCGTCGCCCGCTCCACCATAGAGGGTGTCGTTGCCCGTGCCACCAGAGAGGATATCGGCGCCGCCGCCACCGGAAATCCAGTCGTTACCGCCTCCACCGGCAAGTGATTCCGCTAAGCTGCTTCCGTACAGCGTATCGTTACCTGGAGTGCCTCCACTGGCCCTGGCGAGTATATCGGCGAAGCTCCAGACGGTCCCGTTCGCAAACCGAACTTCTTCGATACGAGCATTGCCGTTTGAATTATTACCATTGCTGATCGTGACCTGGTCGCTCGTCCCGGCGATGGCAATCACGATATCGAGTCCATTGTTCGCCTGCGAGACGACGATACTGGACGGATCGACCCCTGGGCCAAACACTAAGGCATCTAGCCCAGAGCCCCCCTCACCATATTCGCTGATGATGTCCCGTCCGTCGCCAAGATTGAAGCGATAGATGTCATCACCGGCTCCACCGTAAACCGTGTCGTTGCCGGCTCCGCCCGTCAGATCGTCGTTTCCACCCTCACCCCGGATGATGTCATTACCGGCACCTCCGTTGATCACATCTCCCTCAAGTCGGCCGCGAATAGTATCATTCCCCTCAGTTGGAAGCCGTGCGAGAAGGTCGCCGAGCGACCAGCTGGTGCCATCCGCAAACTCGACCGTCTCAATGCGGGAAGTGTTTCCTGCGACGTTGGTGTAACGCATTGTAACTTGGTCCGTACTGCCACCAACCCTAAGCACGAAGTCATAGCCGTCATTGGCTTGGGATACGCTGACGTTGCTCGGATCGATGCCCGCTCCGAACACCAGCCTGTCACTGCCTGAGCCACCTTCGCCGGACTCGCTGATGATGTCCCGCCCATCGCCCAAGTTGAAGCGATAGATGTCATCGCCAGCGCCGCCATAGATCGTATCGTCGCCGGTGCCCCCAGACAGGTCGTCGTTGCCGGCTTCGCCGCGGATCACGTCATCACCGGCGCCGGCGTTGATCACATCGCTCTCAAGTCGTCCCCGAATAATGTCGTTACCTGGGGTTTGCAGCCTCGCTACGAGATCGGCGAGCGACCAGAGCGTTCCATCCGCGAAAGCTACCGTCTCGATACGATAGCCGCTGCCCGACACGTTGCCATAGCGCATGGTAACCTGATCAGTCGTACCGGCGATGTTGAGCACGAAGTCGTAGCCGTCATTGGCTTGGGAAACGCTGACGTCGCTCGCGTTGATGCCCGCTCCGAACACCAGCCTGTCATTGCCGGAGCCACCCTCCCCGGACTCGCTGATGACGTCCCGTCCGTCGCCGGGATTGAATTGGTAGGTGTCGTCCCCGCTTCCACCATAGAGCGTATCATTCCCAGCGCCGCCTGCGATGACGTCATTGCCAGCACCCGCGCTGATCCAGTCGTCACCCGCAGCACCGGACAATGTCTCACCGTCAAGACTCCCATAAAGGGTATCGTTGCCAGCGGTCGGGATGGTCGCACGTGCAAGGAGATCGGCGAATGACCAACTCGTGCCATCCGAGAACACCACCTCGTCAACCCGATAATTATAGCTTGCGCCATTACCATATTTGATCGTGATCTTGTCGGTCGTACCATTAATGCTGAGTACGATATCTTGACCATTGTTCGATTGTAACGCCGTTATGTTCTGAGAATCTATCCCTGGCCCGAATATTATTCGGTCGTGACCATTCCCATTATACTCATATTCATTGATGACGTCTTCGCCATCGCCCAGATTAAAGAAGTAGCTGTCAGCACCCCCTCCGCCATAGAGCGTGTCGTTGCCGGTTCCACCCGTGATCCGATCACTTCCGTCACCGGCTACAATCACGTCATCGCCCGCGCCCCCTCCAATGTTCTCTTCATCGAAGCTTCCGAATATCGAATCGTTTCCGTCCGTCGCAGCGCGCGCTCTTTCGAGCAATTGAGCGAAGG
Organism: Sphingomonas rustica; assembly: GCF_039652585.1. Classification (NCBI taxonomy): domain Bacteria; kingdom Pseudomonadati; phylum Pseudomonadota; class Alphaproteobacteria; order Sphingomonadales; family Sphingomonadaceae; genus Sphingomonas; species Sphingomonas rustica. The sequence goes on along the minus strand of NZ_JBDIZK010000001.1, from coordinate 707,667 downwards.
ACCACGTCGTTCCATCCCGGAACACGACCTGGTCGATGCGGTGCCGGTGATACCAGCCGTTACCATAGCTGATCGTGACCTGGTCATTTGTTCCGGCCACTTTGATGACAATATCTAGACCGTTATTCGTTTGCGACACGATCACGTTGTCGGCCGAGATACCGGCTCCGAATTCCAGGGTGTCGAACCCGGACCCACCAAGTTCATATTCGCTGATGACGTCGGCACCGTCACCGCGGAAGAAGCGGTACGTGTCGTCGCCACCGCCCCCTTGAACGACATCGTTGCCGGCCCCGCTCTCAAAGACATCGTTACCAGCGTTGCCAGTGAGAAGGTCGTTTCCAGGGCCACCAGCAACGCGAGACCCCAGCTCGAAAGCCGCGATCGTGTCGTTGCCATTGGTGCTCACTGCGTAAAGGGCAGCGTCCCGGATCTCGCGCTGACTGACCGTCACCCCGTCGGCGAAGGTTATCGCCTCGATCGTGGCTGCGCCGGATTGCGTGAAATAGCCTTTGACTAGGACCGATTCATCTCGCCCCTCGAAACTGATCAGGAGGTCTGATCTCGAACTTCCCGCAAAACTGAACCTGGCCTCCGTTGAGCTCAGCACGCCCTGGAAGGCGATCTCGTCACGAGTACCGCCGCTATCTTCGACAATGTCCTGACCACTTCCGGCGTAGAACACGTACGTGTCGTCACCATTGCCGCCGCGCAGCACGTCATTTCCTGCTCCGCCATCCATGAGATCGGCGGACAATGGATTTGCACTGCCATAAAGCGTGTCAGCCTGAGCCGTGCCGGTCTGAACATTATGCAGCCCGACGAGGATCGGAAGCGCATGGTTCCCGGTGTGCGCGCGATAGCTCGCCAATGTGACGCTGCCATCGGGGTCGATGACCGACAGGGCGAGGCGATTTGCCAGAATCCAGTTGGCATAGCCGGCCCAGGGCGCTTGAGGATCGACCGGCAGTGACGACATGAGCCTGTCAATCACTCCCTTTGCATCGCCGATTACCTGGTCGGTTTTGTAATCCCAGGTGAGCCCTTGCAGGAGGGCCAGATCCGGATCGAGTGCCAATGCACTCGCGGTGCTCTGGGCGAATACCTGCGACGCCAGTGCTTCATACTCTGCAAGTGAAAACGCTTCGCCGTTCGCTGGAGTGGCATTTGAGAAAGCGTCGATCAGAGCTAGTATTTCCCGACGCGCGAGCATGTCGGGAACCTGCGTGAAAAATCGTGCGGCAAAACCCGCTGAAAGTTCTTCAAAGCCTTGAAAAAAGGCGGAATTTGTCACGGGTGTTCCGGAGAAGAACGCGACATGGTCGAAGATGACCCGGTTGGCCAAAACCTCACCGAACAAAACTATCTGATATTTGTCCGCCGTGTTTTCGGTGACGGTGAACCTCGCCCAGCGAGCAAGCATATCGTCGAAGGCGCTTGCTTCGTAATCATACTCGATCCAACCATCTCTGATCAGCCCACCATTTGCATTCAATACCGGGGGGTGGGTGATCGAGGTCTGATGCCCGCTCGCAGCATCGATTGAAGTGAACTCTCCATTGATAAGATCCTTGACCATCTGCTTCAGTACCGGATCAAGGGACATTGAGACCCAAAGATCGGGGAGGAGTCCGTAACCTCTCAAGTTTGGCAGCCCAAATACTTCCGGATCATATTCGAAATCTGGCGGCAGCACGAACGAGGTGTTAATCTGGTCTGTCGCAAAATCGACAGCGATTACCTCGCCAGTCAAGCCGGATGGGCCGGTAAAACTTCCTGTGAAGCGGATAGAATTCTCGGCGCGAACCTGCTTTGTGGACTGCGCGTTCAGGTTAATTGAAACGACGCCCGCCTGTGCAAGCGTCATGATTTCGCTTGATTGGCTAACGCCGTCCAGATTCAGGTCCTGCCAGACCCGCAACTCCGAGAATCGCGCATCAGCGGCGGAAATGACGCGATCGTTATTTGAGTCGAGTTCAGCAAGAACCGTGAAGCCGTCGACTTCAGACGTGCCGAAAAGTTCGAGGCCATTATCGATCAGACCATTACCATTATGGTCGAGCGCAAGAAAGCCGTCGCGCGCGGAGACCCAGCCGGTCCTTTCCGCGAAGCCATCGCCGTCAAGATCGAAGTTCACGCCTGACCCTGTCAGAGACGTCAACCGCGCGCCGTCAAAATTTAGATCCAGCACAAGGGGATCACGGCGCCGGAACGAAGCACCGATCGCCTCCAGAATCCATTCCGTTGCCGCTCGGAGCGCTTCCTCGCCAACAATGGCTCCAACGGCACCGCCGGCGAGCGCGCCAAATAGGCCGGCCCAAGGACCGAATTTCCCGAGGACGGCCATGCCGAGCTCGGCACCATACATTCCGCCAAGCATGCGACCCAGGAATTCGTTTGCGACGATCGCAGCATCCCCGTGCCGGCCTTCCGCGTTGAGCTCCTTGATCCTGTTGCCGGTTGTCAGGGCATCCCACACGCCAGCAGCCACACCCGCTGCCTGCAAGGCCTTGTTTGCGCGGGCCAGGTTTTCGGACGCCCCAGCGGTATAATTGCCCTCAGCATCGTATGAACTTGCATTCGATCTGATGGCGTCGACATCACTCTTGAACTTCTGCTGACCCGCATCCAGCAGGCGGCGAGCCTCGGCCGCTGCGGTGGCACGTCGTTCGACGTCCGTCTTCCAATCGCCTGAAGGCCTGTCGCCAGTCGATCGCCAGGATTGCTCGACGATTGGCCCATTGACGCGCGTGTAACGTTCGACCCCGAGCTGCTCAGCCGTTCTAAAAATCTCCGACTTAGTTATATTATCGGTAAACTTCGTTGGATCGGGATTGAGGTTATGATTGGGCATGTTGGTCGTTTTAATGGCCTCAATCGCTTGATGTTCGAGCAGGGGATCATGACCATATAAAAACTCAATCGCACTGGGAACGGGTTTGCCATGAACATCTCGACGCATGCCCAGTGACTTTATCGGTATATCGCGGTATTGAACTGAACTTCGTATCTGCGACATAATTCCCGCGTCGCTTGTCCAGATCTCACTCGTAGTGATGCCAGCTTCACGCTCTGCCTTAATAATCTCCCAGATACCCAACTCGCCGGCGTTCTTCCCAGTTGGAGGCGCTGAACTGGGATGTGGTTCAGTCCTGATGTTAGCTTCGGCATTCTTTATGAAATTTCGGACTTCGTCTGACGTGTGTGGGCTCGCGCCCAACTCTTGAATTATCTTTGTCGTCGTCCGAAACTCATAGCCCTGCGCGGCAGCGGCGGCTCGAGCGGAATCGTAGATCCCGCCTTCGATCAGAGACTGGAGGAGATTGGTATCGAGGTAGATAAACTTTTCCATGTCATTCCCCCAACCTATCTTGATCGCCGATCTCTCGGGCGACGTCCATTACTTCCAAGACGCCCCACGCTTGTGAGGCAGACCGCTCTCGAACATGGTCCAACGCATTGTAGAGTAGGGCTAGGAAGTACTCCCCACTAATACCCTTTTCATGATAAGACTGGGCAGTCAGTTTGCTGTTATGCTGGCATACCGCTTGCCAATATCGGACCGCATCGGGATGATAGCGATCTAGATATGCTTTGGCGTCCTGAATATTTTCGGGCGAGGGGGCAATCCACTCTGTAATCGTAGTCCCCGGAGCGGACTGGTGCTTGCGCTCGATAAGGCGGGGGGCAACGAATTGCCAAGTTTCGGCTTCCTCGCGCCTTAGCGTTGGCTGGCTGTTAGCGACGCGGGCACGCTGTCGCAGAGCTAGAGCCAAATCCCTGAATGTTTCTTCGTCAAGCCCCCCCTCGCGGTGCACCGGAGAGTCCACATGATTAAGCAGATATTCAAGATCAGCGCGAAGCGGAGAAATATCTCCCAGCACACACTCCATGAACGCTAGCTCGTTCCAGAAGCTCGTTTCCCCTGGTTCTCGGGCTCCCAGGTAAGCAACAATCGTGTCAATAAGCGAGTCGCTCATCGAGATATTCGCAGATGCACGGCCGTCATTGTTGGTTCCCACCTTTCATGTACTCCCACCGTTCCGCCAAATCGTAATATCACGCGAATAATATCTACTGCCGCCGTCTAACCTCATCGTTCCCGGCCCGCTTCATGTGTCACTTCATCAATCGGACTGATAAGGTAGCTGAAGATGCTCCTCTCCCCGGTTCGGATGTCCGCCGTCAACGACATCCCGGCTGCGAGCGGCGTCATCGGGCTATCGCGACCAATCGTCTGACTTTCCAAGGCAACACGAGCGCGATAGACTAGGCCAAGCTTTTCATCTTGCACAGCATCAGCCCCGATACGCTCGATCGTGCCGTGAACCGTGCCGTGCCGTGTGAAAGGAAAGGCCTGCAGCTTCAGCACTACCCTTTGCCCAGCTTTGACGAAGCCGATGTCCTTGTTGAGCACCACCACATCCGCAACCAGCGCTTCGGATCGCGGCACGATGATCATTATCGGCTTTGACGGGTCTACGACTCCGCCGACTGTGTGAACGGACAATTGTGATACGGTGCCGTCGACCGGACTACGAAGCGTTTGTAGGCGCGAGCGCTGCCGGGCCTTCACAAGCTCCTCTCGCCGCAATCTGACCTCCGCTTCGGATTTCTCGAGATCGCCCAGTATGCGCGCCCGTGCCTCGGCTGTTGACTGCGATCCCCTTTGGGAGGCGCTCGCCAATTCCGCGCGGGCTCTGCGCACGCTTTCTAATGCGATATCGCGATCGCCGGCGGCGGCAATCCGCTGGCGACGCATTTCCAGGACACGCAGTCGGGAAACATACCCCTGCTTCAGCAGTTGCTCGTTCGCCGATATTTGCTCGTCCAGAAGCGGCAATGTTTCAGACAGTTTTGCGACTTGGCGTTGAGCCTCGGCGAGTGTCGCTAGCGCCCTTTCGCGGTCTGCTGCCTGGCTTGCATCACGAGCGCTCACATCGGCGAGCTGCGCACGGGCCAGGGCCGCAGAAACTGCGATCACGTCCGCCTTTGCCCCATCGGGTGCTCGATAGTCGAACCCCCGCCCGTCGATCCCTGAAAGAATTGCGCGGGCACGAGCGGCATCCAGTTCTGCCGTCTCGAGTGCGCGCTCCGCCTGGGTCAACTCGGCCTCGGATACCGTTGTATCCAGTTCCAGAAGCGCCTCGCCTCGCCGTACTCGCTGACCGTCCTGGACGAGAATAGCTCGGACGATCCCGGCCTCTGACGGCTGGACAATTCTGACACTGCCGGCGGGCACGAGGCTTCCTTGAGCAGACACGACGACGTCGATGCGGCCAAGCATAAGCCACGCGATCGTTGCGGCCAGACCGACCAACAACACCCAGGATGTCACTCGAGCAGTTGGGGAAACCGGCCTCTCGATGATTTCGAGTGCAGCGGGAAGAAATGCGGCCTCCTCCACACGGAAGGCCCTGCCGGCGCTTCTGCGGCCTTCTGCACGCGCCGACCGAGCCATGCTCCAGCGCTTCGCCAGGGTCGTCACGCCGCCGCGTCCTGCAACGGGCCCGCCTGGCGACGGTGCAGATCTGCGTACCGACCGTTCGAGCTCAGCAACTGCTCGTGACTGCCGAACTCGACGATGCGGCCTTGCTCCAGCGTCAGAATGCGGTCGCACTGCCGGATGGCAGAGAGGCGGTGCGCGATGATAAGCACGGTGCGCCCGCGAGCCATCGCTTTAAGGTTGCGTTGAATAATCTCTTCGCTCTCAGCGTCGAGCGCTGACGTGGCCTCATCAAAAATAAGCAGGCGCGGTTCGGTGACCAGCGCGCGGGCGATGGCCAAACGCTGGCGTTGCCCGCCAGATAAATTGCTGCCACGCTCCTCAATCAAGGTATCGTAACCTTGCGGGAGGCCGAGGATGAACTCATGCGCTCCAGCCAGCTCGGCAGCGCTGATCACCTTGTCCAGCGGCATAGCCGGGTTGGCAAGCGCGATGTTATCGCGAACCGATCGATTAAAGAGCAAATTCTCCTGGAGCACGACCCCTACTTGGCGGCGCAGCCAGGCAGGATCGATTTGCGAGATGTCCACGCCGTCCAAGTAAATGCGGCCCGATGCGGGCGTGTAAAGCCGCTGCAGCAACTTCGTGAGCGTTGACTTTCCCGAACCGGATGAGCCCACGATGCCGAGCGTTCCACCTGCAGGAACTTGAAAACTCACACCTTCGATCGTCCACGGGCCGTCTGTCCCGTACCGGAACCTGACCTGATCAAATCGGACGTGCCCGACCATCGAAGGCAATGCTGTGCGAGAACCCGCACCCGGCTCTTGCGGGGTGTTGAGTACGTCGCCCAGCCGTGAAAGGGAAAGTCGGACCTGCTGAAAATCTTGCCAGAGCTGAGACATGCGGATCACCGGCCCCGAGACTCTTTGAGAAAACATGTTGAATGCGATCAGGCTGCCAACAGTCATGGTCCCGGCAATTACCTCACCAGCACCAAAATAAAGGATCGCAGCCAGCCCCATCTTGGAGATTAGCTGGATTGCCTGCGTCCCCGTATTATTGAGGTCGATGACACGCTGATTCGAAGCGCTGTATCCCGCCAGTTGACGCTCCCAACGATTTTGCCACTGCGGTTCCACCGCAGACGCCTTGATCGTCTGAATTCCGGAAACGCTTTCGACCAGCAGCGCGTTGTTTGCAGCACCTCGTTCGTATTTTTCGTCGAGCCGGCGCCGAAGGGGCCCCGTAACCATGAGCGAAACCGCGACGTAGGCTGGGATGGTCGCAACGACCACCCAGAATAGGGTCTTCGAATAGACCCACATAGCGATCAGGAACACGACTGCGAACAGCGGATCCACCAGAACCGTAAGCGAAGCGTTGGTTAGAAACTCGCGAATTTGCTCAAGTTGCCGAACTCTGGTTACGGTATCTCCGACCCGCCTATTTTCAAAGTATGAGATAGGGAGCGAAAGCAAATGCCGGAATAGTTTGGCTCCCAACTCCACATCCAGTTTTTGGCTCGTCTCGGAAAAAAGTCTCGTCCTCAACCATCCAAAAACCACTTCCCAGGCGGATACAAAAACTAGGCCAAGTGCCAACACCTGTAATGTCGAAAATGTTTGGTTGACCAAAACTTTGTCAACGACGTTCTGGAAAAAAAGCGGCGCTGCCAAACCCAGAAGGTTTAGCCCCATAGTCAGAAGTAGGACTTCCGCAAAAATATGCCGATACTTTACAATCTGCGGCAAAAACCAAGTGAAGTCGAAATTTTTGCCGCCGTGTCCCGCGCTCTCGCGGGTGGTGATTAGTATCAATTCTCCCGACCACAACTCGGCAAGTGCTTCACGGCTGATCTTGATCGGCGAACTACCTGGATGCTGAATTAGCGCCGTTTCGCTATCCGCGCGCCCAATGATGAACCACCCGCGACTTCCAAACGCTAATGCGGGAAGCGGCAATCTTTCGAGCTTCTCAAACGATTTGGGGATCAGTTTCGCGCGAACGCCGTCTATGCTCATCGCGCTACGAATGAGGTCCTGCGCGGAGATGTTCTCGAAATGCCCCAGGTTGTGAGCCAATTGATGTGGATCGACCGCGATATTATGCATGGCCAATATTATGGCCAGACAGATCAGAGCGCCGAAGTCAGACTCATCGTCGCCCGACACAGCACCGCCGGTCCCCGTTTCCACGCCCACTCGCCCCTTTGAGCCCATTCCCCCCTTCCAAATGACACAACAGCTATGTCTAACCAAGATGAATCTGGATTATTTGCGCCAGAATGCACAAATTAAGTGATTATGCGTACACATAGATCTCTTGGCGGGGCATCTACAGATAGGCCGCCAAGTTTACGATTAGTTAACCCTCATTGATGATATTAAACTCGCGTCGCTAACCGCGATCGTCAGTCGAAAAGCCAAACTTCTGGTAGGCCACTTCATGAGCAACGCAAGATTGATTGACGCGCCGCCCACGGTATGCCGTTTATGGATTTGATTGAGCGCCTCGGCGCCAACGCGGGTGCATATGTCTGGTCTTGGAGCTTCGCGTTCATTCTCATGACGATAGTCGAGGTGCTGGTACCCCGTGAACGACAGACGCTTCGCTGCCGGATATCGGGATTGATCTTCTGGGCAATATGGCTCCCCACTTCGACGTTGATTTTTTCGGGTTTTCGTCAATTCTGGGCGATGGCAGGTATCGGACCCGTGGTAAGCATCCCTCTCGAATTTGAGTGGGCGGGACCCGCCGCGTTGATCCTATCTCCGATTGCAGCAGCCGCCGTATACGACTTCTTCTTTTACTGGTGCCATCGGTTTCAGCATAAATTTCTCTGGCGTTTTCATTCGGTTCACCATTCGATTCAAGATCTGAATTCAGTCAATTCATATCACCATATTACAGAACCAATAATTCAGTCATTGTTGATTCTCATCCCGACAAGTCTGGTCGCGAGCCAAGCTGGTCCGGCAAGCTCGATTGTGACGGTCCTAATATATATTCACGGGTCATTCATTCATTCGCCAACCAGATATAATTTCGGGGGTGGGAGGCTCCTCTTGGTGGATAATCGGTTTCACCGCATTCATCATTCGCTTGAACCGAGACATTTCGACAAAAATTTCGGAGCGTTTACCACTGTCTGGGACCGCCTCTTCGGCACCGCTCATTTCCCGGGAGTTGCCGAGTGGCCGCAGTGCGGTCTCGCGGACACAGTACCACCCCGAACGATTCGCGAATGGTTGGTTTTCCCGTTCAAGATCCGAGATGGCTCGAGCGACAGTGGGGAACCGGAGTTGGGCGCTCCTGATTGCAATGTTCATCTGAGCGACAAACTGGCCTGACCGACTGGGCCAAGTTTACGACTGTCGAACCTCAGCCATTCGCACGGCAATATTCCCGGGGTTAGGAAATATGGAAAGCTGAGGCGCAGACGGATGGATTTGAGGGTCGGTCGCAAGGCCGACGTAACGGCCCGAGAGCGGACCGCCTGCCGGCCCAATATCTTTCAACGATCAGACGGTCGGGATCGAGGTCAGGCGAAAGGCCTCTTTTGAATGACCGATCTCGTTGCTGCCGCGTCGGGAAGAACCATGAGACCGGACATTCCCCGTTTCGGAGCTACTTCCCAACCGTCGCCTTGTTGAGAAGCGCGTCCACTCGGTAGACATGGGCAGGATAGGCGAGGATCTCGTTCATCCGGGCGTTGTCGCGGAAGATGTCGCCACCTCCGCCAGCCACGTGGGCGTCTCGGCCCCTGATGTTGGGGAACGCCTCGAAGATTCCGAACGTCGTCTGCGAGTAGCGGACGCCGAACCACGGACCGGTTGCCGGTTCGTCCATCACACATCCGTAGATGTCGCGCAGCATCTGTACGACGTCGTCCTCCTTGCCCGGCCTGGCCTCGATGTGGATGTAGAACGCCTTGGGCCCATCCTCGCCGTTCTCGCCTTTTACCAGAACACCCTGGTGAGGAGCGTCCGATGATCTCTCCTGATGCTGGACCGGGCCAGGCACGGTGGCAACATCTTCAGGGCGGGTTGAGCGCGGAGAAGCTTTCGTCACGGCTACACCTTTGGGGCTATGGGACCTGCACGACCTATCGAAGTCATAAGCTAGGCCTCCGATCTGCTGCCATTGCGAAGCTCGACCCCGCCTTTCACTTTTTGCAAGTCAGCAACGGTGCTAGCGTCGCCGTCAATGCATCTCCCCTCAACCCGTACTCTTCAGGCGTTCGTTGCAACGGCTCGGCTCGGCAGTCTCGCCGCCGCAAGTGCGAGTGTTGCCATGTCGGTTCCAGCGTTGTCGCGCCGGCTCGCCGGCCTGGAAAGGGAGTTGGGTGTTCGCCTTCTGGAGCGCGTGCCGCGGGGTGTCGTACTGACCAGCGCCGGCGACGATTATCTGGCCCACGCGGTCGCCGTTCTCGACCGGTTACAGGCTGCGGCCGCGGAACTGAAGCGGGACGCGGCAGTCGTGCGGGTGACGACGATCCCTGCTTTCGCAACGCGCTGGCTGCTGCCAAGGCTGCCGGCATTCAGCGCGCGGCACCCCGGTATCGAAGTGGACGTGCGGACCTCGATCGCGTTTGAGCGGCTCGACGACGGGCAGTACGACTTTGCCATCCGCCTGGCGCTCGATCACGAGATGGCGACAGACCCGCTGCTTCCGATCCATCTCTTGCCGGTCTGGAGTGCTGCTCATCCGCGCGCGATCACCTGTCCCGAGGATGTGCTGCGTCATCAACTGCTCGGACCGGATCACCGGCCAGAATTCTGGCAGGAATGGCTTCGCGGTGTCGAGCTTGAGGGCCAGGCGGCTCGGCCGCGTGCGATCGATGCCCTGCTTCTATACGAGCAAACCTTGAGCGGTGCCGGCGTTGCCATCGGCATTGAGCCACTGATCTCGGGTCTTCTACGCGACGGGCGGCTGCATGCGCTCACCGCGCATCGGCAACGATCGGCACGCAGCTTCTTCCTTGTCGGACCTGCCGAGACGCGCTCGCGTGCTGCGCGTCTTTTTCGCGCATGGCTGTGGTCTGAAGCACAGGGCTAACCTAAGCACTAGCGGACTTCGATTTCGCGATTGGCAGACAGGCTCAGCTCCGCTCGAACAGTCGCTTCAGGCTTGGATAGAGAATGAAGGTCGATCGCCCGATCTTCATGGTTTCGATCGTCCCGTCGCCTATGAGTTCGTAGATCGTCGAGCGACAGATGCCGGTGATTCTGACCGCGGTGGAAATCCGCACGCTGATCGGCTCCAGCGTCGCTTCATCGGGTTCCAGGGCGCGTCGGGTCATTTCGACCTCCCCTTGCTGAATGCGCGATCGCTTTCGAGAAATGCCGCGAGCATCGCCGGGATGAGATCCGCCACCGGCTCCTCCCGGCCATAGGACTGGGCATAGAGCGCAGCGTAGTCGACGAGCGCCTGGTGCAGGTCCGGCATCACGGAGATACCGAGTTTGACCGGCGTGCGGTCGGGAAGTTGCGCGAGCTTCAGTTCGGGCATCTTATCGCTCCTGATCGGGACGTGGCGCGAGGACGATGTCCTTGTGAACCACGACGCGGAGTGGCCAGCCGGGCCGTACCTTGATGGTCGGTTGAACATTGAGGTTCCTGGTGACGATCTGGTCGCCAGCGCGCGACGTACCTTGCTGGGCGGACTCCCGGATCGCGCGGACGAGATCGCTTTCACTGTCGCCCAAGCTCAGCGCGGAGCCCACGCCGAGCAGCGTCGACAGTGCCACGCCCTTGAGCAGCTGCCAGGTGTGGGAGTCGACCTGATCGGTAAGGCCGGCATAGCCTGCCAGGTCGGTCGCTGGCATATTGTCGATCCGGATCGAGCTGCCGTCGGAGAAGACGATACGCTGCCAGACGACGAGGGCCCGGCTTTGCCCATAGGCCACGACGCTGTCGTAGTTCCCGATCAGCCGGGCACCTTGCGGGATCAGGAGGATGCGGCCGGTGACGCTGTCATAGGCATTCTCGGTCACCTGCGCGGTCACGAACCCAGGCAGGTCCGAATTGAGCCCGGTGATGAGGCTCGCAGCGATGACACTGCCCGCGCTCAGTGTGTAGGGCGATGCCGGTGGCACTAGCGCATGAGGGTTGATGTCGCCGGTCGCGTCCTTGCCGGCAAGGAAGTCGGCTTTGCGCTGCTGGCCGCCCGTATCTCGCATCGGTGACGCGGCGATCGCCCCCGAGGGCGCCTCCCGTGTCGGGGCAGCGGCCGCGGCAGAGTCCGGCAGAACCGCAACAGCTGCGTGCTGGGGAGAGCCGAGCTGCATCATGATGCCCGATTCCCGCGCCGCCTTGCGCTCGGCCAGAAGCCGCTGGCGCTCGGCTTCGGCCGCCTGCGCGGCCTGATCCGGGGCACCCGCAGGCGGCAAACCGCCGAGTGCCTGTTGCCGGCGCAGGATCGGGCGCCCGAGGTCGCCCGGAAGCGGGGGCCCAAGTTTGGGCACGTCGCCGTAGCTTTTCGGCGCGCCAGCGAGGGCGTCATCGGTTGCCCGGCTGGCGATATCCCTCCGGTCATCGGCGCCGGCGACGATGCGGAAGGTCGCGGGCTTGAGCGCGACCCAGGTGACACCCACGATGGCTGTAGATCCCAGCGCCGCGATCGCGATGATCGCTCCCCGGCGAACGCGGATGATCCGGCTAGGGCGCCCGCGCAGCACCAGCGTCTCCGGATCGAGCTTGGTCGCGGTCGCCGCGGCGGGCCCGGCCTCGCTCACGACGCCCTCCGCTGCCGATTCGGGCTGGTTCCGGCGCGACTGATGCGGACCACGACCTGCTTCTTGCCGCCGAGTCGGAGCTCTGCGGCGTCGAACAGCCGGTCGATTACATAGAAGCGTCCGGCCATGCGGTAGTTGACGAGCTGTGCATCGCCTTGGTCGCCGATGACGAACAGCGGCGGTGCCTCGCCGACGGCGATGCTCGCCGGGAACTCCACGAATGTCTGTCGTCCGTCGTTAAACGCGCGCAGCGGCCGCCAGACCGGCCTGTCGCCCGTCACAATATAGCCAAAGTCGAGCCGCTCGACCGCGAGCCCCGAAGCGACCGGCCTTGCCGCTTCTGCCGACGCCTGCTGGCGGCGGATCGCGATCATCTCGTCCTGGGGATAGGTCCAGGACAAGGCAGCCATGGCGGTAGCAGGGGTGCTGTCGAGCTGCAGGTGATAGGCGCGCCGGTCGGTCGTGATAACGAGGTTGGTCGAGAGCCCGGCTGCGAACGGCTTGACCAGGATATGGACGCGCCTGTTCTCGCCGGCACCGCTGGTCGTGTCGCCGATCGTCCACCGCGCCGTATCGCCCGCCGCGACCGACACGATCGCCTCGCCGGGTTGCAGGGCGATGTCGCTGACCCGCTCCGGCGCGGCAAACAGGCGATAGAGGACACCCTCACCATAGGGGTAGACCTGAACGGCGTGGATGAAGTCCGGGGTCGCAGGCTCCCGGGTCGCTTTCGCATTTGCCGCGCGAACCCGAAGCTCGGCCGGCGACGGCTTGTGGCGACGGGGCGCCACGGGAGGCACCACCGACGGGAGAGCGATGGTAGTCGCGACCGGCGGCGAGCTGGGACTCGCCGTAGCGGCCTGAGGCGGCTGGGGCGGCGAGGTTTGCGCGAAAGCGGGCACAGCGACGAGCGCGCTCGCCGCAAGCAGGATGCGGTTCATGGACGGTTCTCCGGTTGGGTTAGGGAGGGCTGGCCGAGGCCGGGATCGAGCGGAGATCCGCTGGGCATGCTCGGATCCGGCACGGGAGTTGCGCTCCCGACCGGCGCATGATCGGCCGGCGTCTCGAGCTCGCGGCTCCAGTCGATCGCATCGACATAGAGGCCAAGCGGATTCCTGCGGAGCGTCTCGGCGTCGCGCGGCGGCTTGAGCAGGACGGTGACGATAGCGGTCCAGCGCGACGTGCCCGCGAGGCTACCGCGCTCATAGGCGCGCTCGGACCATTTGATCTGGAAGCTCGATGCTGATGCTCGAACGACGCTGGTGACCTGGACGGACACGGTCCTGTCGCCGACATCGGCGAACGGGTTCGACGAGCGGGCATATTCGCCGAGGAAGATCGCCCCGCGCTTCGACGCGAAGTCATAGGCCTGCAGCCAGTTCTCCCGCATGAGTACAGCGTCGAGCGAGCGCCCCCTTATGTCGGTGATGAACCGCGCCAGGAACCAGGAAATCTGGGGATCGGTAGGCCGGTATTCGGCGTCGGCCCGGGACACGGCCTGGGCCTGGCCGAGGCTGTCGACCGCGACCACATAGGGCACGACGCGGCTCTGCATCGACTGCCAGACGAGGGCGCCCGACAGACCGGCCGTCAGCGCCAGCCCGCCGAATGCCATCAGCCGCCAGTTGCTCGCCTGGGCCCGGGCAGAGCCGATCCGTTCGTCCCACAGCTGGCCCGCGCGCCGGTAGGGCGTCTCGGGTTCGTCCGTGCGCCCGTAGCGCTGGACGGCACGTTTGAAGCGCATCAGTCCTTCTCCTTGATGTCGGGGGTGGCGCCGCCGCCGCCGCGATCCGAGCCTTGAAGCGCGTGGATCGCGGCCTGGCGATGATGGCGGCGGGATTGCCTGTTCTGGAGATCGCGCGCCCAACCCGGCACCGCGTCTGACGCTGACGCCGCGGCATTGCTGGAACCTGCCTGTCCGCCCGTCGTACCGGCATTCCATGCGGCGCGCTGGCCTTCAGCGGCTGCTGCGCGGAGCCCGAGGCCGCCGCCCATACGCTGGGAGAGGGCGCCACGAGCGGCGCTCGCAATGCCGCTCATCCCGGCGGCAACCGACTTCGAGCCGGAGGTCTCCTGGCCCAGCCTGTATGCGGTCGACGCAGCCGACCCCATCGCCGTGCCAGCGCGGATCGCGCTGAGCCCGCCCCCTGCAAGCGCCTTGCCCGCGGCCGCGCCGGCGCCGCCGGCGACCGCCATGCCGCCTGCTGCGAGCGCCGTCGTCGCGACTGCTGATCCGGCGCCGAGTTGCGGCCCACCGGACACGAGGCCCGACGCGATACCCGGCCCGAAGATGCCGAGGCCGAGCATCGCGAGGCTGGCCAGAACCAGGCTCATCGCCTGGCCGATATCGGGCTCCCGGCCCTGGAGTGCGGCGACGAATTCTGTGAAGAATCCCGATCCGATGCCGACGATGACGGCAAGCACCATCACCTTGATGCCGGACGAGATCACGTTGCCGAGCACCCGCTCGGCGAGGAAGCTGGTGCGATTCCACAGCGCGAACGGCACGAGGATGAAGCCGGCGAGCGTCGTCAGCTTGAACTCGAGGATGCAGACGAACATCTGCACCGCGAGGATGAAGAAGGCGACGATCACGATCAGCCAGGCGACCAGCAGAACCATGATCGTCAGGAAATTGTCGAAGAAGGACATGAAGCCGATCATGTCCGACACCTGGTCGAGCAGCGGCCAGGCGGCCTCGAAGCCGGTGCCCGCCAAGCGGCCAGGGCGCAGCAGGTCCTCGGCTGAAAGCGTCCCCCCGCCGGCGGTGAGGCCTGCCTGGGCGAAGGATCGGAAGATGATGTCGGCGAGCGTCTGGAAGCGGTTCAGGATCAGCGCGAACACGCCGATATAGAGGATCTTCTTGAGGAAGCGGCCGATCACGTCATCTTCGCCGCCCATCGCCCAGAACAATCCTGCGAGGGTGATGTCGATGCCGATCAGCACCGAGGTCAGGAAGCCGACATCGGGTCCAAGCAGGCCGAAGCCGCTGTCGATGTAGCGGGTGAAGTCGGCCATGAACCGGTCGATGACGTTGAGGTCGTTCACGGGTCTGTCCTTGCTTGAGGGTGCCGCGGGACCCTGGCGGGGGAGCATCGACCAGGGCCCCGCAGCTGCGGACGCGACGACAGGGGGCTGGTATCGCCGCGCCCGGTCTCGCTAGCGCTGCGGCGTGTAGGCCTGGCCGTTTCCCAGGAACCTGCGCGTCGCGTCACGAGATGCTTCCGACTCGGTCAGCTGACGCTGCTTCTCGAGCGCATCGGCGCGGAACTGCGCGGCCATCATCTGCTGCAGCGCCATGCCCTGCTTGGCGGTGAGCGCGAGGAGCTGGTTGGTGGCCTGCCCGACGGCCAGCGCGCCTTCCGCCCCTTGGCTGCGTGCCGCGATCTCGGCCAGCGCCTCGGCGTCTTCGCGCGCCTGCTGCACGATCCCGCTCTGGATGGTCATCGTTCGGCGCAATGCGTCGGTGCTCGCGTCGTAGCGCGCCCGGGCTGCCTGAAGCCGCTGGTCACGCGTCGAGGCGGGGTCGAAGCTGCGCGGATAGAGTGTCCGCAGCCTTGCCTCGAGCTGATCCATCTCGAAGTCGACGCTCTGGGCCTGCTTCATCAGATGGTCGATGCCGTTCAGCTTTTCGAGCAGTGCCTGGAGTTGCGGAAACGGGATAGTCTTCAGATTCCGGTCAAGCTGCAGCAGCATCTGCGCTTCGTTCTGTAGCGACTGGATCTGGTTGTTGACCTGCTGGAGCGTGCGTGCCGCCGTCAGGACCGTCTGGCTGTAATTGGTGGGGTCGAACACGGTGATTTGGGCATGTGCCGAGGTGGCGAAGCCCATGGTCAGCGAGCCGACGGCGCCAAGACCGAGCGTCGCGGCGATCAGATATTTACGGGTGAGGGCAGGCATCACATCTACTCCTTCGCTTGGGGATCGGGGAATTGGGCGAGCAGCGCCGCGGCCCATTCGAGCTCAGCGTCGGCGAGGAAGCGCTGGGCGAAACCGCCTGGACCATGTTCGGCGAGCAGCGCGTCGATGCGCGCTTGGGTGGCGGGATCGGAGGCGCCGCACAGCGCGAGCGCGATGGGCCCGAGGCTCAGCTCGAACAGGCGGTTGCCAGCGGCGGACTGGAGGTAATAATGCCGCTTGGGCGTCGCGCGACTGACGAGCTCGATCTGCCGGTCGTTGAGACCGAATCGCTGATAGGCTGCGCGTCCCTGCGGCTCGATCGCCGCGGCATTGGGAAGCAGGATGCGTTGCGGGCAGCTTTCTATGATGGCAGGCGCGATACCGCTGCCGGCAATGTCGGCGAGGCTCTGGCTCGCGAAGATCACCGCGACATTCTTCTTGCGCAGGGTCTTCAGCCATTCTCGGATGCGCGCGGCGAACAAGGGGTGGTCGAGGAACTTCCAGGCCTCGTCCAGAACCAGAAGCGTCGGACGCCCGGTGAACCGCGCCTCGAGACGATGGAAAAGATAGGTGAGGACCGGCGCGACCACGCTGCCGGCGCCCATCAGCGCCTCGGTCTCGAAGCACTGGACGTCGGCCATCCGCAGATCGTCCTCGGCTGCATCGAGAAGACGGCCGAAGGGACCCTCCAGCGTGTAGGGCGCGAGCGCCGAGCGAAGCGCCGTCGACTGGAGCAGCAGCGAGAGGCCGGTGAGCGTTCGCTCCTCAATGGGCGCGCTCGCCAGGCTCGTCAGCGCCGACCAGACCGCCTCCTTGATCTCCGGCGTGACCGCGACTTTCTCTTGTGCAAGCAGCGCCGCGATCCACTCGGCTGCCCAGGCGCGCTCACCGGCCTCGTCGATGCGAGCGAGCGGCTGGAACGCGATCGTCTCGCCGGCCTCGCCGCCGAGCCCGAGGCCGTGATGCGCGCCGCCCATGGCCAGCACCGCCGCGCGCGCCGAGCGGCCCATGTCGAAGACGTATATCTGGCTGCCCGGATAGCGACGGAACTGGAGCGCGATCAGGGCGAGCAGGACCGACTTGCCGGCGCCGGTCGGCCCGACAATCGTCATGTGCCCGACATCGCCGACATGCGTCGACAGTCGGAACGGGGTGGATCCGCTGGTCTCGGCATGGAGCAACGGCGGCCCGGCCAGGTGGCGGTTATGCGCGGGCCCGGCCCAGACGCTCGACAGCGGCATCAGATGCGCAAGGTTGAGCGTATGGACCAGCGGCTGCCGGACGTTGGCATAGACCTGCCCCGGCAGGCTCGAAAGCCAAGCTTCGACCGCATTCATCCCTTCGCGGATGCAGGTGAAGCCCAGCCCGCCCACGACCCGCTCGACCGCGCGGACCTTGTCCTCGACACGGGCACGGTCCTCGTCGGCGACGGTGATCGTCGTGGTGAGATATCCGAACGCGACATGGTCGCCGCCGAGTGCCTGAAGTGCCAGGTCGGCATCGGCCATCTTGTTGTCGGCATCGCTGTCGAGCAGCTGGACCGGCTGGTTGTAGATGACCTCGCGCAGGAGCGCGGTGATCGACTTGCGCTTGTTGAACCATAAGCGGCGCAGCCGCGTCAGCGCCTTGGCCGCCTCAGTCTTGTCGAGCGCGATGAACCGCGTGACCCAGCGATAGCCGAAGTCCTGGTGGTTGAGCGCGTCGAGAAACCCGGGCCGGCTGAGGCCGGGAAAGCCCAGGAGGGTCAGCGTGCGCAGGTGCAGCGACCCTAGCATCGGCTCGAGCCCGCCGGTCAGCGGGGTGTCGGCGAGCAGCCCGTCGAGATACATCGGCGTCTCAGGCACGGCCACGTCGTGGTGCCGGGTCGAGATGGTGCCGTGGAGGAATGTAAGGGTCTGCGCGTCGTCGAGCGCGGCGATCTCCGGCATGAAGCCCGAGAAGAGGTCGAGTGCGCGATCGGTCTCGGCGACGAACCCGGCCAGCGCCTGCCGCCAGTCGCGGCCCTTGGCAGCATCGGCGCGCTCGACGAGTGCTCGCCCGGCGCTGTCGGCCTGGTCCGGCGGCGGCAGGAAGGTCAGGGTCAGATGGTAGCGGCTCTCGAAATGGGCCCCCGCTGCTTCGAACGCGGCGCGCCGTTCCTCGTCGACGATCCAGGACGCCGCGTCGGGGAAGCCGCTCGGCGGATAACCCGGCGCCTCTCGGCGCTCGGCCTCGATGTGAAGCGCCCAGCCCGAGCCGAACCGCTTCAGGACGTTGTTCGCGCGTGCGCATGCCGAGACCAACTCGGCCTCGGTCGCGGATTCGAGGTCGGGGCCGCGGAACCGCAGCGTGCGCTGGAAGCTCCCGTCCTTGTTGAGCACCACGCCGGGTGCGACGAGCGCGGCCCAGGGCAGGTGATCGGCAAGCCGGTCTGCGCGACTGCGATATTCGCGCAAGTTCAGCATGCGAAATATCCCCGCTGCCGAAGGTGGCGGGCGAGCACCGCTACGAAATCGGGATCGCGCTTCGCCGCGAATACCGCGATCGTGTGGCCGACGGCCCAGACCAGCACGCCCGCGATCCATTGCTGGAGACCGAGGCCGAGCGCGGCAGCGACGGTGCCGTTGATGATCGCGATGGCGCGGGGCGCGCCGCCGAGCAGGATCGGCTCCGCGAGCGCGCGGTGGAGCGGCGCCTCGAACCCGTCGAGATGCTGGGAGCCGAAAGAGTCGGGGCCGATCACGAGAGCAGCGCCCCGCCGCCAAAAGAGAAGAAGGACAGAAAGAAGCTCGAGGCCGCGAACGCGATCGACAGGCCGAAGACGATCTGGATGAGACGGCGGAACCCACCGGCGGTTTCCCCGAAGGCGAGCGTCAGGCCGGTGACGATGATGATGATCACCGCGACGATCTTGGCGACCGGGCCCTGGACCGACTCCAGCACCTGCTGCAGCGGCTCCTCCCACGGCATTCCGGTCCCCGAAGCATAGGCCTGGGCAGCGGCCATCAGGACAAGAGCGGCGCCGGCCAGCAAGGGCGGCTTCGCGGGCAAGCGGATCGTCTTCATGGTTGGTCTCCTTGTTTGGGGGGCAGATGGAAGGGGGCGAGCGCGTAGGCGCCGGTGTCCGGATCGACGCCGACGACACGCGCGATCGCGTCGACCGAGCGCTGGGCGCCGCGGCCGGCGATGAAGACGATGAGGTCGATCGCCTCGGCAATGAGGCGTCTGGGCACGGTGACCACCGCCTCCTGCACGAGCTGCTCGATCCGGTAGAGCGCGGCCTCGGCCGAATTGGCGTGCACCGTCGCGATTCCGCCGGGGTGCCCGGTGTTCCAGGCCTTGAGCATGTCGAGCGCCTCGGGACCTCTCACTTCGCCGACGATGATCCGGTCTGGCCTGAGGCGGAGCGTCGAGCGTACCAGGTCGGTCATCGAGACGAGGCCAGGTCGGGTGCGCAGCGCCACCGTGTCGGGCGCCGGGCTTTGCAGCTCGCGCGTATCCTCGATCAGGATGACGCGCGCGTCGGCCCAGCGCATCTCGGCGAGCAAGGCGTTCGCGAGCGTGGTCTTGCCCGAGCTGGTTCCGCCAGCGATCAGGATGTTGAAGCGCTGCGCAACCGCTGTGCGCAACATGCCGGCCATTGTGACCGACATGATCCCGTCCGCGGCATAATCGTCGAGCGTGTAGAGACGCTGCGCGGGCTTGCGGATCGAGAAGCAGGGGCCGGCCGAGACCGGCGGCAGCACGCCTTCGAACCGTTCGCCTGCACGCCCGTCGAGATGCGCCGGCAGTTCGGCCGAGAGGATCGGTTGGCCGGCATGGGCTTCGGCGCGGGCATGGCTGGCAACCAGCCGCACGATCCGCTCGACCTGCGCGGGCTCGAGGACGATACCCGTGTCGATCCTGCCCTCGCCGAGCCGGTCGAGGCGCAGCGAGCCGTCGGGGTTTACCATGACCTCGACCACCTGGCTGTCGGCAAGGGCCGAGGCGATGTCCGGGCCCATCGCGGTCTGGAGCATCGCCCGCCGGCGATGGGACGAGAGGGTCTCGTTCATCGTTCCTCCTCCGTCCGGAGAAGCGTACGCCGACCCGTCGCGACGGCGCGGCCGACCTGGGTGACGAATGCCTCGAAACGTTCGCGGGCGAGCGCACGGCCAGCCAGGTCGTTCTCGGCGAGCGGCGCCTGGATCGCGAGCTCGAAGCGGATGAAGAGTGCGAGCGTCTCCAGCACGACATGTTCGTCGCGCTCGATGCGGCCAAGCGCATTGGACATGCGGTCGAGTCGCAGCGCGAAGCGCTCCTCGAGCTCGGACGCGCCGCGACGGTTCAGCCAGGCGGTGACCGCGTCGGCGAGGATCGCGGACTTGGTGGCGCCGGGCGCGGCGGCCAGCGCCTCCAGCCGGTCGCTGGTCGCTTTCGGCAGGAACAGCTGGTGGCGGACGCGGTCGGCCATCTCAGAAGTCCAGCTCGAGATTGCCGGGCCGCGTATCGGTCATGTCGATTGCATAGGCACGCCGGGCGGTGCTCGCGGCCTGATCCATCGCGCGCTTGTCGGCGGCGGGGTCGCCTTCATCCTCGCCCAGGCAGAACGGGTCGGCGGGCGTCTGGTCGATCGGCGCCGCGATCGTCACTTCCTGGGCGGGATGGCGCACCTGCTCGAGTCCGCCTGCGTCCTCGTCTTCGTCAGCCACAACTTCGGCGAGTCTTGCGTCGACCGGGCGAACGCGCTCCTCCCAGTCATGAGGGCGCCTTGGCGGCAAATCGCCAGCCCCGTCTTTGCCGAGCGCCGGGGGCGGCAGGATCCGCAGCTTGAACTGCGCGTCCTCGAAGTAGCGCAACTTACTGGCGCGCACCGGCGGGCAGCCCGCGACGAGCACAACCTCGTCGGTCGGCGGCAGCTGCATGACTTCGCCAGGCGTCAGCAGCGCACGCGCGGTCTCCTGGCGGCTGACCATGACGTGCGCGAGCCACGGGGCGAGGCGGTGGCCGGCATAATTTCTCATCGAGCGCTGCTCGGTGGCGGTGCCGAGCGCGTCGGAGATGCGCTTCGCGGTCCGCTCGTCGTTCGTCGCGAAGGCGACGCGGACATGGCAATTGTCGAGGATGGCGTTGTGTTCGCCATACGCCTTCTCGATCTGGTTCAGGCTTTGCGCGATCAGGAAGGCGCGCACACCGTAGCCGGCGAGGAACGCCAGGCTGGTCTCGAAGAAATCCAGGCGGCCGAGCGCCGGGAACTCGTCCAGCATCATCAGCAGCCGGTGGCGGCCGGGCGTGCCCGCGGCATGGAGTTGCTCGGTCAGGCGACGGCCGATCTGGTTGAGCACCAGCCGGATCAGCGGCTTGGTGCGGCTGATGTCCGAGGGCGGGACGACCAGATAGAGCGAGACCGGATGCCGTGCCGAGACAAGGTCCTCGACCCGCCAGTCCGAAGCTGCGGTGACCGCGGCGACGGTCGGGTCGCGGTAGAGGCCGAGGAACGACATTGCCGTCGACAGCACGCCCGAGCGCTCGTTCTCGGACTTGTTGAGCAGCTCGCGCGCGGCCGAGGCGACGACCGGATGCACGAGGGGCATTTCCTCGCTGCCGAGGTGGTTGGTCGTCATCATCGCGCGCAGCGTCGCGACGAACGGGCGCTCGGGGTCGGACAGGAAGGTCGCGACCTGGGCGAGCGTCTTCTCCTCCTCGGCATAGAGAATGTGCAGGATCGCGCCGACCAGCAGAGAGTGGCTGGTCTTCTCCCAGTGATTGCGGCGTTCGAGCCCACCCTCGGGATCGACCAGGATGTCGGCGATGTTCTGGACGTCGCGGACCTCGTCGGTACCGCGACGCACCTCGAGCAGGGGGTTGTAGCGCGCGGAGCGCGCATCGGTCGGATTGAAGAGCAGGCAGTGCGAGAAGTGCGAGCGCCAGCCGGCGGTCAGCTGCCAATTCTCGCCCTTGATGTCGTGGACGACCGCCGAGCCAGTCCAGCCAAGCAGGGTCGGCACGACGAGGCCGACGCCCTTGCCCGAGCGCGTCGGCGCGAACGCCATGACATGCTCCGGCCCGTCATGGCGCAGATAGTGCGACGCGACCCGGCCCAGAAACACGCCGGCGTCGGCGGCGAGTCCGGCGGCGCGGATGTCGCGGGGATTCGCCCAGCGCGCCGAGCCATAGGTGGTGACATTGCCTTGCTGGCGTGCGCGCCAGATCGAACCGGCGACCGCTGCGCCGCACCCCACCATCCCACCGGCCGCGGCGATCGCGCCGGCTTCGTCGAACACGACCGGGGCGTAGGCGTCGAAATGGAACCACCAGGGGAAGATCGACCAGGGCGCATAGACGGGCAGATCGCCCAACCGGAACCAGGGCGCGCCGAGTTCGGGCTGGTAGGCCAGCGCCGCAGCCGCCCACTGGGTCGCGAACCAGATGCCCGCGATGACGATCGCGGCGACAATCAGCATCTGGCCAATGAGGAGCTTCGTCGGTGTCATCTGGGCCTCCGCCCAAGCGACTCAGCGTCTTGGGTTCGGGCCTAAGGATCGCCGGATTCCAAACTTCGCGTCAGGCACCGGCTGGTGTCTGGACGGACATCTCTGGGGCAGCTCAGACGGGTCTCGAATTCAAGCGACTTTCAGCTTTCGTCATCACGCTGTGGGCGAGGGTCCTCGAAGTCGCAGACTGGGGCTGCGGTTCGAATCTGAGGATTGGTCGATCCAACCGCCATCGTCCCGACCTCAAAATCCTCTTCATCACCGGCTACGCCGAAAATGCGGTTCTGAGCCATGGCCACCTTGCGCCGGGCATGCATGTCCTGATCAAGCCGTTCACGATGGACGACATTGCAAGCCGCATCAGGGACCTGATCGAAACCTAAGCTGAAACGGCGCTTGTCGGATAAAGAATCTGGTGGCCACTCACGATCGCCCCCTCCGTCAGCTTCGCCCGGGAAACGGTATCTTCTCCCATCAGGTGAAAGACTTCTTTACCCTCACCCATGAGATAATCCGCGACAATGCGGCGATGACAGCGCCACCAGAGCGCCTCGGCGCACATCATCGCCGTCCGGCGCTCTGACGCGAGCTGGTTCAGGATAGCGAGCCCGTCACGGAACGGCTGGGAAAGTGCATAGTCTGCATAGTTGTGGAAGCTCTTGTTCCGCCAGAGCCCATTCACATCCGGTGGAACATCGGACTTCTTCCGCAACCCGCCCAACTCGGCGATGCGGCAGTGCGCAATTTGAAATGGAAGAAGCGCATCGGCGAGCACGTCGAGATTATATTGCGGGTTGGTTCGGGACCGAGGGACGGTTCGAATGTCTACGACGAGCTCAACGCGACCTGCCCGGAGCAGAGTTACGAACTCCTCGATCGACCGTGTCGAATGACCGATGGTGAACACTGGAAGCGCTTCGCGCAGAGTCTGACCTTCTGATGTCATTGGCGGGGGCTCGCGCCTAAGCCACGCGATCTGCCAGATCGGTCACCATAGGCCGCATTCGCTGCAACTCGTTCCGCTGCACCTTCGCGAGAGAGGGCAGCAAGGCATCACCGGCATCGGGCGCGCGCACATCTACGCGGCGCGCACCTCTGACTGACTTCAACCGCATGACCACTACCGCTGACTCCATCCGATTGATCAATCCACCTGGTACTGGGAGGCTGAAGCAGCAGCCGTTCTGCCAGCTCGCCCACGGACAATCGGCCCACCGGAGGCGCATAGGGCAAGAAGTAGCTGATAGTACTGCGCGGTGACTCCGGCCACCTCGGCTGCGTTCTCGCTGAACCGAAGAAACCTGCGGGGATCCTCTCTGAACGCTGCAACGGTCTGGTGATCCGCGTCGCTCAGCGGCCGATCGCCCACTGCTTTCACGCTTGATCGTTGGAATTACGATGGTTGAGCCACTCTGCTTTCGCTGCATCTCCACCACCCGTCCTCTCGAATATGGGGGGCGCCGCCGCTCAACGTGACAAGAAGCAACCGGCCGAACACTATCTCGCAATGCGATGCTCAGAACGAGGGGAACGAGGTGAGAGTTCCTTTCTTTAACAGAGAGATGACCCAACCCGATCTCGATACGTTGCTGGCCCAGGTCCGCTCATGCTGCGAATGCATGCCACATCTTCCGCTTGGTCCCAGGCCTATTCTGCAGATGTCGAAGACGGCCACCCTGCTCGTTGCGAGCCAGGCACCCGGGACACGCGCTCATAACAGCGGCAAGCCCTTCGACGACGCGTCGGGCGAGCAGCTTCGGCACTGGATGGGAATCGCCGACGATATCTTTTACGACCCGCGTCGCGTCGCGATTCTGCCAATGGGCTTGTGCTATCCAGGCCGAGCGGCGAGCGGTGGGGACGCTCCTCCGCGAGCGGAATGTGCGAAGCTATGGCGTTGGCCACTGCTGAGGGAGTTGTCTTCGCTTCGGCTGACGCTGCTCGTCGGAACCTTCGCCCAGGAACATGCGCTCGGGCCGGGTCGAATGACCGACCGAGTCCGCCAGTTCGATCGCTATTTGCCGTCGCACTTTCCGTTGCCACACCCGTCCTGGCGCTCGCGCGGCTGGATGGTCAAGAATCCCTGGTTCGAAAGGGAAGTGCTTCCGGCCTTACGCGGGTGCGTTCGGGAAGCCCTCGGGGCGGCCTGTGGTGGAGCATGACGTTACCCGCCAGCAGATACGCTTGAAGTCCGCCAATCCGAGCTTCCTTCAAAATGGCGCTGTGCGTGGTCGGCAGGACGGACCACGCCAGGATATGCGCCTCCCCGTGCCGATGGCCAGAGAACGGAGCTTCTTTGGCGCACCCCGTTCAGCGCAGAGCCGAACCTCGTACCGATGGCCAGCTGTCCTGATCCATCGGCATCGCAGTGCACCAGTCGCGCACGCTGGTGTCGACCTCGCGCCGAGAATAGGATGCTTAGCCCTATCCTCTCGCTTTGCTCTCCTTTGCGCGCCTTCGGGCTCATTCCGAGCAAGGTGCGGAACGCGAGCCGGGTCGCTAGTCACGACAGCGCATGTGGTGAACTTAGCGGCGATGCCTGACCTTTCTCGCTTGGGCTTTCGGCGCCAATACGCGTTTTGACACCCTTGGCGGCGTCGGCTCCGCAGTCCGCAGGATGGTCCGTGAGGTGCGTTCAGCGCTTGCCGCGTTGTCCAGGCAGGTCCGCGATCAGCGCGCCGAACATTCGAACCGCGCGTGCGCGCCTGCTCTCGCCCTGCGTCGGCTTGACGGGGATGTCGGGGGTGATGCCGGCGACCTCGTTGCTTCCGTCGGGACGAAGCCGGACGCACGTCGGGAAGCGGAAGGTCAGTCGTGTGGCCGGCAGTATTGCCATTCCGTCTGGGCCCATCGCCCCACATCCGGCTCCGGCCGATGGGACGCCGACAATGCGCGCGACGCCATTGTTCTGGAGCGTCGCAGCAAACATCTCCGCTGACGACGCGGTGCGGCCATCCACGAAGACGTAGGTGGGGCCGGTCCATGCGCCCCAGTTGTCCCTTGCATCGATCGCCCAGGACAGCCGCCTGGCGATGCGTGGCTGGGGGATGACGGCCGGACCAAGGCTGTCCATCGGCCCGCCAGCGCTTCCGATCTGCACCAAGTCACTGCAGGGTCCGAAGGGATTCCATGGGCGTTGCTCGCGCCAGACCCAGGACAGGCTACAGGCAGCCGGCGGCGGTGCTGCATCGGTTGCGGCCAGTCGCGCCCGGGCCTGGGTCAGCAGCCGTGCTCCCTCTCTATCAGGACGCAGGCTCAAGCCATAGTCGACCTGCTGCACCTGCTCTGCCAGATAAGTTTTGGCGGACGGGCCCTTCTTGACGAGCAGGGGCGAGGATTTGACGACGCGATCGGTGAACAGGCGCGTGGCGATATCGCCGGAATCGTCCCCGCCGCTATTGCCGCCGATGTCGACGAGAACCGCCTCGACATTCTGGCTGGCCAGCCAGCGCAGTCTTGCCGCGAGTTCGCTATACCACGCCTTTGCCACAGCCCGTTCGAGCGCGCTTTGACTGACATCGCCCTGTTGGTTGACCCCCTCGACGTTCCAGCTGAGCCGGCATAGCGATGGAAAATTGTCCATCGCGAAGCTTTCGATCCGCACGACCCCGATGCGGTGCGAGCCCATGGTCATGATCCCCGTCCTGAACGGCTGCGCCTCACCATCCGTCGCAAGGCTGAAGCCGGCCAGCGTCTCGATCGGCAGCGAAAACTGGGCCTGCGCGCCAGCATAACCGAGGGCGACACAGGCGCGACCGGCGTCGTCCGTGGCCTTGAGATCGGGCATGTCGGGTTCGGGGCTTTCCGATGACGCTGGGTCCGGACTCGCGCGCCCGACGAAATGTCCGTCATGAAACGCGCTTTGAAAGGCAAGCAGCGCCGTCCGCGCTTCCTGCTCGCTTTTCGCCCGCTGGAGCGCGGTTCTTGTGGCTCGATCAAGCGCGGGCAGGTCGACGCCACTTTGCGAGGAGGCGAACCATGTCAGATTGGCGTACTGCGCTTCCAGCGCGCTCTTGAGCGCCTCATAGTCCGACATCCAGCGGTCCTGGTCGGTCGACGCCGGAGCATTGGCGACGAGCAGTGCTGCAGCCGCCGAACCGAGGACGAATTTGGTGATAAAAGACATGGCATGCTCCGGGACCGTGATCGCACATGATCTAGCGGTGCCTGAAACGGCCGTATTGAACGCCTATCGCCCTTTTGTAAGCAGCGCGGTGGCGGGCTTCATTCTTCGGAAAGCGCCCGGCGTGATGCCGTAGACGCTCTTGAACGCGCGGGTGAGGTGGGCCTGGTCGCAGAATCCGCAATCGACGGCGATCGCGCTGATCGGAAGCTCGTCGGCCACCAGCATCCTGGCCACGGCTTCGAGGCGGCAACGGCGCGCCAGGCCTGCAAGGGATACACCGTGATGCGCCTTGAGTGCAGGCCCGATATCTTCGGGCCTGCACTCGACAGCGCGGGCGACGTCGTCGATCGTGAAGACCTGGCTCCCATGATCCCGGACATAGTCGAGCACGCGCAGCAGCCATCTGGGCGGGCGGTCATGGCTGCAGGTCGCGCGGGCGAACAACGTCGCCGCTTCCAATGCGAGTGCCTCAAGCGCGAGCGAGCTGAACCGATCGCTCCGGCGCAGCTCGCCAGCCATTCGCCGGCCCAGGGTCGCGAACTGCTCGCTCGTCTGAAATGATGCATCTGCCAGATCGATGCCCTCGCTCAGGGCATCCAGACAATCGCTAGCCGGGGTGATGAGCGCCTGCCAGGCCCCTGCGCCGAGGAAGGACTGCGCGTGTTCGACGCCAGCGGGGCAATAGAGCATGTGTCCGGGGCCATGCCGGGCAGTCTTGTCCTGAACCTGCTCATCATATCGGCCGTCGACGATCAGGCTCAGGCTGGCCTGCTCGTGCGCATGGCTCTCCATGCGGCTGTTCGGCCGGTATTCGACGAGCTTGATCGAGCTAAACCACGTCACCAGCCCAGCATGTCATGCGGTCCGGGCTTTTGCCACTGTCGGGCACCGTTCTTGTGCGATCGTCCGGCAAGGGATCATGCCCTCCCGGGATGCACAGGCGCAGACGCGTCTTCGCGACTGCATCCGCCCGACCTGGCACGAAGCGAAACCCCCGAGGACTTTGCATCCCTCGGTCTGGCGGTGCC
The DNA here is from genome assembly GCF_039652585.1 of Sphingomonas rustica. Classification (NCBI taxonomy): domain Bacteria; kingdom Pseudomonadati; phylum Pseudomonadota; class Alphaproteobacteria; order Sphingomonadales; family Sphingomonadaceae; genus Sphingomonas; species Sphingomonas rustica. The sequence goes on along the minus strand of NZ_JBDIZK010000001.1, from coordinate 679,976 downwards.
ATATGATCGCGCCCATCATGACGCCGCCCATGGCTTCTCGATGGCCTCGGAGGCGCCTGACGATGACCGTCGTGATCCCACCGGGCTGGCAGCAGCCCCGCCCCTATAGCGAGCTCAACTATCTTCTTTCGCGCAATCTCGTGATCGTTTCGCGCCGCGCGTCCGGGAGCTTTGTCGCGCGCAGCCTGGGAATCGGCTTCAACGAAGCCATGAATCACCTCGATCGCATGGAACGCGCAGGCGTAATATCCGCTGCTGATGAGCGAGGCGTTCGCTCTGTTCTTGCGAGACCCCTGGGCCTCGAGCCCGATGAAGCGGGCAAACCCTGAAGCGCCGGTCGCCTGCCTGCTCAGCCATCCATTCGATCAAGGTCAAGCCGAAGAGAATCCCCGCGTGGTCGGACCTGTTCGAACCGCACCTGCCTGGTTAACTCGTTTGCGGCATCGCCCCGGGGCGGCAAGCTCAAGCGAGCTACGATGAGACCCCTGCGATGGCATGAAAACGGCGATCGACGAGGTTTTCCCATAGTTGCACCGCTGCAGACGATCAGATCGACGAGTTGGGTAGTTGCACGCCGACTGAGCGCGCTTCCGCGCTTGGACGGCCTGCGCAGACTTCACTACTGATCCCGAGGCCCGCCGTTGTGGCCTGGCTTCGTCAGCAGCCGATCCTCGACAAGCCATGCGAGGTACATCAGGACGGCGGCGCGCCAATCGAAATAGATCGCGCATCCGATGAACGCGAGGCACGACAGTGCCACCGCCAGATCCCTTCCATTCCTCACCATTGTCAGAAGAACCGCCTCGGCGAACATTCTGTTATCATGGATTAGCACATATTGCGCGCGCCGGATGTCGGCAAGGGATCCGGCAGAGGGAATCGTGTGCGATCGCCAATGTGGGAAATTTCGGCCCCCCCGCTGATCGATTGACGCGTCAGCTTCGCCAGGCGCCAGCAAATAGGCATGAAATCCCGAACCTTGATGTTGCATGCGCGGTGGCGGTTTCCAGTACAAAAAGGGCGCGCGCACGCCGCTGTGACCGTTTCCAACCGTCAGGCTTTGCTTAACTTAACAGAGGGGCGGCACGTCGTCTTTCGGCGACACGGATTGGCGGCTCGGGAAGCTCGTCGCGCATGATCGCCCGGCATGTGGTCCGGTAAATCCGGAAGCCGCACAGGCCAATCTATTTGCCCGTCGATCCACGCGCCTTCGCATGATCGGAAACTGATTATTGCGTTTTCGTAACGACTATTTAGGCTCTCCTTACGGATTGGGGGGGCAAAGAATGAGGCTGACACTCTTGGTGGGCGCTGCTGTGATGTTTGCGGCGCCTGCGGCTGCGCAAAGTGGCGCGCTCTCTACAGCACAAATCAAGCAGCGGCTGATCAAGCAATCTATCGCGAGCTATCCTGGCAATTGCCCGTGCCCCTACAACTCGGCACGCAATGGCAGCCGATGCGGTGGTCGCAGCGCCTGGAGTCGCGGCGGTGGATATGCGCCCCTATGCTTCGCAAGCGACGTTACCCCTGCGATGATCTCTCGATATCGGCAGGTAGGTGAACGGGACTGCCCTGAATCGAGCATAGGTCCGATAACGGGGCGGCCGGCAACCTGTCCGGCAACGGGATAGATTACCTGTGAGCCGCCGGAAGCGCGTCCGGGCAGAGGCGCGCTACCCGGTTCGCATCGTCCCAGTCCTTGCGGTAGACCGCCTGGCGCCGGCTGAGCTGCCAGCATGAAAGATCGCCCCTGCTGCTTCGCACGAGGGCCAATGTCCGACCATAGCGATCCTGCCCGAGCCTCTCGATGGTCAACGTCCCGCGCATCGCCGCCTGCAGGCTGGCAGCAGATGCCACAGGATCCCCGGGCGCGCATTTCCTCCCTGGGCGGCATGTCCCGGCCTTCTCGGGAGCGTCGATCGCAAGAAGCCGGATACGCTCTCCCTCGCAATTCAGCGTGTCGCCGTCGACAACCCGGCAGCCCGTCAATCTGTCGGTGGCCCACGCATCCGAAGGGGCTCGGGGAGGGGCAGGTATCGCGAAGGCACCCAACGTGATGCCGACCAGCACGGTGGTAGCGAACAGGAGGCGGAACGTTCGACGCTTCATCCTGTCGGACCTAGCGCCTCACCTGTCGCCGCAAAAGCTCGCAGCTTTCTCACCCCGCAATAGTCACGCGCCTGTAGGAGCGATCGACGCCAAGCGATAAGATGCCGCTGGCTCGGATCGGCGACCGTCACTGCCGCAATGGCTCGGGAGGTAACCGCTGCGGGTGAAGTGCCTTCCGGCGTATCGACCGGCGGCTCTTCTAGTTCCGGCAACGCACGATCGAAAGGGACCCTGGGTACCCGGCCTAATCGTCCGTGAGCCGCCGAGCTGCAAGAATCCGGAGTCGCTTGCGGCTCGACCAACCGGGTTCCCGCGAGTGTTGCCGCTTACCGAACCCAGCTCGATCACCTGCAATCCTTCCGCAGTCATCACTTTTCTCCTCTTCTGGTTCTGGCCTTCACACTTTTTCCGGCGCGCGGTCGCCTGCGCGGCTTTACGACCAGCCGCCGCACCATGCTTCGGCGTTGACGAGTTCGAGCAGGCGCACATTCTGCTCGGCGCTTGTCGACCGATCCGGCCTCAATGCTTCGTCGATCGCATTTGGATCGAGAATCCGACGAGCGACGAGCTGTCCGTCCAGCAGCCGCGCACGCAGTTCCTCGCGCGTGCGCTGGACGATCTCGCCGCAGAACGGATCGGGCGTTCCCTTGACCCTGCGCGCCAGGATCCCCTCGGGAAGCCGACCTGCAAAAGCGCTACGGACCGCGGCACGGTCGCGTCCACCTTCGCGCCATTGCCAGCTCGGAATGCTGAGGCACGCCTCGACGATCGGCTGCGCCAGCAGCGGATTGACGAGCGGAGCGATCCGGCTGCGATCCGACTCCAGGGTGAGGTGGGCGCGCAACAAGCCGGCGATATGGGCCGCTTTCCCCGGCAGCGCGCCCGGCGGCGCATCGAGCCAGCGATGCGTGAAGACGCGGTCGCTCAGCGAAGCGATCAGGTCGGGATGCAGGAAGCCGAGGCTCGGCTTCCAGACATAGGCGGCGGGCTGCCCCGCGATGCGCGCAGCCGCGCGCGTGACGCGCAGCGGCCCTGCACCGGTCTGCCGGCAGATGTCCCGCAAGGTGGCGAAAGCGCCGGCGCCCGGTCCCTCGTACAGGGCTCGGTCCGCCAGCGCCGCGGCCGACTGCGAGAAGCCGAAGACATTGTCGCCGCCATTGCCACTGAAAAAGGCGTCGGCGCCGACGCGCGCGGCGACCGCGCGGTGGGCTGCCTCATAGGGTTGGGCCTCTGCCCGGCCCACAGGAAATGGGAGATGCGCGCCAAGGGCGCGGCCGAGGTCCACATTGCCCAGGTCGTAGCGGCACGTCGCAAGCGGCAGGCCGAGTTCGGTGCACAGCGTTCCGGCAAATCCGCGCTCGTCGCCGGCCGGGTCATCGGTGTACATGGTGAGGCAGGACGCGGTCCGGCCGGCGCGTGCCAGGCACGCCGCGACGATCGAGGAATCGAGACCGCCTGACAGGCTGACCAGCGGATGCTTGTAGCGGGCCGACAATCCCGCGACACAAAGCTCGATGGTCCGGCGTAGCCTTTCGACCGTAGCGTTCGGCTCCTCGGCGCGCGGCTCGACAAAGTCCCAGGGCGACCAGCCCGGCGATGTGCGTTCGGATGCGCCGTCGAGCAGGATAGCATCGCCGGGCAGGAGTACGCTTACGCCTTCAAGCGCGGTCTCGGTCGTGGGGAGCCCGCAGCTATGGAGGAAACGTCCAAGTGCATTCCAATCGATCGCGAGCGGCTCGCCTTTCGTCTGCGCCAGCAGATCGACGTCGGAAGCGAACAATGCGGTGCGGCCTGACCGCGCGCGGTAACAAGGCAGCGAGGCCGAGGGATCGCGCAAGATCTCGACAGCGTCGCCGCGCATCAAGAGCGCAAGATAGCCGCCCCAATAGGATCGCAGCAGCGCTTGCGTGCCGTCACGTGCCAGCGTCACTTGCTCCGCTTCGCCGAATGCCTCGATCGGCCGGGCGGGGCCATGGCGATGAAACAGGGTGCCGACCACCGTCGCTTGGCTATCGATCTCGAGACAGCTGCAGGAATCGTTCACCAATATTGCGACGCTCGGGGCGGACCAGGCCAGGTGCAGGCCCGTCGCCTGCGCCGCGCAGTTCGCTGCAGGCACTGCCTCGGGGCCGACGAGCAGGAGATAGCGGGGCCTCATGGCAGCACCAGGATCGGCGTGTAGAGCCGCACATTCTCGAGATCGCCGACGATCACTGCATCGCCTGCCTGGACCCAGCTATGTGCCGCAAACGGACTGAGGCGGACTCCGAAAATCAGGGCCGTGTCCAGCCCCTGTCGCTGGCACATCCGCCGGGCTGCGATCGCGCGGGGAAGGCATTCGTCTGCCGCGCGCAGCACCATGCCGCTGGCAGCGAACGCGCTCGCGACGCTGCGGTGGCGCGTTTCGTCCAGCACAAGGTCCGTCGCGGTCAAGCTCTCTGCGACGAGGCGCGCCACGACGCTCGCGATCGAATGGCGCTTGAGGGCACGGCGTGCGCATAGCTGGCTGCCGATCGCGGCGATGACGTGCCGGAGCGGAGCGCGCCGCTTATTGCCGAGCGCGAAGTCCCTGATTGCCGGTACATGTCGGGCAGGGGGAACCGGTCCGCGGTCGCCTGGCTCGAGAATCCCGCGCGCGACGAGAGGCGCGAGGTCGCCGGTGACGACCTCCTCGCCGGCCGCCCAGCGCTGGAAAAGGCCGTCGAGTGTCTCGGGCAGGCGAAAATATCGATCGCCCTTGAGGTCGAGAAAGACTGCCTGACGCGCACAGACGCACCAGGACAGCCCGGCGCGCAGGCTGAGCGGCATGGCTGAACCTCTTATATGAGAAAGGCGCGTGCCCGTTGAGGCACGCGCCAGGTTCCATCAGTCGTCGCTGAGGCCGATCGGCTTCAGCTGGCCGTTATCCTGGTCGGCACCGCCGACGAAGAGGCCCTTGGTGTCGATGCTCACGACGCCGAGTTCGATGGTGTCTTCATTTTCGCGTTTCATGGCAGTCCTCCAAACAAGAGAAAAGTCATGGCCATGACCACTCCGAAGATAATCGGATCTGCCGGGATAAGAAGCTTATAATCCGGTTATAACGTGATTGTTTTGGCCAATCTTGCTGCGCAAGAGAGCCGGGCGGGAAAGCATGTCTTGGACACGCGCCGCCACCTTTAGCCGCGAGGCCTGGACATAATGGCGGCCACCCGGCCGCACTCGTCTGTGCGGCGCCTGGATCGCCCGCTGATATATTTACGATCCATGCCGATCCAAGCCCAATTGTCCCGAAATGACTTCATTCGCAACCTTGGGGTAAAGCCTTTTGCTCGTGCCCGCCTGGGTGCGGACGCTCGGCCTCTCCCATGGTTCAGCTGCCGCTAATGGCAGGTCCCGGCGGCGCCAGCACAATCTCCCCGGCGGGGTTGACCCCGACCTGGCGGCCGAAGAGCGCACCCAGCCGCCTGGCCAGGAGTTCGGTATCGTCGACCCGGAACCGTCCGGAGACGCGCTCGCCGGCAAGCGCTCCGTCGGTCAGATTGATCCGTCGCCCAGGCCCGCGGTTGGCGAGGGCGACCAGTTCGGCGACGCTCACCCCCTCGAACTCGCGCGCGACGGCCGCCTTCGCCGGTGTCTCGCCAATGGTCACCGCAGACGTCGCCGGGGCGTCCGACTGCGCTTCGAAGGAGACGCCTTCGCCTGCCGCCAGCTTGCGGATCGGCGGCTTTGCCGAACGCCGCTCCCGCGGCAGGGTGACATCGACCGCGCCTTGGAGCAGGCGGACATCGACCTTTCCCGCCGGCGTCAGCGCGACCTCGAAGATCGTCCCGCGCGCCGTCACGCTCCCGCCGCCGGCCTGAACGATGAAGGGGCGGCGCTCATGCGCGACCTCGAACCGGGCCTGGCCGCGCGAGAGGGCGAGGATACGCTGATCCTTGCCGACTTCGACGTCAAGGATGGTTCCGGCGCCGAGATGCACCGTCGAGCCGTCGGCCAGCCGCACGACGCGCGTCTCGCCCGCGACCGTCGTGATCCGGCGATGATCCGTGGTGGCGGCCAAGACTGTGCTCGAGTCCGCACCTGGTCCCGAGCGATGCAAGACCGCCCATCCGCCCAGGGTGATCACGCACGCGGCGATGGATGCCACTATTATCGAAGGCACCCTGCGTCGCTCGGCGGGCGCGAGAGCGGGCACAGGCTGATGCGTGCGTTCGGGGTCGGCCGAGCCCCCGGGGACGGGCTGGCGTGGCTCCGAGAGCAGCTTGCCCATCGCGAAGATCTCGGCGGCGCGGTTGTACGCGGCCAGGTGCCCGGGTCCCCGGGCAAGCCATGTTTCGAATTCGGCACGGCTGCCCTCGGCATCGGGGCCGCGAAGCCGCGCGAACCAATGCGCGGCCTCGCGCTCGAGGGTTTCGCGATCTTCACCTGCCGGCCCGCCGGCGATGGTCATTGTCCCAGGTCCTTGCCGATCCGCACCAGCGCCTCGCCGACATGCCATTCGACGGTGCGGATGCCGATGCCGAGCTGAGTCGCGATTTCCTTGTAGCCCAGCTCGTCGGCACGGTGGAGCAGGAACACCTGCCGCGTGCGCGGTGGCAGCGCATCGACGGCGGCCCGGTAGCGCTCGCGCATCTGAGTCAGCTCGATGGCATCCTCCTGGGTGGCCCGGGCCGCGGGTTCGTTCATCTCGTCGATCGGCACATGGGCGGTCCGGTTCGACACCCGGCGCGACCGGTCGATCAACAGGTTGCGCACGATCCGGTTGAGGAACGCCTCCGGCTGGCGCAGGCCCTCCCGGGCATCTGAGCCGAGCAGTCGCGAGAATGCGTCCTGCACCAGGTCGTTCGCTTCCTCGCGCGATCGCAGGCGCGCATCGAGCCAGCGCCGCAGGCGCGGTGCCTGCTCGCGGTAGAGCGTATCGAAGCGTGCCTCACCGCTGCCGCTTCGAACGCCGGCCTCGCCAGGATCCTCGTCAGCCTGCCGCATTCGCGTCACCGCGGGCAGCTGCCGCCGCGCATCGCGCGGGCGTGGAAATAGTGTCGCACGAGAAGCTGTCTCGTGCCGGGCGGTGCCTCAGAGGATTACCCCCGACCGTCATGGCCGGAAGCGCTTGATGCCTGGCGGTCAGTCCGCAGCGGGCTGCCGGCTCGATACCGCGCTGCACGTCCGAGTCTGCGTCAGTTCGCAGGCGTTCGCAACAGGTGACTGGCGGTGCGGGGTATCGCCTCTTCCGCCGGAGGGGGCCGTGCGCCGCGTGTCGGGCACGCCGCGGTATCCCGCAACCCGGCGATGCCGGGTGCTCCGCTTCGCTTCGCCCTGCGGTGCGGGCCGCCGCTCACGGCGTGCCCGGTGCGCGTGCTGTCGGCCCCTTCCGGCCGGCGGAAGGAGCGTTCCGATGACCGAGGTATGTCCCGAACCAGCTGCACGACTGCGCGAAGCGCTTGACGCGCTGCCATGGAGCGAGCGCAGGGTGTTCGAGCTTCACGCGGTCGATGGCCTGGATTATCCGGCAATTGCCGAGCGTCTCGCGATCAGCGTTGCCGAGGTCGAACAGCTATTGGCATCGGCGCTGATACGGCTCGGGCGCCACCTATCATCAGACAACCGATGAGAAGGCTCGAAAGTGGCGCATGATTACCCTTCCCGCGGTTGCATCGCTGCCTCACGCGTCTAGGATTTTTCAATGCGTACCGATCTCGACCACCTGCCACCGGCCAAGCAGCGCGAGCTTGAGCGCGTGGTGCAGATCCTGTTCGAGGAGTTCAGGGATGCGACCGCGAGCGCCACGGTCGAGTGGAAGCGCCAGGCGCGCATCCTCAAGGTCATCCTCTACGGCAGCTATGCGCGCGGCGGCTGGGTGGACGAGCCGCACACCGCGAAGGGCTATCAGTCCGACTTCGACCTGCTGATCATCGTCAATCATGACAAGCTGACCGACAGGGCAGCCTTTTGGTCGACGGCCGAGGATCGTCTGAACCGTGAGCTTGCGGTCACGAAGACGCTGCGCACGCCGGTCAACTTCATCGTGCATACGCTGCACGAGGTTAATGACGGGCTGGCGCATGGGCGCTACTTCTTCATGGACGTCGCGCGGGACGGGATCGCGCTGTACGAGAGTGACAGCACGGAGTTGCACCAGCCCAAGCCGAAGACGCCGCAGCAGGCACTCGCGATGGCGGAGGAATATTTCGCGGATTGGTTTCCTGCTTCGATGCAGCGCTTTGAACTCGCCAAGCTTGGCTTGGAGCGCGGCTTCCTAAAGCCAGCGGCGTTCGATCTGCATCAGACTTCGGAGTTCCTGTACCACTGCGCACTGCTGGTCTGCACCTTCTATACGCCGCACGTTCACAATCTTGGCTTCCTCCGTGCCCAGGCCGAACGCATTGATCCGTGTCTAATCGACGCTTGGCCGCGCGACACTCGCGTAGACCGCGGTCGCTTTGAGAAGCTAAAGGAAGCCTATGTTAAAGCGCGTTATTCAAAGCATTACCACATTACGGCGGACGAGCTGGCCTGGCTAGCCGGTCGTGTGGAGGCACTAGGTCACGCAGTTCGGGTTATTTGCGAGGAGCGTATTGGAGCCTTGAGGCGTAGCGCCGCAGCTTGATAGGTGGCGCCCGCGCTAAGTCAACGGCGGCTTTGCGTCTCAATCTGGGCCGTTGCGGCCCATCGGGGGAAAGCGTGAGCAGACAAGCTTGTTGATAGCTTGGATGGCCGACAGCCGCGACATGATGGGCAAGCGATGGGGGGTGCATGCGAAGCGGCATCGGAAGGCGAGCCCAACGGTCCGGAATTCGAACCCCGGCAGCCATGATCGGATGGTGCCGCGTCGCCCCACGTACCAAAACGCCGATTACAACGCCGTAGCACTTGCCCGCGACTGCCATCCTGCCGAATATGCATTAATGCTCGGCCGACACGACTTCGACGAGGCGATCGCCAACGGGGAGCGGAACCGCGAGGCGATCCAGCTCATCCTGAACTGGTGCGGAAACGCGAAGGTAGTATGCGACGCCCGCGGCATGCTCGCTATGCACACAGGTCTCCCGATCGGACACCACCACATCCAGTGCGATTTCGCCGACAATGGCGGCACGTCCTCCTTCTACGAGGTTTCAGATGTGGCTCTCGATTTCCACGACCGGAATTGTGTGGGCTGTGGGCACCGCAAGCCAATGCGCCTGCCCAACATCAGCAAGTTTCTCGCCGCGCGCGAGCGTCGGCGCGAACTACGCGCGGCCGAGGCCGCGAGAGCCGAGGCCGCGAACGCCGCAGCGCTCGCCGCGCGGGACGAGACCAGACGCCGTCTCAAGGAACGGCTCTCGCCGATCGGTCAGACGCTTGTCGATGACATCGCCCTCTTCGACCGCGATGCCTCTGAGGAAAACCTGCAGCGGCTCATGGCCAGCGCCCGGATGGCGCCCGAGCATTTCACCGGCGACCTGCAGGCGTACATACTCGATGTCTGCGAGACCGAGCGCTGGCTCGATGGCCCCGCGCTCGAGATCCTAGAAACCCTCGGGACCGATTCGGTACGCCTGGCGGCCGTGGCGGCGAAGGCGCTTGCGGCCGGGACGCACCGGGCGCTGGCAGCCCGGGTGCTCCTGCCGCTCGTCGAGCATCTCAGCCCCGACGACGCCCAGGCCTCCGTGCACGGCGCGATCGACCTCGCGGAACCGGACCACCGCGATTTCCTCGCGCGAGGACGCACTCGGGATCCGGCCCTCCTACGACGTCTCTACGAGATGCATCAAGATGCCGTGGACCAGGCGATTGGCCTGCTCCTCTCGTCGGGCGAGACGTGGCCGGCCGAGAGCGCCGGCCGGGGCGTCGGCGCTCTGCTGCCCGACCATCCGGCAGCCGCGGACCGCCATGCCCGCTCCCTGATCGCGACGTACGTCCGCGCCCGCCTCCTCGTGCGCGACTTCGACGAACTGCATGGGGATCTGTATGCGGTCCGGAGCGCGGTCGTCGCGGCCTTCGACGTCAGGCCCGCAACGGTGGACGCATTGCTTCAGGATTACATCGGTGTTACCGGAAGCGACTTCACCAAGCGAGTTCACGACCTCTACGCGCGATCCCTGCGGACCGGCCACGACGACCGCCTCTCGCCAGAGTCGGAGCGCGCGAGGATCTCGTTCCGGCGGCTGATCTGGGCGACGACCGGTCCGTTCGATCAGGGGATCATGGAGAATGCGGTCGAGGCCTTCCGCGGCCACACGCGTGACCTGGTTCCACTCGCCGCCGCCGAAACCGACGCGGTGCTCGGCGCGACGCTGCTACTCGCCGAGCGATACCGCGAACTGGAGAACGCTCCGCTCGACGCGATGCATCCGATGGGGCGGATCGAACGGAACAACGACCTCGGCTGCTATCGATCCCTGATGAAGGCGCTCACGCGCCTCGCGGCCGAGGCGGCGCTCGCAGACATGGCGCTCCTGCCGAAGCTCGACGGCTTCCTGACTGCCATCCCGGAGGGTCACGAGCTTCTGCGCAGCATCGCCATCGAGACGTTCTCGGCGATCGCCGACGACGCTGCAGGTCTGGCGACGTATCTTCCGCACCTCTACCGGGCGATGGTCGGCCCCTCGTCGCTCGAACGCGCCGGAGCGGCCGCCGCAATCGGCAAGCTGGGAAACACGGCGCTCGGCAACCTGCCCACGCTCGTTTTCGAGGCGTTCGTGCCCCTGCTCCACGACAACTTCGTGATCGTGCATAAGTACGCCGCGAGGGCGCTCAGGTCGTCGCTCCTCCCGGACGAGTTGCGCATGCGGGCGCTCTGGGCCCTACTTGACCTGATCCGCCACTACCGAACGCAGAGCGACGAGGACAACTTCGTGATGGAGTGTGTGCGGACGCTAGCCGGCTCGGCCGATGCATTCGGCAAGGATAGCGGCGCCATCCGCCGATGGCTGATAGGCGTGTGCATGGACGTCGAGCCGATCTACCTGCAGTCCGACATCCGAAGCATCGTCCACACATTGGGCACCGAGGCCAACTTCGCCAGGCTGGTCATCCGGCTGCTGCCGCATATGGTCGACCGCTACAACAACAGCGATCGTGCCCAAGAACTTGTAATGGGACTTTCGCCATCAGCCATCGCAGCCCATTCGGCGGAGTTCGAGGCGGTCGGCCTCGAGCTCGCGAAGACCGACCAGTGGGTCACCCTGGTGGTGGTCGACGCGCTGGCCCGGTCGGGCGCCACCGCCGCCGCAGCACGGGTGGCGCGGGCCCGAATCGACGGTTTCGAGGACAATCCGAGTAACCGCATCGCTCGGCTGTTCGGCGAGAAGGTCGAGCTGGCGTTCGCGCTGGAGGCAGCCGTCGAAGCGGACGAGTACGGCGGAGTCGCCGAGGTCTCGACAAGGTGGAACGATATAGAAGAGGAGTTGAAGGCCCGTCGTGACGAACAGCGTGAGCGTGATAGTCGAGCAGCTCGTACCCTCCCGGATTGACGCGATCGACGCGCTCCGGCGCGTCGATGCCACCGGTGCAGACCTCAGGGTCTCGGCGACAAGGGCGGCGGAGATCGCCAAAGGTCTCGGTCGAATGCCTGGGGCGAAGGACTGGCGGGCGCTGGATCTGGCGCTCGAGACCGTCGCGCTCCTCACCGAGTGGGCGGCCGCGGTGGAGACCGCCGAGGCCGATGCCGAACGATACCTGCGCGCCGCGCGCCAGAAGCTTAAGGCACTGAACGGCGAAAGCGAACCGAGCGAATACCACGCGACCGTCACCGCACTCCTCGACCCGATCACCGCCGCGATCGAACCCGAGGATGTGGCCCGGCTCCGCGGCAGTCTCGCGGCGGTCACCCTACCGGTCGCGATCCTCGCGGATCCAGTGCCTGAGTATCCCAGGTTCGCCGACGACCCCATCCCAACAAGGGACGACCTCGCGGTTGCGTTCCTGGAATTCACCATCGACCGCTTTCCTGCCGCTAACCTCCACGCTCTGCGCCCGAACCAGGTACACGACCTCGGCCTCATCATACGCGTGTCGCGCTGGCCGCAAGATGCCGACAGGCTCGACATAACGCCGGTCTCGGTCGAGCCGCCATCCGTCTGGGACCTCCCGCGCTTCACCTTTCCGCGACCGGACGGCGACCCGCCCTACACGTTCCAGGCCGACCAGCGGATGATCATCCACGCGGCACAGGGTTTCGACGCGAGGCCGCTTGAGTTTATCTACGCCGCGCAATTCCAGCCCAGCGCGGCCGACGAGAAGGTGGTGGTCGCAGGCCAGCGCCGGCTGCGCCTCGATGGGATCGGAGCGGAGGGACAGGCGGTGTCCGGCTACGGCGAGCTGGATCGCAGCATACTCGATGTTCGTCAGGCGCTGCGCGGCGATCCGATGATTCCCGAGGACGACGTCCGCAGCGTGATGTTGCTCCTGCCGTACCTCGCCAACCTTGCCGGAGCCTCGGTGCAGGACGCGCTTTACCCAAGCCCCGTCGACGAGGCCACGTTTGAGAAGGACGTGCGCGATCGCCTGCGCGGCGTCCCGAGCATCGGTGGGGCTCTGGAGCAGCAGGCGTACGCAGCCGGCGGAAGGACCGATCTGTCGTTCCGTGGGGTGCGGCTCGAACTCAAGAGCGAGCGGTCCAAGCGGCTGCTGCCGGCGGACTGCGAGCGCTTCGCCGAGCAGGCAGCCATGTACGCGGTGGGAACCGGTAAGCGCGTCGCCGTGCTATGCGTGCTCGACTGTAGCCGAAAGACCGCCACGCCGCTGCCGCTCGGGTCCTGCCTGTTCCTGCATAGTCACGACACTGGCGCCGGTATCGTCAGCGTGGTGACGGTGCTGGTGCAGGGCGGTTTCCCGAAGCCCAGCGCGTTCTCGCGGTGACCGGACCGCCGAAATACTTTGGCAAGTCGGGCGTCGTCCTGGTCGATGGCAACGTGCACCCGTTGAGTATAATCAACCAGTTCGCGAAGGTCTCGACCGGTCCAACCGCAAGCACCACTTTGTATCGATCACCTACGGATGAAGGACAGCTCCAGGATTAGCGGTCTGGGCAGCGAACGGCTGAGATTGGGGCGCACCCCCACCAGCCAGTCTGCGGAGTGTGACCGGCGGCTTTCGGCTTGAGCGACATACCGATCGCAGGAGCCGAACGGCGTATTTTCGTCGCATTTTGACGCTCGACCTGCGCGCGCTCGAGGAATCGGCAACCATACCGGTGACGACCGAATAGACGCTGACGCGGGATGGGCAGCGCCTCGTGCCCGTGGTTGAGCAGATCAGTGGTTTCGGCCCGTGCTCAAGGCGGTTGCGACAGCGGAGAACGGTGGATAGGGGACGCTTGCCGACGCCACGAAGGTAAAGCAATGCAACTTTCAAGCTTCATGACGGTCTCGGCGGCAGAGGACTTTCTCCGCCGCACTCAAGCCGGCACGGTCGGCAAGCTTCAGATTCCGACGCGCGCGAGACACCACGCCGCAGGCGGTGAGGCTGCGTTCGTCCAGGCGGTGTCGACTTGGGCGAATGAGGCGGATCCGGCGGTCCTCGTGAGCTACGCTGAAGGCCCGGGCGACGAGGTGCAGATTGAAAGGCTCGTCAGCAGGCTCCACGGCCTGGTTGGCATATTGGTTGCGGATGCGATTTCGAGCATCCGGGGCCCTGATCTCACAGAGGTTCTCCGACAGGCGGCGCTCGACCGCCTCTCGATTCTGCAGTCTGAAACGCCCGAGGATGGGTCAAGGGGGCCGCAGCTGGAAATCATCTGCTTCGACCACCTCGCCAAGAGCAATCCAAGTTCCTTCTATGCACCGGACGAGCAAGGCGTGCTCCAGGTCAGGAGGTTGCCTGCCTTCAACCTGTTCGCGGCAGAGGTTATAAAGGAACTGATCCCGTCGACACTCTCTCGAGGGATACCGGACGGTTTTACCTCGGCATTGGGCGGTGCATTGCACGAGCTATTTCGCAATACCGAGGAGCATGGCCGCGCGACCGATAGCGGGAACGTCCCGGCGAAATCGGTGCGGGGTTTCCACGCCCGTCGTCATTCGATCACACCTACGACATTGCCAACGCTCGCCGCCGACGCCAAACCGTTCTCCGACTATTTCTCGCGGTTGCGTCCGGCGCGGGCGGGCAGTCGAGACATCCAGCTGATCGAGCTCTCAGTGTTCGACACAGGGCCAGGCATGGCCGCCAGTCTCTCCGGCCGGCCTCTCGCCTCGATTGATCGGGACGAAGAGCGCATGTTGGTCCGACGGTGCTTCGGCAAGAACGTCTCCCGAAAGTCGATCTCTTCGGCAGGGCTCGGTCTGCCCACCGTAATTGACCTTCTGCGCGAGCGAAATGGCTTCCTGCGGCTTCGGACTGGCAGGCTTTCGCTGTTCAGCGATCTCGGGCTCGAAGATCGGCGTGAGTTCGGCGATCTTCCCGAGCTGTGCGACTGGGCTGACCCTAACGGCGATGTTGCGCCAGTTGCCGGTACGCTTTTCACACTCCTCTTTCCCCTGGGGGTCTAGGTCTTGCGCCCATTCTACTCCCTTCGCCTCGAGAGGCGGGCGAAGGCCCACGTGATCGACACGTTCGTCGTCTTCCTGGCCGCAGACGTGCTTCCCGCCGACACGCTCGTCGCGCTCATCGACGCCGAGGTCGAACGGAACCTCGTGCCGGACGATGTCGTACTCGTCGTCAGGGAGACCAGCCGTGCGGCCGCGGTAGCGGCGATCCGGAATGATCGCGATCTGAAGCGCCTCCGCCACCGGCTTACCCCGCATGCGACCGTCACCGTCATCGGCTTCGACCGGAAGGGTGCGGAGGCCGGCCGCGATGTCGCGATCGGTGACGGGGAGGAGAGCGGCATCACGCTTGAGGAGATCGCGAGGCGGTCCGCCACCGCGATCTTCCTAGATCACGGCGGCTTCGTTGAGGCCAGTGCCAGCTATCATTTCCGCAATCCGTCGGGGCGTCACACCGATCGCTTCATGCGGTTGTCCAACCTTCTGGTGCGCCACGCAGAGATCTCGATCATCGCGATGGCGCTTCTACCGCTCATCCCGGACAATGCGGTGCAGGCGCATATCGACACACCTTCTATGTTCGCGCTCGTCGCGGCCGTGAACGAACATCTCAGCGTTCTCCAACCGGGACGCCAGCCGCTACAGTGCGACAGCTTCCGGTCCTATCTGGGCGTCGCGAGCTACGACTTCGGCAGAAGCGAGACCGCGATCGTCCTCATTTCGGCGACGTCGAGCGGCAGTTTGGGTTCCATCGTCGAGGCGCGGAAGGTCGATCGCTCCCGAATCGCGCATGTGCTTTACCTTGGAGCCTCGTCGCCGCGGTTCCCGTCGGCGGTCGATCTCTCGTACGACAAATGGCTGAATCCGCTGGGCATCACGGAGGCACGCGAAACCTATCGGGAGCCTGACTGCGCCATGTGCGACGCGGGATCTATCGCCGTTGATCTGCGCGGCGACCAGTTCGATCTCAGTGGTCCGGAATTTGAGCCGATCACGCTCAACAAGAATGATGCGTCCGATCGCCTCGCGCCGACGATGGATCGGCTTGCCGGGTCCGCTGCGTTCGGTGTGTCGCTTGCGGCAGGTGCGACGGCTCGACAGTATGTCGTCGACGCAGACAGGCTCTTGCAGGCGCCAGGATTCGCGAAGCGTCTTGACTATTTCGCAAAGACCCATGTGCCGTCGAGCACAAGCGAATGCATCATTCTGAATGACGATTCGAGGCTTTTTGCTGAGGATCTGATCAATAAAGCGGGCATCAAGCCTGTGTTCGTTACGCGCTCTGACATCGACGCCCTCGATCGGGCCGATTTATTAAACGGTGTGCCGTTGAACGGCTCACCGATCGTGATTGCTGCCGCAGTGATCGAGAGCGGGAGAGCACTCCTCGACATCAGCCGTGATCTCCGCAAGGTCCGACCGAGCTCTCCGCAGATTTATGTGGTCGGGTTGGTGAAGTCGGCCAGCGCGGCCGGGCGGCAGCATCTCGAGAAAACGCTTATTCAAACCCAGGAGCCGAGTCAGCATAGGTTCGCTGCGATCGAGGAACTGATACTGCCGTCCGGCGGAGGCCCGAACGCCTGGCAGGCCGAGCTAGCATTTCTCGACGACGCTGTCGTGCGCGGCGCTACACTCTCGGAATCCCTTCAGGCAAGACTGGCCCTGCTCCGAAAAACTTCGGATCCTCTTACGAACGAACTGTTCGTCGCCGGGGGGGCGACCCCGTTGGTGCTGCAACCAGGTTTCGTCTTCTGGCCGGCGGAGTTGCCCGAGCGGACCACCGCAACGCCCACCCAGGCGGACGTGTTCTATACGATCAGTAACGTCTTGCAAAAGCTGCGCACCACGGCGCCTAAGCCCGGCGCACGGGTGCTGCGCGCGAACTGGTTTCAACAGACGCTGCTCGACCCCTCGAATCTCGGTCGGTTCAACGACGGCGTCATACAGGCCAGCCTGCTTCGCGCCGCCAGGCCCACCGAGATCGATTTCTCAGGCGAGGCCGGGGCGCGGCTGGACGCAGGGCGGATCGTCGGACGCATCATCGATGGCGCCCACCGGCCGAGAGGCGAGGCCGCGGCGGAGGCGCTCATAGCCCTTGGTAGCGGGCGTCTGCGCCTTCCGACCGTAAATCTGACACAGATCTTGGTGCAGAACCCGTCGCACCCTCCGCTCGTTGCCGAGCTTGTAGGGCTCTGCCGAGCCAGATTGCTCTAATACGCGAGCGTGGGCCGTCGACGGCTTCCATTTCGCGCAGCCCAGATTGTCAGAAGAAAAGGTCGGACCGGCGAACGGGTTGGCTTTAACCCTGCGGCGCCCAGCAGCTAAGTCTCTTCCTCAATACCGTCAGTGTCATTGGAAGAACCGTTCCGTGCTCAAAGCAGGCGGCACGGCCAAGCCGGGTCCCCACCAGCGATCGCAGGACACGCCACGAGATGGTGCATCGCCACGGGTGAACGACAGTTTCGGAAAGGTAGGACGTCCGCTTAGTCGAACAAGCCACCCCCATCAGGCACGCACTCCGACGGCGGGTTCAGCATTTTGTCGGGCTTCTCGTGAACCGTCCTTCCGATGACGAAGATGTCAGAGATGTCGATACCGTGCTGTCGCAAATAGCGCGCAGCCGCCCTCGAATGCGCCCCGGTAGTGTAAACGTCGTCGATCAGCACCGCAGCGTTAATTCCTGCTAGACTAGTTGAGCGCAGATTCGCTTTGATGGCCTCCTCATTGCGCCCGCCGCCGGCGGAACTCTTTAGCAGCTCCTTCGCGAAGTAAAGCACCGGCCGTGCGACGAAGCCCGGCACGAGAGCGGCAATTGCATCAGCTAATTTGGCGCCTGTGTACTGCAATGCCGGGTCAGTGCACGTCGACGATGGTATGGGAATGATCGCGACGTCTTCGTATCCGGCATCTACAATGGCCTTAGCGATGCTGCGGCTGCTGACGTGAAGAGCGGCGGCGCGGCCCGCTGCCGTATTCTCAACCCTGTATTCCGACCCGCCCTGTGTCACGATCGAGTGGCCGTTGAAGGGCAGGCCCTTTACGGCCTTTACGAGGTTGCGCGCGGTATAGTGAGAACTCTCCCACTTCTCGGTCCATGTTTCGCTGTTACCGCGGTAGTTGCAAATTGCGTAGAGACGCATCAGGCAGCTGACCCGTAGATCTTATGCAGCAGCTCCTCAGTACTCTCCAGCACGACGCACTTTTCGTAGCTCTTAAATTTCGCTGGCCACGTTAGGCGCGGGTCCTCAACGACCCCTTTTGAAATACCCAGCCACCGGCCAAGCCGCACGCATTCGGCCGCTTGATGCAGCGTCCCTGAGCTTTCCGATGCCTCGATGATGACGCTGGCATCGGACAGGGCGGCCATCGTGCGATTGCGGGCAGGGAAGCTGGAGGGGAACGTTCGCTCACCGGCCGGGAATTGAGAAATCAGCAAGTGCCGGTCGTAAATCTCTTCCTGGAGTCGCGCATTGCTCGCCGGGTATGCTTTATCAAGCGGGGTACCGATGACGGCGACGACCGAACCACCATTGCGGAGTGCACTCGTCAGGGCGTGAGTGTCGACGCCCTCAGCCAATCCGGAAACCACCACGACGCCGGCCTCGACCAGCTCGCGGGCGATTCGCATCGCGCGCTTCCTGCCAATCTCGCTCACATTGCGGGTGCCAATGACGGAGACCGCCGGTCGCTTCAACAGGTTCAAATCGCCTGCGTAGAAGATGGGCAAGCCATCGACCGCATCTGGCTTCATGCCGCGATCGAGCAGGCTGAGCTGACTAGGCTCGAGGTTGCCCCGATGGGTTTCGCGCAGGATCGCACGAAGCGAGGTCTCTTCGACTTTGAGCGGGCCCTGATAGCGTGGCGTCCGCCCGCCGAGGCCGGATGTCCGTGACCCGTGGGCCAATGGCAGGTTCACCTCAGTTGCTCCCCATCAAGGGCCCCGTAGGCCCTTGCCGTACGAATCATGCACTACTTTGCGGTTATCGTAAACACGCGCTCTCGACTGAGCGGTGCCCGGTCCTGCGGGGTCACTCAGTTCTGTGAAATGCGCAGGCTCCGCCTCTTTGAACTGGACGGCGGCAGCGTCGTAATCCCCCCGGCCGCACGTGGCGGTTGCCCGTGTACCAGGTTATAACTCATAAATGACGGCGTTGGTCCTGAACGTCATTGCAGAATTCTGCATCACCACGCCAGCGCAACTGGTCCGCCATTAGAGAGGGCCGTTTGACAGGCCTCACAGAGGTCTTCTAGGTATTTGTTGAACAGTGGTTGAGGCCCGTTCGGATTGCGCGCGATCCGAACCCGCAAGGGACCTATAAATTTGGCAGCGTCGGCTGGCGAGATGAGATTGTGATCGCTCGATGTGTCAAGCGCCGCCTCTATCCCTCTAACAACGTTCTGGCCGGCATTTCTTGCCGCTTTCTGAGTCTAACCAAGAGGGATTTCCTCGAGCGTCTTGCTTGAGCGGATCGCAACTCGAAACCTACTATTTCGCAGGGGGGCTAGTTCCCGCCGCCGAGGACTTGCTCTAAGATGCCCGACGGCGATAGTTTAGCCTGTGGTCAATCTGTTCGTCGGCATCACGGACCGCAGCTGGTTCGATCTGCTATCCCAGGAGCAGCCTGAAGAGGTCAACTTCTGGCAGCCGAGTGGCTCGCGAAACTTCCGCGCAATCTCCGTCGGCGAACTCTTTCTCTTCAAGCTTCATTCCCCCGACGATTATATCGTCGGCGGCGGCGTATTCAGCCATGCTTCGAACGTGCCGCTGTCACTGGCTTGGGAGGCGTTCGGGATCAAGAACGGGGTACCGTCGCTCGTTGAGATGCGGCGTCGGATCGCTCGGTATCGTCGTGACGACGGGCTGCTCGATCCCCGCGTTGATCCGCTGATCGGGTGCCGGATCCTGACCCAGCCCTTTTTCTGGCCGCGCGAACACTGGCTGACCGTACCTCAGAGCTTCGCTCGCAACATCGTCACCGGCAAGCGATATAGCGCCGACCAGGCGGAAGGGCGGTACCTCTGGGATGCCGTCGTGGCGCGATCGACCTTGTTGGCTCCTCCCTCCTTTCAGGAGCCTGCGGGGCGATATGGCGCACCTCAGATGGTCCGCCCGCGGCTGGGTCAGGGCGCATTTCGGTTGGCGGTAACCGATGCGTATGAGCGGCGCTGTGCCGTATCGGGCGAGAAGACCTTGCCGATCCTGGATGCGGCCCACATTCGCGGCTATGGCGAAGGCGGCGCCCACGATCCGGCCAATGGTCTGCTCCTGCGCACAGACATCCACCGGCTGTTCGATCTGGGGTATGTCACCGTGTCCGACGATCATCGGTTCGAGGTCAGCCACCGGCTCAAGGCGGACTTCGACAATGGTCGCCATTATTATGATTTGCACGGTACGAGCGTTCGGCCGCCGCGCCCTGGCTATGCCCCGCCGGCGCTGGATGCCCTCGCGTGGCATCGTGAGAACCGGTATTTGGGATGATCTCTACCGATGCTCTCGATGCGGCCATGCGCCAGACTGCGATCGCTCATCTAGAGCGACTTGCGGCAATTCGGCCGCTCTCGTCGGAGGATCTCGCCACGGGCTTTATATTCCGCGGCGAGCGCATCCCCCTGGTCAATATGCGGCGCGGTATCTTCAAGCCGCAGGTCATGCGCTACCTGCTCAGCATTCGGACCGTCTTCCCGCGCACCGGTGCTCGAATTTGGTATGATGATCAGCGGCGGGTTCACGAGCAAATCCACGCGGGTGAAGAACTGATCGACTATGCATTCATGGGCACCGATCCGGAGGCAGCCGACAATCGCTGGATGCGCGAAGCGATGGAGGCGCAGGTCCCGGTCATCTATTTCCTCGGCATTGCCCCCGGGCGCTATACCGCAATCTACCCCACCTTCATCGCGCATTGGTCTGCAGCGGACCTCGCCGCCAAGCTTGCCTTCGGGATGCCTCTCGCGTCGTCGGCGACTGCAATGCCGGCAGCGCCGGAACGGCGCTATGCCTTGCGCCTGGTGAGCCAGCGCCTGCATCAGGCGACGTTCCGAGAAGCGGTTCTGACCGCCTATGACGGTCGCTGCGCCATCTCCCATCTGCCCGAGCGCCGCCTCCTGGACGCGGCCCATATTGTCGCTGACCGGGACGAGCAGTTGGGCCAGCCGATTGTCGCGAACGGGCTCCCGCTCTCCAAGGTCCATCATGCCGCGTTCGACGCCAATCTCATCGGCGTCGATGCGGACTATCGGATCCATGTTTCCGAGCAGCTCTTGGTGCTCAACGACGGTCCTATGCTTGAACAGGGCATCAAGGCGATGCGGGGTCGTAGCCTGTTGATGCCGGCGCGCGACTTAGACCGCCCCGACCGCGACCGCCTGGCAGCGCGCTTCGAGCTCTATCAGGCTGCGAATTGATCAGCCGAGCTTGTCAGCGCATGCCGGGCCCTCGCTGGCCATTTCAGAGGTGTTGATGCTTCGCTGGGCCAGATGCTCTTTCATATGAGATCGACTTATCGATCCAACCTGGCTGTGGTCGAACGTGGCCCGTTCCATTCCGGTACCTGCTGGTCCTGACGCAGCCGCAGGCGTCGCCATTCGAGCGCGGTGAAGATGTCGTCCAGACTGGCACCGCGCTCGATCGGGAGCGCGGCATCGGCCTCGCGCAGAAAGCGGGCACCCAGTGCGGCGTCTTCAATCCAGGCGGACTGCCACCAACTGGTGACCCGTAAGCGTGCGCCGGCCATCGCCGACTGGCTGGGAAGGCGGTCGCGCTTCTGATGCTGGTTGATCCGCCGGTCGGCGGGCATGAGGTTCCAAAGATCGCCGCACGGCCAAGCCGACCAGGGCAGGCAGTGGTCGATGTCGAGCCGCGCCGGGTTGAGGTGTTGGCCGGACCAGACGCAGCTGACGGGAACACGACGCGCAAGCAGGCGCTCGGCCGCCGTGCGTCCGAGGACTGTGTCGCGTAGCGGCTCCTCCCAAGCGAGCGCGGCTTCGGCTGCGCCAGGCGGGAGCGACCGCGACATGCGCTCGGCATAGCCGCGCATCAGCCGCGCCCATTCCGCGATCAGCACCGGCTCAACCCAGGCGCCGAGCCGGGTCAGCGTACGCCAGACCGGGCCGGGCACGGAGAGGCTGCCCCATTTGCGGAGCGTCTCGACATCGAGTGTCAGCGTCTCGGTCGGCCGAGTGGCGCGGGCTTTGCTGGCGCCGAAGACGCGTCGGTCGGTGCCGGGATAACGCGTAAAGTTCGCAGGCATGTTGGCGATGGTGGTTGCAGCCTCACTGATCGCGGCGGCTACCGCAGCTGCGCGGTCGCCGGCGAAGCTCGCACCAGGTCGCAGGTCGAGCGCGGCGAACCCGTCGGCGAGCAGCGCGCGGAACCCGGTCTTGGCGAAGCCAAGTCCTTCGGGTCCGCTGTTGCGCGGTGCCTGCGGCAGGCCAGCGCGAACAAGCGGCAGGTACATTCGGACCCAGTTCAGCGCGACCAGCCCGAGCGGAACCTCGACCGTATCCGGCTCGTCATGGCTCGGCCTGGCGGTTGCGGGGGCGACGTCGGCAATACGAGCGACGGAGCGGAGCAGCGCCAGCTTGTAGGTCGACGATTTATCGTCGGCGAGCACGATTCCGCGGATGAGCGGCAGCGCACCGCTCCCGTCGTCAGGCATGCGCAATACGACATGGGTCCAGCGAACATCGCCGCGGCCTATGCGATCGCCACTCGGGACCGCCCGAAGAAGTTCGAGGCCGTGCACGCGTGCCAGTCCCTCGATTTCGCCCAGGCTCACCTCGAACATCGGCCGGTCCGCGGGGGCAGCCCCTTCGCGAAGCGTGAGGATGATCAGCCCGCCCGGCTTGAGCAAAGTGACCAGCTTGCGGAACGCGCGCGCCCGATCCTCCGGCGCGATGTGCTGCCAGACCGCAGCAAGCTGGATCAGGTCGTAGGCCAGGCCGAGCCCGTGCACCTTCGCCAGGCTCGGGAGCCGGTCGTCGAGCCAGCGTATCGCCGGATCGGGGTGCCGCCGCTGCCCTTCGGCGCGCATGCCCGCCGCCGGCTCTACCGCAACCACCTGATAACCGCGCGTGACCAGCCACGCGGCATCGCGGCCAGAGCCCGCGCCGACATCGAGCGCCAGTGCGTCGACCTGATTGTCGGGCAGCAAGCTCAGAATGGGATCGTGGACCCGCAGTAGCGCCGGGTCGTCATAGCGTGCGGCGAGCGTGCTGGCCTGGGCATCGTAAATTCCGATTGCCGTCTCGCTGACGCTCATATGGCGATGCGATCTTCCGGTCCGCCGAGCGCGCTCAGCCTCCTCCCGATCTCCTGCCACCGCGTCACGCCTGCAGCGTCACCGGCTTGGGTCAACGCGCCGATGCGCTCCGCGACGAACCGCGCCGCCAGGCTCCCATGGATCCTCTCGATCGCGAGTGCCTCCGCCCAGCGCTCCTCATCCTCGGTCACGACTGCGCGCCCCTGCTGTCAGCCTTGATTCTGGTTCCCGACATCGAAGCCCCTTTTGCGTCGCTGTGCGAACGCTACGAAGGGAGGCGGATGGCGGCAAGTGGTCGAGCCGTTGCGTCGCCGCCCAGTGTCGTGGGCACATGCTACCGGGATAGAGAGGCTGATGCCATGAGCGCGGCGATCAGGCCGGACACCGCGCGGACGCGGCGACGGTGGTAGCGATCGAGCGCTGCGGCGAGCGCGGATCGGTCGAGCTTGCTGAGAAAGCCCTGCAGAAGCGCCTGCTCCTCGCTGATGTCGTCCAGCAACTGCGGCTCGATCTTGCGGATCGGCGCCAGACGATCGTTCAGCTGCTCGACCGCGCGGGCATGCTCGGCATTGCCGCTAGTGCGTGCGATGGCGACGAAAAGATCGGGTACGGAGATGTTGATTTGCGCGGCTGACGCGCTCTCGCCCGGGCTTTTGCCGGAGGCTGGCCGCATGGCCCGCGCCGCGAGGATCAGGAGCTGGCCGTTCCAGTCGTAGAGATCGCGCAGTGCGGCCTCGGTCAGGAGCGGCACGCGGAAGCCATTGTGGTTTGGCGCCTCGACCAGTCGCTCGCCGGTGAGCCGATGCAGGGCATCGCGGATGGGCGTGATGCTGGATGCGAGCTGTTCTCCCAGCAGGGTCGGCTCGAGCGGCGTGCCGGGCGGCAGCTCGCCCTCGGCCAGCATGCGCTTCAGTTCGTTGTAGACACGCTCGAACGTCGCGCCGGGGCTCATGACCGTGCGTCCGCGCGCTGGTTGGCGACATGGGCCTCGATCATGGCCTGCTGGTCCGGCCGGAGCGCGTCGATCGCTCCGAGCGGGTGGCTGGTCTGCCGGTTAAGAAGGACCGATGGGCACTGGCCCTCGTAATTGCCGAGATTGGGCCGGTGCTGGCGGTAGCCGACCAGCGCCGCGAGGTCCGGCGCGAAGTGGCTGGCAATGTCGGGTGGATAGGCGAGCCATTGATTCTCGTACGGCTTTAGCCAGCCCAGGCAGTAGCTGACGATCGCGCCGCGCCGCGTGGCCGTGCTGCGATTGCCGCCGGCGCCGTGCAGCGTCGAGCCGAGGAACAGGAGCGCGTCGCCGGGGTCGAGCTCGATCGCGATGGGCGTGATGTCGGCGCTTGGTTCGGCGGCGCTGATGCCGTGGCTATGGGGCCAGATCAGGGTGGCGCCGTTGGCCTCGCGGTACGGCGTGAACGGCCACATCACATTGACCAGATATTCGATTGCGCCGGTCGGCCCGCGCCACATGTCCTGGTCGCGGTGCGGCAGCTGCGGCAGCGCTTGCGGGTGCAGCGCGATCGCCTGGGTCAGGTTGAGCTGGATGCAGTCACACCACGGGCTCAGGACGTGTTCGGCGATGGCGAGGATTTGCGAGTGCATGACCAGCTCGGCGGCATGGTCGCTGCGGGCGAGCAGCCGGCCGAAGCGCTGGGTCCGCTCGCCGTAGAACCCACCCTGACAGAAGGGCGTGTCTGCGAAGGCTTGCGCGAGGTCGTGGTCGAGCGCCGAGATCGTCTGGGTGGGAAAGGCCTGGCGCAGGACGCAATAGCCCTGCTCGAGCAGCAGGTCTGTCGCGTCGGGTAGCGTCTGTGCGACGGATTTGAGCCTGGTTGCCATCATGCTGCCTCCCGCTCGAGCTGTATTTCGGCGCGGATGCCGTTGGCGGCGAGCAGCGCGGGTGTGTCCGCGGCGATGTCGATCCTCAGCGCGGCGAGCATCATCGTGTCGATCCGGCGCGGGCGGCCGAGGGGCTCTGCCTGCCAGCCGAATTGCAGGATCTGGTCGAGCCATGCCTGCTCGGCGACGCCGGTATAGGTCGTGATGCCGTGGTCGAGCGCATAATGTGCGAGTGCCGCGACCAGCGCGCCCCGCCAGCGCCGGCGCTCATGCGCCCGCAGGTTTCGCTCCAGGCAGAAGCGGGTGATCTCGAAGGTTCCGGGGCCCCTGGGCGGCGGTACGTCGCACAGCTCGGCGAACAGGTCGCCCAGGATGTGCGGCCGGGTCGTCGGCAGCAGCCGCGCCGAGGCGAGATGGTTCTGGTGCGCGTCGGTGAGGATCAGGTAGCGGGCATGGACATCGTCATATCGGTCGACCTC
This sequence comes from Sphingomonas rustica, assembly GCF_039652585.1. Taxonomy (NCBI): domain Bacteria; kingdom Pseudomonadati; phylum Pseudomonadota; class Alphaproteobacteria; order Sphingomonadales; family Sphingomonadaceae; genus Sphingomonas; species Sphingomonas rustica. The sequence continues at coordinate 654,833 of NZ_JBDIZK010000001.1, read as the reverse complement.
ATATTTGCCGGCGAGAACCGGCAGGTCCCAGCCGAGCAGGTCGATGAACACCCGCTTCCTCGCCTCGAACATCGCGCGCATCGCCGCGTCGCTTGCGGCACTCTGGTCGTCTTGCATGAACAACATGGCCGGGCTCCCCTGGTCGTGGAAAGCCTGGATGCTGTGCCGGCGCGCTCGTGCTTGCCATTCCCCAGAAATGGGGAGTTTTACCGGGTCATCGCATCGCTGAAGGTGAGCGCCCCGTCATAGAGGGCATGGATCGCCAGCTGGGTCCGGTTGAAGACTCCGTAGCGTTTCCGGGCCTCCTTCATGTGCTGGACCGCCGTATCATGTCCAATGCCGAGAATCTGCGAAATTGCCCAGTCCGACTTGCCGCGCGCTGCCCAGTAGATGCAGTCGCGCTGCCGGTCGCTGAGCTTTGGTCGCTCGGTTGCGCCGCGGCGGACGCCCGACAGGCGGCGCGCGGCCTCGAATGCAGCCGTGCCGACATATTGAGTGAGTGGGATCCAGTCTGTGCGAAAGCTGCGCCCATGCGCGGTCGCGAACGAGCACGACCCCTCGGATTCGCCGGGCATATGCGCCGGCACCGTATAGCCGTCGGCGAGGCCCGCACGCCTCGATCGCGCCAGGATCTCCTCGTCGCGGCGCGAGAGGTCGATCAGCTCGCCCAGCATCGCCCAGGAAAAGCCGAGTGCGCGCAGGTGGCTCGCCCGGTGGACGGGGTCAGAGCGACCGAGTTGTTCGCTGTCGAAATAGGATTCCCATTCGGCCGGATAATTGTGGAGGCGGATCGCCGGCCGGGCGTCGGCCATGGTCTCGACATGATGGGTCAGCGCGAAATAGCGAAACCCCATCTCGCGGGTGATCGCATCGACGAGCCTGGCGAGCTCGGCGACGCTTGCCGCGGCCTCTGCCGCCGTTGCGAATTGCTGTGCTGTCGCGATGACCATGAGCAGTGCCGTACCGATATGGGACGCGCCCCAAGCCGCTGCGTCCATGACCGAACTTGCCCTGCCCGCCTGCGCCGCTTTCCCGTCGCCGCTGCGGTCGGATCGATAAGCCCTTGTCTGTAATCCAAATCCGGCGGCGCGACAAATCCGCGCGGCTCCAGGTGCGAGATCGCCTGTCGACGACAAGGTTCGTGCTGCGACTTGCCGGCCATGAGGCCGGTGCCTGACGGCCGGCCCGACTGGCGGGCCGGCGCGCCGTATCGCGCGCTGGCCGGGATCGATCGTGCCGGCCTCGCCTGGGAGTGGCTGCGCCGTGATCCAGGCTATGCCGCGACCAGCGCCCGGCTGCGGCGCGTCGCCGCCGCGGCCCGGCATCTGGCGACGGAGGTGGACGCCCGGGCTTTCGGGCTGTGCTTTCGCCGAGGATGCACACCGGAGCGCACGCGAGGCCCGGCTGCTCTGGCATGCCGATCTCGATCCCTTCGTGCTGCAGGTGCGTGCGGTGCCCGCCGACGGCGCCGACCCGGACGCGATCGATCTCGCCCGGCTGATGCGCTGGGCGACCATCGTGCGCGGCGGCGGCCGAGAGCATGTCGCCTTGTCCGATGGCTGGCACCGGATCCGAATCGATGTTGTCGAGGGGACCCTCGTCGAGGAAGGCCCGGCCCGGCTCGATTATCTTCTGTCCGGCCTGACCCATGTCGATGCGCCGGTGCTGACGCTTCGCCGAATGCTGGGATTATGGCGCACCGGCCGCTTCATTCGCCGACTCTATCCCGCCGAACCCGGCCTGCCGCGACGATTGGAGACCTTGCGTGTCGGCGATGCGATCGCGGCGGGGGCGTCGTACCGGGAGATGGCTGTCGCACTCTACGGCGAGGAGCGGGTACGAACAGAGTGGAAAGGACGCTCGGACTTTCTTCTGTCTCGCGTGCGTCGTCGGGCAGCCGAGGCCCGAGCAATGGCGGCAGGAGGCTGGCGAGCGCTGCTGCGAAACTAGGCGCTACGGCTCGGTGAGACGCCGTCATGATGGTGCGTGAAGGGCTCGCTACCCGCCGTCAGAGACGGGGCGAGACGGTGAACTCTTGTACGGCGAGAGACGACATGTCTTGCGATGCGGTCTTGGGTTCGATGGTGAGCGCGACTTCGGTCTGCGGCGTACTCCGGCTCGACCGCATCGTCATGCTGCCATGATTGCACAAGGTGCGTGGTTCGGCTGAGATCCCCGATTGGGTACTGCCCTCTACGACCCAGCAGCGCGGCGCGACATGCCCGGTGACCCCGACCTCGCCGCTTGTCTGCGCCTTCGCAGGTGCAGCAAATATAGTTAAGAGAAAGGTAACCGTTGATGCGACGAGCCGCACGACAGGCCAAGTACGAATCGGATTTGCGAGTTCCCGAACCATAGCAATGCAATGAATAAACCGACACTTTTCTCCCTGTCATCATGAAAAATAGCGTCATGATGCGTGACCGTGGCGGCGGAGCCGTACGAGACACGACTATGTCAACCCGACAAGGTTGTCATGGCGACCAGCTATAGGAAGTTGCACTTATGCGCAGGCGCGCGCGGCGATGCCGGATAGACGCGCCGCCAGTCTCCCAGCCGATCGTGCAGGTCACATTTCGGAGGTGCGATTGGTGGTGACGACTGAAAATCGGCCGGCTGACATGATCGAAGAAGGATATGATCTGGCGATAAGCGTCGATCTCGCGCCGGACGAGGCGCTCCTCGGTCGGCCGTTCATGCGCGACGGGCTGGTAGCGGTTGCCGCCCCTGAGGTGCCGAGAATGCCCGCAAGAGCGTGTCGGCGTTGGGGCGCGGGATCGACGCAACCGGAATGCGGATTTGGGAATCCGGCTACCGGGTTCGGACGCGAGATGTCTTCGGGCTGCGCTCTTCCGGTTTCGCCCAGCGAGAGGCAAGCCATCGATATTTGGCGAGTGCCTGTCCGACCACCTGGTCCATATTATAGTAGCGATAGGTCGCGAGCCGGCCGACAAAGGTCACGTCTGACTGATCGAGCGCAAGCGCCTCGTAGCGCTTGAACAGCGCCAGATTCTCCCGGCGCGGGATCGGATAATAGGGGTCACCCTCGGCACTGGGATATTCGTACGTGATACTCGTCTGCGCGCACTGCTGACCGGTCAGGTGCTTATATTCGGTGATACGTGTGTGCGGCACATCCAACGAGGGATAATTGATCACGGCGACCGGCTGATATTGCGCAGCATCGATCGTTTCATGTCGAAAGCGGACCGAGCGATAGGGCAGCTTGCCGTAGCACCAGCCGAAATATTCGTCGATCGGGCCAGTGAAAACGAGGTGCTGGTGCGGATGGGCCTCGCGAGCGTCGCGGAAGTCGACACCGAGCAGCAGATCAATATTGGGATGGTCGAGCATCCGCTCGAACATGCGCGTGAACCCCTGGGCAGGCATCGCCTGAAACCGATCGGTGAAATAGCGGTCGTCGCAATTGGTTCGCGTCGGAACGCGCGAGGTGACTGATTTGTCCAGCTCCGACGGATCCAGACCCCACTGCTTGAGGGAATAGCCCTTGAATAAGGTCTCATAGAGCTCGCGGCCAACCGCCGATATCACCACGTCTTCCGAGGTGCGCACCATATCGACTGGCTCTGCGCGCGAGGCAAGAAACGCAGCGGCAGCCTCGTCAGTCTGCAGGTCGAGACCGTATAGCCGGTTCAGCGTCGTGCGGTTTATCGGCACTGGCAAGAGCTTGTCGTCCACCACGGCGAGCACGCGATGCTCATAATGGCGCCACGCGGTGAAGCGCGACAGATAGTCGAATATGTCCGCGGAGTTGGTGTGAAAGATGTGGGGCCCATATTGATGGATCAGCACCCCGGCATCGTCGAACCGGTCGTAGGCGTTTCCCGCGACGTGCGGCCGGCGATCCAGCACCAGGACGCGCTTGCCGGCATCGGCTGCGAGCCGCTCGGCCATCACCGCACCGGCGAAGCCCGCGCCGACGACCATCACGTCATAGGCCTCTGGCCGAGCCCCCGCAGAGGCGATCGGATGAACATGGCTGCTGCACGCCACGCTATCGGCGATCAGCGTGGTCATGTCCGCACTGCTTCCATTGATGAGTCAGGCCAGATCCCCCGCCGCTCCCCATCATTTCGAACCCGAACGATCCAGCTGACCGTCCTGTCGCCACTGATTTCACGAATCACACCGTCTTCCGTGGCAATAGGGTTCCGTGAGACAGATGGATCGTTCGGTCGCAAATATCGAGACACGCCTTACGATGCGAAATCATTATGATCGTTATCGAACGAGGCAGGCTCCGGATTGTCTCGACGACATTCATCTCCGTCTCGTCGTCAAGCGAAGAGGTGATCTCATCGAGAACGAGAAGAGACGTGTTTGCATAAAGCGCTCGAGCGATACCGATTCGCTGCCTTTGTCCTCCTGACAGGCGAACGCCATTTTCGCCGATGCGGGTTTCGAAGCGCTCGGGCAGGCTCATGATGAACGGTTCGAGCATCGCACCTCGTGCCGCGGCCTGAACCTTGTCGGGATCGATGGCTCCAGGCTCGACACCGAAGGCGATATTGGCCGCGATCGTTCCATCCAGCAGGAAGATCGTTTGAGGTACATGGCCGATCCGGGACTGCCAGTTGCGCGCGTTCACCCGCCCCAGCGGGGCGCCGTCAATCCGGATTTCGCCGCTCGTGGGGGTGAGCAGCCCCATCACGATATCGATCAAGGTACTTTTGCCGCTCCCTGAGGCACCGGTAATTCCGAGCCGAATGCCTCGTACAATCTCCAGATCCACCGAGTGAAGCGCGTCATCCGGCCGCCCGGGATAGCGGAACGACACCCCAGTGAGGGTGATCGCGTATCTGAAGGGCAGGGGTTCCGCGCAGCGCTGCGCCAGAGATATGTCGTCTTCCCCATCGAAAAGGTTCAGGACGCGAGTGAGCTGGTGTGCGTTCGCGGAAAATAGAGCGACCCCCGAATAGAGTTGCTGCGCCATCGGCACCAGGCGCTGGGCACCCACGGCCATCGCAGCCAGCATCGGCAGTGCTTCGATCAGCCCACCGGGTCGGTTGGCGAGAGCGAGAGCGATGATCGCGATGAGAATCACGGCACCTGCTTCGATCAGATATCGCGGCGCGGCGTTCAGGAATACGCTTTCACGCCGCTTTTCCCGAAGCCGCTCTTCGGTCTTGGCATAAGCGCGCTCGAAGCTAGGCTGGAATGCTCCCAGGATCACGTCCCGGATTCCGCCAATCCCCTCGCGCAGCAGCAGCATGCGTTCGCTCTGGGCAGCCGTCACGACCGCGGACCCGGCACGGAGTCTGGGCCGAGCCCATAAAGCGATCATCAGATACGCGGCAACGACAAACCCGCTGGACAACAAGGCGATCGCAGGATCGATCGCGACTAGGAAGCAGACGATCAGCGTGGCGACGACCAGCGATGACAGCGCCTGCATGGCAGGCAGCAGGACGTTCATTACGACGAGCTGGACGTCGAAGATCGCCAGGATCAACTCCCCGCTGTTGCTTGCCACATGATAGCTGTAGGGCCGCGCGAGGATGTGGCCGTAGGCCGATGTACTGAGATCGTGACCGATGTCGAATGCGAGCTTGTGTAGGCGCCAGGCCACCACCAGCCTGGCTCCGGCAGCGAGGATCGCGACCGCAATCAGGATCAGGCCCGCCACTGTCGCGGTGTCTACGCCCGTATTCTCTGCGAGATTTGCAAGGCACCGTGCGGCACCGGGGAACATCCAGGCTTGCTGCCCGCCTGTCATGACATCCAGAAACGGAATGATGGCGCCAACAACCATGACTTCCGCCGCGGCGCCGACGAGCAGCAGGAGGCTGACCCCAGCAACGTCCCGGCGCCGCGCGGGCGAGATGTGCGATAAAAGCCTCGCGATCAGAGCCTGACGAGTCGCTTTCGGCACTTTAGCAGCATTTCCTCGAACAAGATCGGCGCCACGCTCGGTCTCGACCTGACCTTCCATATCGCACCGGCTCGGCTAAACAACGGCGACTCTCAGCAATGTGGAACTCAATGGCGACCTGCCGCTTCTGGCCAGATCCGCTTCAGGCGGTGCTTTTGCACGCGGTGCTGGACGAGGGGCCCACGGCCGCCGGCGCCGCTCGCGACTGGCTGGGCAGGGTAGCTTTCGACACCCTGGATGCGGGCAGCCAGCGCCTGCTGCCGCTGCTGTCGACCCGGCTGAAACAGCACGGTATCGATCATCCGCTGCGGGCCAGGATCGACGGCTTCTACCGCAGGGCATGGTACTTCAATCAGCGCTTTCAGGCGCAGCTTGCCCTCATCCGCAGACTGCTCGACGACATCGGCGTTCCGCACCTCCTGCTAAAGGGGGCTGCGCTCGGTCCCGATGTCTACGGACACGGCGCGCTGCGGCCCGCCGACGATATCGACATCCTTGTCAGGCCATCCGATCTGAGGATCGTCGGGATCACCTTGCAAGACCTTGGCTGGATATCGACGGGCGGCGATCCGGGCCTGTTCGGACAATCGGAGACGTTTCGTTCATCGATCGGTGAGATCGATGTCCATGTTTCGCCTTTTCCAGAGATCACTGACGACCGCCAGGTCGAAGCATTGTGGGAGGACAGCCGCGAAATCGAGAAAGACGGCTTACCCGCACATTTCCTGTCCCGACACGACCAGTTGCTCCACACGCTGACCCACGGCCTGCGGGTGAACGAGGTTCCGCCGATCCGTTGGGTCGCCGATGCGGTCTTCTGCATCCGCGCCTATGGCCAGGCACTGGATTGGGACCGTTTTGCGGAGCGTGCCGAGAAACTGCAATTCGCATTGGTTGCATCTCGGGGGCTTGGCTATCTGAATGATCACTTCAGTCTTCCGGTTCCGGAAACGATCGTTCGTCGGCTGGCGCGTGCGGGCGACACCCGACAGGAGCGAATGGAGTTTGCCCTGACGCGGGAGCGCGTCCATTTTCCGCTGGGCCTCTGGGTCGTGAGCAGGCGGAGCGGCTTGAGTTGTGGTGGCAGACTGAAGTCGATCACGTCTCGCTATTCAACGGCGTGGCAGACGACAGGCAGAATCGACTTCCTGAAGCGGGCCGCGACTCGAGCCGTTCTAGGCCGCGCCAGAACCGAGCGCCGATACCGAGACGGCAAGCCGAATTAGCGGCGGTCCTTGAGCCGCGCGCGCAACATCGGCAGCAGTGCCTTCGGATCGCGAGCATGGCTCAGGCTGCCCTCGATGAGACGGCGCCCGACGAGGCAATCGGGCATCATGGAAAAACGCGCGCCGAGCCTTCTTCCGCTATCGAGCCATCGCACCATCTCGCCCAAGGCGCGGGGGGTGTCAGCGTGATGAACCGGGCCGATACGATCGACGATCGATCGTCTGATCATCATCGCGCTGCGGCCCCAGAGCGGACGCGAGGGGCCGTCGGCACTCGGCTCTTCGCCATGGTTGAAGTTGACGGCGTGGCAAAAGACGCCGTCAAGACGGTCGTCGCCGCCAAGCTGACCGAGCTGCCGCTCAGCCTTGGTCGGAAACCATATATCGTCGGCATCCATGCCGGCAATCAGCGTCGCGCGGCTATGCGCCAGCGCCAGGTCCGTGGCAGCCGCGGGGCCGAGATTGGCTTGCCGAACCAGCGTTACGCGATCGCCGAAGGAGCGGGCAATTGACGCCGTGTCGTCGGTCGATCCATCATCTGCTACGATAATCCTGTCGGGCGGCAGGGTTTGCGCCAGCACCGAGTGAAGAGCGGCCTCGATCGTCCGAGCAGCATTGAACGCTGGAAGAATAACTTCGTAGCAGGCGTTTGCAATCGCGCTCACGGTCGGCCGGCCTCGACCAGGGGGTGGCGCAGTGGGCCGACCATTCCGGCAGCCCGTCGCCGTTTGAGCGAGGCTGAAAGTGCACGCATCATGTCGCTTCTGGTCGCTGAGAAATCGTGCGTTGCCTGGCGCTCATGCCGGCGGTGCAACGCCGCCACATCCTCTTCCAGTGTCAGCGTCAGCCCTGATTCGACGAGCCGCAGAATGAAGTCGAAGTCATCCGCCAGCTTGAACTGCGGATCAAGCTGCCCGATCGCATCGAAGACCCGCCGTCGGAACAGAGCCGATGCCAGCACCATCGTGAGGACGGGTTTTCCGGCGGCCGCTGCCTCCTCCGCGCTGATGATTGCCGAAGAGCCGAACAATATCGTCCGTCCGAATACCGCGACCGCTTCCGGCTTGTCGCTTAGCCTGCGCACCTGGCGCGCAATTTTGCCGCCGGGACACAAATCGTCATGGTCGAGGAAGCCGATCAGATCGCCGGAGGCTCGCGCGAGGCCGAGGTTACGGGCAGCCGCAATCCCGCCGCGACGTTGCTCGATCAGAATGATGCGGGCGTCCGTGGCTGCGATCCCGCGCACGATCGCACGGGTATCGTCGGTCGAACCGTCATCGACGACCAAAATCTCCAGTGCCTCATGATCCTGGTCCTGCAGCGACGAGATCGCCGAGGCGATGAACGTGCGACCGTTCCATGTCGGCATGATCACGGAGACCAGGGGCAGGTTGCGCGACTTCGTGACGCTCATCGCACGACCAGGGGCGGTGCCACACCGCCATGGGCAGCGCGTCGGCGGCTGATGGACTTATGCAGCGCGCGCACGGTCTGGCTTGTGGCGAAGCGCGTATCGGCGGTCCATTGCCCGGGGTGCAAGCGATAGTGGAAGGCGATCTCAGGGTCGATCATGAGAGACCAATTGCTCTCCGCAAGTCGCAGATAGAGATCAAGATCATCTGCGGCGCGAAGGTCTGGATCAAGGCCGCCGAGCGCGCGCAGCGCCTCTGACCTGAACGTTCCAGCCTGAAGGAAGCCCGCCAGGACTTTCCGGCCGTCCGCCGATGACAAAGATGCGGGGTCGTCCGGTGAGGAGCCGAACATGATGCAGTGCCCGAGGACCGCTCCGGCCTTTGCATTTTTTTCCAGCATTCCCACCTGCCTGCGAAGACGACCGACGGGCCACACATCGTCATGGTCGAGAAAAGCGATCCAACGGCCCCGAGCGCGTTCAAGGCATCGGTTGCGGGCGCTGGCGGGCCCGGCATTGGAACCCGTCGATATGTCCAGGCGCCCATCCAAACGCGCGAATGCCCGCACAATCTCGAGACTGTCGTCCGTGGAGCCGTCGTCATGAACGAGGATCTCCATGTCCATATCCTGCGCTGCTATCGATCGAAGCGCAGCCTCCACATAGGCGGCACCATTGTAGACGGGCATGACGACCGAAACCTCAGGCAAGCGTCTCATGCGTACCTCCCGAGGCGTCCATCTCGTTGAACAGGCTTCGCCACTTCGTCGCGTCGCTATGCTGGCCGGCCTCGGTACGATAGCGACGCCCCGCGTCTTCCGCATGCTGCGTCAAGGCCAGCACCGTGCGGTTGCGCTCTTCCTGCAGTGTCTTGCACAGGCCGTCGATCCGCTGGGTGACGCTCGATCTTGCCGCTGACCCGCCTTGGCGTGCGAGGCGTTCAGCGGCGACGCTTAGAAGGAGCGCGCGCGCCAAGTCGCCGACCAGACGCTGGTGCCGCGCTTCGAGGCCGGCAAACGCCTTTTCGGGCCCTGACAGGAAGTCGTCTGCGGCACGACACAGGGCCAGGCAAAGGTCGAGCCGACCGGCCAGCAAAGCGTTCTGCGTCGCACCGGCATGTTGGTCTGCCAGCCGGTCCGCTGTGACGTTGCCGTGCAGCATCGCGGCGATCATCCTGTTACGGTGGTCGTAATAGGCATAAGTCGGTGCGGGCCTGGCAGCGGACGAGGCGTGCCATACGAACAGGCCTGGCATCGCCCAGCTTGCGCTTCCCATCGCGGAGGTCCGGAGTCCGAATTCCACATCATCATGCCGGACGAACAGCGGAAGCGGCAGCCCCGCCGCCTCGATGGTGACGGTCGGGATGCAGCAAAACCACCACCCCGCATAGTCGCTTCGATGGACAATTGCGAAAGCGTCGAGTGTATCGGGTTCGTCCAAGCGCATGCCGTGACAAGGATTGCGTAACCTGAACGCTTCAGGTTCGACATTCTCGTGCGACGCATGAAGGCGCAGCGGGTCGGTCATGTCCAGCATCTGGCCACCCAGCGTGACCGGATGTTCGAGATATCCCAGGATGGCGACCAGCCGGACAATGACATTCGGGTCGAGCCTTATGTCATCGTCCATTAAAAGAACATGCGTGGCGTCTGCAGCCAATGCCTCGATCATCCCGCGGGCGAACCCGCCTGATCCGCCCAGATTAGGCTGACGAACATACTGCAACCTGGATTCGATGCCGTGGCTGGCGGCGAGTTCGCCGATGGGCAGCGGGCTATGGGCGCTGTCTGGGGCCTGATCGACCACGATCACCTGGACAATCCGAGTGTCCGATAGGATCGTCGGCGCAAGTCGCCTCAGCGTCTCCAAAACCATTTCGCCGGCGGCGTAGCAGCATGTCGCCAAAGCCAGTCGGACCGGACGGGTGGGCTTGGCTGCCGTGCCCCAATGCCCTTCATGAAGGATCACCGATCCGGCGAGCGCATCGATCTCGATGAACAGCCGACCCGGTGGTGCAACGGCCGGACGAAGCGCAACCTTGCATTCTGTCGAGATATTGTCGCCGCTGATCTCGCGGCTCACGACGGTTTCGCGCTGCCCGTCGGCACCGGCCCGGATCACCCTCAATCTGCAATAGCCTGTCGTTTCCAGCCTGATCAGGACCTGATCCAGCACCGTCAATTCGAGCCAATAGGCAGCGAAGAAACTGTTGCAGAAACTGTCCAGGCTCAGCGTCGACCCACACAGTATCCGGCGCGGGTCCTGCACCGTTGCCCAGCTGTTCCCGGGACCGTGGCGGCGCCAATATAGCGCCTCACATCCTGCACCCGCTTCTAGCTGCAACGGCTGCAGAACCCAATGTCGAGTGTCCGCCATGGCAGGTATTGGAGATGCATCAGCCGCCAATGATCATGTCCCGCTGGATCACCTGATTGAAGAATGACCGAAGCGGCCCGCTCCTCCCGGCCTGTCGGCGCCTCGCGAGCGATCGTGCATAAGCGCGAACATAGCCCTGATTGCGCTCATCCAGGCGCCTCGTCATGTTATGCTCGTGAAATCGGTACATGCAGGCGATCTCGGGCTCGAGAAGCAAGGGCGCATCGGCTTCGAGCAAACGCAGGAAATAGTCGACATCTTCGGCGAAGCGCATCTCGCGCGCCAGCTCGCCATAGCCACGGAAGCGTTCGGTTCGAAAGGTTGCGGCCTGAAGCGCGGCGTTGTGACGCCGGGGGTGCTCCGGGTCACAGAGCGGGTTTCCCTGGCCATCCAGGGATTTGAAACCCGCCACCGCTCCGACAACCGCCACGAGCTCGGGATGATCTTCGAGCTTGCAGATCTGGCGCTCGAGCTTGCCCGGGGCACATAGGTCGTCCGAGTCTGCGAAAGACAGAAATTCGCCTCGCGCGCTCGCGACGCCTGCGTTTCTGGCTGCAGCAGGGCCGCTGCGTGGTTGGCGGAGCAGTCGGACGCTGGGGTCGCGCAGCGCCATGTCTCCAACAATGCGCGCCGTGTGGTCGTCTGACCCGTCGTCAACAACGATGATCTCGACGTCGACCGTGGTCTGCCTGACGGACGAAATGGCATCGACCACGAGTTGTTCGCGATTGTGGACGGGGATGACCACCGAGGCTTGCGGGAATGGCGCGGGCATCGCTCAAGGACCGTTTTCGATGAAATGCCGCACGCTGGTGCCGACCTCGTCGGCGTCGGTGCCGAGGTTGATCCGAAATGAGGGCAAGGTCCGCGTCAGCCGGGTCAGACTCGAAAACACCCTGGTCGCGCTCCCTGGGAGTTGCGAAACCGTACTCACGGCAAGCGCGCTGAAGGCGTCGGCGGGGCTAATAGGTGTGAAGCTGGTTCGGGAACCCAACGCTTGGTTCGGGATCAGGATGGCGGTCGGTTCCAAGGCGTCGGCCATGCAGCCCGAACGCACCAGTGAGGCTTCAAACTCCACTTTTCCGTGCCAATTTAGGGGAAGCTGAGCACAGCGCGAAAAAAGATCGGGAAATCGCTGAAGTCCGCGGGGCGTTTGCTTCATGAGGTTGTAAAGCGGATGGATCCTCGGCGGCCGCGCGCCGTCCAGGACGACGTAATCATCCCCGACCGTGCCGAGGCCGCATCGCACTGCCGAGAGCGTCGTGGCGGACTTGCCGACACCTCCCGCTCCGCCGATCAGAAGTCCCCGTCCATCGTGCCCGACGCCGGCGGCATGCAGAACGGTCAGGTCGCGAGCGCCCAAGACCATGCTTAGCGCCATGGTCAAGGGCGCGTCCGCCAGCCAGGACGGCATGTCGGCTGTCGATCGGGTCACGACGAGTACCGTGTCCTCCACCTCAGACGAGAGGATCCAGAGCGGGTTCGGGACTACCGCGTCGGCGGGGAGATGGATCGCCTCGATTCCCCGAGCCGCCAGCAATCGCCGTAGCAGCGGCGTGTCGTCGATTAGCGGAGGGTCCGGCCAACCGACAATCTCTGTCTCGATCAGGTAGATATTCGCCAGTCCGCCTGCGGGCTCGGCTGTCCGCACCAGCCTCCTTGCGGTCCGCTGCGCAACTCCCGCGCTGCACGCTCCAATGCTCACAGCGATCCCCGCGATCGTGCATCCCGAGCGACGCAATCCCGGGGGTGGGGATCTGCTCAGGTCGAACCAGCGGTCAATGACTTCGATCGCGCTCACGATCCGCTGACCGGATGCGCTGCCTATGCGTTGCGCCGCGAGCTCATTCACTCTGGGGCTGTCTTGGCCAACCGACATTCGCGTCGACGTCGTGGATGGGGTCGGAAAGAATGAGATCCTGCATGTCGTCGAACTTCTCGAGGATAAGGATGTGATCGCCTTGGTCGAGGCAGGTCGCGACCGAAAGAGAATGTCTATCTGCGCCTACATCGCGGCGGGGGCGCATCAGCCCATCCGACAGCAGCGCCTCAACAAATTTGTCGAAGCCGCCCTCCGGCGTGGCCGGCTGATCGAACAGGTTGCGCAGGACATCGACGCGCGTCCCCGCAGCCAGGTCCCGCCAGAGCGAGGCCGCGCATCCGCGCATGCTGAAGTAGCAACCTGTCGCCAGGTTCAGCGCGACAATCTCGTCATCCATGTCTTCCACGGCGCAACCCGGCTCGGCAACTTCCAGGAAGCTCGGCATTTCAACCATGCAATGATCTCCGCGCTTTCATGTCTCGATGGGGCTCTCGAGCCCGCTTCGGCGAACCACAGGCTAGGCATAAATGGGACCCGGGCCAAGTCGCCACCTCCGACTGCGCCAGGCGCGACGGCAATATTCGCGCGCGAGCGAGAAAAGGCGCTAGGGCGTCGATGGTGACGTATGCGTCGCCCAGGTCCAGTGATTGAAGGACGAGGTTTTCGGGGTGGTTACAGACCTGACGGCGACGCCGCCGATTCAATTGATCCGACGCCACCGCCATGCTGACCGACGTGGCTGGTTGGTCGAAACCTACAACCGTGATGACTTTGTCGAGCTGGGCATCACGACTGGATTCGTACGCGACATCCATTCCACGTCTCAGGCTTGCTTCACCTTGCGAGGGTTGCATTTTCAAGCTTCGCCTCATGCGGAGAAGAAGCTGATACGTTGTGTCCGCGGCCGCATATTCGATGTCGTCGTCGACATCCGCAAAGGTTCGCCAACTTATGGAAAATGGATCGGCACAGAACTGGCCGAGCATGACGGGCATCAGCTCTATGTGCCTGAAGGCTTCGCTCACGGCTATCTGTCCCTCGAGCCCGGATGCGAGGTTACCTACAAGAGTTCGGGGGACTATCGCCCGGAATTTGAGGGAGGTCTGGCGTGGGACGATCCCGACCTTGGAATCCATTGGCCGATGCCAGAAGGCTTTAGACCGATCATCAGCGAGAGGGACGGCATGCACCCACCCTTCGCTCACTTCGAGAGCCCGTTCGAGTATGATGGGCGCCCATTGGCCCTTGTGGTTCGGTGATGTGCAGCGGCGTTGTTGCTTTCTGCGCGACATGCTCAGCGCCTCGCCCGCACATGACGCTGCAAGATTGGAATTGCTGTGAAAGAAGTGCTCCTGATCGGCGCCAACGGGCAACTTGGTACAGCGCTTCGTCGCGTCCAATGGCCGGCGGGCTGGAGACTTGTTGGCCTTGCCCGACCTCAACTCGACATCTGCGACGCCGATGCGGTTTCGCGTATCGTGAATAGCCGGCAGTGGGCGGCGATTATAAATTGCGCCGCCTACACGCAGGTCGATGCGGCGGAGCAGGATCCGGTCGGCGCCTGGGCTGTCAACGCGCTGGGGGTCGCTGCGCTTGGTAGCGCAAGCGCCGAAGCGGATATCCCGCTGGTCCACATCTCGACTGACTATGTCTTTGACGGTTCGAAGAAGGAGGGCTGGGAGGTCTTCGACCCGCTTGGTCCGCTTAGCGTCTACGGCGCGTCCAAGCTGGGCGGAGAGCTTGCCTTGCAAGCGTCGGGCGCGAGCTGCGTGATCGTTCGCACATCCTGGCTAGTTAGCCCGTGGGGGTCCAATTTCGCGCGAACGTTGCTTGGGAAGGCAGCCCACCAGCATGAATTTCGAGTGGTGGACGATCAGAGGGGGGCGCCGACCAGCGCCCTCGATCTTGCGCGTGCGCTCGTCGTGATCGCATGTCGTATCGCGACTGAGGGCAGCCCGTCGTCGAAGATCATCCATTTCAGCAATTCCGGCGAGGCCAGCTGGGCGGAGGTGGCTGCCGAAGTGTTCAGGCTTTCACGCGCCTGGGGAGGGCCCATGGCCCGGATTACGCCCATATCATCTCACGAACTTCTCTCAGGCGCTCGGCGGCCGGAGAACTCCCGGCTGAGCCTGGCCAGTGCCAAAGGGGTTTACTCCCTCGAACCGAGAGAGTGGCGGTTCGCGCTGAAAGATGTCGTCGGCGAAATCCTGGGCGTGGCAGCGCAGGAAACATAAAGGATACCGGATGGGGCATATTCCTCGATCTGGCCCTCCGCGCGGGTTTCCAGGCGCTCCTGAGCCTTGAATATGCCGCAGCGACAATCGATCCCTGGGCCGCGGGCTGCTGCAACTGGTCCGAGACAATTGGACCCGGGTGCCGTGGTGAAGTTGCACGCGATCATCTCAGAGTGAATGACTCCCTGCGCATCGACGGCCTTCGCAATATTCCGAACCCGATCCTACGCCGCGTGTGCTGAAATCTGGTTCCGTCCCCACGGCGCTCATGCCCGGGTCGGCTTCGCGCCACTTGCCAATGCTACGGAAAAATAATGATTTGCAGGGCGACAGCTGGCATCTGTCACCTCTGGCCGACATGTGTAACGCGATCGGGTTGGCGATCACGCTCACCCTTTCGAGCCGGCGCCGCTCGAGCGTGAAGCGGGCCTTGATCGCCGTCGCCAGCCCGCATTGAATGGCGATATTGCCTCCGCTCTTGGAGGGTGCGGGATACACCGAGCGGGGACGTCGGGTTGGATCGGATCATGAATGCTTGGCTGCGTGAGAGTCTGGACTGGACAACCGGTGCAACGCGGACGCATTCGTTTTGAAAGGTGTTTCAGTGCGACGAATGTCAGACCTGCGCGATATCGACCGGAGAGGCGTACTTGGCCTTGGCTTGTCCGGCCTTGCGTCAACGATCGGATGGGCGCAGACCGCTCGTGCAGTGGCGATCCCGCTCGGTATCGATGATCTGCTTGACAGCGCGGCGCTCGCCTATGGGACGGTTGGCCATTCCGTCGTGGTGCTGCGGCGCGGCCAGTTGGTCTACTCGCGTCATTCCGGGTTGTCCGACCGCGAGACCGGTGCGCCGATCACCGATCGCTCCGCTTATCCGCTCTTCTCGATCTCGAAGCTGTTCGTCATCGCGGAGTTGCTGAAAGCGCATAGCGCCGGCAGGATCGACTTAGACAAACCCCTTGGAGCGATACGCGCGGGGCTCCCGTCGGCTTGGGCCGGAATCACCCTGGCGCAGGCGCTCGCCCATGTCTCCGGGCTGCCGGACTATATTCCCGATCATGTCGAACCGACGCAGGATGAGGCGCTCGCCGCAATCGCCGCGCTCCCGCTTCGCTTCACGCCGGGCACCCGTAACGATTATAATCAGACGAACTTTCTGTTCGCCAGAATGGCACTTGAGCAGGCGACAGGGAAGCCGCTGAAGGCCTTGGTCGAGCGGCAGTTCCAAAGCATCGGAATGTCGCGAACCGGCTATCATGTGGAAGGGCAGCCGAGCCTGGCCGACCTGGTGTCGAGTTATCGACCCGCACCCGGGAGGGTGCGACCGCCGCTGCCCTATGTCTCGCCATCCTGGCCCGCCTACACCTTCGGATCGCGCGGCGTCTTCACGACCGTGCCCGATCTGGTCCGATGGTCTCAAGCGCTGATCGCCGGGAGAGTGGTGCCGCTCGACGCACTCCTGGCATCCTGGGCGCCCTTTTCCATGCCCTCCGGGACGGCTGCGTGGCATACGCATGGATGGGAATATTATCGGCACGATGATGTCACGATCGTAGGGCATGGCGGAGATGTGCGTCTCGTCTGGCGACATTTTTTCCGAACCATGGATCCGGATGACAGTGCGACGGTGATCTATCTCGATAATGGCGGCCGCACGACGTTCGACCGCCACCGGCTTGCCACCCTCGTCGCCGACCGTGTCATGCCCGGGGCCGCAAGACAGGGGGAAGAACAGGAGGAGGTTCTTTCCCAGGGACTGGCGTCGGACAGGTGGGAGCAGGCGGTCGCGGCGGTTGCGGCGACGATGCCGCCCGAGCAGCTGGAAGCGACGGTCAACCGCGTGGGCTATGACGCCATGAACATCCTCGATGCTGACGCGGCTCTGCCAGCCTTTCGGTGGAACGTGGACCGTTTCCCGCGTTCGTCCAATGCGTATGACAGCCTGGGCGAAGCTTACCGCGCAGCCGGGCAACTCGGCCGGGCGAAGGAGAGCTACCAGCGCGCACTGGCTCTCGATCCATCAAGCGAGCGCCTCAAGGCGATACTCTACGAACTTGGACAATCATCAAGCGATCGATAACGGGCAGGCGGCTTGGCCGGGTGGCAGAAAGTTGAGAGGGGTGGGCGAAGTTCAGTGCTCTTCGGCACTGACCTGACCACGCGCCGAGCAACGGCAATGTGGCACGATCTGGTTCGGCGTCGGAGCGTGGTGTTGAAAAGCAGGGGATGGCGCAGGCCTCACTATTCGGGCTGATGTATCAGGCGTCCCACGCATGGCGTGGTCCCGCTCTACGCCGCATGGCACGTCGCCGTGTCGCTGGCCGTTTCGGCCCATCTCGTGGCGATAGCTGACGGTTGATCGATCCGGGTATCGATCAAGGCCGGCTGGCGCCGGCAGCGGAACGCGGATTCAGCTGAGCGTACGCTGACGGCCTTCCGTGAAGCCGTCAGGGGCCGCAATCCCCTTTGCTTTGACGTGTAGCGCGCTCGATCCGGCCGGAGGGCACCGCGACGGCTGGCTCACGGGCAGGCGAGCGCACGCCGCGGCGACGGCCGTCCGGATGCGAGAGTGCTGCCTTGATGCGGCTCGCGGTTGCGAGCCTGGCGCAGGCGCGCGCGTCGTCTGCGCGCGCGCGGTGCGTGGCTCGTTCATGGCCGCTAGCCGTCGCATTGATGTTTCCCTCCGACTCGGATCGAGCAGGGACGTAATTCAAGTCGGCGCCGTGCCGGACCCGGGTGCAATTGGGTCGTGCCGATCTGCGAGACGATCGAATGCATTTCGGGGCGCAGTGGGACCTTGCACCAGGGCGTCGAGATCGATGATCCGGGATGAAGCCGACCCATGCATATCGCGCCTCAGGGTCGATACTCAAGCGCCCCGCGCTTCGCGCGGTCGCGCTCTACGGCTGCCGGGCCGCGCGCGCGTCCCTGCCCTGAGGGTGCCGATCGCTGGCGCTGGTCTGCGGTCGGCGCTGGTAGCGCCGGCGTTTCGGGTCCGGCCTCGGCAAGCGGTGTGGCCGGCGCGCCCTTCTAGGCCCGCTCGGGCGCGGCGCAACCCGGCCCTGCGGGCCGGGTCCTCCACTTCGTTGCTGCCTCACGGTGCGCCCCGCCCTGTCCCGCGGTCCTTTGCGGGCTTCCTCGCCGCCCACCCCGCTTTCCGGGGCCGGGTGTGGCATTGGGTCGAGGAGGCCGGGCATGAGCAAGGGTCGCGGGCGTCGCGCTGGGGGAGAGGCTGGAGGCGCCGGGCGCGCCTCGCTCTATGACGAGGTGACGGCGCGGATCGTCGCCGAGCTGGAGGCGGGGCGGTTTCCATGGGTGCAGCCCTGGGACGCCGTGGCGACCGCGCCGGGCCTGCCGCGCAATGCCGCTTCGGGGCGCGCCTATTCGGGAATCAACGTGCTGATCCTGTGGGGCGAGGTCATCGCGCGCGGTTACGCCTCGCAAGGCTGGCTGACCTTCCGGCAGGCCCTCGATGCGGGCGGATGCGTCCGCAAGGGCGAGCGCGGCGTCGGCATCGTCTATGCCGATCGGTTCACCCCGGAAGCCGAGCGCGAGCGCGCGGCCAGCGAGGGTTGCGAGGCGCGCCCGGTGGCGTTCCTAAAGCGCTTTACGGTGTTCAACGTCGCCCAGTGCGACGGGCTGCCCGAGCGGTTGATGGCCGGTTCCGCGCCTTTGCCCGAACGCGAGGTCGTGCCGGTCGCCGAGGCGCTGATCGGCGCTTGCGGGGCCGACTTCCGGATCGGCGGGGCCGAGGCCTATTATGCGCCCGGCGCGGACTATGTCCGCGTCCCACCCCAGCCTGCCTTCCGCCATCAGATCGATTACTATCGCACCGCGCTGCACGAGCTCGGCCATTGGACCGGGCATGCCAGCCGCCTCGCGCGCGACCTGTCGTACCCGTTCGGCAGCGCCGGCTATGCGCGCGAGGAACTGGTCGCCGAGCTGACCTCGGCCTTTCTGTGTTCCGCGCTCGGCATCGTCCCAAGCGTCCGCCATGCCGACTATCTGGGGTCGTGGCTCGAGGTGCTGCGAGCCGACAATCGCGCCATCTTCCGCGCCGCCAGCCTTGCCAGCAAGGCAGCCGACTATCTGCTCGCCTTTCTATCCGACGGCCCGGTGCCGGGGGATGCGGCGGAGCCTCCTACGGTGTCGGCGTCGCGCAGTGTCGTTCGAATGGAGGCGGAGCTATGAGCCTGCTCACCCCCGAGCTTCGGGCGGCGCTGCGGGTCCAATATCGCAGCGACGACGCCGACAAGCGGCCGCTGGTGAAGTTCTTCCACCCGCTCTCGCCCGCGACTTGGCTGGCGAGCGAACTGGACGACGACGGCGACGCGCTGTTCGGCCTCGCCGACCTCGGGTTCGGCTGCCCCGAGCTTGGCTGGTTCTCGCTGTCCGAAATCGAGGCGCTGCGCCTGCCCTATGGGCTGCGCATCGAGCGCGACTCAAATTTCGCGACGACCCTGCCACTCGCCGACTGGACGTCATGGGCCCGCAAGGCGGGGTCGATCCTCACGGCCGAGGCGCTGCTGCGCCGCGCGAGCGATACCGCGCGCGATCTGGCCGACCGGTTTCCGCCGTCCGGGTGACGGCGCGAAGGCGCGCGGCGCGCCTTTCGCCGCAGTCCAAACCGGCTCCGCCCATGCCTCGCCATGGATGAGACCGGTGCCCACAAGGAGCACGTGTCATGAAACTCCAGTTCATCGAACTCGACAAACTCTATGTCGACCCCGCCAATATGCGTTTCGCCAAGCGGTCGCCGGACGTCTCCGACATCCTCCCGAGCATCCGCAAGCGCGGCATCCTCCAGAGCCTGATCGTTCGTCCCGGCACCGACGACCGGTTCGGCATTCTCGCTGGCGCGCGGCGTTTCCGCGCCGCGCAGATCGTCGCCGCGGAACGGGCCGAGGGCGGCGCCGCCCCCGAGCCCGTCCGCCTGCCCTGCGCGATCCTGGAGGCGGGCGACGATGCCGCCGCCGTCGAGGCGTCGCTGATCGAGAATATGGCGCGCCTCGATCCTGACGAGGTCAGCCGCTGGGAAAGCTTCGTCCGGCTGGTGCGCGAAGGCCGGTCGCCCGAGGAAATCGCCGACACCTTCGCCCTGCCCGTGCTCGCCGTCCGACGCACGCTCGCGCTGGGCAACCTGCTCCCTCGCATCCGCGACCTGTGCCGGCGCGAGAAGATAGACGCCGCGACCGTGCGCCACCTGACCCTCGCAACCAAGGCTCGGCAAAGGGACTGGGTCGCATTGTGGGACGCGCCCGAAGCGCATTGTCCGACCGGCTGGCAGCTGCGCGGCTGGCTGCTCGGCGGGCAGGCGATCGCCGCCCGTCATGCGCTGTTCGATGTCGATGCGGCGGGGCTGGGGATGGTCGCCGACCTGTTCGCCGAGCAGCATTATGTCGCCGATGCCGATGCCTTCTGGCGCTCGCAGAATGCAGCGATCGAGGCGCGGCGCGCCGCCTATCTGGAAGCGGGCTGGAGCGGGGTCGAGATCATCGGTCCGGCCGAGCATTTCCATGGCTGGGAGCATGAGAAGACGCCCAAGCGGAAGGGCGGGCGCGTCTACATCGATGTCCGCGCCGACGGCGAAGTGGTGTTCCACGAAGGCTATCTCTCCGCCAGAGAAGCGCGCCGGATCGCGCGCGGCGAAGCACCCGAAGCAGCACCGGCAAGGCCGGTGCGCCCCGAGGTCAGCGGGCCGCTCCAGGCCTATATCGACCTGCACCGCCATGCGGCGGTGCGCGCTGCCTTGCTCACCCGGCCGGGCGTCGCGCTGCGCCTGATGGTCGCGCACGCCATCGCCGGATCGCCGCTCTGGCGGGTCGAGCCCGAGCCGCAACAGGCCCGGAGCGACGCAGTGCAGGAGTCGCTCGAAACCTGTCGCGGCGAGACGGTCTTCGACGAGAAGCGCCGGAACATGCTGGCGTTGCTCGGCTTCGATCCGGAGGCGCCGACGCTGTGTCGCGGGCATGGCGGACGGGGCGTGGTCGGTGTCTTCCTGACCCTGCTCGACCTGTCCGACGCCGATCTGATGGACGTCGTCGCGGTGCTGATGGGCGAAACACTCGCCGCCGGAAGCGCCGCGGTCGAGGCGGTCGGGTCCGAGCTTGGCGTCCGCATGACAGACTGGTGGGAGGCGGACGATGCCTTTCTGGCGCTGGTCCGTGACAAGGAAGTGCTTGCCCATCTCGTCGCCGATGTGGCCGGCAATACCATCGCCGATGCCAATGCCGGCGAAACCGGCAAGACGATGCGCCGGATCGTCGCCGACCATCTGGCCGGTGCCGGAGGGCGGGCGAAGGTCGAGCGTTGGGTGCCGCGCTGGATGGCTTTCCCGCCCTCGGCCTATACCGCTCGCGGCGGTGTCGGCACGCTCGACGCGCGCGCCGAGGTGGATGCCGCGCTCGCGGCAAGGGCGCCCGAGCCTCAGCCGCTTGCCGCCTGAACCTTCACGGGGCGGCTCTCCGCCGCCCCTTTTCCCGGCTTGGACGGGCCGCACGACTGCGACGCGGTCACGCAGCGCGCCTCAGCGCGCGCCTTTCCCGATCACCAGCCTGGTCGCACCGCACAGCGCACATTCGTCCTTGCGGCGCTCGAATCCGTCCCGTCCGGCGAGCTCGCGGGTCGCGACATTGGCGTGCTGCCGGATGCCCAGGCCGAGCCGCTGCGTGATGCAATCGTCGCACACCGGCTCCGGCGCGAGCCGCTCGATCAGCCTGCGGACCTGTTCCGATATCGTCATGCCATCCCCCGGGGCGGGCCTGATAGCGCGCCGCGCGGCGTCATGCATCCTGGCTGCGGCGAGCCGATCGCATCGACCGAAGCTGCCGATCGCAAGGCTAGAGCCTGTCTCTCCGTGGCTCGCAGCCCCATGCGGCCTCTCCACGATGGCCGACTGGCACCGCGCGGCCTGGGCCAGCAACGGCGTCGCCGGCTTTCTTCCCCGGCTTGGGGAGCTTTGCCCCCCGGCGCCTTCCTCGCGAGGCAAGAAAGTCGGCTTTGGCCGCCCTTCGCTACGCTGCGGCCCGGCTCTTCGAGCCCGGTGCATGCCGGCCGCCTGGCGGTGCCCGGGCGTCGCCATCGAGGCCGCACTGGCGCGGCGTCGGAGCACAAGGAGACGCATCATGGCTACCATCGGCACCTTCACCCGCGACGATTCGGGCGTGTTCACCGGCACCATCCGGACCCTGACCCTCAACGCCAAGGCAAGCATCAAGCCCTCGCCCAAGGATAATGACAAGGCGCCCGACTACCGGATCACGACCGCGCAGGGCGTCGAGTTCGGGGCCGGCTGGACCAAGGTCTCGCGCGAGGACCGGCCCTATGTCTCAGTCAAGCTCGACGACCCCTCGCTGCCCGCGCCGATCTACGCGACGCTGGTCGAAGGCGAGCAGGGCGGCTTCTCGCTGATCTGGTCGCGCTGAGGCCGGGCGCCCCGTGCCGGGCGGCACGGGGCGTCCTCGAGCCGGGGTGTCGGAATCGGCGTCCCCGGTTTTCGACACTCCCGGCCAGGTGTCCCGCCCGTCATCTCAGGTCGCGTCGAGGCAATCGAGGACACGGGCATGGACGGCGACGATATCGACCGGGCGACCAGCGCCAAGCGCGGATCGCCCTTCCTGAATACGGATCAGGCAGCGGCCTATCTCGGCATCTCCAGCCGGTTGCTGAAGGGGCTGCGCATGCGCGGGCTCGGACCGGTCTTCCGGCGACACAGCCGCTTCGTCCACTATCATATCGAGGATCTCGACACGTGGAGCCGCGAGCATAGTGCCCGCGGCACCCGCTCGTGACGGCGCCCCGAGGGCAAGGCGAGGCGCCGCTCCTCGCCCGGGGCGACACACGGCATGCGCACCAGCTGGAACGGCTGCGTCGTCTCCGTCTCGCGATCCTTGGCGGCGCCGCGCTGGTGTTGCTCGCCGCGCCGCCGGTCTATTCCCCGGCGCCGCGACTGGTGTGGAACGCCAGTGCCAGCGCGCCGATCGGGCTCTACTGGGTGTGGCCGGGCGATGCGCCTGCACGCGGCGAGATGGCGATTGCCTGGATCCCTCGGCGCTGGCGCGCACTTGCTGCCGAGCGTCATTATCTCCCCGGCAACGTCCCGCTGGTGAAGCGCGTCGCCGCGGCTGACGGCGATCTTGTCTGTGGCTCGGGACCGAGGGTTTTCGTGAACGGCGTGGCGGTCGCGAACCGTCTGGCGCGCGACCCGAGCGGCCGCGCCCTGCCCTGGTGGCAGGGCTGCCAGCGGCTCGCACGCGGTGACTATCTGCTGCTGATGGACGCACCGGGCTCCTTCGACGGGCGCTATTTCGGGACGAGTCCGGGCCGGGACCTGGTCGGCCGGGCGAGGCTGATATGGCGGCGCTGAGCCTCGCGCTGCTCCTTCTCGCCGGTCCCGTCGAGGTGGACGAGACGTGGCGCTGGTCGGCGCAAATCGACGCTGCAGCCGCGCGCTGCGGCGTGCCGGCCGACTGGATCGCACGGGTGATGCGGTTCGAAAGCGGCGGCCGGACGTCCCTGAACGGGCGCCCGATCCGCAGCCGCAAGGGCGCGATCGGGCTGATGCAATTGATGCCGGCGACCTGGGCAGAGCTGCGACGCGAGCTCGGGCTTGGCGACGACGCCGACCTGCCTGCCGACAACATCATTGCGGGCGCCTGCTATCTGCGGCGGATGTATGACCGGTTCGGTTATCCCGGAGCGTTCGCCGCTTACAATGCCGGGCCCGGACGCTACGCCGCCTGGCGTGCCGGCACGGCGCGGCTGCCCGCCGAGACGGTGACCTATCTGACGCGTGTGACGGGCGCGCCACCGGCCTTGCCGGAGAGCGAGCCCCCCGCGCCGCCACCCCTGTTCCTGGTGCGCCGGGAGGTGCGCGCAACGCCGCTGGAGCCGCCTGCACCGCCTTCGGGATCGACGATATTCGTGCTCCGCCGTGAGGTCCCGTGAGATGGACAGGCAGGGGAGGCTCGTCGTGAAGTCCCAGCATTACGGGCGGCGAAGCGGCCCTCAAGGCCCATGGGTGCCCCCCAATTTGCTACGCAAATCGGTTCCCCCCATGTCCGCTTCGCGGCGCCTGTGCTTCGCCCAGGCGGCCCTGACCGCCGCTCCGCCACCCGTCCCGGAGGCCTTGTCCTCGATGATGGGGACCGCAAGCGGAGACAGGTCATGGTACAGGTTCAATCCCTCTCGGACGCGGCCGATCGCGTGATGGCGGCACTGGTTTCAGGGCTCGAGATCGAGTTCGGGGCGCGCGCAGGCAGGGCACTGGCGACGCGATTCCTCGAGGCCGAGGAGGCCGATTTTCATTGGGACGCACGCCTCGAGGTGCGCTGGCTCGGCTGTTACTTCGGTGGCGGCGGAGTCGATATCGAGCTCGACCGGGTGCGAATTCTCGGCCGGATCGACAGGCGCTGGTTCGTCGCGGTGATGCTTGTCGATGGCGAGGGCAATGCCCAGGCCATGCTCGGCAAGCGCAGCTTCGGGCAAGGGGCGCAGGCCAGGCGGGCGTTCGCGGATGCGTGAAATCCGCCTCGGTCCGGGCCGGGATACGCTGCGATACCGGCAGCGTGTCCCGGCTTTCTTTTTGCGCCGGATGGGGGGCAGGCAGGAGGAACCGGGAAGGCAAGATAAAGGCAGTGTCTCGCGACCCTGGCCAAGTGATTGTCTGCACATCTTTTTTTGGCGAGACCGCCCGCGCCGCACGGGAGACAGGCGCGGTGCGAATGGCCGAAATCTGCCCTTTTCTATGCCGTGGCGCGAGACTCTGGAGAACCGGCGGTGAGCGAGGACGAGTTCACCCCCAAGCTCGGCAGGCCCGGGGCGAAGGACGGCAAGCGCCTCGCCAAATATGGCGGCCGGGTCCTCGCCGCGGCGCGTCTTGCCGGCAGCAAGACGGGTGTGCGCTCGGGGCGGTTCGACGGGAGCCGGATCGGCCGCGGCGCGAGCATCGGCAGGCTGCTCGCGAGCGGGGACCGGTTTGCC
The DNA here is from genome assembly GCF_039652585.1 of Sphingomonas rustica. Classification (NCBI taxonomy): domain Bacteria; kingdom Pseudomonadati; phylum Pseudomonadota; class Alphaproteobacteria; order Sphingomonadales; family Sphingomonadaceae; genus Sphingomonas; species Sphingomonas rustica. Next base: position 629,887 of record NZ_JBDIZK010000001.1, on the reverse strand, counting down.
GACGCCCGGACGCGCCGCGCGGTGGTCAAGGTGCGGCTGGTGCGCATGGCAGGCAGCGGCTTCGCAGCGGCACGCGCACACCTGCGCTACATCCAGCGCGACGGGGTGACTCGCGACGGCTCGCCGGGCGAGCTCTACGGGCGCGAGCTCGATGCCACCGACGGCAAGGCGTTTCTCGAACGCTGCGCTGGCGACCGCCACCAGTTCCGCTTCATTGTGTCGGCCGAGGACGGCGCCGAATATCCCGACCTCAAGCCCTATGTCCGCAGGCTGATGGCGCAGGCCGAGCACGACCTCGGGACGCGGCTCGACTGGATCGCGGTCGACCATTTCAATACCGACCAGCCGCACACCCATATCATGCTGCGCGGGGTCGACGACCAGGGCCAGAACCTCGTCATCGCGCGCGAGTATATTGCGCACGGGCTTCGCGAGCGCGCGGCCGAACTCGCCACGCTCGATCTTGGCCCGCGCACCGATCGCGAGATCGAGGAGCGGCTGCGCCATGATGTGACCCAGGAAAGGCTCACCGCGATCGACCGCCGGCTGATCCGCCGGATGGACGCCGATCGCGTCACGGGTCCGGCCCATAACGACCCGTTCCAGCAGGCTGTCGCCACCGGGCGATTGCGCAAGCTCGGCGCCATGGGGCTGGCGGAGGATCTCGGCGCTGGACGCTGGCGGCTCGCCGACGGGTTGGAGCAGGCGCTGCGCGACATGGGTGAGCGCGGTGACATCATCCGGCTGATGCAGCGCGAGCTGACGGCCTGCCGGGTCGAACGGGCACAGGCCGACCGGGTCATCGACCGGGAGCTGCGGACGCCGGTGGTGGGATGCGTCCTGCGACGCGGTTTCGCCGACGAGCTTCGCGACCGGCACTATCTCATCATCGATGGGACCGACGGCCGGGCGCATTATCTCGACATCGGCCTTGGTTCTGCGATCGATCCAACACCCCAGGGTTCCATCGTTCGTATCACGCCGCGAACGCTGGCCGTTCGTGAGGTCGACCGGACGATCGCCGCAGTGGCGGCCTCGCAGGGCGGATGCTATTCGGTTGCCCTTCATCTCGAGCATGACCCGCAGACGAGCCGGGCGTTCGCCGAGGCGCATGTCCGCCGCCTCGAGGCGATGCGCCGCAGCGGGTTGGTCGACCGCCAATCGGACGGCAGCTTTCGCATCCCTGACGATCATCTCGAGCGGGTGGCTACCTATGAGGCGCGCCTGCTGCGAGACCGGCCGGTGGTGATCGAGACCCTATCGCCGATCCCCCTTGAGAAGTTGCCCTCAGCCGATGCCGCCACCTGGCTCGACCGCGCCCTGGCCGGAGAGGATTCCGTTTCGGCGCGTGACGCTGGGTTCGGTCGCGAGGTACGGGTCGCGCTCGCCGCGCGGCGTCAGTGGCTGGTCGAACAGGGGTTGGCGGAGATCGGAAGCGACGACCAGGTCCGGCTGAAGCGAGGAATGCTCGCCGCACTTCAGCGGCGAGAGCTTTTGCGTGTCGCGAGCGGATTGAGCGAGGAGCTCGGCAAGGCGTTCGTCGAGGTCGGCCAGGGCGCTAAGATCGAGGGCCGACTGACCAGGAAGGTCGAGCTGGCAGGCGGACGCTATGGATTGGTCGAACGCAGCCGTGATTTTACGCTGGTCCCGTGGCGATCGATACTCGAGCGCGAACTGGGCAAGCCGGTCGCAGGAGTGGCTCGGAGTGAAGGCATCAACTGGCAGCTTGGTCGCAACAGGTCTGGTCCACAGATCTCCTGAGCCTCGCCATTCGGATCGGTCCGGTCGCCCCGCCGTGTCTGGCGTGCTTCGATAAATATTCTTCCGCGCCGGGAATAGTCGGGGCCGGGTGGTGTCCACCCCTGCGACTGCTCTGACGATGGAGGGCGAGATGCGCCGAACCCTGATACTTCCCCTGACCTTTGCGCTGGGCGCCGCGGCGCATGCCGGCGGCGGATCGAGCGATTTCGCCGCGGCGATGGACAGGGCGATGAACCGGATGATGGCCGACATGCATGTCGCGCCGACCGGCGATGTCGACCGCGACTTCGTGACGATGATGATCCCGCATCACCAGGGCGCGATCGACATGTCGGTCGCGGTGCTGAACCATGGCCGCAACCCGCAACTGAAGCGGATCGCGCAGGAGATCATCGTCGAGCAGCAGCAGGAGATTGCGGCGATGCGGCTGGCGATCGGGGATCCGTTGCCGCCTTCCTTGCCCGTGCCGACGCAGCAGGGTGGCGCGACGGGCGCGCATCGGGAGGGACATTGAGATGAAGACGCTCCCGATCGCAGCGGCGATGGCCGCGCTCGCCACGCCGGCATTCGCTCAGCACGGCCCGCAGGCGCCGTGGGGCAGGGACGTGCCGGCCAGCCACCGCGACCGCGTCTATGCCGCCGAGCAATTCTCCAACACCGTTTCGGTCACCGATCCGGTCGACGGCACCCTGTTGGGCGTGATCCGGCTGGGCGATCCGCAGCCAGCCAATTTCAGCCCGCTCTACAAGGGGCAGGTGCTAGTCCACGGGATGGGCTTTTCGCCTGACGGCCGGACGCTGGCGGTGGTGTCGATCGGGTCGAACTCGGTCACCTTCATCGACACCGCGACCAACGCGGTGAAGCACACGACCTATATCGGAAGGTCGCCGCACGAGGCATTCTTCACGCCCGACGGGAAGGAAGTCTGGGTCACGGTGCGCGGCGAGGACTATATCGCGGTGCTGGACCCGGTCACCTATCAGGAGACCGCGCGGCTGAAGACGCCGGGGGGACCGGGAATGACGATCTTCTCGCCCGACGGGAAATACGGTTATGTCTGTTCGTCGTTCAATCCCGAGCTGGTGGTGTTCGACGTCGCCCGCCACGCGATCGTCGGGCGGGTGGCGCAGCCCAGTCCCTTTTGTCCCAACATCGCGGCGACCCCCGACGGGCAACAGGTGTGGTACACGCTGAAGGATGTCGGCAAGACCGTGGTGATCGATGCCAAGCCGCCCTTTGCCACGATGAAGGTGATCGATACCGGCCCGATCACCAACCATGTCAATTTCGCGCGGACCGCGCAGGGGCTGTTCGCCTATGTCACCGTCGGCGGGACGGGCGAGGTGCAGGTGTTCCGCACCGACAGCTTCGCAAAGGTCGCGACGATCCCGGTCGGACGGTTGCCGCACGGGGTGTGGCCGTCGGGGGACGGCAAGACGGTCTTTGTCGGGATGGAGAATGACGATGCGCTGGTCCGGATCGACACCGCCACCAACCAGGTCACGGGGAAGGTGGCGATCGGACAGGCGCCGCAGGCGATCGCCTATGTCGCCGGCGCAGTACCGGCGGGGACGGGTCGCGAGAACCTCCAGCCGCTGGGTGTCGCGGGACAGGCGACCACCTTGGCGCTGGGCGCCGGGGGCAAGGGAGCGACCAGCGTGACGCTGTTCGACCAGGGGCTGATCCAGATCCTGCAGGCGTCGGTCACCGGGCTGGCGCCCGGACAATCCTATCAGCTGGTGCTGACCGATCAGGCGGACGGAACGGGGACGGTCGAGCCGCTGGCCGACTTCAAGACCAATCCGGCGGGATCGGCGATCGTCAATGCGAGCGGGCCGATCCGGCAGGTGGTGCAGGGTCAGGGTGCCACAGCCAGGCACTGGCTGGCGATCCGGGCGGGGACGTCGGCCGCGCCGGGGGCGATCGTGCAGAGGCAGATGCCGTGAGGACCGCATGCGCGACATGATCCTGCTGATCGAGCCGGTCATCCCGCGGCTGCGGCGCTATGCCCGGGTGCTGCTGCGCGATCGGGCGGCGGCGGACGACCTGGTGCAGGATTGTCTGGAGCGAGCGGTGGGACGGTGGCACCAGCGGCGGGGGCAAGGTGATCCGCGAACCTGGATGTTCGCGATCCTCCATAATCTGGCGATGAACCAGCTGCGCCAGCGCGCGCGACGGGGAACTGCGGTGGCGCTGGACGAGGCAAGCGAGGCCGCGCTGGCACGGCCGGCGGAGCAGGAGGCGGGGCTGCACCAGCGCGACATCCTGGCCAGTCTCGACCGGCTGACCGACGAGCAGCGCGCGGTGATCCTGCTCGTGACGATCGAGGAGATGAGTTATGCCGACGCCGCCGAGACGCTGGGCGTTCCGGTCGGGACCGTCATGTCGCGCCTGTCGCGCGCCCGCGCACGGCTGCGCGAGGCACTGAGCGGGGAGGCGGCGCCCGTCATGCATTTGAGGAGCGTGAAATGACCAGCCGTCCGATCGGGGAGGACGACCTGCACGCCTATGTCGACGGCGTGCTGGGCGGGCATCGCCGGGCCGAGGTTGAGGCGGTGCTGAACGCGCAGCCCGAGCTTCGCGCGCGGGTGGCACGGGATATCGAAGCGCGCGATGCGCTGCGCGCCGCGCTGGCCGGGATGGCGGACGAGCCGGTGCCGAGTGAGCTGAGCCTGGCGCATGTGATCGAGCGGCGGGGACGGCGCGACTGGCGGCGCTGGACGCTGCCGATCCAGGGCGCGGCGGCGGCGATGCTGCTGGTCATCGGCGGCGCGGGGGGGTGGATGATGCATGCCAGCCAGCAGCAGCCGACCGTCGGGATTGCGGCGCTCGCCGAGGAAGCGAAGCAGAGCTATGCGGTCTATGCGCCCGATACGGCCCGGCCGGTGGAGATCGCCGCGTCGGATGCGCCGCAGTTCGTGCAATGGGCATCGCGCAGGCTGGACCGGCCGGTCGCGGTGCCAGACCTGTCGGCGGCGGGCTATCGCTTCCTGGGCGGCAGGGTGGTGCCGACCCCGCACGGCGCGGCGGTGATGTTCATGTACGACAATGAAGGCGGCCAGCGGCTGACGCTGTTGTCGCGAAACATGGCGGTCGACAAGGAAGCGCCGATGGCGGTGAATCGCGAGGGTGCGGTGACGACCGTCAGCTGGGCGCGGCGCGGGCTGGGATTCAGCATGGTCGGGACGATCGACGGCGCGGCGCTGCATCCGATCGCGGACGCGGCGCGCGCGCAACTCGACAAGACCATCTAGCCAGGGACCCGCTACGTCGCGTGAATTGTCGACCGTGGTTCGCGGACCTGTACCCCCTGACGCCGAGTTTTGAGTGGCCTCCGACTATGCCAATTTGGATCGCGGGGCTCGCTGGAGCTCCGGTATCCGCGCTCCTCGGACAATACGCAGAACTTCCAACGCCCAGCAGTTCTACATCTGGTTGGCCACGCGACCCACATATGTTCGAAACGCTGTAGACCCCGCGTTCAGGTCCGCCTCACCAGCGACATACTCCAGGTCGTACTCCGAGAGATATATCTTGAAATGAGCATCCCGAGCCTGCGACTGCCACAACTCGCGCTCCGAAGAGGTAAGCTGGCCGTCTATTCGGCAGATGGTCGCGGCGCACGTAGCCTTGAAGCCCGCTCCGAGATTTGGGTACAGCAGCCTGGTTAGAAGACTGTTTAAGCTGTCCTCGGAGACTCTTGCCCATTCAGGGTCACGTCGCTCGGTGGCCATATACCGATCGAGTTCCTCTAAACGGAAATATGGACCTTGATTATCGGCGGGCGTTTTCTCAGCGATGACCGTGGGCGTTGCGTCCGTGGGTGGGAGCGCTCCAAAGTTACGTTCACCTTTCTGCAAGATGACAACGTGGCCGTTGCTCGGTATCGGATCGGACCCGAAAGCAAGAGCAAGCGATGCTAGGCAGGCCGCAGCTGCGGTGGCGCAAAGTGCAACCCTCATAAATTCCCATCACTTTTATTTTGGGCTGCCGAGATGCCCTGCGGATTATCTGCTATCAAAGCGTTCCCGACATTGTGCTAGTGCAATCGCTGAAGGGCATTGCTGACAGCGGCCTTTGTGACCTGAGTTCCAGCATCAGCATTATGGGAAACCGCTATCTCGGAGGTTTGAAGCCTCGTATAATCGCGAGCCGTGCCCTGACGTCGTCAAAGGTATTATAATTTCCCGATCCGGTCAGGAGTGTTCCCCGAGGAGTACCGTTCGCTCTATCTCGGGTCCATGTCGAGATGACGTCCCAATCGTTCTCCAGCGAGATTTGAAGCTGGCCAAGCGGGTGATTATACGCCGTAGATGCGAAGGCTGCCGAGAACTGACCGCGAACGTCATACAAGCGCGCTGATTCGGAAAGCAGGCCGATCATAAACTGTAATGCCGGGCGAGGATTGACGACGCCAGCTCCATGGCTGACTGCGGTCTGCATCGACCGGTCCAGCGATTCAAAATGAGCGCGGAAGCTGGCGTAGGATATCACCTGGGTAGCCCTGCCGGTGGAAGGCGGGAATGCTCCATTCAACGGCGCCGCCAAACTGGCGTAAGATCCCGTCGTGCCCATTTCATAACTGGTATCGAGCGCCCACTGCTGACCGCTCCGCAATAACGCGCTCCTTAGGCCGCTGTCGCGGAACGCTGCCGTTCTGTTTCCATTTCGGCCCTCAGCGCCGGCCACCCTGTCATAAGCCGTGTATCCGAGCACATAAAGGTCGTACGGACGCAGCCATAAAATAACGTACCTGTTATCCGACCTTCTGACGAGGTTCACTCGTATCAAGCCATGATTATTCGTATCTTGGTTTTGGGTTATGAACATGCGGTCATTGTAGTAATGGCCCGAAGCAATACGGATTTGGTTGAGCCCATCCTCGTAACTGCGACGGGTATTATCTGTGATGCTGTCATCAAACGTGATTGTGACGTTTCGAACGGTATTGGGGGCTACATCAGCCTGTGCGGTCGGAGAGAGGCAGAGAGTAGAAACGCCGAAAGTGGCAGCGGCAGCCCTGAATGACAGGCGAGCCGCATTTGCCAAGATGACTGTATGGAGTTTCATGGATCTCTCTCGCGGTTTGCCGCATCGATTGTTATTGAGGCATGTTGGAAAATTTGAAATGAGGCTAAATAAAATTAGAATTTCCGGCAATATATTAAGTATTACGTGTGTAGCTCGGTTGAGCATTCATCGATAAACCCCAGGATGATATTTGCGGCGATGCCCGTCGCTGATATCAAGATGTGCGCGCATCGACCGTGGCGGTGTGGATCCCGCGCCAGTCCTTGCATCTGCCGAACATGTCCCGACCCGGGGGGCTGGCGCTAGCGTACCGCGTCATGCGGGTCGGCCGCGGAAGCGGCTTTTTCAGCCGCGTCGGAAATGGTTTCACGCATCGCGGCCCACCGTGCAACCTCCTCGTCGCGGCCTGTAATCCTGGCCCCGTTCAGCCAGAAGTCGAACCAGTCGATCGAGCGGGTATAGACTGCGAGGCGGTGCGCTGGCTGCCATTTGACGTGATGCTCGTCGGGGAAGACGAACATGTCGATCGGCCGGTCCAGTTCGCGCAGCGCGGTGTAGGTCTGGAGCGCGCTCAGGACTTCATCGTCCGACACCTGGACCAGGATTGGAGCCCGGATCGAACGCGCATTGGGGGAGAAGGCAATCCGGTCCCAGAATGCCTTGGCTGCCGGACTATCGTCCGTGGCCTGCGGATACCCCATATGGTGGAAAAGCCTGGCCGCGCTGGGGCCGACGCGCATTGCCAGGTTGGTGTCCCAGCAGCAGCTGCTCATCGCATAGGCCGCGAAAAGCTTGCTATGGAGCAGCGCAAAGCCGGCGGTCGAGGAGCCGTCGCTCAGGCCGGTGATCCCAATGCGAGCCGGATCGGCAATGCCACGCTCGATCGCGACCTTGACTGCGGTCTCCAATCCTTCGAGCACGCTGCGGCGGTCGGCGAAGTCCTTGAGATTGATCCGGTCGGCCTCGATGAAGTCCGTCGTCGACTCGAATCCGACCTGTCTTGGACGGTCGAAACTCAGCACGGCGAAGCCACGGTTCGCGAACGCTTGGATCGGATAGTCGTCGCCGGTGCCGCCGCGCAGAAAGCCGCGCGAGACATATTGCACCACGACCAGCGGGTAGCGCTTTCCTCGCTGATAGCCGACCGGGAGGACGAGATCGGCGAAGGATTCGATGCCGAAGCTGTTGCGCGAGCGGATTCGCTCGACCTCGCCGAGCCTGAAATTGGCGAATTCCGGGTTCGGGTCGAACAACACTTCGCGATGCCCGCTGACCGGATCCAGGCGTTCGAGCCGGCGTGGTTGGAGGGGCCCCTCGCGCAGGCAGGTCAGCGTGCCGCCCGCGGGCACGCACCCCAGGAACAGGTCGTCCGTGCCGTAGAGCCGGCGCGCATCGCTCAAGCCGGGCTTCCATTCATAGATCGCGGTCGTGGCCTTCGCCCAGCCTTCGCGACGAAAGAAGCGCACCGAGTTGCCTGCCCACCATGGATGGCTTGCGTCCGCGCAGGCTGGCGCGTCGCAGGCGATCGTGCGGCTGCCGGATGTTACCGTTAGCTGGCCTCGCGAGGGGTAGAGGGTGTCGGATGGAATCTTGAGCCACGCACGGTCGCCGGCATCCGATAGGACCTCGGTCCAGCTGCCCTCTCGCATCGACGGTTTATCGAGCAGGGCAGCCTCCTCCAGCGTCGCCTTGCGTACCCTCCGGCTTCCGAGGTCAAGAAAGCTAGCCACCCTCGCGATCGGTGCGGGCGCAAAGGGCCGATAGCTGGCCGAGGGCGCGAACCGATCGTCATAGTGAAAGCCTGAGAGCGCTTCCCGATCGATTTTGGCCTCTGCCTCGCGAAGGCCGGGCCTGGTGGCGTAGACGATGCCGCGCCCATCGTCGGTGAAGCGAAAATCCTCGATATCGTCGAGGCTCGACGTGATTGCTGCGCTCCCGCCGCCGTCCACTCGAGCTTGCCACAGCTGCACAGCGCCCTGATCGCGTCGGCGATACACGATCCACTTCCCGTCGGGTGACCAGCGGGGCGTGATCGGGTCCGTGAAACCGGTCTTGAACCCGGCTTTGCCCCGAAAGTCGTAGCGAACGCGCATGAACGCCCCGCCGCGGTCGATCACGCGAGGCACGGTGCCCGAGCGAAGGTCCACGACCAGCATCGCGAGGCAGAAGCTGTTGGTCGCGGGATCGCCGCGCCTGAGCTGAAAGGCAGCCTGGCTACCATCGGGCGAAACCGAGAACAGGCCCTCGTCCTGCTGGTTGGGGTCGACCGGCCCGATGTCGCGCAGGCGCACAAGATCCTCGGGGAACAGATTGCGAAGCGCCAGATTCGTTCCCGACGGCAGCAGGTCGGCGCAATCTGGAGCGGCGGCCGCCGCCGCCGGCGCCAGGAGCGATGCGGCAACGAGTGCGATGCGCAGGCTTACCACTGCTTCGTTACCGAGACGCTGACGAACCGCCCCACTGGGGACTGGTTGGTCGAATCGAAGGGAATTGCGGAGGCCGCCGAATTCCTGATCGGGTCGGGTTCCTCGTCCAGCAGATTCTGAAGGTTGAGCCGCAACTCGAGATTCGCGAGCGGTCCCCGGTCGATGGCAGGGCGAAACGCTCCGCTCAGGTCGAGGGTGGTGAAGGCGCCGATCGTCTCCGTATCGGGAAACCGGTTGTCGAGCGTGCTGCCGACATAGTTGATCGCCGCCGAGAGCTGGAGGCTGCCGCGCTGCCAGTTTGCCGAGCCATGCGCCCGGAAGTTTGGCGGCGTGAAGATCAGTCCCGCCCGCCCTTCATAGGGCTGGTTGGCGACGGGCTGACGCTTCCCCTCAAGATAGCTCGCCGAGGCGGCCAGCTGCAATTGGCCGCCACCCCGTAGCTCTGTGCTGTAATCGACCGCAAGGTCGACACCGCGCGCCTGCTCGCGCGCTGTGTTGCGCAGGCTTGAGTCGACGATGGCGAACACCTGAGCCGCGTCATAGGCTTGCCCGCTCTGGTTTTGCAGCCCGAGTGGCGCGTCTGCGATGAGCGCCTGCTGCAGGCTGGCACTCGGACCATAGAGGACGAAGTCCGCGGCGACGGGGTTGGTCAACGCCGTGCTGAAGTCGCTGACCCCGCTTGCGATGCGGCCGCGATAGTCGATGTCGAAATAGCTCAGCTCGACGCGGAGCCCGGCTAGGAAGCGCGGCTCGAACTGGATCGAAAGGGTCGAACTCGTCGCCCGCTCTGCGCGCAGGTCGGGGTTGCCGCCCCCGAGGAGCAGCACGGTCGAACCGACGGGAAGCGGCGGGGCCGGCTGCGGCGAGAACTGGTCCTGGCTCAGCAAGATGGCTTCGCGCGGCTGATTGACCTGATTGAGCGTCGGGATCTTGAACGACCGGCCCCAGCTATATTTGAAGACGAGGTCGGGATGAGGCGCGTAAATCAGCCCGAGCTTCGGGGTGGCGACCTCGTCAATGCCCGAATATCGCTCGTAGCGGACCGCGGCGCTGAGGCGCAGGGCATCGATCAGGGGGACGGCATTGGCAGCTCCCACCAACGGCACCGACAACTCGCCATAGCCGAACGCGCTTTCCCGCCGCTCGCTGGCGTCGCGGGTTACGCGGGTTACGCCACCACTGGTCGAGCGAATATTGAAGTCGAGCCTGAACCGACGATAACCCCCGCCGAGCGCGAGGCGGACATCGCCTCCGGGCAGGCGGACGAGCGGACCTTCCGCGCTCGCCTCGAAGTTGGTGAGGCGATTGTCATAGGCCGAGCGCCCGACCTGCACGACGCCACCGACGTAGCGTCGCGCCGTGCTGACGGTATTGCTCTCCCCGCTCGTCATCTCAAACGTCGCTTCCCAGCCGCCACCTGGCCGCAGATGCAGCGACGGGGTAACCGCATAGGAGCGCACGACCGGCAGACTGAGCTGCCCGAAAATCGTGACGGGTGCCGTCGCCGAGAATGCGTTGCCCTTGCGCGATCGCCGGTCTGCGAACTGGGCGTCCACCTCGAACGACGCCCAGCTTGCCAGATCCTGGTGGCCGGTGAGCACGCCGCTCACCTGCCGACTTCCGGTCGCGATCATTTGTGTGGGGTGAAGCCTGCGCGAATAGGATCTGTCATCGGCATAGATCGGCGTGGCCCTGTTATAGTCGATCGCCACCATGAAGCCGCCGTCAGCCCAGCGCTGGCCACCGACGCCCCAATATTGCTGCTGTGCGTTGCCGCCCTGGGTGGAGGTGCCAACACGTGCACTGGTGGACAGCCCATCGAAGTCGCGCCGGAGGATGATGTTGGCGACCCCGCCGACGGCGTCAGAGCCGTAGAGTGCTGATGCCCCATCCGCGATTACCTCGATGCGGTCGAGTGCGGCGATGGGAATGGTCGAGATGTCGACGCCCTGGTTGACTGCGTCGTAAGGAAGGCGGTGACCATTGATGAGCGTCAACGTCGCGTCCGAGCCCAGCCCGCGAAGGTTGAGCGTCGTGGAGTTGTTGAGATTATTATATCCGCCCTGGTCACCGCCCCCCGCGACTCCGGGGTTCTGCCCTCCGGTAAAATTCTGCGGAATGATCCGCGCAACGTTTGCCATATCCGGGAGTCCCTGCTCCTCGATGCCCCGCCTTGTCATCACGATCAGGGGCGAGGGGCTGCCCGCACCACGAATGCGAGTGCCCGTCACGGTTATGGTGGTGGTCGCCTCCGCGGTCGCGGCGGGCCGGGCCCGTACGACCAGCGCTCCAGCTTCCACCTCGACGACCAGTCCGCTGCCGGCGATCGCCAGCCGCACTGCCTGTTCCACCGTGAAGTTGCCCCGCACCGCAGGCGAGCGCATGCCGCGCACGTCATCATCTGCGAAAAGGATTTCGCGGCCGCCCTGGCGGGCCAAGACACGGAGTGTTGCAGCCAAGTCCTGCGCCGGCACCGCGAACGCAATCGGCGCTTCCTGCGCCTGGGCCGGCTGGGTGACCATGCCGGCTGGGAAAGCGCTGGCGGCCAGCAGCGCGGCGCACAGCGCTTTTTTCGAGATCGTCATCCTACCCTCCCATCGCCGGTTGCTCCGGCCTCGAGAGGGTTGACGCGGCACATCGCGAACTACGGGGCGTCGTGCAAAAATAATTCTTACGCAAGCGGTGTGGCCCGACATCCGCGGATTTCTGGCCTTGCGGTGGTTTGGCTGCTCGACCCGAAGGTCGCACCCCCTTGCGGGAGGCAGCGGGCATCTTGACGACGCGATGTATCACGGAACAAAAGACGAACGAATCATAGTGCTCCCGAGTATTCGACCCCATGAGGCCGCCTGGTGCCATTGCTGACCTGCGTTCCCGCATTGCCGCCATCGAGGGGGTCGGACGAGCGCGTGAGGCTGTGCCATTCGGTATCCCGGCGATCGACCGGTGGCTGCCGGGCGGCGGCTTGGTGGCGGGCGCGCTGCATGAGGTTATGGGCAGCTCCGAGCTTTGCGATGACGCGGCGGCCACGGTTTTTCTCGCCGGTATCCTCGCGCGGATCGACGGGCCGGTATTCTGGTGCCTCAGGTGGCGCGACCTGTTCGCCCCGGCACTGGACCTGGCGGGGCTGCACCCCGATCGGGTGATTCATGTCGAGGCAGGGAGCGACACCAATGTCCTGCTCGCAATGGAGGAATGCCTGCGCCACCCGGGCCTGGCCGGGGTCGTCGGCGAAGTCGCCAAGCTGTCGACCACCGCCTCGAAGCGGCTCCAGCTCGCAGCCGAGGCCTCGGGCAGCACCGCTTTCGTGTTTCGTCGTGCGGCGCGCATCGGGGATCAGACGGAAGGGACTGCTGCTGTCACCCGCTGGCGTGTGCTGGCCGCCCCCAGCAAGCCACTCGGCATCCCAAGCCTGGGCCGTCCGCGCTGGGAGGTACAGCTCGAGCGTAATCGTGGCGGCGTCCCAAAATCCTGGATCGTGGAGGCCTGTGATGCGCAGGGTCGTCTCGCTCTTCCTTCCCAGCTGGCCGACCGACCGGCTGCGACGGAGGGGCGGCGCTTCGCGAGCTGAGGATGTTCCGGCTCCCGACCAGCCGCTCGTTACCGCTCGTCCGGATCATGGCCGCAAGATCCTGGCTGCGGTGAATGGGCCGGCGCGCGCACTCGGACTTGTCCCCGGCATGACCCTCACCAAGGCGCGCAGTCTCGCGCCGAGGCTGACCGTGGTCGACGCCGATCCCGAGGCTGATCTCGCCGCGCTCAGGCGTCTCGCTCTTTGGTGTGGTCGCTATTCGCCGTTCGTCGCACCCGATCCGCCGAGCGGTGTCTGGATCGACGTGACCGGTTGTGCGCAGCTGTTCGGCAGCGAGCCGGCGCTGCTCAAGGACCTGCATCGTCGCATTGCCCGCGCCGGCTACGCCCTCCAGATCGCGGCTGCCGACACGCCGGGCTGTGCGCATGCAGTCGCGCGGCACGTCCCTGCAGGCCGGCCGGTCACGATTCAATCCGGCGATCAGCGCAAGGCGATGGCGTTGCTGCCCATCGCAGCGCTCCGGCTCGAACCCGAGACCGTCGAAGGGCTAAGGAAACTGGGCTTCGAGCGGATCGAGCAGCTGATCGAGACGCCGCGCGGGCCGCTTGCGCGCCGCTTCGGGCGCCTCCTCCACCAGCGTCTCGACCAGGCACTGGGCTATGCGCCCGAGGCGATCGAGCCGCTGCTCCCGCCTCGCGCCCCGCATTGCCGGCGCGACCTGGTCGAGCCGATCGCGACACCAGAGGCTTTCGCCATGGTTATACGCGACTTGGTTGCCGACCTCGGTGCGCAGCTGGTGCAATTGGGTCATGGTGCGCGCCGGCTGGATTGCTATTTCCACCGCGTCGACGGCCAGGCGCGAGCGATCCGCATCGGCACGGCGACGCCCAGCCGCGACACCGCGCACCTTGCCAAGCTTCTGATCGCCCGGATCGAGCAGGTCGAGCCGGGTCTTGGCGTGGAGGGGATGACCCTCATCGCGCCGCTCACCGAACCGCTCGCCTCCAGCCAGAATGACCTCGCCCGGGCCGGCGAACGCAAACCAGATCTGGGCGGATTGATCGACGCGCTCGCCAACCGGTTCGGGCAGGCCAGCCTGCACCGCGCCGCACCGCGACCCGGTATGCCGGAGCGTTCAGTGGCAATGGTGCCGGCGCTGACTCAGGCCATCCGCCGCCGCTGGGCTGACGATCTCCCGCGCCCTGGTCGCCTCCTTGACCCGCCACAGGAGATCCAAGTGACCGCGATGCTCCCCGATCATCCGCCCGCGATGTTCGTGTGGCGCCGCAAACGCTTTCGCGTGACCCAGGCGGATGGACCCGAGCGCCTGCACGGCGAATGGTGGCGCGAGGCCGGACACGAGGCGCGCACGCCCTATGCGGTACGCGACTATTTCCAGGTCGAGGTGGAGGGCGGGGGGCGATACTGGCTGTTTCGCCTGGGTGACGGCGAGCGCAGTGCCAGCGGGCGGATGCGATGGTTCATCCACGGAGCCTTTGCCTAAGCAGGAAACTCGCGATGGCCACTCCAGTAAGTTCCTGTTATGTTCCATTTCCGCGATTCGGAGAACCTGCGATGTCCATCACTCTAACCCCCTCCGCAGACGCCGCAATCCTGCGGGTCACCGGTGAGATCGAATCCAGGCTCACGATACCTGCCGACCCTTCGTTCGAATTCGGGGGCGAAAGCTACCTGCATGCCTATTATATCGCGCTTTCGGACGGGTCGCTGATCAAGGCGGTGCGCGACCATGACCCGGACTGGGAAGTGATCATCGAGGGGGCCGCAACGATCGAACCCGGTCCCGACGGCAAGACGCTCATCGTCCATTGGGGGATTGAGTGGATTACGCTCGCAACCAACTGCAACGCCAGCGCGGTTGCGCAGAAGTCGACCCGCAACCTGCCATTGTTTCATCCCGAGCTAGGGAACTTCAACGCGATCGGCTGAAGTTGATTGCTTTCGCACCGGCAGACGCGAACCTCTGACCCAACGGGCCAGAACCGATGGCTGAACATTCCCCGACCTATGCCGAGCTGCAGGTCACCACGCATTTCAGCTTCCTGCGAGGCGCCTCGTCGCCCGAGGAACTGCTTGCAGCGGCCGCGGTGCTCGGATTGCCTGCGCTCGGAATTGTCGACCGCAACTCGGTGGCGGGCATCGTCCGGGCCTGGGACGCGCAAAAGGCAACGGGTGTCCGCGCGATCGCAGGCTGCCGGCTCGATCTTTCCGACGGTACCGCGTTGCTCGTCTATCCCACCGACCGCGCTGCCTATGGCCGGCTCTGCCGGCTGCTCTCCGCCGGCAAGGCGCGCGCGGGCAAGGGCGCGTGCCATATCGACTGGAGTGACGTCGAGGAATGGAATGACGGGCTGATCGGCGTGCTGGTGCCGGACCGGGCCGATGCTGTTGCTGAAGCCGCGCTTGCCCGAACCGGGCGAATATTCGCTGATCGCTCCTATCTCGCTTTGTCGCTGCGCCGGCGCCCGCGCGACGCCGTCCGCTTGCGCGACTTGGCGGAGATGGCGGCCAAAGCGCGGGTCGCGACCGTCGCGACCGGAGACGTGCTCTACCATTCTCCCGACCGCAGGCTGTTGCAGGACGTCGTCACCTGCATCCGTGAGAAATGCACGATCGACGAACTTGGTGAGCGCCGCGAGTGCGTTGCCGATCGCCACCTGAAGCCGGCAGCCGAGATGGAACGATTGTTCCGGCGCAATCTCGGGGATACCGGCCCGGTCGGGCGTAGCCTCGAGATCGCAGAGCGCTGCAGCTTCGACCTCGAGCAGCTCCGGTACCAATATCCCGACGAGGTCGGCGTGGCCGGCCGCACGCCGCAGCAGGAGCTCGAGCGGCTGACCTGGGAGAAGGCGCCGCAGCGCTATCCCGACGGAGTGACATCGAAGGTCCGCGGCCAGCTCGAGCACGAACTCCGCCTCATCTCAAAGCTGGATTATGCGCCCTATTTCCTGACCGTTCATTCCATCGTGAATTTCGCCCGCTCAAGGGACATTCTCTGCCAGGGCCGCGGCTCGGCGGCCAACTCAGCCGTATGTTACGTCCTCGGCGTCACCTCGATCGACCCGGTTCGCTCCGAACTGCTGTTCGAACGCTTCGTCTCGGCGGAGCGCCGCGAGCCGCCCGATATCGACGTCGATTTCGAGCACGAGCGCCGCGAGGAAGTGATCCAGTGGATCTACGAGACCTATGGTCGCACGCGCAGCGCGCTCACCGCCGTAGTCACCCGTTACCGGGCGCGCGGCGCGGTGCGCGAGGTCGGCAAGGCGCTGGGCTTGAGCGAAGACCTGACGGCGGGCCTGTCCAGCCAGGTCTGGGGCTGGAGCCGCGACGGTGTGGAGGAAAGGCACGCCGAGGAACTGAACCTGGATATGGCCGACCGCCGGCTCGCGCTGACCCTCGACCTTGCCCGCCAGCTGATCAACACGCCTCGCCATTTGTCGCAACATCCCGGTGGTTTCGTGCTGACCCGCGACCGGCTTGACGAGCTGGTCCCGATCGAGCCGGCCGCGATGGATGATCGTCAGGTCATCGAATGGGACAAGGACGATATCGACGCACTGGGTTTCATGAAGGTCGATGTGCTCGCGCTGGGGATGCTCAGCTGCATGCGCCGCGCGTTCGAGTTTCTCGAGGCCGATAAGGGGCTCATGCTGGATCTCGCGACGATCCCGGCCGAGGACCCCGCCACCTATGCGATGATCCGCAAGGCCGACACGCTCGGCGTCTTTCAGATCGAAAGCCGCGCCCAGATGGCGATGCTTCCCAGGATCAAGCCGCGAACCTTCTACGACTTGGTGATCGAAGTCGCGATCGTTCGACCAGGGCCGATTCAGGGTGATATGGTCCACCCCTATTTGCGCCGGCGCGAGGGAAAGGAGCCGGTCACCTATCCCAAGGAAGAACTGCGCCGCGTGCTCGAGAAGACGCTCGGGGTGCCGCTCTTTCAGGAGCAGGCGATGCGCGTCGCGATCGAATGCGCGGGGTTCACCGCGTCCGAGGCAGACCTGTTGCGCCGCGCCATGGCGACTTTCAAGCTCACCGGCGGAGTCAGCCATTTCCGCGACAAGCTCATCGGCGGCATGGTCGCGCGAGGCTATGACCACGACTTTGCGGAGAAGACCTTCAAGCAGATCGAGGGCTTTGGCAGCTACGGCTTTCCCGAGAGCCACGCCGCGAGCTTCGCACTCATCGCCTATGCGTCGAGCTGGATGAAGTGCCATCACCCCGATGCCTTTTGCGCCGCGCTGCTCAATGCCCAGCCGATGGGTTTCTATGCCCCAGCCCAGATCGTCCGCGACGCGCGCGAGCACGGCGTCGAGGTTCGCCCCATCGACGTCAATCATAGCCGCTGGGACTGCACGCTCGAGAATGCCTCCGGTCAATACAGGGCCGTGCGCCTGGGTCTGCGGATGGTCCGCGACCTTTCAAACGCCGATGGCGCAGCGATCGTCGGCGCCCGTGGTGACCGGCCGTATCGCAGTGTCGAGGAAATCCAACGCCGGGCCGAGGTGGGCGCGGGTGCGCTCAACCGGCTTGGCGAGGCGGATGGGTTCGGCTCGCTCG
Source organism: Sphingomonas rustica (assembly GCF_039652585.1). Taxonomy (NCBI): domain Bacteria; kingdom Pseudomonadati; phylum Pseudomonadota; class Alphaproteobacteria; order Sphingomonadales; family Sphingomonadaceae; genus Sphingomonas; species Sphingomonas rustica. The sequence continues at coordinate 612,553 of NZ_JBDIZK010000001.1, read as the reverse complement.
AACAGACCCGCCGCACCGGACTCTGGCAGGTGAAGGGCCTGGCGGATGCGGCGTTGCCGCTGTTCGCTGCGGCCGATCGGAGGGACCAAGCGTGGCGTGACGAGGCGGTCGAGCCGGAGGTGACGCTGACGCCAATGGGCGAGGGTCAGGAAGTGGTCGAAGACTATCGTGCCACCTCGCTGTCGCTGCGCGCGCATCCGATCGCCTTCCTTCGCGACGAGCTTGCTGCCCGCAAGATCCTGCCTTGCTCGGCAACGCGAACGATGAAGGACGGGCGCTGGATCAACCTGGCCGGCCTCGTGCTGGTCCGTCAGAAGCCCGGCTCGGCAAAGGGCGTCATGTTCATCACGATCGAGGACGAGACCGATATCGCCAATCTCGTAGTGTGGACCAGCATCTTCGAGAAGTACCGTCGCGTCGTTATCGGCGCATCGATGCTGGGCCTGCGTGGCAAGGTGCAGCGGGAAGGGGAGGTCATTCACGTCATCGTCGACCGCCTAGACGATCTGTCGCCGATGCTTGCTAGCGTCGGCACGCGGCAGGATGTTGCCGACGTCTATCGTATGTCCCGCGCCGATGTCGTCAAGCACGGTCAGGGCCCGGACCCGCGCGATCCTGCCGAGCGAGCCCTGGGCAAGGCGGCGCGCGATATTTACATCCCCGATCTCCGGCTGGGCTCGGGCATCATTCCCGGGCAGCAGACCGAGGGAATCAAGATAAAACCGCGGGATTTCCGATAAGTCGGAGACTATTCGCGGCCTCGTGTCACCCGGGCTGCTTTGTCGGACGCGCGGCACGTTTTCGCTTCGGCTTGTCGCCGAGCTCAACCCAGACCGGCGCGTGATCGCTGGTCTTCTCCCAGCCTCGCACGTGGCGGTCGACCTGCGCATCCACCAGACGGTCGGCAAGCGTCGGGCTGAGCAGCAGATGGTCGATCCGCAGCCCCGCATCGCGGCGATAGGCATTCCGGAAATAGTCCCAGAAGGTGTAGATGGTCTCATCGGGATGCATCGCGCGGAGCGCATCGGTCCATCCCTGGTCGGTCAGGCGGGAGAATGCGGCACGTACCTCAGGGGCGAACAGCGCATCGTCCAGCCAGCGTTCGGGCTTATAGACGTCGCGTTCGGTCGGCATGACGTTGAAATCGCCGGCAAGCATCACCGGGACGCCGGACTCCAGCAATTCCGCGGCATGCTCGATGAGCTTGTCGAACCAGCGCAGCTTATACTCGAATTTGGGCCCGGGGCGGGGATTGCCATTCGGCAGATACAGGCCGCCGATCAGCACCCCGTTGACTGCCGCCTCGATGTAGCGGCTCTGGCTCGCGTCCGGGTCCCCCGGCAGGCCCCGGCGCGTTTCGTGGATCTCGCCCACCCGGCTGAGCATGGCGACGCCGTTCCAGCTCTTTTGCCCGTGCCAGATCACATCATAGCCGAGATCGCGGATCGCCTTTTCCGGGAATTTCTCCTGCGGAGCCTTTAGTTCTTGGAGGCAGACCACGTCCGGCCGCGCTTCAGCTAGCCAGCGCAGCAAGACCGGCAGCCGGCCATTGACGCCGTTCACATTGTAGGTCGCGATCTTCACAGGTCGGGCAGGACCTGATCGGCGCGTCCCCAGCCGGACAGCGCCCTGGAGGCAGCTCGCTTCACCAGCTCGGCAGCATCGCTGATATGGAAATGCGACGGCTTGTCGATCGTCTCCATTTCCTTCCATGTGATCGGTGCTGCCACCGGCGCCTCGGGCCGCGCACGAACGGCGTAAGGCATTACCGCCGTCGCGCCGCGCTGGTTGCGCAGATAGTCCACGAAGATCCGGCCCTTGCGCTGGGCCTTGGGCAGGGCGGCGGTGAAGTTGTCCGGATCGCTCTGCGCGACCGCCTGGGCAAGCCGGTGGGCGAAATCCTTTACCTCAGGCCATTCCGCCCTGGGCACGAGCGGGGCGATCACATGGATGCCTTTCCCGCCGGTCGCCATCGGGAATGTTTCGAGTCCGATTGATTTGAGAATGTCCCGGAAATGAAAGGCGGCCTTGCGAACCGCTTCGAAGTCCAGGCCCTCGTCCGGGTCTAGATCGAATACGAGTCGGTCCGCCTTCTCGACATCCTCGATGCGCGCACCCCAGCCATGAAACTCGATCGTTCCCATCTGCACGCAGGTCAGCAGGCCGTCCGCACTGTCGACGAACAGATAGGGCTCCTCATGTCCGTCCTTCTCGAGGATCCCGACATGCTTGACTGCGTCGCCAAAGCTACCAGCGTCATGCTTCTGGAAGAAGCACTTCTTGGCACGCCCCTGCGGACAGCGCACCAGGCTGATCGGCCGGCTTCCGCACCAGGGCAACATAATAGACGCGACGGCGGCGTAATAGTCGGCAAGCTCCCCCTTGGTGATGCTCGATTCCGGGTAGATCACGCGGTCGCGGTTGCTGATCGTGACGCTGGTCGCATCCGGTTCCGTCGCGGATGCGATCGGCGCCTCGATCTCAAGCACCACTGCTTCCGGTTTCTTGTCCTCGCGAAGCCCAAGGTAACTCGGGTGTCGCAGCGTCCCCTCGTTAGTCATCTCGGTGTAGGCGATCTCGGCGACGAGCCTGGGTTTCAGCCAGTGCGCGCCGCGCACCTCGGCGCGGGGCGCCTTCACCGTCGCCTCCTTCTGCTCGAGCGGCGCCATGATCTCCATCAGCCGCAGCAGTTCGCCGGTGTTGAAGCCGGTCCCGACCTTGCCGGCGTAGCGCAGCACGCCACCCTCATGAATACCAAGAATCAGCGATCGGAACGTCCGTGACTTGTCCGACGGCGTCCAGCCGACGATCACGAACTCCTGGCGCTTGATGCACTTGGTCTTGACCCAGGTGCCGCTACGCGAGCCGACATATTTCGCTGTCGCAAGCTTGGAGATGACGCCTTCGAGATCGGCGCTGCAGAAGCTCGCCAGCAGCTTCTCGCCATTGCCGCGGATATGTTCGGAATAGCGTAGATGCGGGTCGCCCTCGGGCAAGATCGCACGCAGCCTCTCCTTCCGCTCAAGGAGGGGCAGTCTCGTCAGATCCTCCCCGTTCAGCTCAAGCAGGTCGAAGGCGAAATAGTCGATCGTACCAGGCGCTCCCTTCAGCGCGCCCTGCAATGCCTGGAAGCTCGAACGGCCATCGGCATCGAGCACAACTGCCTCGCCATCGATCAGTGCCGACCGCACGTTGAGCCTGCCAGCCTGCTCGAGGATCGCGGGGTACCGATCCGACCAGTCCAGTCCGGACCGCGTATAGGCGCGGGCAGCGCCACCACCGATCGCGACCAGCGTACGGTACCCGTCATATTTCATCTCGTGTAGCCAGCGGTCGCCGGCTGGAACCGCGTCGACCAGTTGCGCAAGCTGTACCGGACGGAAGGGCGGTACTGCCGCCTCGTCCAGTTTGGCCGAAGCCGCGCGCCGCGAGGGAGAGGCTGACGATCTCATCTGCGCTAGACTCGACTCAGCGACGGTTCGTTCCATCGCCAGTTAACCTTCCGGAAACTCTCGCAAATCGACCGCGTTGAGCGTCCCCATCAGGAGAAGGCATATGGCAGACGACAAGAATTTGCGCGGGCCGCAGGACAGCGCACGGGTGGCAATGGGCGAGGATTACGAAGTTGCCTATTGGACGAAAAAGTTCGGAGTGAGCCGCGAGCGGCTGCAGGAAGCCGTGGATGCCGTCGGCAACAGCGTCGACGCGATCAGCACCTATCTCTCGCGTTGAGGTCGCAGCGACCGAGCGATCGGCACGCCGTCGATCCTACCAGGGCAGTTCCTCGATGAAGAGGATCAGTTCCTGAAAGGCCGACGCCTCGAAATCCAGACCGGCCGCGGTTTGGACCAGGGGCTGGCGCGCCGCCGCTTCGACTACCGCTTGCGCATCGGACTGTCGAAGCGGATCATGCGCCTCCGCCCATTTCTTCACGGCAGCGACGCGAGCATGGAGCGCCGCCCCTGCAAGCGCGTCGTCGGCAAATCCGGCGTCACGAGCATAGGCGTGCAGCGCCGTCGCCTGGGCTCCAAGGTCGCGCTTGTGATCCCGGGGCAGAGTCGCCAGCACCTCGAGTGCTGCGGCAATCTGCGTGCTCTTAAACTGAACTGCGTTCAACCGCTCAGAGAGGCTAGAGGTGGTGGGGGCGGCGAGGCCGGACGATGGTTGCGACAACATGGCTCGGATCCTTGCTTACAAGGCCAGCACGCGCTGGCGATCAGCGAGCCCCTTCGGACCCACCTCCTCGACAATGAAACTGTGTTTGGGCAGAGGGCTCAGGAGCGCTTCCTCGGGCTGGGTGCCGTCAAGCCACGCCATGTTCTGGCGCCGCAGCAGCACGGCACCCTGGCGATCCTGGTAGAAGAAAATGTCGGGGTTGGCCTCGATGGTGATGATCGCATAGCTGACATCGCGGTCGCCAGAGGAGGGGCGCCAGATCCCCGCGAGATAGAAGAAATTTCCGTCATCGAGCAGGACCCGGAACTTGCGGTCGCCGTTGGTGACCTGGAATTCGCTCGCTGGCACGAGGCAGCGCTGGTGGGGGAAGGTCCTTCCTTCCGAACGAATGAACTTGAACGGTTTGCCGTCAGGCTCCCAAGGCTCGAGACCCCAGCTGGCGTCGATCGCCTGGGGCTTGCCCGTGCGCGGATTGCGCCGGATGATGATCTTGCGGCTGCCAAAGGATGCATCCGACTCGAAGGCACTCGCTTGCATGGCGAGAACATAAGGCGAACATGCTTGGTGTGCAAATCAGGGATAGAGCATGTGTAATGATTACCGCCTCGAGGTCGATATCGCCTCGATCATGGAGGATTTTGAAGAGCTTGAGATCGCGGTCGAAGCGCCCGAGGGGATGCCGAACGTTGCGGCGCGCGAAGACATCAAGATCACTGATATCGCGCCCATCGTCACGCGGATCGAAGGCGCCAGTCCAGTCGCCGCATTGCTGAACCGGCGCTGGAGCTGGCCGGGATCCACGGGCAAGCCGGTCTACAATTACCGAGCCGAGGGTCGTGAATTCGGGTCCAACCGCTGCCTGATCCTCGCTGACGGATTCTACGAGTTCACCAAGCCGGAGGACCTCAAGCAGAAGCGGCAGAACAAGTGGCTCTTCACAATGGAGGATCACGACTGGTTCGCGATCGCCGGTATCTGGCGCAAGCACCCGGCGGCGGGCGAGGCCTTCACGATGTTGACGCTAGACGCCGGCCCTGACGTAGCTCCTTATCACCATCGCCAGATCATCCCGTTGGCACGAAACCAATGGGCCGCCTGGTTGGACCCTGCGATCCCCGCAGCTGAAGTTTTAACCGTCCTGCCCCCAGGCAGCTTGGCGGTACGTCAGGTTCACGGCGCGCCGCCCACACCTGCGTCGCCAGTCCTGCTCTGATGAATGATAACTTATCGGCCGAGGACTGGGTGCTAGTTTGAATGCTGCACTCTGCTGGTAAATTGCACCACCGCGTCATCTGCCATTCTGAATGGCGAACCACGACCACGGAATAGTCTAGACAGCACCTCTGCACGCATCCGCCCGTATGCATCTGGACAAACTGCCTCGGATCAAGTATAGAACTAATGTCGGATACGATAGATGGAAGAGGTTCCGAGGGGACTCGAAACGGATTGGCGAAAAAATAGAGGAGCCATTCTGTGGTATAAATGGATGCATCGTTTTTTATTCGAACAAGATAATCAAATCGATGCTTTCATTTATTCGGTTCTCTTCTGGGCACCATTTTTCCAGTCCGGCGACGTCCATCAGCGTCGCGTAAGTGGCTGGGGCCAAAGGCCTTTTCCAAATATCTTGTCCGACGTGGTTCGGGTGTTTCCGCCGAGAGGCCAACGCTTTTGTTTGTCTATTTCGGCCCTGGATCCACCCGTTTTCGGACGGAGATACCGACATGGCTCTTACCGCACTCGCGATCAGGAACGCCCAGCCTCGGGCCAAGGCATATAAGCTCGGCGACGGCCGATCCCTCTCCCTCCTAGTGATGCCCAACGGCGCTATATACTGGCGCTTGAGCAAGCGACCCCCGATATGAAGCGCGGTAGCCGCGCAGGTTCGGGGTGAAGCAAAGCAACAGCCATGCCGCAGCGTTAAGGTATTGAATTATGGATCGATCTTGTCGTTGGTTGCGGTGCCGGATCGGGATCGATGGCTGGATCGCAGCATCTGGAATCGAAGGCGCTGCTGGGTATTGAGCATAAGGCTAACAGCGATCGGCTGCATTTGCACGCTCACGCTGTTCAACGACGCGTGACCTATGGGCGCGGACCGCCATCAAGCCCGGCCGTGCCGCTACCGGCGGGTGCTCACGCCTTTCGGGCTATCGCTTTCCCGCCAGCGGACCGCCGGCGGCACGTGCACAGGTCATTTGCCTGGCTCGGCAATTCTGGCGGCGAGATCGGCCTGACGGAACGGCTTCACCAGCCGCGGCAGGTCCGGCGCGATACCCTCGACGTCCGCATAGCCCGAAACGATGAGTGCGCGCGTCCCGGGCAGGCGATCGATCACGATGCGGGCGAGGTCGGTTCCATTCATGCCAGGCATCAGGTGATCGGTGACCAGCAGATCGGGTATCAACCCGCCCTCGATCAATTGCAGCGCCTGTTCGGCGGACGCTGCCTCGATCACCTCATAGCCCAGATCGATGAGCATGTCGGCGGTGCTGGCGCGGACGATATCCTCGTCATCGACGACCAGGGCGAGGCCGGCACCGGGCCGTGCCACCGCTTCATCCGTGCGATCGGCCGACGAGACATCCTCGTCGGTGGTCGGCAACCAGAGTTGAACAAGGGTTCCCAGGCCGGAGCGGCTCTCGATGGTCAGCGCGCCGCCCAGCTGGGCGGCGAGGCCATGGACCATCGAGAGGCCCAGCCCGGTGCCCTTGCCGATGCCCTTGGTCGAGTAGAAGGGTTCGACGGCGCGCCTGACCGTCTCGGCATCCATGCCGATGCCGGTGTCGGCCACCGACAGCTGGACATAGCGGCCTGGCGCAAGTCCGGTACGATGGTCGTCACCGACCTTGATGGCGCGGGCTGCGATGCTCAGCCGCCCGCCGTCCGGCATGGCGTCGCGCGCGTTGACGCTCAGATTGAGGATCGCCATTTCCAGCTGGTTGTGGTCCGCGAGCGCCGCCGGCAGGTCGTCCGGCACGTCCACCACGACGCGGGTCTGCGGCCCCGAGGTGCTGGCGATCAGGTCGGCCATGCCCGAGACCAGGGCGCCGATATCGACCGCGCGCGTCTGGAGCGGCTGGCGTCGTGCAAATGCGAGCAGCCGCTGGACCAGCGTCTTGGCGCGTTCCGCCGACTGGAGCGCGCCGGCGATCAGCCGCTGCTCGCGCTCGCTGCCGAGCGCCTTTCGCTGGAGCATGTCGAGGCTGCCGATGATCGGCGTCAGGAGATTGTTGAAGTCATGCGCGACGCCGCCGGTGAGGCTGCCCATCGCTTCCATCTTCTGGCTCTGGCGCAGCGATTCCTGGGCGATCGCCAGATCCTGCTCGGCGCGCAGCCGGTCCGAAATGTCGTTGGCCAGATGGAAGGCGCCGATGATGCTGCCATTCGCATCGCGCAGGGGCGTGTAGCTGATCTCCCAGCAGGGTTCGTCATATTCGGGGCGGCCGAACGCCTCGACGACGGTAAACCGGTCGCCTGACAAGGCGCGAGCCATCAGCGCGCGCATCTTGGTGGCCTGTTCGGGAATGAAGAGATCCGGGAACACGTCTCCGATCCTGGTGTCGAAGCCGTTGACGCGTCGGAATTCGTCATTGTGCGCCTTGTTGAACGCGATCAGGCGATAGTCGGCATCGAAGGCGCAGATGGGCGATATCGTCGCCTCGATGATGTCGCGGCTGAAGCGCAGCTCCGCGGTACGGTCCGCAACCTGGGTCTCGAGGCTCTCGTTGAGTTCGCGCAGCGCTTCTTCCCCACGCTTTCGGCTGGTGATGTCGTTGAAGAGAATGGCGACGAGATTGTCGCCGGGCGTGCCCGTCGCGAATGCGTGCACGTCGAACCAGCGTCCCATCGGTTCGGCGTAATTCTCGAACCGGACGGGTTCGCCGGTCGCGGCGACCCGGCCATAGGTCTCGAACCAGTGTTGCTCGAGCCCCGGCACGGCCTCGCGCACCCATTTGCCGACCAGTTCGCCCATGCCGGTCTGGCGCTCGAATGCAGGGTTCATCTCGATCAGCCGGTAATCGACGGCGCGGCCCTCATCGTCGAACTTCATCTCGGCGATGGTGAACCCCGCATCGACGGCTTCGAACAAGGTGCGGTAGCGCTCCTCGCTCTCGCGCAGCCGCGCCTCTGCACCGATCCGCTGGACATGCGCCCAGCAGCGCTCGACCACCGATTCGACCAGGTCGATCTCGTCGCCTCGCCAATCGCGCGGCCGGTTCTGGTGGACCGCCATCATCGCGACGAGCCGGTCTTCCTTGATCAGCGGGCAGCAAATGATCGCATCGATTCCGATCGACTGGAACATCTCGCGTCCATCGGCGCTGCCAAGTTCGGCGCCGGCGTCCCGCATCAGGAGCGTCCGCCCGGCGCGCATGTCGGCGGCCGCGCGCGGTCCGAACAGGTCCAAGCTGTAGGTGCCGGCCGACGTTGCGACGCCGGGCGCCGTGTAATCGTCGCGGATGATGAATCGGTCGCTGTCGGCATCGACATCGGCATAGGCGCAGCGCGATGCGCCGAGGTGGAGCGCGAGCAGCCTGGCCGCCGCCGTCATCGCGGTTGGCGCGTCATCCGCAGCCTGCAGCGCTTCGTCGACTTCGCGCAGGAAGCGCAGCCGGCCCTCGCTGTCACGCAATGCCTGGTTGGCAAGCTTGCGCCGGGTGATGTCGATTGCCGTTCCGACGACGCGGATGCATTGCCCGTCCTCGGCAAATATCCCGCGGCCCTTTGCGGCGACCCAGCGGATGACCCCATCTTCCTTGCCGACCGTGCGATACTCGACATCGTAGAGCGCGCGGTGCCCGGGATCGCATGCGGCCGTGAATGCCGCGCTCGTCGCGTCCCGGTCGTCGGGATGCAGCCCGACATAGAAATCGCGCAGCGACACCGGCACGTCGGGCGAAATCCCGAACATCTTCTTGACGATCGGCGGCCAGATCAGGACGTCGTTGACGACATCGACATCCCAGAAGCCGATCTCTGCGGCCTGGGTCGCGAGCCGCAGGCGCTCCTCGCTGATCGCCAGTGCGGCGCGGTTCTCCTGGCGCTCGGAGATATCGAACATCGCCCCGACCATGCGCGTCGCACGGCCGGTGTCATCGCGAATGACATGGCCCCGGTCGAGAATGGACGCATAGCTGCCGTCGGCGCGCCGAAAGCGATACTCGTCAGCCCAGCTCGACGCGTCGCCGTCGATCGCGACATGGATGCTTCGGTCGATCCGCTCCCGATCCTCGGGATGAATATGCTCGATCCACCAGTCTCCGGTCAGATCGATCTCGGCGAGCACATGCCCGAACTTGGTCTCGAGCGTCTCGTTCCACACGACGTGGTTCGTCGCGAAATCCCAGTCCCACACGGCATCGTTGGTCGCACGTCCCGCCAGCCGGTAGCGTTCCTCGACATCGCCGAGCGCCTGCTCGGCCGCCTCGCGCCGACGGGCGGTTTCCGCGAGATCGTCCGCGCGGCGCGCCTGTTCGGCAAGCGCGCGGCCCAGTTCCAGCTGGGTCATCACCTGACGCGCAAGTACGTCAAGGACGAGACGCTGATGCGGCGTGATGCCCTCGGGCCGCGGCGCGCGATCCAGCACGCACAGGGTGCCGATCGGAAGCCCGGCGCGGCTGCGCAGCAGGGCCCCAGCGTAGAAGCGCAGGCCGCCGTCGGGCGTGACGAGCGGATTGCCGCGAAACCGCGCGTCCTCGCGTAGATCGGGGACCACCATGACGTCGTTCTGCAGAAGGGCATGCGCGCAGATCGAGACGTCAAGGGGAAGTTCGCGCGTGCCGATGCCGGTTTCGGCCTTGAACCATTGACGCTCGCCGGCGATCAGGTTGATCACCGCAATCGGCGCGGCAAAGGTTTCGGCGGCAAGCCGCACGAGCGCGTCGAACTCAGGCTCTCGCGGGGTGTCCAGGACCTGATAGCTTTCCAACGCGGCGATACGGTCGCGTTCGATCCAGGCAGTGTCGGCAAGAGGCGGAGAGCCCGCAACTGCATCGTCGCTCGTCATTTCCGGCAATTACCAGCGATCACCCTCCGGGACACCTGCAATGTTCTCCGGAGTTGCAAAGGGGTTCGGTGCCGTTTCCACCCCGCGCGCGAGCGGCAGGCTGACTGCCGTCGCACGCCCTTCACGCTCCGCGGACGGCCACCCCTCTTGCGCTGCGCAGATCGATGTCGAGGCGCTTGACGCGGTAGTAGAAGGTCTTGCGCGGTAGCCCGAGTGCGGCGATCGCCGCGTTGATCTCGCCATTGGCGGCAGCGATCGCGTCGAGGATGGCCTCGCGCTCGAACGCTTCGAGGCGCTGCGGGAGCGAGCCGGCACCAAGCCCCGCCGGTCCCGGCGCGGCGGTCGGCAGATCCAGCCCCAGGACGAAGCGTTCGGCGCTCAGCTCCAGTTCGCGGACATTGCCGGGCCAGTCGCGGCGGGCCGCGGCATGGGCGGCTTCGGGCAGGGCGGGGGCGTCGCGGCGGTGGCGCTCCGCGGCGCGCAGGGCGAACCGGGTGAACAGCAGCGGAATGTCCTCGCGGCGTTCGGCGAGCGGCGGCATGCGCAGCGCGACGCCGGCCAGGCGGTGGTACAGGGCCGGCGGCAGCGCGGCCCGGCCGCCCTCGGCGGTCGCGGCGATGATGCGGACATCGACCGGGTCCGGATCGCGATGGTCGAGTGCGACGAGGCGCTGTTCGGCGAATTGCGTCAGGCGGTGATGCAGCTCGGGCGGTGCCAGGTCGAGATTGTCGAGGAACAGCGTGCCGCGATCCGCACGCGAGATCAGGCCGCCGCGCGCGAACAGGTCGCGCTCGATCATGGCCGCGGGAAGCGTCGCGCAGTCGAGCAGCTGGAACCGGTGGCGTGCGCGCCGGCCCGCGCGGTGGACCAGCCGCGCATAGAGTTCCTTGCCCGTGCCGGTATCGCCCTCGACGATCAGGTCGAGCGCCGTCTCGCCCAGCGTCGGGATCATGTCGCGCAACCGGCGGATCGCGGGCGCGTCGCCGAGAAAGGCGCCTTCACTGTCGCTCGCCTCGGCACGCAGGCGGCGATTCTCCAGCACGAGCGTGCGCGCGGTCCCGGCGCGCTGGAGTGCGGCGTGCAGCGCCTCGCCGGCAAAGGGCTTGGTGAGGAAGTCCCAGGCGCCCGCCCGGATCGCGTCGACCGCCATTGCCACGTCGCCATGCCCGGTCATCAGGATGACCGGCAGCTCGGGATCGATCGCGCGCAACCGGGCGAACAGCTCGGTCCCGGACATGCCCGGCATCCGCACGTCGCTGACGACCACCCCGGGGAAATCGCGATCGAGTCGCTTCAACGCGGAGGGGCCATCGACGAAGGGATGCACCACATGGCCGGCAAGCGTGAGCATCTGCGTCAGCGCGGTGCGCAGGTCGTCGTCGTCGTCGATCAGGGCGACGGGCCCGGTCATGCGCGCCGCAACTCCAGCTCGAAACAGGCGCCGGTCTCGCCGGCCAGCCAGCGCAGCGATCCCCCGAGATCGTTCATGATGTCGCTGGCAATGACCAGGCCGAGGCCGAGGCCGGTGCTGCGGCTCGTCGCAAAGGGCGTGAACAGGCGCGCGGCGATGTCGGCCGAGACACCGGGGCCATTGTCACGGATCCGGACGCGCACGATCGCCTCGGCCGGCGCGACCTCGATCGTGATCGTCGGATCGGGCCGTCCGGCAAGCGCCTCCGCCGCATTCTGGAGCAGGTTGACGATCACCTGCTCGAGCCGGACGCGGCCGGCCATCACGATCAGTCCGGGATCGATCTCGGGCCGATCGAGCCGGACCGAGCGAAGCTGGTCCTTCAGGATCAGGAGCGCGCCGTCGACCGCTTCGGTGAGGGCGAGCGGGCGGATCTCGCCCGCCTGGCGGCGCGAAAAGCCGCGCAGCTGCGCCGTCACCGCGCCGATCCGGTCGCTCAGGCGGCGGATCGCGTCGAGATTGTCGCGCACCATGTCGGTCGCGCCGGCGGCGAGCAGCTGGGTGCTGGTTTCGGCATAGGCCCGGATCGCCGCGACCGGCTGGGCCGTCTCGTGCGCGACGCTGGCGGTGACCTGACCCAGCGTGGCGAGCCGGTTGGCCTGGCGCAGCCCCTCGCGAAGCTCGGCTGCACGCGCCTCCAGCGCGGCGCGCTCCTCGATCTCCAGTCGCAATGCGGCGGTGCGCTCGGCGACTGCCGCTTCCAGCTCGGAGGTCCGGCGTCGCGCCAGAGTCGCGCGCTGGCGCAGGCTCCACAGCAGCACGGCAAGCGCAAGCACCGTCATCAGCGCACCGAGCCCCGCCGTGCGCCTGGCCGACCATATCGCCGCGCCGACCGATCGCCGCAAGGTCAGCGCCCAGCCCGGCTGGCCGGTGGCGACGCGCGCCTCGACCCTATCCCCGCGCGCCTTCGGCACGGTTACCGGCGCGGTCGGCGGAAGGGCGGCATCGCGGCGAAGCGCGGCAAGCGTGGCGGGCGCGACCGGCCGGGTGATGGCGAAGCGCCAGTCGGGATTGCTCGCGACGAGCACCAGGCCGCTGGGGTCGGTCACATAGGTGTCGCCCCCGGCGCGCCGCCACGCCGCCTCGATCGCATCGAACTCCAGCTTGACGACCACCACACCGCCCGCGGCGGTCCGCCGGGCGAGATAGAGGCCCGAATGCCGGCTGACGGTGCCGAGCGCGAACTGGCTTGCCTCGCCCCGGGCGGAAGCTTCCCTGAAATAGCGCCGGAAGCGATAGTCGGAGCCGACGAAGCTCTGCGGCGACCGCCAGTTGCTGGCGGCGATCGCGCGGCCGTCCGGCCCGATCAGATAGATGACCGCCGCTCCCGTCGTGCGGGCCAGCGTCTCCAGCTTGACGTCCAGGGCGCGGGTCGCGCCGCCGGCCAGCGTCGCCGCGACATCGCGGTCGTCGGCAAGCGCGAGGGGCAGCAGGCGGAAGCGGGCAATCTCGCTGTCGAGCAGCGCGGCGCGAAGCTGGGCGCTGGTGCCCGCGCCGTCCGCCAGGCCGGCGCGCGTGCGTTCGCCGCTTATCCAGCCGGCGGCGACTGCGACGATCGCAGCGATCAGCGCGGCGATCATCCAGAAGCGCCAGCCAGACAGCGAGTCGCGGGTCATGGTCCGATGCTATCCGCCACGCCGCGGCGATGTGCAAGAAGTTGCACATCGCTGGACGGGCGATGTGCCGATTTCTGCCCGCCTCAGGGTCCGGAATCCCGCTAAAGTTATGATACAGCGTGATAAATATATATGGCGTTCCGCCATTTTGTCCGCTTCGAGCGCCGCTGCAAAATCGGCCATCCCACAGCCGGCGGCGTCCGATCGCGGCACATGGAGAGGACATCATGGTACGCATCCCTGCTGATCACGCCCCCCGTCCGAGCGACGCGCCGCCGCCCAGGCCGCGACGCTGGTACGCCCATCTCTATGTCCAGGTGCTGCTGGCGATCGTCGCCGGCGTGCTGGTCGGCCATTATGCGCCGGGCACCGGCGAGGCGTTGAAGCCCGTCGGCGACGGCTTCATCAAGCTGGTCAAGATGATCATCGCCCCGGTGATCTTCCTGACGATCGTCACCGGCATCGCCGGCATGCGCGATCTCGCCGCCGTCGGCCGGGTGGCGGCCAAGGCGTTCGCCTATTTCCTGTTCTTCTCGACCCTGGCGCTGGTCGTCGGGTTGATCGTCGCCAATGTCGTCCAGCCGGGCGCGGGGCTGAACATCGATCCGGCAACGCTGGATGCGGGCAAGGTGGCCGACTATACGGCCAAGGCGCATGAGACGACGCTGACCGGCTTCCTGCTCGGCGTCATTCCCGACACCTTCCTCTCGGCCATCACCGGCGGCAACATCCTCCAGACGCTGTTCGTGGCGATCCTGTTCGGGATCGGGCTTGCGCTGATCGGCGACCGCGGCGAGCGGCTGGTCTCGGCGCTGGAGGACGTGTCGCTGGCGATGTTCAAGGTCGTGGCGATCCTGATGAAGGCTGCCCCGATCGGCGCGTTCGGCGCGATGGCGTTCACCGTCGGCAAATATGGCGTGGGGACGCTTGCCAATCTCGCCATGCTGGTCGGCACCTTCTACGCCACCTCCGCGCTGTTCGTCGTGGTCGTGCTCGGCGCGGTGTCGGCCCTGGCCGGCTTCTCGATCTTCCGGCTGATCGCCTATCTCAAGGCCGAATTGCTGCTGGTGCTCGGCACGTCGTCGTCGGAAAGCGCGCTCCCGTCGCTGATCGAGAAGATGGAGCGCGCCGGCTGCCCCAAGACGATCGTCGGGCTGGTCGTGCCGACCGGCTATTCCTTCAACCTCGACGGCACCAACATCTACATGACGCTGGCGGCCCTGTTCATCGCCCAGGCGACCGGGGTGGACCTGACCTTGGGCCAGCAATTGCTGCTGCTGGGCGTCGCGATGCTGTCGTCCAAGGGCGCGGCCGGCGTCACCGGGGCCGGGTTCATCACCCTTGCCGCGACGCTGTCGATCGTGCCCAGCGTGCCGGTGGCTGGCATGGCGCTGATCCTGGGCGTCGACCGGTTCATGTCCGAATGCCGCAGCCTGACCAACTTCATCGGCAATGCGGTGGCGACCGTGGTGGTCTCGCGCTGGGAGGGTCGGCTCGACCGGGTCGCGCTCGAAGAGGCGCTGAGCGGACGGGCGAGGCCGGTCGATCAACTCCCCGCTACCGCCGTTCCGGCCGAATAAGGAGGCAGGCGATGGCCTTGGCCCGCATCCTGCTCGCCGGCTCCGCGCTCGGCCTGGCTGCCCCCGCACTGGCGCAAACCGACGAGGCGGCTGGCTATCCCGCGATCGCCGCCGGCGACGGCGCCACCACCGGCGGCTACAACCTCTCGCGCTGGGCCGAGGACTGGCGTGCGCTGTGCGATCCGGCCAAGCGCGACGATCCGATCGACCGGCTGAAATGCGTGAAGCTGGATTCCGACGGCGACATCTATGTGACGTTGTCGGGCGAGGCGCGCTTCCGGGTCAATCACACGACAAACCCGAACCTGCGCGATGCCCGCGCCCAGCGGCAGGACATCTTCCGCTTGGTGGCGGGTGCCGACCTGCATGTCGGACCGCATTTCCGCGTCTATGGCGAGGTCGCGCATGGCGGCATCAGCGGCGTCGAGCTCGGCGCGCCCGCCGCGACGCTGCGCAACCGTATCGCCGTGCAGCAGCTGTTTGCCGAAGCCAATGCCGAGGTCGGCGGAGTGACGATCGGCGCGCGCTACGGGCGCCAGGAATTCACCGACGGTCCGAACCTGCTGGTGTCGCAACGTGACAACAACACCATCCGCTACACGCTGAACGGCCTGCGGCTATGGGCACGCGGCAAGACGGTGCGGATCGACGCGTTCGACCTGAAGCCGACGCAATATGGCGACCTCGGTACCGACGACGACGTCATCGATCCGGCACGGCGCTTTTCGGGCGTAACGCTGGGGTTCGTCGTGCCGAAGAGCTGGCTGCCGGGCAGCAGCCTGTACGTCGATCCGTTCTTCTGGCGGCGGCGCAACAAGGTCGGCACCTGGGGCGGGCGGATCGGTCCGGCCACCCGTTATTATCTCGGCACCCGCATCTGGGGCGATGCCGGCCCGGTCGCGATCGACTGGTCGGTCAACCACCAATGGGGCCAGTTCATGGACCAGCGGATCGACGCCTGGCAGGCGTTCTTCTCGCAGAATCTGCGGATCGGCGCGGGCAAGACGGCGCCGCGCATCGGCTTTCACGCCGATTATGCCAGCGGCGGGGGCGGCTATGGCGACGGCAGCCTGCGCAATGCCTATGCCCCGTTCGGCAACAACATCTATTACAGCTACGGCCTGTTCCTGACGCCGAGCAACCTGATCGCCTTCGCGCCGACGGTGACGATGACCCCGACATCGGGCGTGCGGCTGAACCTGGAATATCAGCGGGCGTGGCGCGCCAATGTCCATGACGCGGTTTATCGCGCGAACGGCCAGCCCTTTGCCGGCACCCAGAATGTCCGCGATTCCCATATCGCCGATGTGGCGCGCGCGCAGGTCGTGTGGACGATCACGCCGCGCCTGTCCTTCACCGGCCGCTACGAGCATCTGATGGCCGGCCCGTCGCTGACCAAGGCAGGCTATCGCGATTCCGACTTCATCGCCGGCTGGCTCAGCTTCCGCTTCTGACGAAAGGCCATCGCCGGGTCACCTGACAGGCAGGGCGTGATCCGGAACATCGGACAGGGTGCCGTCCGCACCATAGCCGAGCCGCGTCATGATCTCGTGATGGTCGGTCCACAGGCGGTCCGCCTGCTCCGCGCTGATGCCCTGCCGCCACGCTCCGGCCTGACCCTGGCGAAAGAAGGTCCGTTGCTTGCGCCCGCGTTCCTTGAATCCCGATTGCGCTTCGGCCGCCTGCAGGCTTTGGAAGGACGTGGCCGCCACGGTCTTTTCGATCAGGGCGGCATCGATCGGGTAACCGGTGAAACGGGCAAGCGCCCTATGGCAAGCGATGGGCTGCGCCTGCAGATCCTCGTACCGCAACAGCAAGAGCGGGCGCGGCGCATGGTCGAGCCAGGATTGCACGTTCGTGGACCAGCTTCCCAGCCGCTGAAGCGTGTGATGCTGTTGCTGGCGCCCCGGCAGGCCGATCGCGAAATCGCGGCGGGCCATGAGCGCGATCGCATCGTCGAGGGAGATTCCGAGATGATCCGCCCATGAAGGCGCCACGTCGCGCGGGTCGCGAACGATCAGGATCGTGCCCGCGCCTGGTACCGGTCCGAACGAGGCGGCGTCATAGGCGTCGTGGATTTTCAGGAAGGCGGGACCGTCGGTGGCTGTGCCATGGAGGCGGCAGGCTTCCGTCCGCATCAGCGCCTGCTCCCCCGGCGTCATGTCGCCGACCGGAAGATCGAGCAGATCCTGCATCCACTCCAGGCTCGCCGCGTTCGGGCACAGCTCATCGGGCTTTCCGAGATCGGGCAGGCGGCCTGCGTTGCCCAGGCAGGCGAGGGCGATCCGCACCCAGGTGTTGCCGGACTTGGGGTAAGAGGCCAGCCAGTGGACGCCTTGCGTCGCCATCAGGCGATCTCCCGCTCTATCAAGGCTGCGACCTCTTCCAGATCCTCGAAGCGCTTGGGCCGCTGGAGGCGATAGACGGGCACCGTGGAGACGATGCGCGCAGTGGTCGCAAACAGCCGGCGCTGGTTGCCCAGCGCGGCGGCAACCTGGCGCTGGGCGATATGGGCCTGAACGGCCGGAAGGGCGGCCGTCGGCGCCAGCTTCGTCAGATCCGAGGCCGACGCCTCGCCCAATATGACGATGGCATCCAGCGGCAGCGACGCGATGTCGACGCTTCCTGGCAGCGGCACGTCGTACTTTTCGATTTGGGGGCGCACCCGCCGCAGCCCCGACACGCCGACCCCCGCCGCGTCCAGGGCGCTGCGCCACAGGTTCAAGCGCGGAAAGGCCGGGCTGATCTCCAGGCGATTATCCTCGTCGCAAATGACCGTGACGTCGTCCGAAACAAGGCGATGGCCGCGCCGGCCTAGCGCGTGAGCGAGGGTCGATTTTCCGGATCCCTGGGCTCCGGCAATGGCGAGCGTGCGGCCGTCCACGCGCAAGGTCGCGGCGTGCAGCGGGAACAGGCCGCGCTGGTGACACAGATACCCCAGAACCGTGCCGAGGAAGAACAGGCGCCAGCTGTCCGGGTCCTCCCGATCGACCCGGTCCACCGTCACCCGGCCGTCGTCCTGGATCAGAAAGCGCAGGCCGTCGGCGATGCGCAGCAAGATGGTCCCCGCGGGATCGACCATCAGGTAGCGACCGGGGGTCAGCGACCGCTCCAGCGTCTCCGGTACGGCCCCTTCCTCGACGACGATGTCCGGCGGCCCGTCGTCGGCCGACCGCCAGCGGATCAGTTCCGGAAGGGGCAGGGCGCTGCGGACCCGCCAGCCGCACAGGAAATAATCTTCGACCATGACGGGATTGCGGGTGTCATGCTTCGGTTTCCCGCGCAATCCTGGTCGCGGACCTTCCGATTCCGAGGCCCCTGGCGGCAAGTGGATGCCGCCAGGGGAATTCCTCAGGCCTGCTCGACCGGGCGGCGTGCCTCGCCCGGCGCCACGCGGTAGCGTGCCGCAACCGACCGGGTGAACGGCTTGGCGTAGATGGTCGAGACGGTGACGAACTCCGCCGTCGCGTGGCCCGGGGTCAAGGTAACGAGCGTATAGCCCTTGCCGTCCTGGTCGCAGTAGGCGACCTCGCGATTGGCCTCGGCTAGCGGCTTGCCCAGACCCGGCAGCAGCGAGCCATAGGACGGACTGGTGATCGCGGTCGCGCCGAACTCGGACGCGACCAGGGTGCCCGCATCGTCATAGAGATCGTTCGCCCAGGCGGCGTGGCTGTCGCCTGCCAGCACGATCGGCCTGGTCCCCGCGCGGCGGAAGGCGGCGTAGAGGCGCTCGCGCGCCGGCGGATAGCCGTCCCAGGCGTCGAGGTTGAACGGCAACCCCGCCTTGTAGCCGACGACCGCGGCGGCCAGCCGGTCGCGATACATCTCCGGCAGCCGTGCGATGCGATCGGCATGGCCGCTCAAATCGGGTCCGGCGACGCGCGCCATCACCACCTGATTGCCCAGCAACTGCCACGGCTTGCCCGACTTGACCGACTTGGCCAGCACGCCCTCGAGCCAGCGTTGCTGCTCAGCACCCAGCATCTCGCGCTCGGGACGGGCGCGCTCGGCCATGATCGATGCGAACTCGGCGGGATCGGGCGTGCCGCCCTTGACCTCGGCCTGTTTCGACCGGGCGAGCAGCCGGGTCTCGACCATCGCCAGCGTCGCCAGGTTGCCGAATTCGAAGCTGCGGTTGATCGCTTCCCAGGGCCGGCCCGGCTTGGGATCGCGGATCGGCATCCATTCGAAATAGGCCTGCATCGCCGCTGCCTTGCGCGCGCCCCAGTCGCCTTCGGTCGCGGGATCGTGATTCTCCGCGCCGCCGATCCAGCCGTCATTGGCGACCTCGTGATCGTCCCAGACGCAGATGAACGCGGCGCGGGCATGCGCCGCCTGCATGTCGGCATCGGCCTTCACCTGGGCATGGCGGCGGCGATAATCGGCCAGGCTCACGATCTCGTGCGGAGGATCGGGCAGGCGGCCGAGCTTGCTGCCGATCTCGACGCCATAGCCTTCGGCGCCATATTCATAGATATAGTCGCCAAGGTGCAGCACGGCGTCCAGCCGCGGCAATGCCGCCATGTCGGCATAGGCGTTGAACAGACCGCCCGAATAGAGCTGGCACGATGCCACCGCCAGGACGAGCTGGTCGACCGAGCCGGTGGGCAGGGTACGGAACTGTCCGACGGGCGAGGTCTCGCCGCCCTCGATCGCGAACCGATACCAATAATCCTGTCCGGGGCGCAGGCGGGTCAGCTCGACCTTCACCGTATGGTCGGCGGCGGTGCGCGCGGTCGCCTTGCCGCTGGCGACCGGCTTTCCGTCGCGCGAGGTCGAGACCTGCCAGGTCACCGGCACGTCGCCCGCACCGGCCTCGGTCGTCACCCGCGTCCAGATCACCGCGCCGTCCGCGGCCGGATCGCCGCTGGCGATGCCGTGCGCGAAGCGCCCGGTCGCAGGTGCCGCCTGCGCGGCGCCCGGAAGTCCGAGCGCCGCGCCGCTGCCGAGCAGCGCGAGCGCGCTGCGTCGATTGATCGTCATGTCCGTCGCCGCTCTCAGAACCGTGCGGTGAGCTGGGCGCCGTAGAAGCGCGGCTCGGCCGGGATGAAGGTCGGGATGCCGAAGCTGCCGCCGGTGTTGCCGGCGTCGAGCAGGTAGCGCTCGTCGGTGGCGTTGCGGACATAGCCGGCGATCTCGAACCGGTCTTCCATGAAGCTGACCCCGGCGCGGGCGTTGACCAGCGTCACCGGCCCCTGCGACAGCGCCAGGCTGTTGGGCAGTTCGAAGAAGATGCGGCTGCGATAGGTGACGCTCGGCGTCGCGAAGAAGCGCATCCCGCCCCCGAGCGGCGCGTCGATCGTGAAGCCGGCTGCACCCTGCCATTCGGGCTGGAGGCGGAAGCGCGCGCCCGAATAGGTCGAGGCGAACTGGTCGTTCTTGTCGACGCCGCCGTCAATATAGCCGACATTGCCGAACAGGTTCAGCCAGCTGCTGGCGCGGATGTTCAGCTCGGCCTCGACGCCCAGGTTGCTGGCGCTGCCCGCGCTTTCGGCGCGGAACGTGCCGTCGGGCTGGCGGGCGCTGACCTGGAAGCCGTCATATTTCTGGTAATAGACGCCGATCGACCCCGACACCGGGCCGGCGCTGCCCTTCAGGCCGACTTCGTAATTCCACACCTGCTCCTCGGGAACGATCGCCAGGTTCGGCACCGTCACGCCGCCGCGCAGCGCCGCGCTCAGGTTCACGACCGGCGAGCGGCGGCCCTTCGAGACGGTCGCGAACACGTTGGTCTTGTCGCTCAGGCGATAGAGGATGTTGAAGCGCGGCAGCACCGCCGAGAAGGAACGCTGTGCGGTATAGGTCTGGCCGCCCGTGTCATACTGGCCGGGGACCAGCGAGACCGCCAGGCTGGGCAGGCCGGTGAGCAGTGCCGCACGCAGCGGTGCGGGCAGGAGGCCCGGCAGTATCGGACGCGGCACGTCGGCGCGGTAGCCCGACTTGCGCTGCTCGATCAGCACGCGGACGCCGGCGGTGATTTCCAGCGACGGCGAGGCGATCCAGGTCGCGTCGCCGAATACCGAATAGCTGTCGTTGCGGCCCTGGTTCTCGAACGTCGAGCTGTAGGGGATCGACGTCACCGCGCCGCCGGTCAGCGCCGGCAGCGCCTGGGCGGCCGTGACCACACCGGTCGGGCTGATGCAGCCGAGCGCCGGGATCGCGCGCGTCAGGCACTGGATGAAGATGCCCTCGTCGGACGAGAAGGGCACGTTCTGCAGATTGTCCTCGACGAACACGTTCCAGCCGAACGAGGCGCGCCAGTTCGGATCGCTGTACGAGAAGCGCCCCTCATGGCTTGCCTGCCAGCCCTTGGCGATTTCGGCGAATTCCAGCCACCAGGCGGCCGAACCGTCGGCGTCGAACACCTCGCGGCTGTCGAACTCGCGATAGCCGTTGACGGTGGTGAAGGTCAGGCCCGGCGCCAGCTGATAGCTCGCGGTCAGGTTGAGATCATAGACTTCGCGGTTCAGGCCGAGCTGGTCGTCGCCAAGCACCTGCTTCGACAGGGGCGAGCCGCCCAGATTGGCGCGGCCGAACGGATTGCCCGGGCCGTCCTCGGTCGGCAGCGCGCGCGAGATGAACGGCGTGCCGCCGTTGCGCTGCTGGTCATAGGTGCCGATCAGGTCGACGGTCAGCGCGTCGGTCGGCGTGAAGCGCAGCGAGGCGCGCACGCCCAGCTGGTCCTGCGAATACAGGTCCTTCTTCTGGCGCGGCGAGAGATTCTCGACATAGCCGTCGCGCTTCTTCCATTCGAAGGCGACGCGCCCGGCGAGGGTGTCCGACCCGGCGTTGACGAAGCCCGACAGCGTCGTCGCATCGTAATTGCCATAGCTGCCCGTCAGCGCGCCGGAAAAGCCGGGACGCGGGCGGGCCGAGGTGAGGCTGATCGCGCCGACGGCCGATGCGGTGCCGAACAGCGTCGCCTGCGGGCCCTTGATGACCTCGACGCGCTCCAGGTCGTAGATCGCCTGATAGGAGCCGCGCGAACGCGAGATATCGACGCCGTTATAATAGAGGGTGACGCGCGGGCCCTGCTGCGCCGATCCCGAGTCCGAGGTGATGCCGCGGATCACGATGCCCGGATTGTTGGCGCTCTGCTCCTGGATGTTCAGGCCGGGAATATAGTTGGACAGTTCGTCCAGGTCGCTGACCCCGATCTGGGCCATGCGCTCGCCGGTGATCGCCGAGATGGTGATCGGCACGTCGACGGCGCGCTGCTCGATCTTCTGGGCGGTGACGATGATCTCGCTGCTGTCTTCGCTGCCGCTGGTCTCGTCCTGCGCCGCGCTCTGCGCGAATGCGGGCGTCGAGATGAAGGCAGTGGTCGCGAGCAGTGCCGCGAGCGGAATCCGGTTTTTCATTGTTGCTCCCCGTGTGGTTGGGGGGCTGCTGGACCAGGGATGTGAAGCGCTCGCGGCAGCTTTGTTACGATTAAATAACGCAATCGCGTTTTTCATTGCAACTTGATGGCAGCCTCCGGAAGGGGCCGCCGCTCAGTCGAGCGCCAGCGCCTCGCGGATGATGAAATGAAGGTCGGTCTGGTCGAGCAGGCCGCTGACATTCACCGCGCGCGGACCATAGGCGGCGATGCGCAACTGGGTGCCGGTATGGCCCTGCGATCCCTCTTCGGCGGTGCCGTAGCTGATCGTCATCATCCCGCCCTCCAGCGTCGTGAGCGCCGCGGTCAGGCCCGGCGCCTTCGTGCCGTTGCCGACGATCTGGCTGCTATGGGCATGGTCGGCGGTGACGATCACCAAAGTGTGGCCATCCTTGCGGGCGAACTCGAGCGCGACCTGGACCGCTTCGTCCAGGTCGACCGTCTCGCCGATCTGGCCGCACGGATTGGCGGCGTGATCCTGCTTGTCGATCGATGCGCCCTCGATCTGGAGGAAGAAGCCCTTGGGCCGGTCCTTCAGCAGGTCGATCGCCTTGTGGGTCATCGTGGCCAGCGTCGGCACCGACGCGGTGCGCGCGGCGTTCGGCGCGCAGGTGATCGGCGGCTGGTCGAGATTGCCGTGATGGCTGGCGCGCGGGCCCGTCCAGCGGACCGGCATATGCTCGTCGGCGAACAGGCCGATCAGCGGCTGGCGATCGTCTGCCCGCGTTACCGCGGCCAGTTCGGCGGCCGTGCGGACGATATGAAAGCCGCGCATCCCGGCCTGGTCGAACAGGGTACGACCCTTGTACCGCCCGGCCCTCGCGGTTTCGGCGAAGCTGGCGCTGCCGCCGCCCAAGACGAGGTCGGCGCGGGTGTTCAGAAGCTGTTCGGTGATCGATCCCGCGCCGCCATTTTCCAGCGCATTCTGCGGACAGGTCTTGCTGGTCTCGACCGGACCATAGCATTTGCGCTGGACGACATGGGCCAGCAGCGCGCCCGGCGTCGCATCCTGGATCGCCGCGGTCGAGACATTGCCGGTCGCCAGGCCCGCCGCCTTGGCGCGCTCGATCAGCGTGGGCTGCGGCTTGCCGCGGACATCGACACCGATCGCGCCGTTATAGGTCTTCACGCCCGATGCCCAAGCAGTCGCCGAGGCGGCGCTGTCGGTGACGTAGTCCGGCTTCCCCGTCTCGCGGTCGAGCGAATAATGGGTGTAGTGGCCGCTGAAGGGCAGGGCGTCGATGCCCTTGAAATAGCCGCCCGCGCCCTCGGCATAATTGCGGGCGATCGTGATCTCCGAATCGCCCATGCCGTCGCCGATCAGCAGAATGACGTTGCGCACCTCGCCCTCGCGCGACAGCTGGCGATAGGTCTCGCGCATGTCGCCGGCGACCCGCCGGGCACCGCCCGGTTCGCGGATATCGCCCCGCGCCGCGCGGGACAGGTCGGGGGTGCTTTCCTGCGCAAGTGCCGAGGGCGCGAGCAGGAACAGCGGGGCGGCGAGCAGGGCGCGAGCGATCATGTTGTATCTCCGGGCTGAGGCGAATGTGCAGCTTCGGCCGGTCCCGCCGCCGGAGCGGCGGGACCGGTACCGGTTCGATCGGGGATTAGAACTGGGCGCGCACGCCCAGGCTGATCCGGCTTCCCGAAAATTCGTAGGTGGTCGGGAAGGCCGGATCCATCGTGTAGCCGGTGGTCTTCTCGTTGCCGACATTGATCCCCTGCAGCTCGACGCGGAAGTTGCGCGTCAGCTGATAGCTGGCGGCGATGTCGAACTGGCCATAGGCGTCGCGATAGACCGGATACATGTTCCGCTCGATCCGCTCCACATAGGCGCCCTTGCGGTTGTACGAGACGCGCAGCGACAGCGGCCCCTTCTCGTAGAACAGGGTCGCATTGTAGGTATTGTCCGACAGGCCGATCGGCGAGGTCGGGATGTCGAGGTCCGACTGGCCGGTCAGCGAGCTGTCGAGGAAGGTGACGTTGGCGTTCACGCCGAATCCGTCCAGCCAGCCCGCGATCATGCTGAACGGCAGCACCGCGTTCAGCTCGACGCCGCTGACGGTGTAGGAGCCCTCGGCATTGACCGGCTGGTACACGTCGAAGTCATAGACGCCGTCGATCGTGCCGTTGGCGTTGTACTTGGTCACGTCGGGCACGACGCCGGTCAGCTGGTTTTGGACCACGCCCTTGATCTTCTTCCAGAAATAGGACGCGGCCAGAATGCCGCGACCGCCCAGATATTTCTCGACGCCGACTTCCCACTGATCGGCATAGGTGGGCTTCAGGTTGGGATTGCCGTCGGTGAAGCGGAAGTCGTTCCAGCTCGCGGTGCGCTTGTACGCCAGGTCGGTCAGCGCAGGACGGATCAGCGTCTGCGACGCAGCGGCGCGCAGGATCAGGCTGTCGGTCAGCTCGGCATGGGCGTTGAACGACGGCAGGAACTTCTCGTAGCTGCCCTCGCTGGCGATCGGCGCGTCGGTATAGCCGGTGGTGCCGTCCGGATTCTGGACCTGATGGAAGCCTTCCGAGCGCACCTTGGTGCGGACATAGCGGCCGCCCAGGTTGACGTGGACCGGGAACGACATGTCGAACTCCAGGTCGAGCATCGCATAGCCGGCGACCGTCTCTTCCCGGACCCGGTAATATTGGCCGTCGTTGAACGGCGTGACGAATCCGTCGGGACGGAAGAAGTCGCGCGCATAGTCGTTCGAGATCTGCGCCCAGGACAGGGTGCGCGCCTGATAGGCCTTGCCGCCGACGATGTCGGTGACGTCGGTCAGCGGGCTGTCGGCCAGGGTGCGGACATTGACATAGGCGGTGCTGCCGCGCGTCGGCCCCTGGATCTTCTCCTCGCCATATTCGCGCTCGTTGGTCTTGTCGGTGAAGCGTGCGCCGACGTTGAAGCGCTTCAGCACGGGCGATTCGAACTGATAGCTCAGGTCGATCTGCGCGGCATATTTGTCGTCCTTGATCTGTTCGCGCGTGGTTTCATACGCCTCGAAGCGATAGGCGCCCGGTGCGTTGTACATGTCGATCGTGCGGGGATTGGCGCTCGGGATCGTCTCGCCGCCCGTCTCGGTATAGCGGGTGCGCGACGGGGCATAGGCGACATGCTTCAGATTGGCGTTGTCGAGCGTCTTGCGCGCGCCCGAATAGCCGCCCAGCAGGTTGATCTTCCAGTTGCCGGTTTCCCAGTTCATCTCGCCGCCGAACTGGCGATAATCGGTCTCGTTGAGATATTCCTTGCTCAGGAATTCATGCTGGGTGTTGGTGTAGGACACGTCGCGCAGCACGACGATGCCGGCGCTCGACAGGGTCGTCGCATCGAATTCGTGAATCCGCTCCAGCGTCGAGTTGCTCGATGCCGAATAGCCGGCGGCGTCATATTCGTCCTCGACCGTGTCGTATGACCCGAGGAACGCGTCGAATGCCAGGCTGAAGGTCGGGCTCGGCTTGTACTGGATCGATCCCGACAGGCCGAGCCGGTCCTGGTCGTTCTGATAGACGCGGTCGCCGACCTTATCGAGGAACACGATCTGGTTCTTGGCGGCGTCGGTGAAGGTGATGCCGGCGTCGCGCTGAAGCACCGCGATCGCCTGGTTGCGGTTCGTGCCGGCACGGTCGGTCCAGCGCGAGATCGGCCGGAAATTGATCCCAGAATTCGAATCGGTCCGGTTGGTGCGCTGCTGCTTGGCGATCGACACCAGCACGCCGAAATCGCCGAAGGTGTTGCTCGCCAGGAACGAGAAGTTCGGATCGACCTTTTCCGAGATCGAGTTGTACGCGCCCTCGGCGCTGCCGATCAGGCGAAGGCCCGGCGCATCGAACGGACGCGCGGTGCGGATCGAGACCGAGCCGGCGATCCCGCCTTCCTCGTCGGCGGCCGTCGGCGACTTCTGGACGGTGACCGACTGGATCAGTTCCGACGCGAAGATGTCGAACTCGACGTCGCGGCCGCCCGATCCCGATGCCGTCGCCAGCTTGTTGATCGACACGAAGGTGAATTCGCTCGGCAGGCCGCGGACGTTGACGCGGGTGCCCAGGCCCTTGTCGCGCTCGATCGTCACGCCGGGCACGCGCTGCAGCGCCTCCGACAGATTCTGCTCGGGAAAGTCGGCGATGTCGGTGGCGACGATCGAATCCGAAAAGCCGATCGTGTTGCGCTTCATGTCGATCGCCTCTTCGAGGCTGCGGCGATAGCCCGAGACGACGATCTCTTCCCCGGTGTCCTCGGCTGCGGTCTCCTCGACCGGCGCCGTCTGCGCCGATGCCGCGGTGACGGTCAGAGCGGCGATCGCCGCCCCCAGCAGAAGATGCGTCGGGCGGGCGGTACGGCTGAACGTGCTGTGCATGATGATCCCCTTTGAATTCTGTCGTCGGCGTGCCGCTTGCGTCGGACGAGCGTCGGCGGCCCCGGACTCGGGGGAGTCCGGGCGGCGATGCTCGGTCGAGCGTGCGTCATGTCGGCGCGGCCGGACCCAATGGATTCGGCGCCCCTGATCTCCCCAGGCCGGATGTGCGATCGCCGCCGCGGCGCGGCGCCGATCGTCGAATTGCACCTCCATCCGGCTCGCGGTGCCGGGTGGGGAAGAGTTGTTACGTCGTTGTGACGAACGGGGATTATCTTGCCCGACCCGCAGCGGCGCCGGTCTGCGCGGGTCGGGGATATGCGACCATCGAACGCTTGCCTCCGCGCCGGGCGCCGGTCAGAACCCCGGGGTGCCAGCGCTGGCCGTCGGGTTGCGCGGTCATTCAGGGGGATGCGAATGAAGATGTTCCGAGCGGTTGCAGTCGTAGCCCTGTTGCCGACGTCCGCCTGGGCGCAGGACTCGCGCGAGCAGGCCGTCGCCATCGCCGGCGAACCGCTGCCGGCGCAGGAGCTGAAGCTGGTCGATCTTCCCGCCGCTGCCGGCAGGAAGATCTCGCTTTTCGACGGACGCAGCCTGAAGGACTGGGCGCCGTGGCTCGGCTATCCGGACCCGGCGGTCACCTATCGCGCCGATCCGGGCGCCGTGCCGATCGGAACGGCGCGCGATACCGGGGGCGATTTCGCGGTCCGCACCGTCGACGGCGAACCGGCGATCTGGATCAAGGGAGAAACCTGGGGCAGCCTGGTCCATACTGCGGACCTGCGCGACTATCACCTCCGGCTCGAGTTCAAATGGGGCGACAAGACCTGGGCGCCGCGCAAGACCGAGCCGCAGAATAACGGCCTGCTCTATCACACTCATGGCAAGCCCGGCGATGTGTTCGGCACCTGGCGTCCCTCGGTCGAGTTCGAGATCATGAAGGGGTCCACGGGCATGATCGTGACGGTCGGCAAGGACGTTCGCGCCCGCACCGATGTGACGTCCGATCCGGCGCTGATCGCGCCGCACCTTCGGTTCCGCGTCGGCGGACGCGAAGTCGAGATGGTCAACGGCACCCCGACCTGGAATGTCGAGGCGGCGCGCGATGCCGAGCGCCCGGTCGGCGAGTGGAACACGCTCGACCTCTATGTGCTGGGCGATCGCGCGGTGCATGTCGTCAACGGCGTACCGGTGGCGGAGGTTCGCGGCCTGGCGGTCGTCGCGCCGGACGGCAGCCGCCAGCCGCTGACCCATGGTCGCATCCAGCTTCAGTCAGAAGGCGCGGAGACCTGGTTCCGGCGGATCACGGTCGAACCGATCCGCAGCCTGCCGCGGATCACCGTCGCCCGTCCCTGAGCGAGGTCAGCCGAGCGGCGCCGGGCCGGTGCTGTTGCGCACGACCAGCTTGTGCTCCAGCGTGACCTGGCGGTCGGGCGGATCGACGCCGCGCAGGATGCCGACCAGCAATTCGACCGCGCGCCGGCCGATCAGCCCCTTGGGCTGGGCGACGCTGGTCAGCGCGGGCTGGAAATAGGGGGCGAAGGGCAGGTCGTCGAACCCCACGATCGAGATCTGGTCGGGACAGGACAGCCCCGCCTGGCTGGCCGCGCTGATCGCGCCCAGCGCCATCTCGTCGTTGAAGCAGAAGATCGCGGTCACGCCGCGTTCGATCAGCGCGCTCGCCTGGACGAAGGCCGAACAGGCCGAATAGTCGCCGACACGCACCTGCAGCCGGTCGGCGACGCCGTGCCGCTCGGCCGCCCGCATCGCCCCGGCCAGGCGGTCGCGGCTGATCGGGCTGATCGGCGGTCCGGTGATGATGCCGATGTCGCGGTGGTTCAGCGCGATCAGATGTTCGACCGCGTCGCTGCTGGCGGCGGCATTGTCGATATGCACGCTCGGCACGCCCAGTTCCGGGCTGTATTCGCATCCGTTGACGATCGGCGCCGCATTGCCCTTTCGCTCCAGCAGCGGGGTCAGGCTGTCGGGCAGGCGGTGGCCGAGGAAGATCAGGCCGTCGACCTCGCGGCGCGACAGCATCTCCGCATATTGATCCTCGACCTCAGGATCATGCCGCGTGTCGCCGACCACGACGGCATAGCCTGCGTCGCGCGCCGCTTCCTCGGCGCCGCGAATCACGCTGGCGAAGAAGGGATTGGAGATGTCGGGAACGGTCAGCAGGATCTTCGCCGCGCGCAGCGTCCTCAGGCTGCGCGCGGCGACATTGGGCCGGTAGCCGAGCGCATCCACGACCTCGAGCACGCGGCGGCGCGTGGTCTCGGCGACCCGTTCGGGCTGGCTGAGCACGCGCGAGACGGTGGCGGTGGATACGCCCGCCTCCGCGGCGACTTCGATGATCGTGGTCGACATCATCGCTTCATGTCGCGTGCGACCGGCCGTGTCGATAGGCGTGAATGTAATCCTTTACATCGCCGAACCCGCTGCATAGGTTGCCGCGTAACGGCGAGGAAGCCGCAGTCGGGGAGGGTTGGCGCATGGCCGCTATCGAAGGGACAATTGCCGGATCCGCGCGTCCGGCGGAGGGGATGCTCACGGGGCGTCTCAGCGCGCTAATGTTCATGCAGTTCTTCGTCTGGGGGGCATGGAACGTCACCCTGGGCCTGGTCATGCAGACCGTCGGCATCGGCAGCCTGATCGGCAACGCCTTCTCGGTCGGGCCGATCGCCTCGATCGTGGGCTCGTTCCTGCTCGGCATGGCGGCGGCCCGCTATCTCAGCCCGAAGATGCTGATGGTGATCCTTCACCTGGTCGGCGGCGCGATCCTGTTCGCCCTGCCGGCGATGGTCACGCCCGAACGGGGTGCGACCTTCGTCTGGGTGCTGCTGGGCTACATGATCCTCTACATGCCGACCGTGGGCCTCGCGAACACCATCGCGCTCAAGAGCTTCGGCGACCGGGTCGATCGCTTCCCGTTCGTGCGCGCCTTCGGCACGCTCGGCTGGATCGCGGCCGGCCTGATCATCGGCTGGGCCGGCCTGTCCGCCAGCCCGCAGATCTTCACCATCGCCGCGGTCGTCTCGGTCGCGCTCGGCCTGTACAGCTTCACCCTGCCCAACGTCGAACCCGATGCGCCGCGCGACGAAAGCGTCCTGCGCCAGGTGCTGTGCGTCGAGGCGTTCGGCCTGATGCGCAACCGCTCGTTCCTGATCTTCATCACCTGCGCGACGCTGATCTCGATCCCGCTGGCGATGTATTACGCCTATGCCTCGGCCTATATCGGCACGGCGGGGATCGAGAATGTCGGCGGCACCATGTCGATCGGCCAGATGTCCGAACTCGCCTTCATGTTCTCGATGCCCTGGCTGTATCGCCGCTTCGGGGTGAAGCCGCTGCTGCTGGTCGGCATGGTTGCCTGGGCGGTGCGCTATGCCCTGTTCGCGATCGGCGACGGCGGCGACTCGATCTGGGCGATCTATGTCGGCGTCGCGCTGCACGGCATCTGCTACGACTTCTTCTTCGTCGCCGGCGCGATCTACACCGGCACGATCGCCTCGCCCAAGGGCGTGAACGCCCAGGCACAGGGCATGCTGACGCTGTTCACCTATGGCGTCGGCATGCTGCTCGGCTCGCAGATCGGTGCCTATCTCTATGCGCAGCTGCCGGCCAACCCCAGCATCGCCGACTGGCAGCAGATGTGGTGGTACCCCGCGATCGCCGCGGCGGTGATCGCCATCCTCTTCCAGCTCAGCTTCCGCGATAACAGCAAGGCAGACGCATGACCGCGATGAAGGGCCCCGCCATCTTCCTGGCCCAGTTCCTTGGCGACACCGCGCCGTTCGACACGCTCGACCATCTCGCCGAATGGGCGGCGGGCCTGGGCTATGTCGGGGTACAGATCCCGTGCGACCCGCGGCTGATCGACGTGAAGCAGGCGGCCGAGAGCAAGGATTATTGCGACGACCTGCGCGGCCGGCTCGACACGTTCGGGATCGTGCCCACCGAATTGTCGACGCACCTTCAGGGTCAGCTGGTCGCGGTGCATCCGGCCTATGACACGCTGTTCGACGGCTTCGCGCCGCCTGAGCTTCACGGCAAGCCGGCCGAGCGTCAGGCCTGGGCGGTCGAGCAGGTCAAGCTCGCCGCGCGCGCCAGCGCCAATCTCGGCCTGAACGCGCATGCCACCTTTTCCGGCGCGCTTGCCTGGCCCTATGTCTATCCCTGGCCGCAGCGGCCCGCCGGCCTGGTCGAGGAAGCCTTTGCCGAACTGGCGCGGCGCTGGACGCCGATCCTCGACGTGTTCGAGGACTCCGGCGTCGATTGTGCGTTCGAGATCCATCCGGGCGAGGACATTCACGACGGCGCGTCGTGGGAGCGGTTCCTGGCCGCCGTCGACAATCATCCGCGCGCACGCATCCTGTTTGACCCGTCGCACTATGTGCTGCAGCAGCTCGACTATCTCGACTTCATCGATCGCTATCACGACCGCATCTCGTGCTTCCACGTCAAGGATGCCGAGTTCAACCCGACCGGCCGGTCGGGCGTCTATGGCGGCTATGAAAGCTGGGTGAACCGCGCCGGGCGCTTCCGCTCGACCGGCGACGGCCAGGTCGATTTCGTCGGAATCTTCAGCAAGCTGGCCCAATATGGCTATGCCGGCTGGGCCGTCATCGAATGGGAATGCGCGCTGAAGCGGGCCGAGGACGGCGCGCGCGAAGGTGCCCCGTTCATCCGCGACCATATCATCCGCGTGACCGAGCGTGCATTCGACGATTTCGCCGCCAGCGGCGTCGACAAGGCGGCGATCCGCAAGCTGATGGGCCTGTCGCCCGAGGGTTCGGCGGCATGACGCAGGCGCTTCGGCTCGGCATGGCCGGCGGCGGGGAGGGCGCGTTCATCGGCGCCGTCCACCGCATGGCGGCCGCGCTCGACGGCGACTGGCGGCTGGTCGCGGGCGCGTTCAGCACCGATGCGGGCAGGAACGCCCGCACCGGCGACCGGCTCGGCCTGGATGCGCAGCGCGTCTATGCCAGCTTCGACGCGATGCTCGTCGCAGAGGCGGCGCGTCCCGAGGGCGAGCGGATCGACGCGGTCGCGATCGTCACGCCCAACCATCTCCACGCCCCGATGGCGATCGCCGCGCTGCGGGCCGGCTTCCACGTCTTTTGCGAAAAGCCGATGGCGATCAGCAGCGCGGAGGCGCGCGCCATCGCCGAGGCTGCCGAGGCAAGCGGCCGTCATTTCGGGCTGGCCTTTACCTATAGCGGCTATCCGCTGGTCGAGGAGGCGCGGGCGCGCGTCGCCCGCGGCGATTTCGGTGCGATCCGCCTCGTCCAGGTCGAATATCTCCAGGGCTGGCTCAGCCGGTCGATCGATACCGAGGGCAACAAGCAGGCCGAATGGCGCACCGATCCCAAGCGCGCGGGGCTTGGCGGCTGCCTGGGCGATATCGGCACCCATGCCTTCCATCTCGCCGAACATGTCTCCGGCCTGCGCGCCGAGGCGCTGTCGGCCGATCTGACCATCCATGTGCCCGGCCGGCGGCTCGACGACGATGTCAGCGCGCTGCTCCGCTTCGACGGCGGCGCACGCGGCACGCTGAAGGCGAGCCAGGTCGCCGCGGGCGAGGAGAATGGCCTGAAGCTTCGCGTCCATGGCGAGCTGGGCGGCCTCGAATGGTCGCAGATGGAGCCGAATACGCTGACGCTGCGCTGGCTCGATCGGCCGGCGGAGATCGTCCGTGCCGGCGGCCCGGGACTGCAGGAAGGCACGACCCGTCTGCTGCGCACGCCCGCGGGCCATCCCGAGGGCTATGTCGAGGCATTCGGCAACCTGTATCGCGGTTTCGCCGCGGCGATCCGCGGCGAGTACGGCGCCTGGTTTCCCGGCGTTGCCGACGGCCTGCGCACGATGGACTTCGTCGAGGCGATGGTCGCCAATTCGGCGGGCGACCGCAAATGGACCCCTGTCGTAACCGGAGTAGAGTCATGAAGCTTATCGCGTGTCTGGTGGTCGGAACGGTCGGGACGACGGTGTTCGTCCTGTCTTCGGCGCCGACCGTCGCCCAGACGGCGCCGCCGCCCGCCTTCGCCGCGTGCAAGGCGTGCCACACCGTCCAGAAGGGCGGCCGCAACGGCGTGGGCCCCAACCTCAACGGCGTGGTCGGCCGGCAGGCGGCGTCCGTGCCCGGCTTCAACTATTCGCCCGCGCTCAAGAATTCCAAGCTGCGCTGGGACGAGGCGACGCTGAACCAGTTCCTCGCCGCTCCGACCAAGAAGGTGCCCGGCACGAAGATGCCGATCGGCATGTCCGATCCGGCGAAGCGCGCCGCGATCATCGCCTATCTCAGGTCGGAAGCCGGCAAATGATGGCGCGCGCGGCATGACGCTCTCGCGTCGCACCGTCCTGGCCGCAGGGGCGGCCGCGCCGTTCGCGGCGGGCATGGCCGCCGCGCAGGGCGTCGGGGCGAACCAGGCGCGCTTCTCGCTCGGCTTCGCGCCGCACGAGGGCAGCTTCGCCAGTCGCGGCGGCCTGATCGAGCAGATCGCCTATGCCGCCGACCAGGGCTTCACTGCCTGGGAGGATAACGAGGCGCGCAATCGGCCGGTCGCGGACCAGACCCGCATGGCGAAGGCGCTGTCGACACGCGGCATGACGATGGGCGTCTTCGTCGCCAGCATGCCGAAATGGGCCCAGTCGCGTCCGCTGCTCGGCGCGACCGACGGCGCCGACCGCGAAGCGTTCCTGGCCGATATCCGCAGCTCGGTTGAGGTCGCCAAGCGGCTGAACGCGACGCGCATGACGGTGGTCACCGGCTTTCTCGACCGAAAGGTTCCGGTCGACATCCAGACCGCGCGGGTGATCGACGTGATGCGCGCCGCCGGCGACATCATCGCTCCGCACGGCATCGCGATGGTGATGGAGCCGCTGAACACCCGCACCGATCATCCCGGCGTGTACATGCAGAGCATCGCCCAGGGCTATGCCGTCGCGCGCGGCGCCAACAGCCCGGCGGTGAAGATCCTCGCCGATCTCTATCACGAGCAGATCCAGTCGGGGAATCTGATCCCGGTGCTCGACACGTGCTGGAGCGAGATCGCCTATCTCCAGTTCGGCGACAATCCCGGCCGCAACGAGCCCGGATCGGGCGAGATCAACTATGCCACGATCGTGAAATGGCTGCGCGCGCGCCGCTATACCGGCGTGATCGGCATGGAACATGGCAATTCGGTCAAGGGCCGCGCGGGCGAGGACCGGCTGGTCGCCGCCTATCGCGCGATCGACAAGGGAGCGGAAGCATGACGGACATCCGCATTCTGGCGGGCGCGGCGGGCGCGCTGCTGCTGGGCATGGCGGCGCCCGCCGCCGCGCAGGACAAGCCCGGGTTCAAGGACACGCCGATGCTGCCGGGCGGCACCTGGCACGTCCACGACTCCGATCGCCCCGCCCCGCCGGTCGTGACTCCCTCGGTCAAGCCGGGCGGCGCACCGGCCGATGCGGTCGTGCTGTTCGACGGCACCTCGCTCGATGCGTGGAAGGCCGATGGCGGGCTATGGCCGGTCAAGGATGGCGCCTTCACCGTGCCGCCGCGCGTGGGTGGCAAGGACAATAATCTGGTGACGAAGCAAAGCTTCGGCGACGTCCAGCTCCACCTTGAATTCCGCTCGCCCAATCCGCCGACCAAGAGCTCGCAGGATCGCGGCAACAGCGGCATCTGGTTCATGCAGCGCTACGAGATCCAGATCCTCGACGGCTATCAGAACCCGACCTATGCCGACGGCACCGTCGGCGCGGTCTATGGCTGGAAGCCGCCGCTGGCCAACGCCGCGCGCCGTCCGGGCGAATGGCAAAGCTATGACGTGATCTTCGAACGGCCCCGCTTCGCCGCCGACGGATCGCTGGTCCGTCCGGCCTACATCACCGCCTTCCTCAACGGCGTGCTGGTCCAGAACCACCAGGCGATGCTGGGCACCACCATCTGGCGTCAGGTCGCCAAGTACCAGGCGCATGGCGATGCCGCGCCCATTCAGCTTCAGGATCATGATTCGCCGGTATCGTTCCGCAACATCTGGGTGCGTCCGCTGCCGGAAACCGCAATTGCTCAGGACCTGGGAGGGGCCAAGTGATCGACCGTAGAACTGCACTTGCCGGTGTCGTCGCCATGTTCGGCGCGGGGCTGTTCGCCCCGATCGCCCGAGCTGCCGGCGTCGCCCAGTCGGCGGGCGTGCCCGTCATCAGCGAGGGGCCGCCCAGCGCGGCCGTGTTCAGCACGGCGCAGCGCGCGCTGATGACCGCGCTGAGCGAGCGGGTCATCCCGACCACCGACACGCCCGGCGCGATCGCTGCGGGCGTCCCCGCCTATATCGAGAAGCTGCTTGCCGACTGGTCGTCGCCGACCGAGCGCGTGCCGATCCTGGCCGGCCTCGACGCGATCGAGGCGCGCAGCGAGCAGGACTACAAGGTCGCCGCGGCCAAGGCCAAACCCGACCAGCAGGACGCGCTGCTGACGCTGGCGATGAACGGCGAACTGCCCTCGGGCAAGGTCTTCTTCGAGGCGTTCCGCCAGATGGTGATCACCGGCTATTACACGTCGGAGATCGGCATGACCCAGGAGCGCGAATATCTGCCGGTGCCGGGCGAATATGACGGCGCCTTCCCCTATTCCAAGGTCAACAAGGTCTACAGCGCATGATCAACCGCCGTATGTTGCTCGCCGGCGCCGGTGGCGTCGCCGCCCTCGCCTTTCTCGATCGTCCCGCCTTCGCCGCGAAGCTCCAGGCCATCGGGCTCCAGCTCTACACGATCCGCGATCTCTTCTCGAAGGATCCGGTGAAGACGCTCGAGCAGGTTGCCGCGATCGGCTATCGCGAGGTCGAATATGGCGGTGGCGGCTATGAGGGCATGGACCATGCCCTGCTGCGCAAGACGATGGACCGGCTGGGCCTGCGCGCACCGTCGGTGCATATCGGCTATGACGCGCTGCTCGGCCAGTTCGACAAGTCGGTCCAGATGGCCAAGACCCTGGGCGCCGACACGGTCGTGCTGCCCTACATGACCGACCCGCATCGCACCGAGCAGGGCTGGGAAGCCGCGCTGCCCAATTTCAACCGCTTCGCGACCGACCTGAAAAAGGCCGGGCTGGCCTTCGCCTATCACAATCACGACTTCGAATTCACCCTCAAGCCCGGCGGCGTCAGCCTGTACGAGCGCTTCCTGAAGGTGACCGATCCGGCGCTGGTGAAGATCGAACTCGATCTCTACTGGGCCGAGCGTGCGGGCGAGAATGTCGGCGCGCTGATCGACCGGCTCGGCAGCCGCCTCTACGCCTATCACGTCAAGGACATGCGCGCCGACGGCAGCATGGCTGCGGTGGGTGCGGGCAAGACCGACTTCGCGGCGCTGTTCAAGCTCAAGGGGAGTGCGGGCGTCCGCCACTTCTATGTCGAGAACGACCAGGCGCCTGCGCCCTATCTTCCCGACATCACCACCAGCTTCCAGACGCTGCGCGCGCTGAAATTCTGACTGCCCACCGGGAGAGGACACGAATATGGCAGCGACCAACAGGTTCGACGCAATCGTCATCGGCTCGGGCGTGAGCGGCGGCTTTGCCGCAAAGGAACTGACCGAAAAGGGCCTTCGCGTCCTGATGCTCGACCGCGGCGTGATGGTCGAGCATGGCGAGGACTATCCCTATGACGGCAAGCCCGCCTATGAGGTGCCGGCCCGCAACGTCATGCCCAAGCCGTTGATGGAAAGCGATTATTTCATCGCCAAGTTCGGCTATGTCCAGCCGAGCAACCGCGGCTTCTACAATGACGACCGGCTGAACCCCTATGCCTATGACGAGGGCAGCAAATTCTACTGGATCCGTCCCGGCGCGGTCGGCGGCAAATCGCTGATCTGGGGCCGGTGGAGCTTCCGCTGGGCGCCCGAGGATTTCGACGCCAACAAGCGCGAAGGCATCGATGGCGCCTGGCCGATCGGCTATGACGACCTCGCGCCCTGGTACAGCTATGTCGAGAAATATATCGGCGTCTCCGGCTCGCGCGAGAACCTGCCCTATCTGCCCGACAGCGAATTCCAGCCGCCGATGCCGATGAACGTGGCGGAGAAGTGGCTGAAGCAGCGCCTCGAATCGGAGTTTCCGGGGCGCAAGCTGATCAACACCCGCCTGTCCAACATGACCGAGGACAAGCCCGACCAGAACCGGACCAAGTGCCAGTTCCGCAACCAGTGCGGCAATGGCTGCTCGTTCGGCGCCTATTTCTCGACCCAGGCGGTCACCCTGCCGGCGGCGCGCGCTACCGGCCGGCTGACGCTCCAGTCGGACGCGGTGGTCACGAACCTCGAATATGACGCGGCGAAGAAGCGCGTCACCGGCGTGCGCTACATCAATGCCAAGACCGGCCAGGCGGAGGTGGTCAATGCCGACCTCGTCTTCCTGTGCGCCTCGGCGATGGCATCGACCCAGATCCTGATGAACTCGCGCGCGCCGGGCGGCGGGCGCAGCCATTTCGACTCCAGCGGGACGCTCGGCCGCTACGTCATGGATCATATCTTCCGCGTCGGCGTGGAAGGCGAGATCCCGGGGATGAGCGACTATATCGAATATGGCCGGCGTCCCGGCGGCGTCTATGTTCCCCGCTTCCGCAACATCGGCGGCGAGGAAGGCGTGGGGTTCAAGCGCGGCTATGGCTATCAGGGTAGCGCCCGGCGCGAGCCGGCGGCCCCGGTCGGCTTCGGCGCGTCGATGAAGCATGCGATGCGCAACTATGGCCCGTGGAAGTTCAGCATGGGCGCATTCGGCGAATGCCTGCCCTACAAGGACAACAGCGTCTCGCTGCACGCCAGCAAGGTCGACCGGTTCGGCGTTCCGCTGATGCGCTTCGACGTCCGCTTCCGCGAGAACGAACTGAAGATGATGGCCGACGCGAAGGTCCAGGGCGAGGCGATGCTGCGCAAGGCCGGCCTCACCAATGTCCGCAGCTGGGAAGGCGAGCATATCCCGGGCGATGCGATCCACGAGATGGGTGGCGCGCGCATGGGCGCCGATCCGCGCTCGTCGGTGCTGAACGGCTGGAGCCAGGCGCATGACGCCTCCAACCTCTATGTCACCGACGGTGCGCAGATGGCGTCGGTGTCGTGCGTCAATCCGTCGCTCACCTTCATGGCGCTGACCACCCGCGCGGCCGACCACGCGGTCAAGCAGCTCAAGCGCGCCTGACGCTCAGGCGACGTCGCCCGCCGTCGCGGCGCATATCGCGCAGCGACCGGGCACCTCGATGACGAACCGCTGGCCGGACAGTCCATGCCGGCCGGCGAGTTCGTCCAGCGCGGCGAATGCCGGCTCGCACGCGACCAGCGAGACGTCGCCGCACGCATCGCACACCAGCGCGATCCGCGGCGCGCCGGTGCCCGCGACATAGCCGCGCGCCAGCTCGACCTTCTGGATCGCGCCGCGCGCGGAAAGCTGGCCCAATGCCCGGAACACCAGGCTGGGCGTGATCGCCTCGCCCGTCGCGTCCAGCGCCGATCGGATCTCGATCACCCGGATCGGCCGTGCCGCCTTCCGGATGATCGCCAGGATCATCTCGTTCAGCCGTCCGGCCGGACGATGCGGACGCCGCCCGCCCGGGCGCGGGGCACCCTCGGCCTGCTGCCGTTGCTCGATCATGCGCGCTTCCGATGTCGGGGGAGCGGCGGTCCGGAGACCGGCCGCCGCTCCCGTCCGGATGACTAGAAGCCGAGCCGGATCGTCGCCCGCAGGTCCCGCCCGGCCAGCGGCGCGAAATCCTTCAGGAAGCTCGAATGGCGCCGCGCGTCGACGTCGAAGATGTTGTTGGCGCTCAGCAGCAGCGAGACCTTCTGGTTGCCCGGAATCGGCCGGAACCCGATCGAGGCGTTGACCAGCGTGTAATCGTCGGTCGGCGTCTCGAATGCGGCGATCCGGTCCTGCTCGAACACGTGCTCGACCTCGGCCCGGGCGGTGAACCGGTCCGACTGCGCCTCGATCCCGCCCAGCACGCGCGCCGGCGGAATGCGCGGCGCGGGGCTCAGGTCGACGATGTTGGCATGGACATAGTCGCCCAGCGCATCGATGTTGATCGTGGTGCTGCCGATCCGGGCGACGCGCAGCGAGGCATCGGCCTCGAACCCGTAATAGCGCGCCGCCGCCTGCTGGAACTGGAAGCAGGGCAGGTCGACATCGCGGCCGCTCGGCGTGGCGGCTGCCTGGCAGATTGCCGGATCGACCTGGTTCTCGGAGATATAGTTGGAGAACCAGTTATAATAGGCCGACGCATCGAGGCTGAAGGCGTCCTGGTGGACGTGCAGCGTCCCTTCCAGGCCCCAGGACTTCTCGAGCCCGAAATCGGGGCTGCCCAATTCCCAGCTCTGCGTGCCGGCATGGCCGCCGCGCGCGAACAGTTCCTCGGCCGACGGCGCCCGCTCGGTCCGCGACAGGTTCACGCCTACCCGAACGCCGTCCGCCAGGGCATAGGACAGGCCCGCCGATCCCGACAGCGCGTTGAAATTGCGTTTGCCCGAAAAGAAGCGAAGGTCGCCATTGACCGGATTGGCCTCCTGGTCGGTGATCTCGTAGCGCAGTCCGCCCTCGGCGCGCAGCGCGCCCAGGTCGACCTGCTGCAGCGTGAAGAAGCCGATCTGCTGGGTCGTGTTCTTGGGCAGGAAGGCCTCGTCGCCGACGACGTTGAAGTCGCGGTTGAAGAACTGGACGCCCGACGCGCCGGACCAGCCGCCGCGATTGGCCTGGACCAGTTCCAGCCGTCCCTCGATCCCCTTGTTGTAGAAGGCGGTGCCGACCGACCCGTCTTCCTCCAGTTCGAAATGCCGGTAATTGGCATAGCCGGCACGGACGCGGATCTTGTCGAGGAAGCCGCCGCCGGTATCCACTTCGCCGCGCAGGTCGAACCGGTTCTGCAACAGGCTCAGGCGCGGCGCCTCCTGCTCCTCGCCCGACGCGAGCGCATAGCGGATCGGCACGCCGTAGAAGCTGTCATAGTGGCTGTACGAGATGCCGAGGCTGCCCGTGTCGGTGATGATAGACGCGCCGACGCCCGCGGTCCAGGTCTTGGCGAAGCTGTTGGGCAGCGTGCCGCGCAGCGCCGCCGTCGCGGCGAAGTCGGGATCGTCGGCGGTGGTCGGTCCGGCGGCGGCCGCCAGCGCCTGGGCGCGCGCCTGGCGCGTCAGCACATAGCCGCCGATGTCGAGGTCGTCGCTCTTCAGATAGGATCCGTCGGCGTGCAGCACGATCTTGTCGGTCACCGCCACGTCGCCGGCGGCGCCGATCGAGCGCTCATTGGCTGCCGATCCATAGGTGCCGATCGCATTCAGGCGATAGCCATTCTCGGGCACGGTGCGCGGAATGCGGGTATCGATCACGTTGACCACGCCGCCGATCGCCGACGACCCGTAGAGCAGCGACGCGGGACCGCGCAGCACCTCGACCCGCTCGGCCAGCAGGGGGTTGATCACCACCGCATGGTCGACCGAAGTGTTCGACACGTCGATCGATCCGATACCGTCGGTCAGCACGCGGATACGCTCGCCCTGGAAGCCGCGCAGCACGGGGCGCGAGGCGCTGGGGCCGAACGAGGTGGCGGACACGCCGGGCTGGTGCGCCAGCGTCTCGCCGATGCTGGGCCGCAGGTCGCGGGTCAGTTCCTCGCCCGACAGGACCGAGGTGCCGGACAGCACGTCCTTCTCGCTCTGGTTGAGCAGGCCGGTGACGATGATCTCGTTGCCGCGGCCGACCGGGGCATCCTGTCCGTCGGCGGGGGCGTCGGGCGCGGGATCGGCGGGTGCGGCCGCGGTGCGGTCGGCGGGCTGGGGGTCGGGGCCGGCGGCATGGGCGACGGCGGGGAGGGCGAGCGCGACGGTGGCGGCGCTCAGCAGAAACAGATGACGCATGAACAGATGCTCCAGGAACCTTGATTTTTGATCGGGACAAGGACTCCGGCGCTCAGGCACGTGATCGTGCCCGTTCTGCGAATCCGGAAGTCCTCAGGCCTGGGAGCGGATCGGGGGTGCGCGGCTCTGCCAGCCGCGCTTCGGCGCGGGCAGGGCAAGCGCGGTCAGGCGCGACGGTGCGAAATGAAAGGGTTCGCGCGCCGGTGCGGCCAGCGTGGCCGCGGTCGGGATCAGATAGGCGCCAGCGGTCGCCAGCTCGGCACAGATCGCACATCCGGCGGGCTGGTCGGCGGGCACCTGCCTGTCGGGGGCATCGGCCTTCTTGCCGTCGGCCGCCATAGTCCAGTTCGTTCCCGCCGGCGCGTGCCGGTGGGTGCCGAGGACGACGGTCTGCCACGACAGCGAGAGCAGCAGGACGAGCAGCAGCGCATGCCAGCGCGCGGCGAGGCGCGGCCGCGCCGGTCCGGCGCTGTCGTGCCGGTCACCACCGGTCCGCTGGCGCGGATCGTTGCAAGGCCGTCTGCTGGTCATTCGCGCGGTTGATATGTTACACTGTCACTTCAATCAAGCTGCTCTTTTGCCGGGCAGCCAGCGACCCGCGAATACACGCAAAAAAACGGGCTGGCGAGATGGGGTTCCCCGATCGCCCGGCTCCGGGGAGCGGGATCGGGGAACGGCCATGCCGCCAGCCCAAGGGGGAGTCGAACTCGGGGGATCAGAACTTCATGCGGACGCCCACGCGATAGGTCCGGCCCAGCGTGTCGTAGAGCGCCGGGTTCACGTCCAGGCCGGTATTGGTCTGCGGTGCCGCCGCCGGATCATGGTCGAACACATTATCGACCTTGAAGAACGAGGTGACGTTGCCGGTCAGGTTCACGCTTCCGCCCACGTCGAAATAGAAGGCGCCCTTCATCTTGTTGAAGTCGATCGTCGGATGGTTGCCGGTCGATGCCGGGCATCCGGTCTGGCAGACGACATATTGGTTGCCGAAGGTGCCGTCGCTGAACCAGCGCTGCTGCAGCGTCAGCGAGAAGCGGTCGTTGGAATAGGTCTGGACCGCCAGCCACTTCCAGTCGGGCGTGTTGCCGTTGTTCGCGCCCGCCTGGTCGACCGTGTCGACGCCGGCGATCCCGGCCTTGACCAGGAATTCGCGGACATGGGTGCCCAGTGCGCGGACGGTGAAGCTGCCGGGCAGGCCCAGCGGTCGAACCCATTGATAGCTCGCCTCGATGTCGAACCCGCTGGTCTTCCACGATGCCAGGTTGAACGGCTGGACGTTGATGAAATTGCCGCCCTGCTGCGGGCTGTTCAGCTCGAACCCGCCGCAGAAGGCCTGGTTGCCGTCGAAGCAGAACTGGACGATCTGCTGCGCCGACAGGCTCGAGATCACGCCGTTCAGCTCGATATTGTAATAGTCGAACGACAGGCTGAGGCCCGGCAGCCAGGACGGCCGCGACAGCACGACGCCGATCTCGGTGTTCCGCGCCGATTCGGGCTTCAGGTTCGGATTGCCGACCGTGTTCTGGAACGCCTGGACCGCGACATTGCGGAACGGATCGTTGAAGTTGGGCAAAGTCGTCACCGTCGGCGCGGCGAACAGCTCCGACAGGTTCGGGGCGCGCACGTCGCGCGACGTCACCGCACGCAGGCGGAACCCGTCCAGCGGCGTGTCCCAGGTGCCGCCCAGCTTCCAGGTCCAGACCGTGCCCGACGTGCTGTAATGGGTGACGCGCGCGGCGCCGTTCAGGTTCGCCCGGCCGATCCCGTCGCCCTTGAACAGCGGCACGTCGAGCTCGAGATAGCCTTCGTACACATTGTAGCTGCCGGTGCCGTTCTTGTAGTTGCCGGCGGCCCAGTTGCTGCCCTGCGCCGAGTTCAACAGCGGATCGGCGGGATAGTCGGGGCCGTTCGGGCTGATCGCGCTGACGCCGGCGCCATAGGGGTCGGCGTTCACCCGATAATATTCATGGCGATATTCGCCGCCGAACGCGACCGACAGCGGACCTGCCCACAGGTTGAGCGGCTCGCCCGAGAAATTGACGCTGGCGACGTCCTGGGTCAGCTTGGTGTGCTGGAATGGGCCGTTCTCCGGCGTGACATAGGCCAGCGCCGCGGACGAGGGCGGGGTCCCGCCGAAGATGTTGATCGGCTGGCATCCCGCGGCGCGGGCGGCCGCATCGGCGCAGACGATCGCTCCGTTCAGCGTGATCGCGTTGGTTGCCGCGACATAGCGGTTCTGCAGCACGATATCCTCGACATTGATGTCGGAGATGGTGATGCCGTGCTGGTAATAGGCGTCGTAGCGCCAGGCCGAACCGCCGACGTCGAACTTGCCCTTCAGCCCGCCGACGAAGCGATACTGGCGCCGGTCGGTATAGACGTGCGGGTCGGGGAAGTTCGCATTGCTCGACCCGAAGCCGAACGAGGTGATGTTCGCCGTCGCGCAACGGTCGCGCACCAGCTGCGGCAGATAGGGATTGGCGCACTGCACCGTCAGGCTGGCGCGGTTATAGCCCGGGCTCGGCTGGTTGTTGGTCGTCACCTGGGCGACGTTGACGGTGAAATAGACTTCATTGTCCTGCGCAAAGTCGAACCCGATCCGGCCGAAGCCGTTGATCCGTTCCAGCGCGGACTTGAGCGAGGCGCCGCTGCCCGGCGCGCCGGACAGGTCGCCGCCGACGCAGAAGCTGTTCCCCGGGAAGCATCCGGTCACGCCGCCCGCGCCGTTGGGCACGCCGCCCGATCCATAGTTGAAGTTGAAGGGCTGGCCGTTCTGGTCGAACGCGATGCCCTGCA
Organism: Sphingomonas rustica; assembly: GCF_039652585.1. Classification (NCBI taxonomy): domain Bacteria; kingdom Pseudomonadati; phylum Pseudomonadota; class Alphaproteobacteria; order Sphingomonadales; family Sphingomonadaceae; genus Sphingomonas; species Sphingomonas rustica. The sequence continues at coordinate 569,284 of NZ_JBDIZK010000001.1, read as the reverse complement.
GCGGGCCATTGTTGATCAGGCCGTAGCGCGCATATTGATAGGGCTGGGCGAAGTCGCGGTACAGGAATTGCGGCCGGCCATTGTTGGTCTGGCCGGTGTTGACCAGGGTCGTCGCACGATACCAGTCGCGGCTGCCGGCCAGGTCGGTGCCGAAATCGCCGGCGCCCACACCGCCCTGATGGTCGAACTCGCCACTCAGGATCACGTGCAGCCGGTCGTCGAGCAGCGCCGTGCCCCATGCCGCCTGGAACTGCGCCTGCTTGTCGTCGCCATAGGTGGTGATGCCCAGCTGGCCGTTCGCCTTGAACCCGACGAAGCGCGTGTCGGTGATGAAGTTCACCACGCCGCCGACCGCGTCGGAGCCATAGGAAGCCGATGCGCCGCCGTTCACCACATCGACGCGGGTCACCAGCAGCTGCGGGAACATGCTGATGTCGGGAACGCCGGTCACGTTCGCGCCGACGACGCGCTGGCCGTCGAGCAGCGTCAGCGTGCGCAGCGCGCCCAGGCCGCGCAGCGAGAAGGAGCTTAGGCCCTGCTGGCCGCTCGAGGTGCTGAACGTGCCGGTCGCGGCGCCGGTCGAGCCCTGGAGCGAGGGCAGGATCGTGATCGCGTTGAAGATGTTCGGCGCGGCGACCTGCTGCAGGTCCTCGCTGCTGACCATCGTGGTCGGTGTCGGCGCGTTGAACCCGCTGGACGTGATGCGCGACCCGGTGACGATGATATCGCTCGACACCTGCTGGTCGGGCGCGGTGGTCTGGCTCTGGTCGACGGTGACCGGCGCATCCTGGACGGGCGCGGGCGGCGGGGCCGACGGCGCGGTCTGGGCGGCAGCCGGCGAGAATGCGAGCACCGCGACAAGCGCGGCAATACTGGTAGCGCTAACATGCAGCGGCGCCCGCAGGCGGCGATCAGCGGAAAAAACGGTCATCTTCCATCCCCTCTCATCATTTCGAATGCCGCCGTCGATCGGCGGTCTGTCATGGTCGAGATCATTTAGCCGATCCGGTGGGCCTCAACATCTACGACCATCGTCGCAGACGCTGCGGTCGGATCGTGTCAGGGTCGCGCCGAATAGAGCGCGTGATGCGTGAGGATGAACAATGTGCGTCCGTCGGCACCGCCGAAGACAAGCTGCAGCGGACGGTCGGGCACGGCGAGTCGCCCGGCCTCGCTGCCGTCGGGGGCGTAGATGAAGATCTGGCCGTTCGCGACATAGACGCGCCCGTCGGGACCCACCGCGACGCTCTCGCCCCCGCGCGGCGCGAAGGGCTTGAGATCGGTCACCGTGCCGCCGGCCCCCAACAGGCCGCTATAGGTCCGGTTCTCCGAGCCGTTGGCAATGTAGACCCGCTCGCCGACCTTCCCGGTGATCCAGCCATAGGTGTCGAGCGTATCGGAGAAGCGCCAGCCCAGGTGATTGGCCGGGCCTTGCTGCCACACCCGAAAGGCGGGGAGGGCCAGGCTGCCGTCGGGCGAGACATAGCTGCGCGTCTTGGGCACGGCCATGTCGCGCGCGAACATCTCCGCCAATGTGGTGAAACGGTCGGTGGCAGGATCATATTGGTCGCGGAACTCGCCATTGTTCCAGAAGCTGCCCGGAATGACGACTCGCGCGCCGCGGCGTTCGGTCGCGCGCGTCGGCGCGATCAGCGTGACGTCTGCGGGCTTGTCCGGCGGGATCGAATAGACGGTGGCTTCGGGCCCGTCGGAGGACAGCACCAGCAGGTTACCCGAGGCATCGACCGCCAGGTTCACCGGGTCGAGCGGCGCATCGGCGACGATCGACAGGCCGTCACGCGCGCTCCAGCCATGGATGCGGTGGAACTGGCGGTCGATGAAATACAGCTTGCCCGACGCATCGGTGGCGCCGCCGCCGATCGAGTAGAAGCCCTGGGCGAGCAATTGCACCGGCGCCAGCGGCGCGGTCGCCGGCGGGGCGGGCGCATCGGTCACGTCGAGCACGGCGAATTCGCGCTCGCGCACCTCCAGCCCGCGCGTCACGTCGCGAATCGCATTGGCATAGGGAAACTTGCTCGCACGCAGATAGGTGCCGCAGCCATTGGCGTCGCAGGTTGCGAATCCGCTCTCGGTATTCACATGGACATTGCGAAAGCGGATGTCGCGCGAGCCGTAGAGCGTGACCGCAGCCGGTGCTGGCTGAAGCGAGCGAGTGACGCGGTAGCCGTGGAAGTTGGCGAACAGGATGTTGCTCGAATTGCGCACCTCGAGCGCGACCGCGTTGCGGCTTTCGCCGGCTTCTTCCTCGGTCTGCGGCGCCAGGAACTCCCAGTTGCGGACGCGGTCGAGCACGATCTCGGCGCGCAGATGATGTTCGGCCGACATCTGGTAGACGAAGCCCGGCGTGCTCGTATCGGACACATAGAGGCCCGCCTGGGCATAGGTGTTCGGCGTCCAAAGGCCGTTGAACGTGCCGCCGCCGCCATCGGTGACCCACAGGCTGGCATATTGCCCGTCCCAGCGCTTGCGCGGGTCGCTGTCGGCGGTGTGATTGGCGTTATACGGATCGAAGCGGCTGCCATCGGCCAGGTTGGTGCCGTGGCCGCCTTGAAACTTGACGTCGTCGACCAGCGATCGCGCGCCGGCGCGCCACAGCAAGGCGGTCGCCCGCGGATTGACCCCGCCGGTGTACAGCCCCAGCCCGGTGACGATCGCGTCGCCGCCCCGCGCGCTTTCGATCAGGCCCCTGGCGCCACCGAAGCCGCGGAAGGCAGGCGTGTCTTCCGCCAGCAGGATCTGGGTCCGGCTCGGGTGCAGCCCGATCAGCACCGTGTCGGGCTTCAGCCGCAGCGTATCGCTGACCCGGTAGAAGCCGGCGGGGAAATACAGCACGCGGTGCGTGTCGATCGCCCGCTGGATCGCCGCGGTATCGTCGGTCCTGTCGTCGCCTTTTGCGCCGAGATCGCGAACATTGGTCCAGGTCGAGACGGCGGGGAAGGGCCGGATCGCTGCCGCACGCCGCTTCGGGAGTGCCGACAGCGGGGTGGCGTCCAGCCGCGTGGCGAAGCTGCCGGTCTGACCCAGCCCCGCCAAGGTCAGGCCATAGGTGAACTCGCGGACACGGTAGCGCGGCGCCGGCCCGGCGACGGTGCGGCCGCTCTCGCGGAACCGCGCGAACACCGGCGTGCCCGTCGCGACCGCATTGTCGAAGCCGATCTGGGTATAATTGTTGCCCTCGTTGCTGATGATGACGCCGGCGTGCGAGACATTCTCGAACCGGACATCCTTGCCCCACAGCCAGTCGCCATAGCCGCGGTCGATCTCGATCCCGACCGGCACGTCGCGAAACACGGTGTTGACCAGGGTCAGCCCCGCCTCATGCTCGCGGATCGCGGCGTCGCGCTGGCCGACAAACTCGGAATCGAGCAATGTATAGGGCCAGGCCGGCGACGGCTTTTCGGTCAGGATGCCATAGCGGCCGCCGAAGAAGCGCAGGTCCATGCCCAGATTGCCGACCTGATAGATGCCGGCCAGGGCCGAGCCGAGGCGGAAGTCGATATGGCTGAGATAGGCGTGCTGCGCGGTGTGGAATCTGACCGCGGTCGCGGCGGGATTGCCCGCGCCGATCTCGAAATCGACATTGGCCATCGCCGAGTAGAAGGTGCCCGAATTGGCGTCGGCGATATCCGCGCGGAACGGCACGCTGGTCGGCGGCGGCACCGGCACCGGGCCGCGCAGCGGGGTACCGCCGGGGCCGGGGGCCGCCCCGCCGGGCTGGTTGCCGGTGAAGAAGATCATGCTGCCGACGCCGCGCTGGAATCCGGGGGTCGAGGGCGCGAGCAGGAAGACCGGTCGCGTCCGCCCGGTGCCGAACAGGCGTATGCCGGGCCACATATAGAGGGTCCGGCTGATCCGGTACCGGCCCGATGGCAGGAAGACGATCCCGCCGCCCGGCCGGGCGGCCGCCGAATCGATCGCACGCTGGATCGCCGCGCTGTCGTCGGCGACGCCGTCGCCGACTGCCTTGGCGATCACCGCGGCGGGGTCCGCCGGCATGTGTTCGAATGCCGAGCGGGTGGGGCGCTCGGCCCGCTGTCCCTGCGCCTGTGCGGACGGCAGGGGCATCGCGACGGCGATGATCCATGCGGCGATTAGCGAGCCCGTCCTGCCGATCATGCTGTATGCCCCCCGGATGATCCCGACCGTCGAGAGCGTCGCGATACGCGGGCGCGGGCGCCGCGACGACCGCGACAAAGGTCGCAATGGCCAAAGCGGTCCGCTGCGAACATCTAGCGGGGCAGCCGAATGCCGGGGGACGACGTGCAAGCACAGCTCAAGAGATCGGGGTCGCCGCCGTACGGGATCGTCGTGATGGGGGTCAGCGGCTGCGGCAAGTCGACGCTGGTCGAGCATCTGGCCGCGCGCCTCGCCGTGCCCGCATTCGAAGGCGATGCCTTTCATTCCAGCGCAAGCGTCGCGAAGATGCGATCGGGCCAGCCGCTCGACGATGACGATCGCTGGCCGTGGCTCGACCGGCTGGGCGCATCGATCGGCGGCGCCGTGCGCGATCACGGAAGCGCGGTGGCCGCCTGCTCGGCGCTCAAGCGCAGCTATCGCGAGCGGCTGGAGCGTGCTGCCGGCGTGCCGCTGATGTTCGTGCTGCTCGACGGTGCCCACGGCGAGATCGCACCGCGACTGGCGGCGCGGGCGAATCACTACATGGCGCCCGCCCTGCTCGACAGCCAGTTCGCGACGCTGGAGCGGCCCGGCGCGGACGAGAATGCGCTGGTGGTGCATTGCTATCGCCCGGTCGAGGCGCTGGGCAGCGAGGTGATCGCCTGGGCCCGGAGGCGGCTGGCCCGCTGAGGTCGCTCAGGGCATCAGGCGCTTGCGGCCCTGCGACAGGTGCCAGCGCATCGCCAGCGCGGCGCCGTCGCCGTCCTGTGCGCGGATCGCATCGACGATCGCGTCATGCTCGTCCATCATCGACCCGATCACTTCGGGCGGCCGCGACCGCGAGATGTCGACCCCGGCGCGCAATATGCCCATGACGTCGTGCTGGAGATGGTCGAAGGTCGAGATGAACGCGCTGTTGCCCGTCGCCTCGGCGATTGCCCGGTGCAGCAGCCAGTCCTCGTCATGCGCCGGCGCGCTGGACAGCAGCGCCGAGCGCAGTCCCTCGAGCGCGGCATCGATCGCCTCCATCTGCTCGTGCGACCGGCGCTGCGCCGCCAGCCGGGCCGCCTCAGCCTCGAGCACGAAGCGCACCTCATAGGTGCCCAGCGTCGCCGCCAGGCCGTCCATCGGCACATGCGATCCCAGCCGCGCGGAGGGGCGGCGCTTCACATAGGATCCGGCACCGCGCCGCGCCTCGGTGATTCCGTCGGCGGCCAGCCGGACCAGCGCCTCGCGCACGATCGCGCGCGACATGCCGAACAATTCGCCCAGCCGCGCCTCGGACGGCAGGCGGTCGCCCGGTTCCAGATCGTCCTCGTTGATGATCCCGACGATCGCCGTATAGGCGCGATCGGCGAGCCTGCCCTCCTGCATCGCGCCCCTCTTTCCCCCGCCGCGCGCCTGAGGCAGCGGCTCAGACAATGTAGCTGAGCCCCACCACCAAGGCGAGTCCGGCGACCGAGATCACCGTCTCCAGCACCGACCAGGTGCGGAACGTGTCCGCGGTGCTGGTCCCCATATAGCCCTTCACCAGCCAGAAGCCGGGATCGTTGACATGGCTGAAGAAGACCGAGCCTGCGCCGATCGCCAGCACCACCAGTTCGGGCGAGGCGCCAGACGCCGCGACGACGCCGGGCATGATGCCGACCGCGGTGATCGTCGCCACCGTCGCCGACCCCGCGGCCAGGCGGATGCCGACCGCCACCAGCCAGCCGAGCAGCAGGGGCGAGATCGAGTACATCATCACCAGCCGCGCCAGCAGATCGGACAGGCCGGCACTGACCAGCACCTGCTTCAGCGCGCCGCCCGCCCCGATCGCGAGCAGGATCGCGCCGGCCGCGCCCATCGTCTCGAACCAGATCGCATCCTGGATCTTCGCTTCGCTCAGACGGCGCCCGAACAGCAAGGGCAGCGCCAGCAGGTTGGTGATCAGCAACGCGAGCACGGGATTACTTGCAGCTGCAAGTAATCCCCCCCCATTCAGGCCCGGAATCAGCTTCGCCATCTCGCCCGATGCGATCAGCACGATCGGCAGCAGGACGATGAACAGCGACACGCCACGCGGCGGCGGCGCCAGGTCGACGACGGTCTCGCTCATCACCGGCTCGGTCAGCTTGATCCCCGGCGTGACGAACTTCGCGAGCACCGGGCCGGCCAGGATCGCGATCGGGATGGCGATCAGGATGCCGTATAGCATCGTCAGCCCCAGGCTGGCATTCAGCGCCTCGACTGCCAGCAGGGGGCCGGGGTGCGGCGGCACCAGCGCGTGGACGACGCCGAGGCCGGCGAGCGCGGGCATGATCAGGCGCAGCTTGGTCGCGTCGCGATCGCCCTCGTCGGGCATCGCCTTGGCCGCGGCGACGACGATCGGCAGCAACAGCACCAGCCCGGTTTCGAAGAACAGCGGCAGGCCGATGACGATCGCGATGCCCAGCGTCGCCCAGGGCGCTGCCTTCGGCCCGGTCAGTCGCAGCGCGCCGGTGGCGAGCGAGGCGGCCGCGCCGGACAGATGCAGCATCGCACCGAGCGACAGGCCCAGCGCCACGACCAGCCCGGTGCCGCCGACGATGTCGCCGACACCCTTCTGTACCGCCTTGGCCGTGTCGGCGAGCGGCAGTCCGGCGAGCAGGCCGACCGCGAAGGCGCCGCACAGCAGTCCGATGAACGGGTGGAGCCTGCCGCGAACGATCATGACGATGGCGAGGATGATGCCGGCCAGCGCGGCCGCGATCAGTCTGATGTCGCCGCCGGTCATGTCGTCCTCCGGGCGGCGTTGCCATACGTCAATGCTGACATCGTTGTCCTCGCCTGAAATCCTAGACTTTTATTTGAAAGCACTGAAATCGGAGCGATCTGTAGGACAGGTTTTTACATTGCAGCAACAAAAAACGCTTGTCAGCGCTGCTGGATGCTGAACATATAAAAACCTGTCCGACCGATTCCAAAGGTGGAGCGCGGACATCGGGACCGCGCCGTTACGCTGGTCCGACGACATGCAGCCATGCGCCTCGGGGAGAGGATCGATGAAGGTGACTGTCCAGGAAGCAGGTCGGAAAGCGGCCGTCTCTGCCGAGATGCGGAAGGCGATCGATATCGCCGGCCGGCCGGTGCGTCTGACGCCGACCCAGATGAAAGTGATGCGCGGGGTCCATTCGGGCCAGCTCAACAAGCAGATCGCCTATGAGCTCGGCATCGCCGAGGTGACGGTGAAGGCGCACATGACCGCGCTGATGCGCAAGCTCAACGTGCGCAACCGCACCCAGGTCGCGATCGCGGCCGAGGCGATGGCGCACCCGCTGTCCTGATTTCAACGGCGCCTCGATCCGCGCCGACTGCCCATGCCAGATCCTCCCGGGGGAGAGAGAAGATGAAGCCGTTCTGGGTGTTCGTCCTGACGCTGCTGCTGTGCCCGCTTCCCGCGGCCGCCGCCTCGACCTCGGTCTATCTCACCCGTCCGGAGGATCCGCGCGCGATCGTCGTGAAGGGCGCGGGCGACGGGCGGACCGACGACAGCGCCGCGCTGCAACAGGCGATCGACGTGGCGGCGACCACCAGCGGCGGCAAGGGCGGCGTCGTCTTCCTGCCGGCCGGACGCTACCGGATCAGCCGCACGATCTTCGTCCGTTCGGCGGTCCGGATCTTCGGCTTCGGCGCGACCCGGCCGGTGATCGTGCTGGGCGATGCGACGCCGGGCTATGGCAAGGGCATCGCCGCGATGCTGTCCTTCACCGGCGAGGACCAGTACCGCGTCGGCGCGGTGCCGGTGCCGCCGCCCACCAGCGTGCCAGCGAATCCCGACATCTTCGACGCGACGTCGAGCACCTTCTATTCGGCGCTCTCGAACGTCGATTTCGAGATCGGCAATGGCAATGAAGGCGCGGTCGCGGTGCGGTTCCGCGTCGCGCAGCACGGTTTCCTGCGCCATGTCGACTTCCATCTCGGATCGGGGCTGGCCGGCATCTACCAGGCGGGCAACGAGTGCGAGAATCTGCGCTTCTATGGCGGCCGCTACGGCATCCTGACCGAGAAGACCTCGCCTGCCTGGCAGTTCACCCTGATCGATTCCGAGTTCGTCGGGCAGCGCGACGCGGCGATCCGCGAGCATGAGGCGCGGCTGACGCTGATCAACGTCGCGATCCGCGACGTGCCGGTCGGGGTCGAGATCGATCGCGGCTATTCGGATTCACTGTGGGGCAAGGATGTCCGGTTCGAGAATGTCTCGAAGGCCGGCGTGCTGATCTCGAACGAGGGCAGCGTCTTCACCCAGATCGGCTTCGCCAATGCCCTTGCCCGCGACACGCCGGTCTTCGCCCGCTTTCGCGACAGCGGCCGCACCGTCGCCGGCCAGGGACGGCAGTACCGCGTCACCGATTTCTCCTATGGGCTGAAGCTGCCGGGGCTGGGCGCTCCCGGCGCCTTCGCGACCGATGTGACGATGGCCCCGCTGACCCGCATGCCGCCGCGCCGCAAGCCGGCGATCGCCGCGCTGCCGCCGGTGCGCGACTGGGTCAATGTCCGCGACCTGGGCGTCAAGGGCGACGACGAGACCGACGATACCCAGGCGTTGCAGCGTGCGATCGACACGCACCGCGTCCTCTATCTGCCGATAGGCCGATACCGCGTGACCGATACGCTGACGCTGCGGCCCGACACGGTGCTGATCGCGCTGCACCCCAGCCTCACCCATGTCTATCTGCCCGACAATGCCCCCGCCTATGCCGGGGTCGGCAGCGCCAAGGCGATGATCCGCAGTTCGAGGGGCGGCAATGCGATCGTCTCCGGGCTCGGCCTGTGGACCGGCGGCGTCAATCCGCGCGCCACCGCGCTGCTGTGGCGCGCGGGCGAGGCATCGATGGTCAACGACGTGAAGATCCAGGGCGGCGGCGGCACCGTGCTGACCAAGGGCAGCCCGATCGGCTATGGTGATCCGCGCGCGCGCTTCGACGGCCAGCATCCCAGCATCTGGGTCACCGATGGCGGCGGCGGCACCTTCGCCGCGATCTGGTCGCCCAACACACTCGCCTCGGCCGGCTTCTATGTCTCGGACACCAAGACGCCGGGCCAGGTCTATGAACTGTCGGCCGAGCATCATTACCGGGTCGAGATCGTCCTGGAGAATGTCGAGAACTGGGAGTTCCACGCGCCGCAGACCGAGCAGGAAGTGCGCGACGGCGTCAACGCGGTCTCGACCGAGATCCGCAACTCGCGCAACATCCTGTTCGCCAATTATCACGGCTACCGCGTCACCCGATCGATCAAGCCGATGGACGCGGCGGTAAAGCTCTACAATTCGAGCGATATCCGCTTCCGCAACGTTCATGTGAACGGCGAGAGCGGCTTTGCCAGTTGCGACGACAAGGGCTGCGGCACCTATCTGCGCGCCAGCAAATACCCGTTCGAGAATGCGATCAAGGACATGACCGGCGGGCAGGAGGTGCGCGAGCGCGAGTTCGCCCGGCTCGAGATCGGCGCGGTTCCCACGACCCGCACCCCGGTCCCGGTGACCGCGGGAATCGAGAAGCTGGCCGACGGCTTCTATTCGATCGCCGGCGCGGCGGTGGATGCGCGCGGCAAGCTCTATTTCATCGACCGCTTCTTCCACCGCATCCATGGCTGGTCCGAGAAGGACGGCCTATCGATCCTGGCGGATGCGCCGCTCGATCCCGTCAGCCTGGCGGTGGACAAGTCGGGCCGGCTGATGGTGTTGTCCTCCGCCGGCCATGACGCAACGGTCTACAGCATCGATCCGGCAACACCCGCCGACGTCACCGTGATCGAGCCGACGCCGGCGCGGCGCCGCGCGGGTGCGCTCACCGCCTTGCCCGGAAACATGTGGGCCAATGGCGAGTTCGCCGACCGGATCGACCCCGCCACCTATGAATACCCGCCGATCGCCGACTTCTTCACCCGCGCCATGGGCACGGCCAAGCCGCGCGAATATGTCTCGCCCGACGGGTCGCTGGTGCTGCCTGCCTTTCGGGTGTGGAACCAGGGTCCGGACGACCATCAGGGCTGGCGCTGGTCTGACACGCTCGATGCCTATGGCCTGGTCACCGCCCGCCCCGGCGAGCGCGTCGTCCTGACCAACGGGTCGGAGAACCGCACCTATAGCGGCACGGTCGGCGCAGGCGGCGCACTCACCGACCTGACGGTGGTTGCCGACCGCGGCGGCGAGAGCGTCGCGCGGCACCCCGATGGGAGCCTCTACGTCGCGAACGGCCAGATCTTCGTCTATGATCCCGCCGGCGCGCCGGTCCGACGCATCGATGTGCCGGAGCGCCCGCTCCAGCTGATCTTCGGCGGCAGCGATGGCAGGACGCTGTTCATCCTGACGCATCACAGCCTCTATCGGCTCCGGACCGGACCGGCGGTGGATTAGTCCTACTCAATCCTGTCGCGAAACGACCCCCTCTGCGCCATTTCCGACGCAATCGACCGCCGAGCGCAGTTGCGGCACGATCAATACTCCGTCTAAATGACCATGCCGGACAACGATTCGGCATGGGCGAGGGAGAGAGATGTGAAGCGCTTGTCGCAAGGGGACCCGCGTACGCGCGGCGCGGGTCGGATCGGCCGCTGGCTGGGCGTGGTCTGCATGGCGGGCGCCATTGCGCTGGCCGCACCTGCGCTGGCGCAGAACGACCGGATGACGCCGATCGCCACGCCCGCCCAGCCGGGCGCGATCGACCTGGGCACCGGTCCGCTGCCCGGCGCCACCGCGCCCGAGGCGTGGCACAGCCAATATGGCAGCGTCTTTACCCGCAACGTCACCGTCGCGACGCTGACGCCCTTCCTTCCCGATCCGGCCAAGGCGACCGGCGCTGCGGTAATCGTGACGCCCGGCGGTGGCTTCCGCACCCTGTCGATGGAGAATGAGGGCTGGGACGTGGCGCGTGCGCTGGCGGCCAAGGGCGTTGCCGCCTTCGTCCTCAAATACCGCCTCAACCAGACCCCGCGCGAGATGCCCGCCTTCGAGCAGTCGATGCGCGAGATGTTCTCCGGCACCGCGCGCACCGCGCCGCGGATGAATCCCGAACAGGCGATCGCCGGTCTCGCCCCGCAGATCGCCGACGCGCGCGCAGCCTTCGCCCTGATCCGCAGGCGCGCGGGCGAATGGCATGTCGATCCCGACCGGATCGGCATGGTCGGCTTTTCCGCTGGCGCGATGCTGACGCTGGCGACGACGCTGGCCGGGCAGGATGCAAAGCCGGCCTTTATCGGCCTGATCTACGGCCCGCTCGGCGCGGTCACCGTGTCCGCCGATGCGCCGCCCGCCTTTGTCGCACTGGCCGCGGACGATCCCTTCTTCGCCAATAGCGGCTTCGGCCTGATCGAAAGCTGGAAGACCGCCAAGCGCCCGGTCGAATTCCACCTGTACGAACAGGGCGGGCACGGCTTCGGCATGTATCCCAAGACCACCACGAGCACCGGCTGGTTCGAAGCCTATGCCAGCTGGCTTCGCATGCACGGGTTTCTCGACCGGAAGAAGTGAGGAGCCTCTCTCCTTCCGCTTGCGGGAGGGCGTGTCCTCGCCCGCGACGTTCGAGAGGGTAACAGGCCCTCCCCTAACCCCTCCCGCTAGCGGAAGGGGGACTGGGTGCGCTTGGGTTCTGTCGGCGCGACTCATCCTCAGCCGACCCACCGGCGTAGCGCCCGGGCGCTACGCCCACGCGCCTCAGTGATTATCCCGCGGCAGGCCCTTCGTCTGGGCGATCCGCTGGAACGCCTCTGATCCCTCCAGGATCGCGCCGGTATCGAGCTGGCCGACCAGCGCGCGCTGGATCTGTTGCCACGGGGTCTGGGCCGGCGGATAGGGATAGCCGCCTTCGGCCTTCAGCGCGTCGCGGCGTGCCGTCAGTTCCTCGGTCGATGCCAGCAGGTCGACGGTGCCGCGGCCCAGGTCGACGCGGACCCGGTCGCCGCTGCGCAGCAGGGCGAGGCCGCCCATTGCCGCTGCCTCGGGCGCGGCGTTCAGGATCGAGGGTGATGCCGAGGTGCCCGACTGGCGGCCGTCGCCCAGGCAGGGCAGCGAATGCACCCCCTGGCGGATCAGATAGGCGGGCGGGCGCATGTTCACGACCTCGGCGGCGCCCGGATAGCCGATCGGCCCGGCGCCGCGCATCACCAGCAGGGTGCGGTCGGTGATCGCCAGCACGGGATCGTCGATCCGGGCATGATAATCCTCGGGCCCGTCGAACACGACCACCGGCCCCTCGAACGCATTGGGATCCGCCGGATCGGACAGATAGCGTTTGCGGAATTCCGGGCCGATCACGCTGGTCTTCATGATCGCCGCGTCGAACAGGTTGCCGCGCAGCACCAGGAAGCCCGAGGCCTCCGACAGCGGGCGGTCGATCGGGCGGATCACCGCCTCGTCCTCAATTTCAGCGCGGCCGCAATTCTCGCCGATCGTCCGGCCGTTCACGGTGCGTGCGTCCCCGGCGATCAGGCCGCGCTGCATCAGCTGTGCGACCACGGCGGGCACGCCGCCCGCGCGATAATAATCCTCGCCCAGATATTCGCCTGCCGGCTGCAAATTCACCAGCAGCGGGACGTCATGGCCGTGCGTGGCCCAGTCGGTGACGTCGAGCGGGACGCCGATATGGCGCGCGATCGCGTTGAGATGGATCGGCGCGTTGGTCGATCCGCCGATCGCCGAATTGACGACGATCGCGTTCAGGAACGCCTCGCGCGTCAGGATGTCGGACGGCTTGAGGTCCTCCGCCACCATCTCGACGATCCGCTTGCCGGTGCGATAGGCGGCTTCCTGGCGGTCGCGATACGGCGCCGGGATCGCGGCCGAGCCGGGCAGCATCATGCCCAGCGCCTCGGCCAGGCTGTTCATCGTCGTCGCCGTGCCCATCGTGTTGCAATAGCCGGTCGAGGGCGCCGACGAACTGACCAGCTTGATGAAGCCCTCGTCATCGATCTCGCCCGCCGCCAGCATCTCGCGCGCCTTCCACACGATCGTGCCGGATCCGGTGCGCTCGCCGCGATGCCAGCCGTTCAGCATCGGCCCGACCGACAGGGCGATCGCGGGCAGGTTCACCGTGGCGGCCGCCATCAGGCAGGCGGGCGTGGTCTTGTCGCACCCGGTCATCAGCACGACGCCGTCCAGCGGATAGCCGTAGAGCAGCTCGACCAGGCCGAGATAGGCGAGGTTGCGGTCCAGCCCGGCGGTCGGCCGCTTGCCGGTCTCCTGGATCGGATGGACCGGGAATTCCAGCGCGATTCCGCCCGCCTCGCGAATGCCTTCGCGAACGCGCTCGGCCAGCACCAGGTGGTGGCGGTTGCACGGGCTGAGGTCCGATCCGGTCTGGGCGATGCCGATCACCGGCTTGCCCGACCGCAGTTCCTCGAGGCTCAGCCCGAAGTTCAGATAGCGCTCGAGATAGAGCGCGGTCATGTCGATATTGTCGGGATTGTCGAACCAGGCGCGGCTGCGCAGCTTCGGCGGGACGGCGGGATCGGTCATGGTCGGGCCTTGGAAATGCACTCAATTCCGCGGTGCGGTGGTCGAGAAGCGGTAGATGATGATGTTGCGATAGGTCTGGCCGCGGTCGAGCCGCGCCGAGCCGAAGGCGGGCTGGTTGGGCGTGTCCGGAAAGACCTGCGGCTCAAGCGCGATGCCGTCCCCCTGGCGATAGGCATGGTTGGAGCGGCCGATTGCGGTGCCGTCGAGGAAGTTGCCGGTGTAGAGCTGCACCCCGGGCTGGTTCGACAGGATGTCGAGCACGCGGCCGGTGGTCGCATCCTCGACGCGGGCATGAAGCCGCGGCGCCTTCGACACGTCGCGGGCGATCACGAAATTCTCGTCATAGCCCTGGCCGAAGACGATCTGCGGGTCGCGCCCGTCGCGAATCCGTTCGCCGATGCGGGTCGGGCGGCGGAAATCGAACGGCGTCCCATCGACCGGGCGGATCTCGCCGGTCGGGATCAGCGAGGCGTCGACCGGCGTCGTCGCATCGGCCGGAATCGTCAGATAATGGTCGTAGATGCTGCGCTGCGACGCTTCGCCGCCCAGGTTGAAGAAGCTGTGATTGGTGATGTTGACGATCGTCGGCTTCGTCGTGGTGGCGCTGTATTCGACGGTGAGCGCATTGTCCTCGTCCAGCGAATAGGTCGCCGTCACAGTCAGCGCGCCGGGATAGCCTTCCTCGCCATCGGGGCTGACATAGCGCATCACGACGCTGGCGGTGGGGCCGTCGGTCACCTTCTCGACCGTCCACAGCCGCTTGTCATAGCCCAGCGGCCCGCCGTGCAGCGCATTGCCGTTGTTGTTCAGCGCCAGCTTGTACTGCCGCCCGTCGATCGCGAAGCTGCCCGCCTTGATCCGATTGGCATAGCGGCCGACCGTCGCGCCGAAATAATTGGGCTTCTCCAGATAGCCCTGCATGTCATTATAGCCCAGCGTCACCTCCTCCGACCGGCCGGCGCGGTCCGGGACCATCACCGACTGGAGGATCGCGCCATAGTTGAGGACGGTGGCCCGCATGCCCTTGGCGTTAGACAGAGTTATCGCCTCGACCGCGCGGCCGTCGCGCAGCGTGCCGAACGGCTTTCGCTCCGCGGTGGCCGCCTGGGCCGGCGTCAGGCCGATCAGCGGCAATGCCAGCGTAAAGGCGATGATCCGTTTCATAAACCCCTCCCGTTCGGCGTCGCTGCCGGTGCCGGGCAGATCGGTTGTTGACGCCCGTTACGGCGATCAATACTCCGACTAGAAACCAAAGAGCAACCCGCCGCGAACGGCATCAGGAGAGGACGTCCCCACATGGCATTGCCGCCCGGATCGACCGCGCCGAGCGCGCACAGCAATGCTGGAGCTCCGCCCCGGTACCTCGCCGCGCTGATACTGCTCGCGTCGCTGTTCCTAATGTGGGGGTTCATCACCGGGATCAACAACACGCTGCTACCGCATCTGCGCAGCGTGTTCGATCTCAACTATACCCAGACCACGCTGATCGAGAGCGTGTGGTTCATCGCCTATTTCGTTGCCTCGATCCCCTCGGCCAAGCTGATCCAGCGGGTCGGCTATCAGCGCTCGCTGGTGATCGGCCTGCTGGTGATGGGGGCTGGATCGCTGGGCATGATGCTGGCGGCCAGCATCCCCTCCTATGGCGTCACGCTGGCGATGCTGTTCTTGATCGCCAGTGGGATCACCCTGCTCCAGGTCGCGGCCAACCCCTATGTGGCGATCGTCGGCAAGCCCGAGACGGCGTCCTCGCGGCTCAACCTGGTCCAGGCGATGAATTCGCTCGGCACGACGCTGGCCCCGCCATTTGGCGCCTATCTGATCCTTGGCCGAACCAAGGGTGGCACGGTCGATTCGACGACGGTGCTGACCCCGGCCGAACGACTGGCCGATGCTCATTCGGTGATCCTGCCCTATGGCTTGGTCGCGGTCGTGCTGATCCTTCTGGCCTTGGTAATCGCGCGCTTCCCGTTGCCGGCGATGGGCAATTCGGTGTCGCGTGTCTCGCGTGAGGAGCGCCGCAGTCATTCGCTGTGGAAGCATCGCAACCTGGTGTTCGGCGTGCCCGCGATCTTCATCTATCTGATCGCCGAGATCGGCGTCGCCAATCTGTTCGTCAATTTCGTCAGCCAGCCGGACATCGCCAACCTGACCGCGCAGCAGGCGGGTAACTATCTGACCTTCCTATGGGGCGGGATGATGGTCGGCCGCTTCTTGGGTTCGTTCATCATGCAGCGCATCCGGGCGGAGACGGTGCTGGCCGCCTTCTCGGTCGGGGCGTTCGTCGTCATGCTCATCACCGTGTTCGCCCATGGCCCGGCGGCGATGTGGTCGCTGATCCTGGTCGGCTTCTTCCACTCGATCATGTTCCCGACGATCTTCACCCTGGGCATTCGTGGGCTGGGGCCGCTGACCGAGGAAGGATCGGGGCTGCTGATCATGGCGATCGCCGGCGGCGCGCTGGTGTTCGTCCAGGGGATGCTGGCCGACGAATATGGCCTGCAATGGTCGTTCCTGCTGACCGCGGCCTGCGAACTCTACATCCTGTTCTATGCGCTGTGGGGCGCGAAGCCGACCGGGGCCGTGCTCGCCGAGGAGGCGGCGGAACCCTTCAAGTGAGCATCGACCGACGACGGTTGCTGAAGGGGTCGGCGGGCGCGGCCGCCGGCCTGGCCCTGCCTGCGGCGGCGTCGGTCGCGCAGGAGCGTCCGGCGGGCGAGCACCGGCTCTGGTATCGCCAGCCGGCGCGCGAATGGGTCGAGGCGCTGCCGGTCGGCAATGGGCGGATCGGCGCGATGGTCTTCGGCGGCGTGTCGCAGGAGCGGCTGCAGCTGAACGAGGACAGCCTGTGGGCGGGCGGGCCCTATGATCCGGTCAATCCCGAGGCGCGGCTGGCGTTGGCCGAGGTCCGGTCGCTGATCTTCGCGGACAAGTACAAGGAAGCCGAGGCGCTCGCCAATGCGAAGCTGATGGCACGGCCGCTGCAGCAGATGCCGTACCAGACGCTGGGCGATCTGTGGATCATCATGCCCGATGCCGCGGACGGCGATGTGGTCGAGTATGAGCGCGCGCTCAGCCTCGACGCCGCGCTGGCGACGACGCGGTTTACGCTCAGCGGCACCCGGTTTCGCCGCGAGGTAATTGCCTGTCCGGTGCATCAGGTTATCGCGGTTCGGTTGACCGCCGATCGCCGCGGCGCGATCGACTGCGACCTCGCCCTGACTTCGCCCCATAAGAGTGCCGCCACGGAGGTTGAAGCGGGCGAGTTGATCCTGACCGGTCGTAATGGCGATGCGAACGGCGTTGCCGGCGCTTTGAGATTCGAGGCGCGAATGCGGGCCGTCGCACGGGGCGGCACGGTGACCCCGTCGGGCGACGGGCTCGCCATTCGCGGCGCGGACGAGGTGACCTTGCTCCTCGCCATGGCGACCAGCTTTCGCCGGTTCGACGATGTCGGCGGCGATCCCGCCGCCGCGAACCGTGAGCGCCTGACCGCGGCATCGCGTCTCGGCTTCGCGCGGATCGCACAGAATGCCGGGGCCGAGCATCGCCGCCTGTATCGCGGAGTCGACCTCGACCTTGGCACGACCGCCGCCGCGGCGCTGCCCACCGACGAGCGGGTCCGCCGCGGCGAGCAGCAGGACGATCCCGGGCTGGCGACGCTCTATTTCAACTATGGCCGCTACCTGCTGATCGCCTCGTCGCGCCTGGGCAGCCAGCCCGCCAATCTCCAGGGGATCTGGAACGACAGCCTCAATCCGCCCTGGGGATCGAAATATACCGTCAACATCAATACCGAGATGAACTATTGGCCCGCCGAGATCACCGGGCTGGCCGAATGCACCGCGCCGCTGATCGCGATGATCCGCGAGCTGGCGGAAAGCGGCGCGCGGACCGCGAAGGCGATGTACGGTGCGCGCGGCTGGGTGGTGCATCACAACAGCGATTTGTGGCGCGCCACCGCGCCGATCGACGGCGCGCAATGGGGCCTGTGGCCGATGGGCGGCGCCTGGCTGTGCACCCATTTATGGGCGCGCTACGACTATGGCCGCGACGCCAAATGGCTGGCGACCGTCTATCCGCTGATGCGCGGCGCGGCACTGTTCTTCCTCGACACGCTCCAGCGCGATCCGCGAACCGACCAGTTGGTGACCAATCCGTCGCTGTCGCCCGAGAACCGGCATCCGTTCGGCGCGTCGATCTGTGCCGGTCCGGCGATGGACATGCAGATATTGCGCGACCTGTGCGGGCAGACTGCCGCGGCGGCGGACATTCTGGGGATCGACCAGGATCTGGCCGGGGAATTGCGCGCCATGCGCGCGGCACTTCCGCCCGACAGGATCGGCCGCCAGGGACAGTTGCAGGAATGGCAGGAGGATTGGGACGCGGCGGCGCCCGAGCGCGACCATCGCCATGTCTCGCACCTTTATGCGCTGTATCCCGGCCATCAGATCGATCCCGACCGCACCCCCGAACTGGCGGCGGCGGCGCGGCGCTCGCTGGAGCTGCGCGGGGACGAGTCTACCGGCTGGGCGACGGCGTGGCGGATCAACCTGTGGGCGCGGCTGCGCGACGGCGAGCATGCGCATCGCATCCTGCGCTTCCTGCTGGGGCCGGGGCGTACCTATCCCAATCTGTTCGACGCACACCCGCCGTTCCAGATCGATGGCAATTTCGGCGGCGCGGCGGCGATCGCCGAGATGCTGATGCAGAGCCGCGAGGCCGAGATCCTGCTGCTGCCGGCGCTGCCGCGCGCCTGGCCGACGGGATCGGTCCGCGGGCTGCGCGCGCGCGGGGCGTGCACCGTCGATCTTGCCTGGCGCGACGGCGCGCTGGAGGCCGTAACCCTGGTCAGCCCGATCGGCGGCGAGCGGACCGTGCGCTATGGTAGCCGGTCGCGCGCGGTGACGCTTCGGCGCGGGGAGCCGCTGCGCCTGACCGGTGCCGATCTATCGCGGTAGCGGCGCGCTGCCCGGCGTGGCGAAATTGGCGCTTTGTCCCGGCACGTCGACGTCGAGCTGACCCGATCCGACCGTGACGCGGTAGGTTCCGGCGAGCACCCGGCGCACCCCGTCGGTCGTCACCGCGCTGAGGTCGCGCGGCGACAGGTCGAAGCGGAGCGCCTTCGCCTCTCCCGGTTCCAGGGTCACGCGCTGGAACCCACGCAGCGCGATGCGCGGTGCGCCGGGATCGGCGGGAAAGCTGAGATAGAGCTGCGCGACCTCGTCGCCCGCGCGCTGGCCGGTGTTGCGGACGGTGGTGGTGACGCGGATGCCGCGGGCGGGATTGCCGCCGACCGGCGCAACGGTGAGCGGTTCATAGGCGAAGCGGGTATAGCTGAGCCCGAAGCCGAACGGATAGACCGGCTTGCCGTCGAAATAGCGATAGGTGCGGCCCGCCATCGAATAGTCGCCGAACGGCGGCAGATCCTCGACGCTGCGATAGAAGGTCAGCGGCAGGCGGCCAGAGGGATTGGTCCTGCCCGACAGGATGTTGGCGACCGCCAGCCCGCCCGACTGGCCGGGATACCAGGCCTCGAGAATCGCGGCGGCATTGTCCTTCGCCCAGGCGAGGTTGATCGGGCTGCCGTTCATCGCGACCAGGACGATCGGCTTGCCGGTCGCCTTTGCCTGTTCCAGCAGCCTGAGCTGGTCGGGGGGCAGGTCCAGCGTGGTCTTGTCGCCGCCCTTGAACCCCGGAATCTGGACGGGCGATTCTTCCGCCTCCAGGTCCGAGGTCAGGCCGACCACGGCGACCAGCACGTCGGCCGACGCGGCCGCGGCCTTCAGGTCGCGTTCGGGGGTGGCGGAGACGCGCTTCCACACCAGCCCGACGCCGGTCGTCCCGGTATGGGCGTCGCCGGTGATCTCGACCGGATAGCGTTTGCCCTTTTCGAGGCGCACGGTCTTCATCGTCGGCAGGCTGCCCCAGGGGGCGTCCTTCAGGTCGACGAACGGCTTGCCGTCGACCTTCAGCGTGCCGCTCATGAATCCCGACAGGCCGAGGCGGTAGCTGCCGCTGTGCGGCGGGACGATGAAGCCGGTCCAGACGACACGGTGATGGTCGGAGACCTGCGCCAGATCGAGGCTGCGACCGTTGACGCCGTCCTCGACCCGGGTGGCGACGGGCGTGTCGGCGAAGCGGACGGTCCGCAGATAGTCGGCGAGCGTACCCGGCGCGAACTGCTTCGGCGGGGTGCCGAGCGCGTTGTAATAGCGCGCGAGCAGGCCGGGCCTGCCATCGGGTGCGCGCAGTGCGCTGGTCGGGATCGGGTCGCCGTCGGTGAAGGTCTCGGCGAAGGGGACATAGTCGATCCGCGCGCCGGGCATCGCCTGGCGCAGGCCGTCGACCACCGAGATCGGCGGCGCCGACATCGGCGAGGAATAATTGCCGCGCAGCACGCGGGTGGCATCGCCCAGCGGGCCGATGACCGCGATTCGGGTGCCGGCGCGCAGCGGCAGGACGCCGTCATTCTTCAGCAGCACCAGACTCTTTTCGGCCGAGGCGAGGGCCAGCGCGCCATGCGCGGGCGCGCCAACCGCGCGCGGATCGCGCTCCGCCCGGCGCAGGCCCGGCAGGTCGCCATTGCGGTAGCGCGCGGCGAACAGCCGGACGAGCGCGCGGTCGATATCGGTTTCGGTGATCAGTCCGCGCGTCAGCGCCTCGCGGTAGCGGTCGCCCAGCC
The DNA here is from genome assembly GCF_039652585.1 of Sphingomonas rustica. Classification (NCBI taxonomy): domain Bacteria; kingdom Pseudomonadati; phylum Pseudomonadota; class Alphaproteobacteria; order Sphingomonadales; family Sphingomonadaceae; genus Sphingomonas; species Sphingomonas rustica. The sequence goes on along the minus strand of NZ_JBDIZK010000001.1, from coordinate 548,990 downwards.
CGGCTGTGTCCGACAGGGTAGCGGTATGGCATTCATTGTCGACGCCCGCGCGCAGTGCCGCCGCGACTGCCGCGGCCGGGTCCGGCGCGTAATGATGGTTGTCGGCGATGTCCTTCACCGCGTCGCAATCGGACACGACATAGCCGCGAAAGCCCCACGCCTCGCGCAGATGGGTGACGAGCAGGTCGTCGCTGGCGCAGGCGGGCTGGCCGTCGATCCGGTTATAGGCGCACATCACCGAGCCCGCCCCGCCGTCGACGATGGCGGCGCGGAAGGCGGGGAGATAGGTGTCCTCGAGGTCGTGGCGCGACACGAAGACATTGGCGCTGTGGCGGGTCGATTCGGGGCCGCTATGCACCGCGAAATGCTTGGGCGTGGCGATGACCAGCGGACGGTCCGGGTCGGGACCCTGGATACCGCGGACGAAGGCGACGCCCATCGCGGCCGCCAGATGCGGATCCTCGCCATAGGTTTCCTGGCCGCGGCCCCAGCGCGGATCGCGGAAGATGTTGATGTTGGGCGACCAGGTGTTGAGGCCGGTACCGATCCGCCCCATCCGGCCGGTCTGGCGGGCCAGCGCGTGCAGGCCCGCAACCTCGCTGCCGATCGATCCGGCGACCTGCTGGACCAGCGGCGCGTCGAAGGTCGCGGCCAGGCCGATCGGTTCGGGAAAGTTGGTGGTCGGCAGCGACCCGAGCGCGCCGTGGAGCGATTCGGTCCACCAGTTATAGGCGGGGACGTCGAGCCGCGGGATCGCCGGGGCGGTATTGAGCAGCTGATCGATCTTCTCGTCCAGCGTCATCCGCCCGACCAGAGCGCTCGCCAGTGCGTCCGCCTTTTTTTCAGTGGCAGAGGGTGCGTCGCGCTGGGCATGGGCGGGAGGTGCCGTGATCGCGGTGCCGGCAAGCAGCAGGGCGCCCCAGGACGCGGCAAGTCTCGGCATCTCATGTCCTCCCCTGATCGCCCACGTCTTTCCGGAGACGCGGCGACCGATAATTAGTCGGGCTATTTATGCCGAATATCCCGGCTCCGCCAAGCCCATAGATCGCGCCGGTCTGGAGTGAACTCCATGGCCGTGCCTCGGATCGCTGCGGTTGACGCCTATTATTTAGACTGACAAATTCGCGCGAAAGCGGGAGAGGTGGAATGAAGCGCAGGCTGAGCGGTCGATCGATGCTGTCCGTGGTCGCGATGGCGGGCGCGCTGCTTGCGGCAAGCCCGCTCGCCGCCCAGTCGGACCGGCTGGCGGCGCAGGGTCGGTGGAGCGCCTATAGCCGCGGCGCGGCCAAGCTGCCGCCGATGGGGTGGAACAGCTGGAATGCCTTCGCGCTCGATATCAGCGAGGAGAAGCTGATCGGGTCGGCCCAGGCGATCGTCCGCTCGGGGCTGGCGGCGCGCGGCTATCGCTATATCGACATCGACGAGGGCTGGTGGGCGCGGCGCGGCGCCGACGGGCGGATGGTGATCCGCGCCGACAAATTTCCCTCGGCGCGGATGGCGGACGGGCGGACCAGCTTCCGACCGTTGACCGACCGGCTTCATGCCATGGGGCTGAAGGCGGGAATCTATTCCGATATCGGCCGCAACAGCTGCGGCCAGATCCACAGCGACGATGTGGCCAACAAGCCCAGCGGCACGGTCGCCGAGCGCGAGGTCGGGCTGTACGGCCATGTCGACCGCGACATCGCGCTGTATTTCGGCGAATGGGGGTTCGACCTGATCAAGGTCGATGCCTGCGGGATCCGCGGACTGGCCGAGGATGCGCCCAAGGTGCTGAGCGGCGAGTTTCGCGCGCTGACGCCGCTGGTCGACAGCGGATCGCTGGGCCGCACCGATATCGCCGCGACCAGGCTGCTCTACACCCAGGTCCGCCAGGCGCTGGAGCGGGTCAATCCGGACGACGATTTCGTCTTCTCGCTGTGCCTGTGGGGCGCGGCCGATGTCCGGTCCTGGGGGCGCGAGATGGCGAACCTGTCGCGCACCAGCGAGGATATCTTCCCGGTCTGGGGCCGGATGCTGCACAATATGGACAGCGTCATCCGCCGCCCGCTCTATGCGCATCCCGGATCGTGGAACGACCCCGACATGCTCTATATCGGCACCGGCGATTTCGACGCGACCCACCTGACCGAAGCGCGGTCGCATTTCAGCCTGTGGGCGATGCTCAACGCGCCGCTGATGATCGGATACGACCTGCGCGGTGCCGCGCCCGAACTGATGGCGATCCTGGGCAAGGCGAAGGTCATCGCGCTGAACCAGGATCCGGCCGGCAACCAGGCGGTGCTCGCCTATGATTCGGACGATGTCAGCATCCTGGTGAAGACGCTGGCGGATGGCGACAAGGCGGTGGCGATCCTCAACCGCGGCGACGCGCCGGTCTCGGCCAGCCTGATGGCGGCGCATCTGAAGTTCGCGGGCGATGCCGATGTCGCGCTGACCAATTTGTGGGACGGCATCGCCGCGCGCTTCCGCGACCGGTACGACCTGAAGCTCGCCCCGCGCGAGACGCGGCTGTTCCGGGCGAAGGGCAAAAGGGTGCTGGCGGACGGCCTGTACCTGTCCGAGATGCCGGGCAGCGTGAACCCGGCCGCCGATGGCGTGATCGCGCCGCAGGCCGATCCGATGATCCACCGTGCGATCCTGCCCTGGGCGGGCACCCGCGGCTCGCGCGAAGGGCCGCGCTATGGCGGCTGGGGCGGGGCGCAGGCCGACAGCACGCCCTATTCCGAACAGCTCGCCATCGCCGGCACGCGGTTCGACACGGGCATCGGCATCCTCGCCAATTCGCGGATCGAGGTGCGCAATTCGGGCTATCGCCGCTTCGCCGCGCGGGTCGGCGTCGACGACAGCGCGCGCGACCGCGGCCAGGCGGTGACGTTCGAAGTCTATGGCGACGGCCGTCTGCTCGCCCGGTCCAAAGCAATGCGCTTCGGCGAGGCGGCGGTTCCGATCGCGGCGGATGTGCGCGGGGTGAAGCTCGTCGAACTCGTGGCACGCACGCCGGGGTCGCCGCGCTTCGCCGATCCGGTCACCTGGGCGGAGGCTGCGCTGCTGCGCTAGCCCGTCACATCGACGAGCGCGTGTCCTCCAGCGCGAGCTCGACCAGCACGCGCATCGCATCGCTGGCGGCATCACCGTCGCCGGCCGCGATCGCGTCATACACCCGGACATGGTCGGGCAGCGGGTCGCGCGGCAGGGCGCGGGCGCGCTGCTTGAACTGCGTCGTCCAGTTGACCGCCGCACCGATGCTCGCGCTCAGCGCGACCAGCGCGCTGTTGTGCGTCGCCTGGAGCAGCGCGTCGTGAAAATCGCGGTCGGCGGCGCGCCCGGCCTCGGTCGCCAGGGTGAAGCGCCGCATCTGCGCCAGCGCTTCCTTCATCGCCTTCAAATCGGCCTTGTCGCGGCGGGCCGCGGCCAGGCGCGCGGCATTGGGCTCGACCACCACGCGCAGCTCGAACAGGTCGCGCACGAAATCCAGATCGGGCTCGCCCGAAAAGGCCCAGGCAAGCACCGCGGGGTCGAGCATGTTCCAGCGGCTGCGCGGCAGCACCCGCGTCCCCGCCTTGGGGCGGCTCTCGACCAGCCCCTTGGCGGTCAGGACCTGCACCGCCTCGCGATAGGCGCTGCGTGACACGTCGAGCGCTTCCGAATTGGCTACCTCGCCGGTCAGCCGTTCGCCCGGCGCGATCCGGCCCGAGACGATCGCGGTTCCCAGATAATGCGCAACCGCGCCGCGCAACCTGCGGCCGGTGCCCTTCGAGGAAGAGGTCAGCCGTTCCGCCGCGCCTGCCGCGGTCAGGGGTGCCGCCTTCTCCTGCGATGCCATCCGGCTCAAGCTCCTCTCGTTGATCGGGTCTTATCAGCCCGGGATGCAGGGCTTGCAAGTTGCCTTTGACCGCGGCTCCCAATATGTCGGACTAAATAGCGCCGCGCTGCGGCAGTTTCGGGAGAGTGATCGGTGACATTGCGGCTGGCTCAGTATCGCGGCGCGGATGGCGAACGGCGGGTGATCGCGGCTACGGCGGATGGTGCGGGTTTCGTCACCGGAGTGTCCGATATGCGCACGCTCGCGCTGCATGCGATCGAGCAGGGGCAGACTCTGGCACAGGCGGTCGCGGCGCTGGGCACGGCGGGTCAGGTCGATCTGCGCGCCGCACTGGATGCGGGCCGGCTGATCGCGCCGATCGACCATCCCGACCCCGCGCACCTGATCCTGTCGGGTACCGGCCTCACCCATCTCGGTTCGGCCGAGGGGCGCGACAAGATGCACCGCGACGCGGCGCAGGCGACGCACCAGACCGACAGCATGCGCATGTTCCTGGAGGGCGTCGAGGGCGGCAAGCCCGCGGACGGCGCGGTCGGCCAGCAGCCCGAATGGTTCTACAAGGGCAACGGCACCCATCTGGTCGGGCCGGACGCACCGCTCGAAATGCCCGGCTTCGCCCAGGATGGCGGCGAGGAGCCCGAACTGGCCGGCATCTACCTGATCGGCCCGGACGGCGCGCCGTGGCGGCTCGGCCTGTGCCTGGCCAACGAGTTCAGCGACCATGTGACCGAGCGGCACAATTATCTGTGGCTGGCCCATTCCAAGCTTCGCCAGGCGGCACTGGGCCCCGAATTGCTGACCGGACCCGCGCCGGACGACGTACGCGGCGCCAGCCGGATCGTGCGCGACGGCACGGTGCTGTGGGAAAAGCCGTTCCTGTCGGGTGAGGCGAACATGTCGCACGCGCTCGCCAATCTCGAGCATCACCATTTCAAATATCCGCTGTTCCGCGCGCCCGGCGACGTCCATGTCCACTTCTTCGGCACCGCGACCCTGTCGTTCAGCGACGGTGTCCGCACCGCGCCGGGCGACCGGTTCGAGATCGAGGCGGCGCCCTTCACCCTGCCGCTGCGCAACCCGCTGTCGCGCGGGGGGCAGGCGGCGATCACCCGCGTTCGCAGTCTCTGACCATGGCGATCCGCATCGCCCTGGTGGGCATGGGCAAGATCGCGCGCGACCAGCATCTGCCCGCCATCGCCGCCGACCCGGATTTCGAGCTGGTCGCGACGGTCAGCCCGCATCACGCCGGGGTCGACGGCATCCCCCATCTGCCGGACCTGGAGACGCTGCTGACCGAGGGGCCGGCGCTGGATGCGGTGGCCCTGTGCACCCCGCCCCAGGTCCGCCACGCGCTGGCGATGACCGCGATCGGCCACGGGGTGCACCTGTTCCTCGAAAAGCCGCCCGGCGCGACGCTGGGCGAGGTGGTGGCGCTGGAGACGGCGGCCGATGCCGCCGGCGTCACGCTGTTCGCCAGCTGGCATTCGCGCTTTGCCGCCGGCGTGGCGCCGGCCCGCGACTGGCTGGCGCGCCGCGAGATCCGCTCGGTGCGCATTACCTGGCGCGAGGATGTCCGCGTCTGGCATCCCGGCCAGGCCTGGATCTGGGAAGCCGGCGGCTTCGGCGTGTTCGATCCCGGCATCAACGCGCTGTCGATCGCCACCGCGATCCTGCCCCGGCGGCTTTTGCTCACCGAGGCGCTGCTGGAATTTCCCGCCAATCGCGAGGCGCCGATCGCGGCGATCCTGGGCCTGCGCGACACCGCGGGAACGCCGGTGGCGATGGACCTCGACTGGCGCCAGACCGGGCCGCAGAGCTGGGATATCGAGGTCGATACCGATGCCGGCAGGCTGACGCTGAGCGAGGGCGGGGCGGTGCTCGCACTGCCCGACGGCAGCACGCGTCAGCCCGACGGCGAATATCCCGCCATGTACGCGCATTTCGCATCGCTGGTCCGCGACAGGGCCAGCGATGTCGATGTCGATCCGCTGCGGCTGGTCGCCGACGCCTTCCTGCGCGGCCGTCGCAAGATCGTCGAGGCGTTCGACGCGTGAGGGCACGGGGATGGCGGCGCGGTGCCGCCATCCCCGTCCGGCTCAGGACTCGATCTGGACGACCGCCACCGACTTGCTCGGCAGCTCCAGCGTCACCCCGTCACGCTCGGCCTTGCCCGCAAAGGGCTTGGGAACCACCACTTCCGGCGCGTCGAAGCTGTTCACCGAATTCACCCGCGGCGCGGTCAGCACCTCGCCGCGCGCCGCCCTGACCGTCATGCCGGGAAAGCGGCCGCTGATCCGGACCGGCCTTGCAGGATCGAGGTTGGTGACCGCCAGCCACAGCTTGCCGGCGGTGTCGCGCACCGCGACCGCATCGACGCGCGGCAGTTCGATGTCACCCTGCTTGAAGGTGCCCGCGTTGAACCGGACCGGCACGAAGGTCGCATCCTGGAACGGCAGGTACATCCTGAAGATGTGATAGGTCGGGGTGAGGACCATCTTGTCCGTGTCGGTCAGGATCATCGCCTGGAGGACGTTCACCATCTGGGCGATGTTGGTCATGCGCACGCGGTCGGCATGGCGCGCGAAGATGTTGAGGTTCAGCGACGCGGCGATCGCATCGCGCATCGAATTCTGCTGCTGCAGGAAGCCGGGGTTGGTCCCCGGCGTCGGCGCCAGCCACAGCCCCCATTCGTCGATGACCAGCGGAACCTTCTTCTCGGGATCGTAGCGATCCATGATCGCGCCGTGCTTGGCGATGAGGTCGTCCATCGCCAGCGTTTCCTTGACGAGCCGCGCATAGGCGCCCTCGTCGAAATTCACGCTGGGATAGGAGGGCGGCCAGCCCCCGGTGGTATAGTGATGGAGCGACAGGCCCTCGATGTTCCAGGCCCAGTCATGGCCCTTCCACGCCTTCATCACGCCCTCGGTATAGCCGGTGTCGGCGTCGTTCGGGCCCACTGCGATGCGCTGCATCGCCTGGTCGCCTGTCTGGGCGGGGTTATAGTTGCGCACGAAGCGGGCGAACGGCTTCATCAGGTCGACATAATAGTCGGGGGTCATCGACCCGCCGCAGCCCCAGCTTTCATTGCCGAGGCCGAGATACTTGATCTTGTACGGTGCCTTGCGCCCGTTGGCCGCGCGTTCCTTGCCCGCGGTCGTGGCGGGATCGGCGGTCATATACTCGACCCATTCGGCAGCCTCCGCCACCGTGCCCGATCCGACATTGACCGAGATATAGGCCTCGCTGCCGATCTGGTCGACAAAGTCCATGAACTCGTGGGTGCCGAACGTGTTCGGCTCGGTCGATCCGCCCCAGTTGGAGTTGATCGTCACGCGGCGGTCCTTGGCCGGGCCGATGCCGTGGCGCCAGTGATATTCGTCGGCGAAGCAGCCCCCGGGCCAGCGGACATTGGGCACGCGGATCGCGCGCAGTGCCGCGACCACATCCTTGCGGATGCCGCGGACATTGGGGATCGTCGAGTCCTTGCCGACCCAAACGCCGCCATAGATTCCGGTGCCGAGATGTTCGGCGAACTGGCCGAAGATGTTGCGGTCGATCTTGCTGCCGGGCTTTGCGGTATCCACCACGACTTCGACCGGGCCGGACGCGCGGTCCTGGGCGATTGCCGGAACTGCCGACGCCAGCATCAGCGCGGCGGCAAGCGGACGGACGAGATCGAGCATCATTCCTCCCTGTCAAACTGTTCTGGGCGTGGAGGAAATGCGATGCATGCCCCTTCGCGCACTCAGCGGTATAGTCTGACAAAAGGGAGCGTCAAGGAAGTCGTCGTCGAGGGGGACGCGCCACGACAACGCGGCGCGCGGATCCGTTCGGACCCGCGCGCGGCGATGTGATGACGAGAATAGTAGGACAAGGCGCAGGTCGCCGATGCCGTTTTCCGGTCTCGTGCCAGCCACCGGCAAGGCGGCGGCTGGCGACGAAACGGTCAGCGGTTCAGCGAACGCTGCCGCGACGAACGAGGTTGACGATCGCCAGCAGGATGACCGCACCCAGCAGCGAGACGAGGAACGACTGGATCGTCAGCGGGGCGCTGTTGATCGAACCGCCGTTGATGATAATCCCGCCGATGAAGGCGCCGATGATGCCCACGACGATGTTAAGAAAAATGCCCTGCTGGCCATCGGTGCGCATGATGATGCTGGCAAGCCAGCCAATGACGCCGCCGATGATAAGCCACACGATAAAGCCGATCATGATCTGTCTCCTCCTGAACGGCTTGAGACGCGTCGCGCGACAATAAGTTCCACCGGTGTAACAACTTGGGACGGCAGCCGCCTCATCTGTAGCCGGTCGGATCCCGCCGCCGGCGCGATCTTCGCGGCGCCCGTCAGGCGCGCTCGAGCAGATGCACGATCCCGTCGTCCAGCATCACGGCCGCACGGAACCCCTGGCCCGCCGCGTCGAGGTCGCTGCGGCCGGGCTCGGCCAGTTCGATGCGCAGGCGCCCGTGCAACCGCGTGACGCTGCGGAGGTTCCCGCTGCCGCCCAGCGCCTCGATCACCCGAGGTTCCAGCTCGACCGACTGCGAGGCCGGTGGAGACGGCGGTGCGGCTACCGAAGCACCGCCACCCGCCGCGGCGCGGATCTCCATCGCCACCGCATCGGCCACCGGGCCAAGCACGACCTGAACCGCCTTGGCCGAGGGCCTGATCACGCCGCGCGCGCCCAATGCCGTCAGCGCCGGTTCGTCGATCGCCGACTGGTCCGCGACGATCAGCCGCAGCCGGGTGGTGCAGGCGTCGACGCTGACCAGATTGGCGGCGCCGCCCAGCGCCGCAACGAACGCCTCGCCGCGGGGGAGGGCAACGCCGGAATCCGTGGTGGCGGGTGCGGCGGCCACATCCTCGCGACCGGGCGTCTTCAGGTTGAGCCGGCGGATGACGATGCGGAACAGCGCATAATAGACCAGCGCATAGGCCGCGCCGACGGGCAGCAGCAGCAGCGGGTTGGTCGCCTTGCCGAAGTTCAGCAGATAGTCGAACAGCCCGGCGGAAAAGCCGAAGCCGAGATGGATGTTCAGCGCGCTCATCAGCGCCATCGAGATGCCGGTCAGCACCGCGTGGATGGCGTAGAGCACCGGCGCCAGGAACATGAAGCTGAACTCGATCGGCTCGGTCACGCCGGTCAGGAAGCTGGTCAGCGCCAGGCTGAACAACATGCCCCCGACCGCCTTTTTCCGGTCGCTGCGCGCCTCGTGATACATCGCCAGGCAGGCGGCGGGCAGGCCGAACATCATCACCGGGAAGAAGCCCGACATGAACGCCCCTGCACCCGGATCGCCCGCGAAGAACCGGCGCAGGTCGCCGGTCGTGCCCTGGAAATCGCCCACCACGAACCAGGCGATGTTGTTGATGATGTGGTGCAGCCCGGTCACCAGCAGCAGGCGGTTGAGCACGCCGAACGCGAACAGCCCGACGCCCCCCGCATCGACGATGCCGCGGCTCGCGCCGGTCATGCCGGCATTGATATGGTCGTAGCTGACGCCCAGGATCGCGGCGATCGCCAGCCCGGTGACGCCCGCGGCGATCGGCACGAAGCGCCGGCCGCCGAAGAAGGCAAGATATTCGGGGAAGGCGATCGTTGAGAAGCGGTTGTAGAAATGGCCGCCGATCAGCCCGGACAGGATGCCGATCGGGACCTCCAGCTTGGCGACCGCGGCTTCGCGGAATGCATTCGATGCCATCGCCACGGCGTCGCCGGTGACGTCCTTCAGCGCCTCGGGCGGCACGTCGATGAACAGGCGCAACGCCTGTCCCACGACCAGGAAGCAGACCACGCCGGCCAGCGCCGCGGCACCGTTGCCGTCGCGGGCGAAGCCGGTCGCGACCCCCACGGCGAACAACAATCCCAGATGGTCGAAGATCGCCGAACCGGCAGCGCTGATGAAGGCGATGTCTAGCAGGTCGGGCTGACCCAGCCGAAGCAGCAGCGCCGCCACCGGCAGCACCGCGATCGGCAGCATGAGCGCACGGCCCAGCGGCTGAAGGGCTTCGATCGCGTTGCGCATCAGGCAAGCTCCTGGGTGAAGGCGCGGACGCGCGCGCGGATTTCGGTTGCCGATCCCAGTTCGAGCACGATCCGGGCAAGGTCGCGGCAGCGGTCGAGGTCGAGCCGGCGAACCAGCGCCTTGGCCTCGGGCACGAAGCCGGGGGTGGTCGACAATTCGGTGACGCCCAGGCCCAGCAGGACCGGTATGCCCAGCGGGTCGGACGCCAGCCCGCCGCAGACGCCGACGACGCGGCCGTGGCGCGCGCCGCCGCTGCAGGTCCGGGCGATCAGCCGCAGCACCGCCGGGTGCATCGCATCGACGCTTGCCGCCACCGCGGCATTCTCCCGGTCCATCGCCAGCGTGTACTGGGTCAGGTCGTTGGTGCCGATCGACAGGAAATCGGCCTCCGCCGCGATCAGGTCGGCGGTAACGGCTGCGGCGGGCGTCTCGATCATCACGCCCAGCTGGACCTGCGCGCCGCTTGTCCCGACGATGCGGTCCATGGTGGCGCGGACCGCACGCAACTCGCTCAGGCTGGCGATCATCGGCACCATGATCCGGCACTGGCCGGCGGGCCGTACGCCCAGGATCGCGCGCAACTGCGTCTCGAGCAGCTCGGGATGCGCCAGCGTCGCGCGGATGCCGCGCTGGCCCAGCATCGGGTTCTGCTCCTGCGCCAGCGGCAGATAGGGCGCGGGCTTGTCGCCGCCGATGTCGAGCAGGCGGATGATGATCGGGCGGCCGGGGAGCGCGTCGGCGATCGCCTGATAGCTTGCACGCTGCTCGGCCTCGTCGGGCGCGGTCGCGCGGTCCATGAACAGGAATTCGGTGCGCACCAGCCCCGATCCCTCGGCACCGCGCGCAGCGGCCGTTACCGCATCGTCGGGCGATCCGAGATTGGCGAACAGCTCGATCCGCGTCCCGTCGGCCGAACGGCATTCGTCCTGCGCGGCGGCCAGCGCCGCTGCCCTGCGCGCCTGCAGCTCGTCGCTGCGCCGGCGATGGCCGGCCAGGGTGTCGTCGGCGGGGTCGACATGGATCAGCCCCGCATCGGCATCGAGAACCAGCCGGCTCCCCTCGGCAATCTGCGACAGCGATGCGCCGACGGCGACCAGCATCGGCAGGCCGAGAGAGGCGGCAATGATCGCGACGTGCGAGGTCGCCCCGCCCCGCGCCAATGCCACGCCGGCGACGCTGCCGGGCTCCAGCCCGATCAGCTGCGAGGGCAACAGCTCGTCCGCAAGCAGGATCGCGCCCGGTGCGATGCTGCGCGGCGCGGGATCCCGTCCGGCCAGCGCCAGCAGCACCTGCCGCGCGAGATCGTCGAGATCGTCGGCGCGCTCGGCGAAACGCGAATCGCCCGACCCGCGCAGCGACGCGGTCTGCGTCGCGATGGCATCGCGCCATGCGAAGCCGGCGCTTCGACCCGCGGCGACATGCTGTCGCGCCGCGCGGACAAGCGTGGGATCGTCGAGAAAGGCGAGATGCGCGGCCAGGATCTGGCGCTGCGCGGTGCTGCCTCGCGTCGCGGAGGCGGTCAGATGCTCGCGCACCCGGGCCAGCGCCGCGTCCAGTGCGGCGCTCTCGGCCGAAGCGTCTGCGGCATCGCGCACGATCTCGGGCAGGTCGGTGCGCAGCCACGCTGCGGTTCCGATCGCAATGCCCGGTGCGGCGCACAGGCCGGCCAGCGCGCCCTCGGGCGCAGGCCCGGCGTCGGGTGGCGCAGCGGCGGGTGCCGGAGTCGCGGCCTGCACCGCGCTCTCGCCCATGCCGCTCGCGATCAGAGCGGCCACGGCCTCAGCCGCGTCCCGGGCGTCGTGCCCGCGCGCCTCGATGGTGATCGCGTCGCCCTGCGACAGGCCAAGCCCCATCAGCGCCACGGCGCTGCGGACATCGGCACGGCGGTCGCCGGCGACGATCTCGACCTCGGCCTGATAGGCGCGTGCGCACGCGCCGATCCGCGCGGCCGGGCGGGCATGGATACCGTGGACCAGCGGCACGACCAGCGTGCGGCGATGCGTCTCGCCGCCGTCCTGGGCCCAGTTTCGCGCCTGTGCCTCGATCGGCACCAGCGTCATCAGCGCTTCGCCGATCCCGACCATCTGGCCGGTCGTGCGCCGCTCGATCCGGAAAGTGTCGCTGTTGGTGACGATCACCGGGGTGACCAGGCTGGTCGCCGCGCGGCCGACCGCGTCGAGATCGAACCGGATCAGCGGATCGCCGCGCGACACGACGGCACCGGCCGCGACCAGCGGCTCGAACCCCTTGCCGCCCAGCGCAACCGTATCCAGCCCGGTATGGACCAGGATCTCGGCCCCCGCCGCGTTGCGGATCGTGACGGCATGTCCCGCCGCGTGGATCGACACGATGGTCCCGTCGCACGGTGCGTGGATCGTCGATCCGGTCGGGTGGATCGCCACCCCGTCTCCCATCATCCGCCCCGCAAAGACGGGGTCGGGTACTTCCTCCAGCGGCGCCGCCCAGCCTTTGACCGGTGCGGTGATGATCAGATCGGCCAAGCCGCACTCCCCCTTGGTTCGCGCCTAATCGCGCCTCGAATTTCCGACGGCGCCTTCCGCGATCTGCCGACCGCCGATCCAGGTGCCTCTGGCGCGCAGTTCCCGGTCCAGCACGACCCAGTCCGCGCGGCGTCCGGGCGCGAGCGTGCCATGGGTGGCGGACAGGCCGAGGAACGCCGCCGGCGCTTCGCTCGACATGCGCACCACTTCGGCCGGCGCCAGCCCGGTGATCTGGACGGTGTTGCGAAAGGCGGTGGCCATGTCGAGGTCGGATCCGGCGAGCGTCCCGTCCTCATAGGTGCAGACGCCGTGATGCACCTCGATCCGCTTGCCCTGGAGCATAAAGCTCGTCGCATCGGTTCCGACGCTGGGCATCGCGTCGGTGACCAGCATGATCCGGTCCGGCCCCTTGGCGCGGATCGCGATGCGGACGGTCGCGGGATGGAGATGGGCGTTGTCGACGATCAGCCCGCACCAGCAGCCCGGCGCGTCCAGCGCGGCCCCCGCCGCACCCGGCGCACGGTGGGTAAGCGGCGACATCGCGTTGAACAAATGGGTGAACCCGCTCAACCCCGCCCCGACCGCTGACTGCACTTCGTCATAGGTCGCATTGGTATGGCCGGCACAGACGATCACGCCGTGCGAGACCAGGGTCTGGACATGCGCCAGGCTGGCCCGTTCGGGCGCGATGGTCAGGACGACGCGCCCGGCGCGCGGGCGGCTGAGCAGTTCCACCATTGCCGGGTCCAGCTGGCGGATGCGGTCGGCCTCATGGATGCCGCGCTTGGCCGGGTTGATGAACGGGCCCTCGATATGGACCCCGACCACGCCGGGCACGCCGGCGGCGATCGCCGCGTCGGCGGCATCCAGAGCGGCCGCGACATGTTCTGGAGTGTCGCTGATCAGCGTCGGCAGGAATGCGGTGGTGCCGAACCGGGCATGGGCGGCCCCGATCGCGGCGATCCCGTCGACGCTGATATCGTCGTTGAACAGCACGCCGCCGCCGCCATTCACCTGGGTGTCGACGAATCCGGGTACCAGCCAGCCGCCGTCCAGGTCGATATCGGGCGATCCCGAGATGGCGGGATCGAGTCCGGCGATCCGCCCGTCGACGACCTCGATCGTCGCCGCGGCAAACACCGCGCGACCGACGACGATCCCGCCATTGGCGATGCGCAGTTTCATACCGTCCGGGTCACCTTGTTCAGATAGGGCGGAGAATCGGGATCATGGCCCCGCGCCACCGCCAGCCTGGCCGCCAGCGCATAGAAGCTCTCGACCATCAGGATCGGCTCGATCATCGGATGGTCGGCCAGCGCGGGCAGGGTGCCGGCGCCGCCGCGTGTGTCCGCAAGACAGACCCGGGCGCCGCGTGCCTCGAACAGCGCTGCGGTCTCGCGGACATCGTCGCCGGCGGCGTCGCTTCCCGCCAGCGCCAGGATCGGAAAGCCCCTGCCGACGAGTGCCATCGGCCCGTGCTTCACCTCGGCTGCGCTGAAGCATTCGGCATGGAGGCCGGAGGTTTCCTTCAGCTTCAACGCGACCTCCAGTGCCGCGCCATAGCCATAGCCGCGGCCGATGACGAACAGGCTGGTCGCATCGGTCAGCGTCGGCAGCGCCGCGTGCCAGTCGAGCGCAAAGGCGCGGGGCAGCAGCGCCGGCAGGCGATCGATCGCCTCGCCAAGCGGGGCGTCCTGCGTCCAGGCGGCGACGATCGCCGCCAGCCCGACCAGCGACACGAGATAGGATTTGGTCGCGGCGACCGACACTTCCGGGCCCGCGTTCAGCGCGAGCACCTCGTCGGCGATTCCCGCCAGCGGCGAGTCGGCGACATTGACCAGGGCGACGACATAGGCGCCCTCGGCACGCTGCGCCTCGACCGCGGCGATCAGGTCGGGGCTGCGTCCGGATTGCGAGATGGCGATGCACAGCCGGTTGCCCCGCGCCGCGGCGGGTGCGGTGCGCGCCGGATAGATCGAGGCGATCGACAGGGCGGCCGGGGCGGTGACGACCCCGGTCATCGTCTCGATCGCGAACTTGCCATAGGCGGCGGCATGCGCCGACGATCCCCGGGCGCAGGTCACCACGACCGCCGGGGGCGCCGCGCGCAGCCGGGCACCGATCCGATCGATCGCGTCTCGATTGGCATCCAGGAAGCGGGCGACGGCGGCACCGGCCTCCGCCGCCTCGCGATACATCAGCGTCGCGGCCGGATCGATCGCCGCATTTTCGCGCCGGAGTGCAGTCTCTGCCATCATGCCTCGATCATAGGAAACGCCACCCGATTCCACAATAGGTATCTTAAAGGTATTATTGGTCTTATCGTGTGGCTTCTCGTCGTATGCGTCAGATCTTGAAGATCCAGCGCCTGCGGCGGAGATAATCGACGCACAGCCAGATGAAGCCGATATAGAGCAGCACCGGGACGAACGAAGCCGCCGCGTCGCCGATCGACCCGCGCAGCGCCTCGAACGGGACCAGCATCAGCTTCCAGGTCGGCATCGGCGCGGTCAGCTGGTGGGTGACATAGGCGGCGATGGCGTTGATCCCGAACGCCGCGCCGAACAGGGTGAAGGCGCGGGTCGCCGGCCCGGGCTCGCCTGCCCGGTCGAGCCAGGCGTGCAGCCCCGCCAGCGTCAGCGTGGTGATGCCGCAGGTGACCAGCACGAAGCTGCTCGACCAGATGTCCTTGATCACCGGGAACACGAAGCCCCAGACGATGCCGACGATCAGCATCGCCGCGCCGGCGAGCGCGAGGGTGCGCGCCGAATGGGGCGGGCGCTTCAGCAGATATTCGCCGATCGCGACCCCGATCAGCCCGTGGGCGATCGCCGGCAGCGTGCCGAGCAGTCCTTCGGGGTCGTAGCCCTCCGGCCCGGTCACGTAATTGTGATTCCCCGCGCCCAGCAGGACGCGATCGACCGAGGCGACGAAGTTATGTCCGCGTTGCCAGATGTCGGTGGGCAGGCCGTCGAGCGCCGGCAGCAGGCTCAGCGGCCAATAGAGGACCAGGATGGCGGCGATGATGCCAAGCCGGATCCGCGGCCCGCAGGCGAGGAACAGCAGCGCGCAGGCGCCATAGGCGAGGCCGATCCGTTGCAGGACCCCGAACAGCCGCCAGGCGCCGTCGAATGTCGCGAACCAGTGCAGGTTCGACAGGATGAAGCCGAGGATGAACAGGCGCGCGGTCCGTCCCAGGATCGGCCGGGTCTGGCTGCCCTGCGTCACCTTGGCAAAGGCGAGCGGGATGGCCACGCCGACCATCATCAGGAAGCCCGGAAAGACCAGGTCCGCCAGCATCAGCCCGTCCCAATGGGCATGAAGCAGCGGCGGCCAGACCATGGCCTGCGCACCATATTTCATCCCGGCCATCGAGTTGACCAGGATCATCCCGACCACGGTCAGGCCGCGCAGCACGTCCAGCGATACCAGCCTCTGTCTCTCGGTGTCTGACATGTCATGCCCTCCCATTGCCTGTCAGTGCGCTTCTCTAGCGCATTTCATATGGACTCTGTAATTAATTTGTAGTCTATTGGTAAGGTGCCAACGCAAGAATTGGTATTATCGGCGTAGTGGGAACGACTGTCGATTCAGGGGGAACAGGGTAGATGATACGCAAGGGTCATAATCCATCGATCTTCGGTAAGAAATTTCTGGCCACCGCGGGGTTCGCGGCACTCGCCACCGGCCTCGCACTGCCCGCCTGGGCGCAGGATACGCAGGATGGCGCGGCGGACGAGGATACCATCATCGTTACCGGCCAGCGGGCCAATCTCGACACTGCGCAGAACCGCAAGCGCAACGCCGACACGGTGGTCGATTCGATCAGTGCCGAGGATATCGGCTCCTTCCCCGACAAGTCGGTCGCCGAGGCGCTGCAGCGCGTTCCGGGCGTCACCGTGGTCCGCTTCGCCGGCACCGACGACACGTCGCACTTCTCGGCCGAACCCTCGGGCGTGATCGTCCGCGGCCTTCCGCAGGTCCGCTCCGAATTCAACGGCCGTGACACCTTCTCCGCCAACAGCTCGCGCGGGCTCAGCTGGCAGGACATCTCGCCCGAACTCCTCTCCGGCGTCGACACCTACAAGAACCAGACCGCCGACATGATCGAGGGCGGCATCGCCGGCACGGTCAACCTGCGCACCCGGCTGCCGTTCGACTCGAGCAAGGACGTGCTGTCGATCGGGGTGATGGGCAATTACGGCGACATCGCCACCGAAGTGACGCCCGAAGTGTCGGGGGTGCTGACCAAGCTGTTCGACACCGGCGCCGGCACCTTCGGCATCATGCTGAACGGCGCCTACAGCCATGTGAAGACGGGCAGCCAGGGCGTGCAGCTGGACCGCTATGCGATCTTCGATGCCGGCACCTATCTTGACGGCCCCAGCTACATGCCCAGCGGCGTGTGGATGCGTGACAATGTCTATGACCGCAAGCGCATCGGTATCGCCGGCGCGCTGCAGTGGCGCTCGACCGACGGGTCGAAGGTGGCGACCGCGCAATATACCCGGTCGCAATATGACAATAGCTGGCGCGAGCGCTCGCTCTATTCGTCGGGTGCCGGCAGCCTCGAACTCTATGGTCGCCCGACCGACTATACGTTCAGCGATCCGCTGCTGGTCCAGCCGCTGCAGGGCAAGCCGGACTTCACCTGGGACCAGGACGGCAACTTCACCTCGGGCTGGTGGTCGGCGCAGCGACCCTATGTCGGCGAGGGCGACGCCAATCTCGGCCTGGGAGTGAACGAGAACGGCCAGGCCTTCTTCAACCGCTGCTATGCATGGGAAACCTGCACCAACGACCGTCGCGCGGCGCAGCTCGACACTGCGTCGAACGCGCTGCGCAACAAGCAGTACACCCAGGATTTTACCTTCAACTTCAAATGGTCGCCCAGCGACCGGGTGCACCTGAACTTCGACGCCCAATATGTCGATTCACAGGTCCACAACTACAACGCGTCGGTCACCGCGCGGACCTATGTGAACACCTTCCTCGACATGCGCGGCAAATATCCCACGCTGACCTTCGAGCCGAACGTCGCCGACAACATCAACCTGTCGAGCGGCGGGGTGACCAACCCCAACAACTATCATTATTACGCGATCACCGATCATACCGAGGACAGCGACGGCAACGAACTCGCCTTCCGTGCCGACGTCGAATATGAATTCGATACGCCGTGGCTGAGCTCGCTGAAGCTCGGCGCCCGCTATGCCGATCGCGATCAGACGGTGCGCTGGGGTGCCTATAACTGGGCGAACATCGCCAACACCTGGACCTATAGCCAGGCGTCCTATTT
Organism: Sphingomonas rustica; assembly: GCF_039652585.1. Lineage (NCBI taxonomy): Bacteria > Pseudomonadati > Pseudomonadota > Alphaproteobacteria > Sphingomonadales > Sphingomonadaceae > Sphingomonas > Sphingomonas rustica. The sequence continues at coordinate 531,336 of NZ_JBDIZK010000001.1, read as the reverse complement.
CAACATCGACAAGCCGGTCTACGGATCGGGTTCGAACGAGAATTTCACCTTCGGGAAGGACTTCTTCGCCGGCAACCAGATCAACCAGCATAGCTTCCCGTTCTTCAGCATGGACAAGCTGGAGAATCGCGAGCAGTTGGCGGCGGCGCTCGGCAGGCCCACCATCGGCGTCGGCGACTATTATCCGGTCTGTTCGAATGCAGGCTATCGCGCCGGAGAGAGCGTGACCGGCGACTATGGCTGCTATCTGCCCAGCGAGATCCTGAAGCTGAGCGAGATGACCACCGCCGGCTATGCGATGCTGAAGTTCGGCGGGCCGGATGCCATGGTCGGGCCGGCGCGCGTGTCGGGCAATATCGGCGGTCGGCTGATCTTCACGGTCAACGAAACCCAGGGCGCGCTGACCTTCCCCGTCGGCTTCTCAGACAATCAGCTGATCTGCGAGCGCGGCACGGAACCTGGCACCGGTCTGCCGACCGCGTCAGCGGGCTGCGTCACCACGCCGGCCGAGATCGCGTTCGGCAACGGCGCCTATGTGCCGAACACTGCGCGCGAAGACCATGTCCATTTCCTGCCCAGCTTCAACCTGAAGCTCGACTGGACCGACAAGCTGATCACGCGCTTCGCCTATTCCAAGGCGATCTCGCGTCCCGATGTCGGCCTGCTGCGCAACTTCACCACCATCACCCGGCTGTCGCCAAGCCTGACCGACCGGACCAACCCGGACATCATCTTCGGGCCCGACGGGAAGACGATCGTCGGCTATAACTGGCGCTATCGCGGCCAGGCGGGCAATCCGCGGCTCAAGCCGATCGAGGCGGATCAGTTCGACGTGACGCTGGAATATTATTTCGGCCGCGCCAGCTCGTTCACGACCACGGCCTTCTACAAGAAGTTCAACAACTACATCCAGTCGGGCACCTATAACCTGACCGTCACCAATAACGGCGTCACCCGCGACGTGCTGGTGACCGGGCCGATGAACGGCGACGGCGCGTCGATCAAGGGCGTGGAGGTCGCGTTCCAGACCTTCTTCGACTTCCTGCCCGGCTGGCTCAGCGGGTTCGGCGTCCAGGCCAACTATACCTTCGTCGACAATGAAGGCATCGAGACGATCAACCTGACCAACGAGACCGGCGGCGGAACGTCGGGCGGCGGTGTCTCCTATGACACCACCGCGGTTCGGGCAAAGGCGCTCGAGGGCATCTCGAAGCACAGCTACAATCTGGTCGGCATGTACGAAAAGGGGCCGCTGTCGGTCCGGCTCGCCTATAACTGGCGGTCCGACTATCTGGTGACGGCGATCGACTGCTGCGTCGGGCTGCCGATCTGGCAGGACGGCAATGGCTATCTCGATGCATCGCTGCGGCTGAAGCTGTTCCGCCAGTTCGAGTTCATCGTCCAGGGCAGCAACCTGCTCGGGACCGACACGGTGCTGCGCCAGCAGATCGACAATAGCGGACTGACCAAGCCCAATGCCTGGTTCAAGAACGACCGGCGCATCCAGGCCGGCATCCGTTTCACGCTGTAATCGGGGTGCGGGGGCCGGCGGCGCTGGCCCCCGCGCGACTTCTTGCTAGGGTAGGGCGATGACGGAGCCTTTCCGGATCGCGATCGTCGGCGGCGGGACCGCCGGCTGGATGTGCGCCGCCGCCTGCGCGGCGAAGCTCGACCCGTCGCGCTATCAGGTCCGGCTGATCGAATCGGAGGAGATCGGGACGGTCGGCGTCGGCGAGGCGACGCTGCCGCAGATGAAGGAATTCAACGACTTTCTCGGCATCGACGAGGCCGAGTTCATGTCCGCGACCCAGGCGACCTTCAAGCTAGGCATCGAGTTCGTCGACTGGGGCCATGTCGGCGCCCGCTACATCCACCCCTTCGGCGCGTTCGGCCGGCCGATCGGGGTCGCCGATTTCTTCAACTACTGGCTGCGCATGCGCGAAACCGCGGGGCCGCTGTCCGACTATTGCCTGGCGATCGTCGCCGCGCGGCAGAACCGGTTCGACTTTCCGGCGAAGGACCCGTCCGATCCCGCCTCGGCCTTCTCCTATGCCTATCATCTCGATGCCGGGCTCTACGCCCGCTATCTGCGCCGCTGGTCCGAGGCGCGCGGGCTGGAGCGGATCGAGGGGCGGATCGTCTCGGTCGGGCGCAATCGCGAAAGCGGCGATGTTGACGGCGTCACGCTCGCGTCCGGAGAAACCATCCGGGCCGACCTGTTCGTCGACTGTTCGGGCTTTCGCGGGCTGCTGATCGAACAGACGCTGGAGACGGGGATCGAGGACTGGTCGCACTGGCTGCCCTGCGACCGGGCGATGGCGGTGCCGTGCGATCGCGCCGGCGAGTTCACCCCCTATACCCGCTCGACCGCGCGCGAGGCCGGTTGGCAGTGGCGCATCCCGCTCCAGCACCGCACCGGCAATGGCTATGTCTATGCCAGCGCCTTCCTGTCCGACGACGAGGCGGCGTCGCTGCTCCTTTCGCGCCTCGACGGTTCGCCGCAGGCCGATCCGCGCGGGCTTCGGTTCCAGGCGTGCAAGCGGCGCAAGGCGTGGAACCACAATGTCATCGCCATGGGCCTGGCCGGCGGGTTCCTCGAGCCGCTGGAATCGACGAGCATCTATCTGGTGCAGATGGCGGTCGCGTTCATGCTCAGCCTCCTCCCCGATCGGCATAGGAAATTTCCTATGCTCGCCCGCGAATATAATCGGGTGATGGACATCGAATATGACCGCATCCGCGACTTCCTGATCCTCCATTACCGGGCGAGCACGCGCGAGGATTCGGAACTGTGGCGCTATTGCCGGGCGATGGCGATCCCGGACAGCCTTCAGGACCGGATCGACCGGTTTCGCCACCGCGGCCATATCCGCGAATATCGCGACGGCCTGTTCGGCCCGCCCAGCTGGCAGGCGGTATTCATCGGCCAAGGCGTGGACCCGCAGGCGCATGACGTGCTGGCTGACATCCTGCCCGAACCGGTGCTCGCACAGCGGATGGCCGAGCTGCGCGCGCTGATCGCCCGGACCGCGGATGCGATGCCCGATCATGCCGCAACCGTTTCGCGCCACTGCCCGGCCGGAGCGGCGCCGTGAAGGTCGCCCGCGTCGTCGTGGTCGGGCAGGGCCACGCCCCGGCGATGGCGGCGATCGCGCTGCGCCGCGCCTTCGCACCGGTCGGGGTCGAGGTGACCTGGGTCGAGACGCCGGGCGAGGCGCCGGCGGATGCGGTGCTTGCAGGGTTGCCCAACCTGCTTGCCTTCCACCAGCTGCTCGGCCTCGACCCGGCGGCGGTACTGCGTGAAACCCAGGGATGCTTCACCATGGGCCGGCACTATGTCGGCTTTGCCGGCGAGGGCCGCGACTATCTTCACGGCTTCGGTCCCGTCGGGCGGCCGATCGCCGGTCTGCCCTTCCTGCCGTTCTGGCTGAAGGCGCGCGCCGAGGGACTGCCGGCGGGGTTCGGCGACTTTGCGCGCGAGGCGGTCGCCGCGCGCAACGGGCGCATCCGCATCGCCGGTGACGGCGAAACGACCCAGGGCCTGCACCTCGACGCGCGAGGCTATGCCGCGCTGCTCCGGCGCCAGGCGCTGGCGATCGGGGTCACGATCCGCCCGGACACGGCGCCGCGCGCGCTGGTCGCCGGGGGTGCGGTCCGGCGGATCGGACTGTCCGACGGCAGCTGGGTCGATGCCGACCTGGTGGTCGATGCAAGCGAGGATGCGGCGATCCTCTCGGCCTTGGGCACGGGTGATCCGGTCGACGCGTCGCTGTCCGGCGTCGGCCGGATGCTGGTCGGCTCCGCCCGGCCGCTGCGCCCGCTGCCGCTGTACAGCCATGTCGCCGCGCACCGCGCCGGATGGACCGCGCTTCATCCGCTGCGCGATCGGACCGGGGTCGCCGTCGCTTACGATCCGGCGCTGATGTCGGACGAGGCGGCCATGGCGCAGCTGCCCGTGCCGCTGGTGCGCGATCCCGTCTTCGTCCCGCTGACCCCGCGCGAGCGACGCAAGCCCTGGATCGGCAATGTCGTCGCGATCGGCGCGGCAGCGGCGCGGCCCGATCCGCTAGCCGCGCTCGACCTGCACCGGCTGCAGGTTGCGCTGACCCACCTGATCTCGCTGTTCCCCGTCCGCGCCGACGCGATGCCCGAGGCCGGGATCTACAATGACGAGCTTGCCGGCTGGTCGGCGCGGATGCGCGACTTCGCCGCCGTGCCGCACGCGCTCAACGGGCGGCAGGGCGAGCCCTTCTGGGACGCGGCACGCGCGCGCCCGATATCGTCCGACCTGGAAGCGCGGATCGCGCTGTTCGCCGCGCGCGGCATGGTCGCGGCCTATCATCAGGACAGCTTTGCCGAGGACGAGTGGGAGACCTGCCTGCTCGGGCTGGGCGTCATGCCGGAAAGCTGGGACCCGCAGGTCGACCGGGTCGACGAGCAGCAGGTGATGGCCGATTTCCGCGATCAGCTCGCGGCGATCCGCGCCGATGTCCTGGCGATGGACAGCCACGAGGCGGCGCTTCATCGGGCGATGGCGTGACTGCTCGCCCGATCCGGCACACCGTCATCGTCGGCGGCGGCACTGCGGGCTGGATGTGCGCAGCGGCGCTCAGCCATGCGCTAGGCCCGGCGGGGCATCGCATCACCCTGGTCGAATCGGACGCGATCGGCATCGTCGGGGTCGGCGAAGCGACGGTACCCTCGATCCGCGAGTTCAACCGGATGCTCGGGATCGACGAGGATGCGTTTCTTCGCGCGACCCGCGGCACGATCAAGCTGGGGATCGAGTTCGCCGACTGGGGCGGCGCGGGCCAGCTTTATTTCCACCCGTTCGGTTTTTTCGGCATCGACATGGCCGGGGTCGGGTTCCACCATCACTGGCTGCGGCACGTCGCAGGTGGCGGGGATAAGGACCCCTGGGCCTATACCGTCGAGGCGCAGGCGGCCGCGGCCGGGCGGTTCGATCGCCGATCGCGGCACGGCCCGATCCATCATGCCTTCCATTTCGACGCCGGGCTCTATGCTCGCTTCCTGCGCGCCCGCGCCGAAGCCGCCGGCGTGGTCCGGGTCGAGGGCGAGATCGTCGAGGTCGCGCAGGACGGGGAGTCGGGTCATGTCACCGGCGTCTCGCTGCGCTCGGGCGGACGGATCGAGGGCGACTTCTTCATCGACTGTTCGGGCTTTCGCGGGCTGCTGATCGAAGGGGCGCTCAAGTCGGGCTATGTCGACTGGTCGCACTGGCTGCCCTGCGACCGCGCCGTGGCGATTCCCTGTGCCCGCGCCGACGGACCGATCGCGCCCTTCACCCGATCGACCGCGCGCGAGGCGGGGTGGCAGTGGCGCATTCCGCTCCAGCACCGCACCGGCAACGGCTATGTCTATTCCAGCCGCCATCTCGGCGACGACCATGCCGTCGAACTGCTGACGTCACGTCTCGACGGGGCGCCGCTGGCCGAACCGAACCAGCTGCGCTTCACCGCCGGGCATCGCCGCCGCTGCTGGAACGGCAATGTGGTCGCGCTGGGCCTTGCCGGCGGCTTCCTCGAGCCGCTGGAATCGACCTCGATCCATCTGATCCAGACCGGGATCATCCGGCTGCTGGGTCTGTTCCCGCGCCAGGCGATCGATCCGGCGGTGGTCGAGCGGTTCAACGCCGATACCGTCCATGAATATGAACGGCTGCGCGATTTCGTGCTCGCCCATTATGCCGTGTCGTCGGGGCTCGACACGCCCTTCTGGCGCGACGTGCGCAGCACCGCGCTGCCTGACAGCCTGGCCGCCCGGATCGAGGCGTTCCGCACCAGCGGCAACATCCTGAACGAGCCGACCGAATTGTTCGGCCCGACCAACTGGTTCGCGATCCTGTGGGGTCAGGGCGTGCGGCCGGCGGATCATCACCCGATCGCCGACGCGCTGCCGATCGAGGAGCTGCGCCGCCGGCTGGGGTTGCTGCGTCAGCGCAGCGCCGAGATGCTGGCCGATCTGCCGCCGCACGAGGACTTCCTCGCCCGGCTTGGCGCGTGATCAGCGGGTATTGAGTTCCGCGACCAGGTCGTAAGCGTCGCCGCGATAATAGCTCTGGGTGAATTCGGCGGTGCGTCCATCGACCAGGAAGCCGCGGCGTTCGATGAACAGCCCGGCATCGCCCGGCGCCACGCCCAGCGGCTCGGCATGGTCTGCGGTGAAGTTGACCGCGCGAAGCCGCTGCAGCGCCCGAACCGGCAGGTGACCGGCGCGTTCGAGCGCTTCGTAGAGCGAGGCGCCGACTGCATCGACCGAAGGCAGGCAATATCCGGGGACGGTCGCGAATTCGAGCGCCATCGGCAGGTCGTCGGCGAAGCGGATCCGGTGGAAGCGATAGACAGAGGTGCCCGGCGACAGCCCGAGCGACATCGCTTCCTCCGGCGTCACCGCGCCCTCGCTCTTGCTGACCCAGGCGCTGTGCGGGCGGCGACCGCGCGACACCATGTCTTCCGAAAAGGAGGTGAGGCGCGAGAAATTCTTTTCCACGCGCGGGGCGACCACGAAGGTACCGGCGCCGCGGCGGCGCGACAGCAGACCCTCGCTGACCAGCCCGTCGACCGCCTTGCGCACGGTGATGCGCGAGATGTCGAATTCTTCGGCAAGTTCGCGCTCGGTCGGGATGGCTGCATCGGCCTGGACGACGCGATTCTCGATCGCGTTGCGCAGGCCCTTCTGGAGCTGGAGGTAGAGCGGCGTGGGGTCTTCCTTGTGCAGGCGCCCGACGCTCTCGATGAATGACACTGGCTTTCGTCCCCGTTCGCGACCGATGATGTTCCAGCCGCAGGGCCTAGTCAATTCGGCGTGGAAGTCTCGTACAATTGGCTCGCGATCGTGCGGGCCAGCAGCTGAGTATCGCTATCCTGCGTTATTTCCCAGACCATCACGCCGCCGGCGCGCGCACGGGCCAGTGCCGCCTTGCGCCGGATCGTCGCGACCGAGTTGAAGCTGACATAGTCGCAGCCGGCACAGGCCTTGCCGATCACGTCGTCGCCCAGCGCCTTGTCGGGATAGGTCGTCAGCAGGTCGCGAAAGTCTAGATGGGGCGGATAGCTGCCAAAGCCATAGCCATAGAAGGGCACGCCCAGCACGAGGCGTTCCGGCGCCACGCCGCGATCCAGCCACAGCGCGACGTCATGCTTGGCCTGGGCCGGCGTCGCATGCTCGCTGCCCGGCGTCCCCCAGCTCGGACCGATCGCGTCGTACGACATCGCCATCACCAGATCGAAATAGGGAATCGATCCGACCGGGATCATCCCACCCTCATAGGAGGCTGTGGCGACCGTCAGCAGCTTCGACCGTGCCTTCAGCGCTTTCGACAGCGCGGCGATGAAGGGGGTGTAATTGCCCTGCCGGTCGATCTTCGTCAGCAATTCGCCCTCGATGTCGATATCGATCCCATCCAGTCCAGCTGCCTCGACCACCGCCAGCAATTCCCTGACCAGCCGATCGCGCGCACCGGCGCCGGTCAGCGCCGACCAGTCGCCTGCGCAGCGCGGAAGGATCCCGCCCGCGACCGAAAGCAGCACCTTGGCCCCCTTCGCGCGCAGCCGGGTTGTCGCGTCGCGAAGCTGGGCGACGGTCACATGATCCTGCGCGCCGTCCTCCATGCAGGTCATCCGGCCGCTGCGGACCAGCCGTCCCGATGGATCCGGATTGGCGAAGGCGATATTGATGTGGGTGTAGCCGTCAATGGGCGTGGTCGCGACCTTCGACACCAGTCCCTTGAACGCGGGCAGATAACCGACGAGCACCGGGCGGGCCTGAGCGGAACCGGCAGAAGCTGCAGTCAGAAACATGACCATTGCAATACCAATCATGCGCGATACCACGGGCGTCATTTCGCTATTTTCTCTCGCTCACAGGGGCGGATGGTCATGCCGACGTGCTTGACCCGTTCCAGTTGTCATGACAACATTAATATCAAATACGGTCCAAATCACGCAAGGGGAGACGCGCATGGCAGTCACGGGGTGGAAAAGCCTGGCATCGGTTCTTGCTGTGTCCATGATCCTGGCGGTGCCTTCGGCTGCCGCCTTGGCCGCCGAGTCCAGCCCCGGCATACAGGCGGATTATGACCGGCTTGCGCGCGAAATGGGCGTCCGGCTGGAGGTGGTCGACAATCATCCCGCCAGCTGTCCGGCGGGAGCCGAGGGCTGTTTCCTCACCACGCTGAGCTTCACCATGCCCGCGCGCCTGCCCGGGGGACTCGCGGCGGACGGCTTCGCCATCTATTTCAGCTTCGTCAATCGGCTACCTGTTACCGAAAGCGACGTCTTCCAGCATCAGTTGATCAACGGCGACCTGTATCGGCTGACGCTGAAGCCCGGCGCGCGGCTGGAGCCGGGCAAGCGTTACGACATCAAGCTATGGGGGCAGGGCGCCTGGCACTCGCAGGCCTTTGCCATGCCCAATCTCTACCTGACCGCGAAGGGGATCGACGCGCGGGTGATCGCCGCGACGCGCCCGGCGATCGACCGCGATACCGGCCGGGAATATCTCTCCTATGTCGCGCCGATGACCGACGAGGCGAAGCTCGCCTCGCGCGGGGGCGACGACAGGACCGTGTGGCAGACGCCCGAGCGCGCCTTTGCCGCATTTGCCGAGCGTGGCGCGGCGGATCCGGCGGATATCGTCATCCTTCCCACTCCGGTCAGCGCCAGGCGACTGGGCGGCGCGGCGATCGACCTGCGTGGCGGCGTGGCGCCGGTGCTGAACGGCGTGACGCGGACCGAGATCGCCGCGGCGCTCGACGCGCTGGCCGCTTCCGGCGTATCGATGGCGGGCCGGGTGCCGATGGAGATTCGCGTCGAAGCGGGGGCGGGGCTGGGCACCGGGGCCTACCGCCTGACCGTGTCGAACGGGCGCATCGCGATCGTCGCCGGCGATGCCGCAGGGGCGAGCAACGCGATCCGCTCGCTGGTCCAGCAGGCGATGTTCGACCGGAGGATGCTGAAGCCGATCGCGGTGGAGGATGCGCCGCGCTACGGCTTTCGCGGACTGCACATCGACCTGGCGCGCAACTTCCACAGCAAGGAAGAGGTGCTGAAGCTGATCGAGGCGATGGCCGCCTACAAGTTCAACAAGCTGCACCTGCACCTGGCCGATGACGAAGGCTGGCGGCTGGAGATCAAGGCGCTGCCCGAACTGACCGAGGTGGGATCGAAGCGTTGCCACGATCCGCAGGAACAGACCTGCCTGTTGCCGCAGCTGGGCGCGGGGCCGGACGGGACCGGCGTGGTCAACGGCCATCTGACCCAGGCGGACTATATCGAGATCGTCCGCGCCGCGACTGCGCGCCAGATCGAGGTGATCCCGTCGCTCGACATGCCGGGCCATTCGCGCGCGGCGATCCGGTCGATGGAGGTGCGCTACAACCGGCTGTTCGCCGCGGGGCGGAAGGCGGATGCCGAGGCCTATCGACTGGTCGAGCCGGGCGACACCACCCGGTATCGCAGCATCCAGAATTACGACGACAACACGCTGAACGTCTGTATCGACCAGACCTATCGTTTCCTCGACACCGCGGTGGGCGAGATCGCCGCGATGCACGCCGCGGCGGGCGCGCCGCTCAGAACCTTCCATATCGGCGCGGACGAGACCGCCGGCGCCTGGTCGCAGAGCCCGGCGTGCAAGCCGGTGATGGCGAAGACCGGGCGCGATGCGAAGGCGCTGGGCGCCTATTTCATCGAGCGCGTGGCGAGCGATCTCGACCGACGCGGGCTGAAGGTCGCGGGGTGGAGCGATGGCCTGGGCCATACCGATCCGAAGAACATGCCGAAATCGGTCCAGACCAACATCTGGGCGACCTTGTTCACCGGCGGCATCACCGAGGCGCATGTCCAGGCCAATCATGGCTGGGACGTGGTGCTGTCGGTGCCCGATATCGGCTATCTCGACATGCCCTATGTCCCGCACCCGGAGGAAGGCGGCTATGACTGGGCATCGCGCAGCGTCGACACGCTGCAGGTGTTCGGCTTCATGACCGACAATCTGCCCGCGAACGGCGCGCTGATCCGCGATACCTATTCGCGGCCGCAGACGATCGAGGACAAGACGCCGCGCGACGCGGGACGCGGCGTGACCGGGTTGCAGGCGCAATTGTGGAGCGAGACGACGCGCACCGATGCCGGGGTCGATTACCAGCTGTTCCCGCGCTTGATCGCCTTTTCCGAGCGAGCCTGGCGCAAGCCCGGTTGGGAGCCCGCCTATGTCGCCGGCGCCAGCTATGGCCCGGGCGATGCGCGGGTCGATCGCGGCGCGATCCTGGCCGACTGGCGCCGGTTCGCCGGGCGGATGCCCGCGCAGTTCGCGCTGCTCGACCGGCTGAAAATCGCCTATCGCATCACCCCGCCGGGGGCGCGGATTGCCGGCGGCAAGCTCGAGGCGAACAGCGAATATCCGGGGATGGCGATCGACTATCGCACCGGCGGCGGCGCATGGCGGACCTATCGCGGGCCGGTGGCGGTGAAGGGACCGGTCGAGCTGCGCACCCGTTCCGCCGACGGCACCCGCGCCAGCCGCATCGTGACGGTGCGTTGATGCGGTGGCCGATCGCAGCGGCGCTGTCGGTGCTGGCGGCTTTGCCTGCCGCCGCGCAACAGGCGCCGGACAAGCCGGGTTACACCCTCGTCTGGGCCGACGAGTTCGACCGGGACGGCGCACCCGATCCGGCCCACTGGGTCCATGACACCCATGCCAACAAGACCGGCTGGTATAATGACGAGCTGCAATATTATTCGGCCGACCGGCCGGAGAATGCGCGGGTCGAAGGCGGCCGGCTGATCATCGAGGCACGCCGGGAGACGCTGTCCGATCGCCCCGATCATGGCGGCCAGCGCTACAGCTCGGCCCGGCTGATCACCAGGGGCAAGGCCGAATGGACCTATGGCCTGTACGAGATCCGCGCGAAGCTTCCCTGCGGCAAGGGATCCTGGCCGGCGATCTGGATGCTGGGCGCCACTGCGGGGTGGCCCGACGGCGGCGAGATCGACATCATGGAGCATGTCGGCAAGACGCCGGGCGACGTGTTCGGCACGATCCACAACCGATCCACCGCCGGCACTTTCGGCAAGAGCGGACAGGTGCGCGTCGCCGATGCGTGCGAGGCATTCCACGACTATCAGATGCTGTGGACACCCGATGCGATCAGCTTCGCGGTCGATGGCAAATCCTATCATCGCTACGCCAATGCGCGCACCGGCGCGGCGCAATGGCCGTTCGACAAGCCGCAATATCTGCTGCTGAACCTGGCGGTCGGCGGGGCGATGGGCGGCGAGGTCGACGACTCGATCTTCCCCATCCGGTTCGAGATCGAGCATGTCCGGGTCTATCAGCAGGCTCCCGGCTCGGCCGCAGTGCCCGCGGCGAAGCCCTGACCGGCGGCGGCGATCCGCCGTGGCGGCCGATCGCCGGTGTCATTTGATACGAAAACGACTATCTGCCCCCTGTCGGCGCGACGTGGAGCGCGCCCAGGATTCTGGAGAGGCGTTGATGGTTGCGAGCACATTCGATCTGTTCAAGATCGGCGTGGGGCCGTCGAGCTCGCATACCATGGGGCCGATGACCGCGGCCGCCGACTTTGCGCGGCGGCTTGCCGGGCTCGCGGTCGCCCGGGTCGAGGTCTCGCTGTTCGGGTCGCTGGCGTTGACCGGCAAGGGGCATGCGACCGACCGGGCCGTGTTGCTGGGGCTGGCGGGCCACGTGCCGGCGACGCTCGATCCCGATCTGGCCGAGCGGGTGGTCGACGCCATTCGCGCAAGCGGCCGGATCCTGCTGGACGGCATGGCCGAGATCGGGTTCGACGAGGATCGCGACCTGAAATTCCTCCAGCGGGAGCGGCTGGATTTTCACTCCAACGCGATGCGCTTCGCTGCCTTCGACGCGGAAGGCGTGGCGCTGCTGCGGCGCGTCTATTATTCGGTGGGCGGCGGCGCGGTGCTCGACGAGGACCAGATCACGCGCAACGCCGCGCCGGAAGGGGGCTGGGACGTGCCGCACGTCTTCCGCTCGGGCGCCGAACTGCTCGCGCACGCCGCGCGGAGCGGCAAGAGTTTTGCCGAGCTGATGCGCGAGAATGAGGAGGCATCGCTTCCGCCCGAGGCGGTGTCCGAGCGGCTGGGCCTGATCCGCGACGCGATGATGGCCTGTGTCGATCGCGGGCTTCGCGCCGAGACGATCGAACTGCCCGGCGGGCTTCGCGTCATGCGCCGTGCGCCCGGTATCCATCGCAAGCTGATCGAGCGCCAGGAGCGCGCGCTGAGCGATCCGCTGACCGTGATCGACTGGGTCAATTTATGGGCGCTGGCGGTGAACGAGGAGAATGCGGCCGGCGGCCGGGTGGTGACGGCGCCGACCAACGGCGCGGCCGGCATCGTGCCCGCCGTGCTGCGCTATTATGAGCGGTTCGTCCCCTCGGCCAGCCGGCGCGGGTCGGAGGATTTCCTGCTGACCGCCGCGGCGATCGGATCGCTGTTCAAGGAAAATGCCTCGATCTCAGGGGCCGAGGTCGGCTGCCAGGGCGAGGTGGGCGTCGCCTGCTCGATGGCCGCGGCGGGGCTGGCCGCCGCGATGGGCGGCACCCCGGGCCAGGTCGAGAATGCCGCGGAGATCGGCATGGAGCATAATCTGGGGCTGACCTGCGATCCCGTCGGTGGGCTGGTGCAGGTGCCGTGCATCGAACGCAATGCGGTGGGATCGATCAAGGCGATCGAGGCGGCGCGGCTGGCGATGCTGGGCGACGGCACCCACCGGGTGAGTCTGGACCAGGTGGTCGAGACGATGCACCGTACCGGGCTCGACATGTCGGAACGCTACAAGGAAACGTCGCTGGGCGGGCTGGCGGTGAACGTGGTGGAGTGCTGAGAGACCGTTTTGAAATGCGCCTGTTGGCGCATCGCGGTGCCGGCCCGCTCCCCCACCCGACCACCCACAGAATACTGCCGCTGGGTGGTCGGGTGGGGGAGCGGGCCGGTGCCGCCTTGAAAATCGCTCTTTCGCGATTTTCCAAACAGTCTCTGAGGCCGCCGCCGCCGCCGGATGTCAGCGGGCGGGGGCGAAGTCGCGGATCACATTGACTGGACCGTGGGCGCCCTGGATGACCGCGTAGGTCACGGTTCCGCGCCCGCCATCCTTCAGCTCGGGCACCATCATGTCGATCATGCCATAGGGAATGTGCATGTCGGACGCGGCATCGGCGTCGCTGGTGACGAGGAACAGGTCGACCAGATCGACCACCCGCCCGCGCCGATCGGTGAGACGATAGGCGTCGGCGCGGCACTCGCCCACCGCAAGGCTGGCCGACGCATCGACCGCGTGCCGATTTTTCGTGCAGGCATCGGACGGTCCGAGATAGCCGATCGTCCCGCGCATCTTGTGCTGTTTCTCGAGTGGCCGCTCCTCCTGCCCCATGTCGGGCGCGGCCATAGTATCGATAAAGGGGGCTGCGTGCGCGCCCGGCGCGAGCGTCGCTGCCAGGACGAGCAGCGCGGAACCCATTGCGGTCGATGGCATCTGTCGGGCGAGGGGCATCGTTCAGTCCTGCAAGGGGCGGAGGTGACGTCCGAACTTGTCGCGCTGCCTTCGCAAACACGATAGGCCATGATCCATAGTATCGGTATAGTGAAACGCGGTCATTGATCTTGCGCCGAAAGCCAGTGCAGCGTTGGAGTGACAGATGCCGGATCGATCTTGCGACCTCGCGATACGCATTCCGCACAGCGTCCTCGAAAGTGTACGGATGCGCCCCAATCAGGCGCTGACCCTGTGGCACGAGACGCTTGGTGCGCTGTACGACGTTCGGCGGCGCGGCGGCGAGGGATCGAGATTCCAGTTCCGCGCCGAGGCCTTTCACTTCGGCGAGATCGTGCTGACGGCATATCGCAGCGCCGCCCAGACCTTCGACCGGTCGCGTGCGCGGATCGGTCGCGACGGGGTCGATCATATCACGCTCCAGTTCTGCATTTCCGGCTGGCATGGAAAGCGCGACGGACCCGCGGGAGACGAGGCGCGGGCCGGGGACCTGCTGGTCGCCGATCTCGCCCAGCCACAGGCGACCGGCACCAGCGACGTGAACACCATCAACCTTACCATGCCGCGCCGCCTGCTCGCCCCGCTGCTGGACGCGCCCGACGACCATAATCTGCGGTTGATCCGGGGCTGCACGCCGCTGGCCGCATTGCTGCGCAACCATCTGATCGGCCTGTTCCAGTCCGCGCGCCTGATGGGCATCGCCGAGGCCGAAGCCGTGGTTCGCCCGACACTGGCGCTCGCCGCGGCGGTTCTCAATTCGGAGCGGCGCATCGAGGCTGTCGTCGATCTCGATCCGATACTGACCGTGCAAATCCGCCGTCACCTGAACGAGGCAGCCGCATGCCCGGACCTGACCGCCGATCAGGTCGCCGCGCGGTTCGGCATCTCGCGGCGAAAGCTCTATTACCTGATGGAATCGCATGGTGGCTTCGCATCCTGCGTACGCGCCCAGCGGTTGCATCTCGCCCAGTCGATGCTCCGCGATCCGGGGCATCGCGGCACGCCGATCGCCGATATCGCCCGACGCTGCGGTTTCGCGTGGCGTACCAACTTCTCGCGCGCCTATCGCGAGCGGTTCGGCATGACGCCGCAGGAAACCCGCGCCCTGGCGGCGCTGCGGCTATCGCCCGTTCCCGGCGACGTGAACGGGCAGCACATGTGGGACTGGATCCGCGCGTTGCGCTGAGCGGCGCGTGCCGATCCCTTGCGGTGCTCGATACGGATTTTGCACGGGATGATACATCTGCCGCGTTGCGGCTCGCTACCGCTTGCCTGCGCCCGGGCAAAGGTCATCAAACCGACTGGCGAAGATGACGCGCCGTCGCAGGACCCTGAACGCATGTCTTACCATTTTGCCGAACTGCTCAATTTCGGGCTGAAGGCGCTGTCGATGAGCCGGGGTCGCCTTGCGCACGAGCTTGGCGTCGACAAGTCGCTGGTCGGGCGCTGGGCATCCGGAGCGGTCATGCCCTCGGCGCATAATCTGGAGCGGCTGACCCACCTGCTCGCCGAAAAGCAGCCCGGCCTGACCCTGCTCGACTGGGACCGCGACCTGCCGGATTTCGCGAGCCAGTTCGGGGTCGAGATCGCCCGGTCGCCGGCGGAATCGAGCAGCAGGAGCCTGTCGAGCCAGCTGCTCGACGTCGTGCGCAGCGCGGTCGATTCGCAGCTCGACGCCTATGAGGGGTTCTGGCGAACCACCCACGCATCGGTGTTCGAGCCCGGACGCTTCTGCCAGCAGCACGGCATCATCCGGCGCGACGCGGGCGGCGGGCTCCAGTTCGAACTGGGCGCCGACAGCATCCGCTATGGCGGCGCGATGTTTCCGGTGGAGGGGCAGTTGTTCGCGATCGCCAGTGACAGCGTGCGGCACGTGCCGTCCTTCCTGATCCTCAACGTGGTGCCGATGCCGCGGATCGTCCTGCTGGACGGATTGCTGATCGCGGCGAGCAATTCGCTGCGTATTCCGACCGCCTATTCGATCCTCTTCCAGCGGATCGGCGACCTGTCCGGCGACGTCGCGGCGGACGACGCCCATGTCACCGAATTGATGGAGCGGCCGGAATTTCTCGACGACGATTCGGTTCTGCCCGAAGTCGTGCGCAACCATCTCCTGCGCGATTTCGGCCCGGTCGCCGCAAGCAATGGCGGCGACATGATGCTCAGTGCGACGCTGACGCCCCGGCTGTCCCAGATCCTGTCGCTGATGACGCGCCCGAAATAGCGTCTCTGACATCGCGCCCGCGGAGAGCGGCCTGGGATCTTCGACGGGCGCAGCGTCACGCCAGGCCGCTATCCCTGTCGTATTTGAGTTCCAGATAGCGGCCCAGCACCTCGATCTGCTCGAACGACCCGCGGTCAAGCTGCTCGGTCGCGCGGGCAAGTTCGGCGTCGATCAGCTGAAGGCCGTTGCACAGATGGTCGTCGGGTGCTCGACCGTCGGCACGGGGTGTGCGCCGCGCCGAGACCGGGACCGCCCGCCAGCCCTCGACGAGGTCGGGCAGTTCCTCGGCGATCAGCTTGCGGACGTCGGCCGCGAACGGACTGCGAGGATCGACCCGCGCGAGGTGCGGCTCCGCTGCGTCGAGCGTCGCGGCGATGGATCGGGTGAACCGGAGCGCGGGAGACGGCAGCCCGCGATGCTGGGCGTCCAGCCACACGATCGCCTCTTCCGCCAGCGCGGGAAGCGGTGCGTCGTTCAAGGCCTGACGGCCGGGCACGC
This sequence comes from Sphingomonas rustica, assembly GCF_039652585.1. Taxonomy (NCBI): domain Bacteria; kingdom Pseudomonadati; phylum Pseudomonadota; class Alphaproteobacteria; order Sphingomonadales; family Sphingomonadaceae; genus Sphingomonas; species Sphingomonas rustica. The sequence goes on along the minus strand of NZ_JBDIZK010000001.1, from coordinate 515,063 downwards.
GGGGGTCTGCGCGATTGGCGATGAGCAGGATCAGCAGCAGCATCACCGCCGATGCGGCGGCGAACGCCACGCCCGGACTGACGATCGCCGCAACCAGCGCCCAGGTCAGCAGCGAGGCGACGGCCGCCATCAGCATCCGCGCCATCAACCGGTTGCGCCGTCGCGCCCGCGCCTCGCGCTCGCGGCGCGCCTGCTCGCGCCCTTCGGGCGACATCCGGCGAAGCAATTCCTCGGCATGGGTCAGCCCGACATCGGCAAGGCCCGCGGCAAGGGTGCGCGCGCGGCGGATCGCTGGTTCTCCCGGACCGGCATCGTCTCTCATGACTCGAAGATGGCGTCCCTTGTCAGCGAATTCCAGTGCCGTCTCCGCCGGTGCCGCCGAAGATGCCCGCGCTCAAGCCGCGATCGAAACGCCCATGATCTTTCGAATCTGCGCGGCGGTTTCCGGGGTGGCGGGGTTATAGACGATCATCCCGAGATCCGGCCGGCCATCGACGGCGAATGAGGAGAATTCCAGCTCGATCAGCCCATGATCGGGGTGGTGCAGGTTTTTCAGCCCGTCGGCATGGCCGGCGACGTCATTGTCGCGCCACAGCGCCTCGAACTCGGGGCTCAGCCGGGAGAGTTCCTCGACGAGCTGACCGATTTCCGTGCCCGCATTGGCGCGTGCCGCATCCGCGCGGAAGGCGCCCACCACATAGCGGGCAACGCTCAACCAGTCGGACTGCGCCGCCCTCACCCGCGAGTTCGTGAACATGAGACGCAGGATATTGCGCTGGTCGCGCGGCAGGCTGCCATAGTCGGTCAGGACCGCCGCCGCCGCGGCGTTCCACGCAACGACGTCCCAGGTCGCGGTCTTGATGATCGCCGGGCTGAAGCGAAGCGCGTCCAGCACGCGCTGCAGACGCGGCGTGATGCCGTCCGGCGCCTTGTAGTCGACCGCCGGCGCGCGGCCGAGACCCAGGATGAACAGATGCTCGCGCTCGGGCTCGGTCAGCATCAGGCCCTTGGCGATCCGGTTCAGCACGTCGGCGGACGGCGCGCCCCCGCGCCCCTGTTCGAGCCATGTATACCAGGTCGGAGAGATGTTCGAGCGCTGGGCCACTTCCTCCCGGCGCAGCCCCGGCGTGCGGCGGCGGCCGCCGCCATAGCCGAAGCTGGCCGGATCCATGCGCAGCCGCCGGTCCCGCAGGAATGCGCCGAGCGCGGTGGAGGTGCCGTTGGACATCGCGCGATCCTGGTGAAGCTTATACCCTGATAAGGTCACTACTTTAACAGGAATGAGGATCGGAGGAAGCGGGTCGTTCATCACAGGAGTGGACCATGCGCGTATTTCTGACCGGTGCGACCGGCTTCATCGGCTCCCGCATCCTTCCCGAACTGCTGGCAAGCGGGCACGACGTGCTCGCAATGACGCGGTCCGAGGACGGCGCCCGCAGGCTCGCCGAGGCAGGTGCGCATGCCCACCTGGCGACGCTTGAGGACATCGACGCGCTGCGCGCCGGTGCCGAGCGGGCGGACGCGATCATCCATACCGCCTTCGACCATGACTTCGCGAACTTCGTCGCCAATTGCGAGAAGGACCGGCGGGTCATCTCGGCGCTGGGCTCGGTCCTGCGGGGCTCAAGCTGCCCGTTGCTGATCACCTCGGGCGTGGCGATCGGCGATCCGGGAGACGGGCGACCCGCGCTGGAGGCCATATTCGACCGGCGTCATCCGATTCCCCGCATCGCATCGGAGGAAGCCGGCGCCGAGCTTCTCGAGGCCGGTGTCGATGTGCGGGTCGTCCGCCTCCCCCAGGTGCACGACACGGTGAAACAGGGTCTGATCTCGCCCTATATCGACATGGCGCGGGCCAAGGGCAGGGTCGCCTATCTCGGAGACGGGCTGAACTGCTGGTCGGCAGGGCATGTGTCCGACGTGGCGAGGCTCTACGTGCGCGCCCTCGATCGCGGCGAGAAGGGCGCGCGCTACAATGCGGTCGCCGAGGAAGGCGTGCCGATGCGCGAGATCGCCGCGGCGGTCGCGACCGGCCTGGGCCTGCCGCTCATGTCGCTCGATGTGCAGGATGCCAGCGCCTATTTCGGCTGGATGACCGGCTTTGCCGGCCTGGACACGCGCGCGTCCAGCGCATGGACGCGCGAGCGCCTGGAGTGGCAGCCGACGGGCCCGACCCTTATCTCCGATCTGGAGGCGATGAATTACGGCGTGCCCTGATCCGTGTTCGCGTCTGGCATGGCGCTGGCCGCCGTACGGCGCGGGCCGTCTGAGCAAGGTCGTGTTGTCGCTTAAATAATTGATAAACAGACAACTATCCGAACGCGCCTCTTCCCGGCGCGCACTCGCGAGGGCGGGGTCACTCGGACGTTTCGATCCGAGACGCCCATGGTTCGGGAGCATTTCGCGCTCACATTCTCCGCGATGTCGTGACCGAGCGGCACGAGTTCGCGGCGAGGAAATGATTGATCAGCAATGTGGATAGATCAATCCTAAAATTCGATTTCCTGAACAGCCTTCGTCGCGTCCATGACTAGGTGGCTCGATCCAGCGACGGCCCGCAATGCGAGAAGCCGGGCGGAGCGAGCAGGACATTGGAGGGGATTGGCTATGGTGCTGACTGGAAATCGGCTGTCAGGGTGCGTCAGCCTGATGACGCTTGCGTTCGGGTTGCTTGCCGCCCCGGGGGCATTTGCTCAAACCGCGACGACTCAAGGCGATCCGGCGGTAGAGGCGCAGGACGATGCGGGGAACCCGACCGCAGACGGGCAGGAGCTCGACGCTGCGACCGTTCAGGAAATCATCGTCACCGGCACCAACATTTCGGGCGTAAAGCCGGTCGGCAGCGAGGCCATTACCCTGGACCGCGAGGCAATCCTGGCGACCGGCCAGACGAACGCCGCCGATGTCGTCCGCACGCTGCCTCAGGTCCGCAACCTGGGCGAGTTTCGCGAAGGCGGGACCCAGGGCGGCAACAACAACCAGCAGGGTAACGCGATCAACCTTCGGGGCCTTGGCCAGGCATCGACTCTGGTCCTGATCGACGGGCACCGCATCACCAACACCGGTGCGTCGCAGACCTTCACCGAAGCCAACGCCATCCCGCTCGCCGCACTGGAGCGGATCGAGGTGATCGCCGACGGCGCCTCCGCCGTCTATGGTTCGGACGCAGTCGCGGGCGTGGTCAATTACGTGATCCGCAAGGATTATCAGGGCCTCGAGATGTCGGTCCGCGCCAGCAACAACAATGGCGGGCTGGAAGTCAGTCCCTCCATCACCGCGGGCACCAACTGGGAAATTGGCGGGCTCGGCCGCGGCAACATCCTGATCAGTTACGAATTCTCGCAGCGCGACGCCTATCGCCGCGGCAAGAACCCCTATCTGCGCCAGGATCTCAGCCGGTTCGGCGGCGTCGACGATCGCCTGAACGGCACGACCGCCACCGCCGGCTTCAACGGCAACCTCGTCGTCGCCAATGCCGATCCCGACGGTCCGTTCGGTCCGCTCCAGCCGCCGCAGAACAGCCTGCTGCCGCGCGCGGGCGCCAACACCTATTACGGCTTGCCGGTCGGCACCAATCGCGACCTGAGCATCTCGGACCTGCTGCTGAACCAGCCCAACCTGCTCGATTCGAGCGATTTCAACGATTATACCGGCGACCTGCGGCGCCATCAGGTCGCCGCCTATATCACCCAGAAGCTGGGCGATGCGGTCGAGCTGTCGTTCCAGGGCACCTACAACAACCGCCGGACCCTGTCCTCGACCGCGCAGGGGGTGATCAGCAACGTCCAGCTGCGCCGCTTCCTGTATGATCCCGTCACCAACACGCCGACGACGACGCCGAACCCCTATTATATCGCCGGTCTCGCGCCCGATGCGCTGACCGTCCAGTACAACATGATCAAGAGTGTCGGGCTGAACAACTGGACCGGCGAGAACGAGTCCTACAATTTGACCGGCGGCGTGAAGGTCAGCCTGCCCTGGAGCTGGCGCGGCGAGGCGTTCTACACCTATGGTCGAGACAAGGCGTGCAACTATTGCCAGCTCGGCACGAACATCAATCTGACCGCGCTGCAATATCAGATCGACATCGGCGCCATCAATCCGCTCGACAATGTCTCGGGCCTGTCGCCGGCCCAGGTTGCCACCTTCACCGGCGACAATATCCAGCGCAGCGGCAGCGGGATCGACGACCTGCTGGTGAAGTTCGACGGACCGCTGTTCGCATTGCCCGCGGGCAAGATGCGGGCGGCATTCGGCGGCGAGCGCAACAAAGTCTACAACTACAACATCAACGGCGCGAACCGGCCGTTCAACAATGAATTTCAGCTGGATACCGACGCCAGCACCAGCCGCGGCGCGCGCACCATCCTGTCGGCGTTTGCCGAAGTCTATGTGCCGATCATCGCGGACGACATGAACATCCCGCTGATCCGGGCGCTGACGCTGAGCGGGGCAGTGCGCTACGACCATTATTCCGATGTCGGATCCACGACCAACCCGAAGCTGAGCGGCACCTGGGAAGTTGTCGACGGACTGACCTTCCGTGGCTCCTGGGGTACGTCATTCCGCGCGCCCAACCTGCCGGACGTGAACCCGCGCGCCATCTCGTCGGGCGGCGTATTCAACTATTTCTATCTCGGCCAGGACCCGCGCATCCCGCAGGGCCCGATCCTTGCTGCCTATGTCAGCGGCGCAAATCCCAATATCCGGCCGGAACAGGCGACGACCTGGCAGGTCGGCGCCGATCTCGAGCCCTTCAGGGGCCTGCGGCTGTCGGGCACCTATTACAAGATCAACTATAACAACCGGATCGCCGGCCCCGACGTGTTCGGCGCATTCCTCAACCCGACGACCTATCCCGGCTATCTCGGCTATTCCGACTTCATCTTTCCGATCGACAATCCGGCAGGCTGCGTGAACGGCAACTCGGCGACCTATGATCCGGTACTTGCCGAATATGCGGGGCGCACGATCCTGTATGGCGGCGGTATCCTGAATCCCTGTTCGGTCGAAATCCTGCTCGACGCACGCAACACCAATCTGGCGGCGACCAAGCAGGACGGCATCGATGCGACCGTCAACTACATCTACGACTTCGACGGCGGCGCGATCCTGTTCAATGCCAGCGTCAACAAGGTTCTGAACAACGAGCAGCAGGTGAAGCCGGGCGACCCGTTCATCGATCGCACCGGCTTCTACAGCTCGCCGATCGAATGGCGCGGTCGCGGATCGATCGGGGTGAACTATCACGGGTTCAACGCGATGCTGTTCGCCAACTATACCGGCTCCTACACCAACGACCAGGCGGTGGACCGCCTGGGCCAGGCCGTGCTGCCGGTGCGGATCGACTCCTACACCACCTTCGATCTCAACATCGGCTACAGCACCGAGTTCGCCGGACGCGACCGCAGCTTCATGAAAAGCCTGCGCGGATCGCTCAACTTCCAGAACGTGACCGATAAGGCCCCGCGACTGGTCTACACCAACAACGCGGTGTTCAACGGGGCCTATTCCAACCCGTTCGGGCGCACCGTTACCTTCCAGCTGTCGGCGGGATTCTGACCCCAGGGCGCCGGCGGGCAGGCGCGCGCCGGTGCCGACCGATAGAAAGACCAATGGAGAGAATGAACATGCGGACTTCCTCGATCACGGCGCTGCTGCTCGGCGCAATCGCGATCACGTCGCCGGTTGGGGCGTTCGCCCAGTCGGCCCAGGTCAAGATCGACAGCGGCGAAATTCGCGGCAGCACCGAAGAGGGCGTTCAGAGCTGGAAGGGCATTCCGTTCGCCCAGCCGCCGCTCGCCGAACTGCGCTGGCGCGCGCCGCAGCCGGTCAAGCCGTGGAATGGCGTGCGCGAGACGACCCAGTACAGCAACGACTGCATGCAGATTCCCTTCCCGAGCGACGCGGCGCCGCTGGGCACCACGCCTGCCGAGGATTGCCTCTACGCGAATGTCTGGCGACCGGCGGGGGCCAAGGGCAAGCTGCCGGTGATGGTGTGGATCTATGGCGGCGGCTTCGTCAATGGCGGCGCGTCGCCGCCGACCTATGCCGGCGCCAATCTGGCGCGCGAGGGGATCGTCTTCGTCAGCTTCAACTATCGCCTGGGCCGGTTCGGCACCTTCGCCCTGCCGCAGCTGAGCGCCGAGAACCCTGACGGGGGCAGGCTCGGCAACTATGCGGCGATGGATCAGGTCGCGGCGCTGCAATGGGTGAAGCGCAACATCGCTGCCTTTGGCGGCGATCCGTCGAACGTGACGATCATCGGCGAGAGCGCCGGCGGCATGTCGGTGCACAACATGCTGACCTCGCCGCAATCCCAGGGCCTGTTCCAGCGCGCGGTGGTCATGTCGGGCGGCAACGGCCGGACCGAGGAGGCGAAGACGCTGGCGCAGGTCGAGCAGATCGGCGAGAATTTCGCGCGCCGTTACAATATCGATCCCAAGGCGCCCGATGCGCTGGCCAAGCTGCGCGCGCTGACTGCGGAGCAGGTCACCGACGGGCTGAGCATGATGGCGCGGGGCTCCGGACCGGAAACGGTCACCGGCCCGTTCCCCGACGGCAAGGTGCTGGTCGATCTGGACGAGGCCTATGCCTCGGGCAAGTTCGCTCGGGTGCCGGTGATCGTCGGCGCGACCAGCGCGGATATCGGCGGCAAGAGCGGCTTCATGGTCGCCGGCGCGCGCGAGGCCTCGGGCGTCTTCGCCGACCGGAAGGTCCCGATCTGGTATTACCGCTTTTCCTATGTCGCCCAATCGGTCTCGCAGCCGGGCGCGCAGCACGCAGCGGAGATCCCCTATTTCTTCGATAACACGTCGATCAAATACGGGTCGGCGACGACACCGCGCGATATCGAGATGGGCAAGCAGGTCAGCCGCTATCTGGTCAATTTCGTGAAGACCGGCGACCCGAACGGATCGGGCCTTCCCGCCTGGTCGAAATTCACCAAGGCCGGCGACGAAATGATGGACTTTTCGGAAGCCGGAAAGGCCGCGCCGCAGCGTGATCCCTGGGCTGCTGAGATCGACCGTGAAAAGGCGCGCATGGAGGCTGCCCGTGCCTCCGGCCATTACAGCAGCCTGACCACCCCGATCGGCGAGTTGCTGGACGATCCTGCGGCGAATGCGGTGCTCAAGACGCACCTGCCCGATTTCGTCGGCAACCCCCAGATCAACATGGCGCGCGGCATGACGCTGAACGCGATCAAGGGATATCTGCCGCAGGTGCTGACCGATGCAAAGCTGGAGGCGCTTGACGCCGATCTGGCGAAGCTGGCGCGCAAGACCCGTTGACCCCGGAGCCTGGTGCCGGCTGGGCCTTCGCCGAGCCGGCACCTTTTTTGGGCGCACGACTGCCGCAGCGAACGAGAGAAAGACTCCCATGAACATGAAGATCGCCACCCAGGCGCTTGCGAGCGTCGCGATCCTAGCCGCCGCGGTCACCCCGCTCGCCGCACCGGCGCAGCAGCAGGTCTCGAACGATCGCCCCTGGATGAATGCCCGGCTGGACGCCGATCGCCGGGTCGCGCTGCTCCTTCCGAAGATGACCCGTGACGAAAAGCTGACGCTGGTGTTCGGCTATTTCGCCACCGATTTCCCGATGAAGCAGCACAAGGCACCGGCCGCGGCACGAAACGGTTCGGCAGGCTATATTCCGGGCGTCCCACGCCTGGGCATCCCGCCGCAATGGCAGGCGGATGCGGGCATCGGTGTCGCCAGCCAGGGCGGGGCGCCGCGTAAATGGGAGCGGACCGGGTTGCCGTCGGGCCTGGCGACCGCCGCGACCTGGAACCCGGCGCTTGCCTTTGCGGCTGGTGCGATGATCGGCGAGGAGGCCCGCGCGTCCGGCTACAACGTGATGCTGGCCGGCAGCGTCAACCTGATGCGCGAGCCGCGCAACGGCCGCAATTTCGAATATGCGGGCGAAGACCCCTTGCTCGCCGGAACCATGGCAGGCGCGCATACGGCGGGCGTCCAGTCCAACCACATCATCTCCACCGTCAAGCATTTTGCGGTCAACGACCAGGAGACCGATCGCAACGCGGGCAATTCGGTGATCGACCCGGTTGCCGCGCGGATGTCCGACCTGCTGGCGTTCCAGATCGCGATCGAACGGGCGGATCCGGGTTCGGTGATGTGCGCCTATAACCGAGTCAACGGCATCTTCTCGTGCGAGCACCCCTGGCTGCTGACCCAGGTGCTGCGCAAGGACTGGGGCTTCAAGGGCTTCGTCATGTCCGACTGGGGCGGGACCCATTCGACGGCACCGGCGATCGCCGCCGGTCTGGATCAGCAATCGGGCTATCCTTTCGACAAGCAGCCCTACTTCGGTGCGGATCTGAACGCTGCACTGGACGCGGGCGAGGTGAACGAAGCTGCGCTCGACCAGATGGTGTCGCGCATCCTCTATGCCATGTTTCGCCACGGCCTGTTCGATCACCCGATCACTGCCGCGCCCGACGATCTGCCCGAGATGCTGCTGGCAAAGAGTGCGGCGACCGCCCAGCGCGATGCCGAGGAGGCACTGGTCCTGCTCAAGAACCGTGATGCGGTCCTGCCGCTGACGCCCGCGGTCAAGCGGATCGTCGTCATCGGCGGCCATGCCGACAAGGGCGTCCTGTCGGGCGGCGGTGCATCCTCGGTCCATCCCAGGGGCGGCAACGCCGTACCGGGGCTTAAGCCGACCTACTGGCCCGGGCCGGTCGTTTATTATCCGTCGTCCCCGGTCGAGGCGATGCGACGCCAGGCGCCGGATGCCGATATCCGCTTTATCGACGGTACCGATCCCGCCGCTGCTGCCACTGCCGCGCGCACTGCGGATGTCGCGATCGTGTTCGCCACGCAGTGGGCGGGGGAGTCGTTCGATGTCTCGCTGACGCTTGCCGACGGACAGGATGCCCTGATTGCGCGCGTCGCGGAGGCAAACCCCAGGACCGTCGTGGTGCTCGAGACCGGCGGACCGGTCTTCACCCCCTGGGCGGACAAGGTGGCTGCGGTTGTCGCCGCCTGGTATCCGGGGACCTCGGGTGGCCCGGCGATCGCCAATGTCCTGTACGGCAAGGTCAATCCGTCGGGACATCTTCCGGCGACCTTCCCGCGCAGCCTGGAGCAGCTGCCAAAACCCAGCGCCCCGAACAAGGGCGACACGGTCTACGGCGAAGGCGCGACGGTCGGCTATAAATGGTACGACCGGCAGGGGCACGAGCCTGCCTTCGCGTTCGGCCATGGCCTGTCCTACACCAGCTTCGGCTATTCGGGGCTGACGGCACGGGCGGCGCAGGGAACGATCTCGGCAAGCTTCACGGCGCGCAACACCGGCGACCGCCGCGGCAAGGACGTGATCCAGCTCTATGTGTCGGGTGAAGGCTGGGAGGCGCCCAAGCGACTGGGTGCATTCGAGAAGCTGGACCTTGCGCCAGGGCAATCCAGGCGTGTCACGCTGACCGTCGATCCGCGGCTGCTGGCGATGTTCGACGGCAAGACCAGTCGGTGGAAGGTTCGCGGCGGAACCTACCGGGTTATGCTGGGGACGTCCTCGCGGGATATCGTCCAGACCGTATCGGTAAAGCTGCCCGCGCGCGACCTCCCGGTCGGCTGGCGGTCCAAGTGACGTCGGGCCGATCAGAGTGTGTGCGCCGGACCCGTCCGCTTCTGGCCATGGGCATGTCGCGCCTTCGACATGAAGTGTCGGGCGAACGCGGCCGCTGCCGGGGGAAGCGTGCGGCCGGCGGGATAGGCCAGACCGATCGTGCGCGAGATTACCGGCTCGCGCAGCGGGCGCAGCTTCAGCCGGTTCGGCTGGAGCATCGTCGCGGCGGATTCAGGCAAGGCGGTGATGCCCAGTCCCGCCTCGATCAGCGATCGCACCGTCGCGAGCTGCGCGCATTCATAGAGCGGCTGGGCGGTGACGCCCGCCTTGATCAAGGCAGCGTCGGTGATCTCGCGGACACTGCTTCTGGGAGCCATGGCAATGAAGGGGTGCTCGCCGAAGATCGACCAGGTCGCGACCGTGCCGTCATCCAGCGGCCCGCCCTCCCGAACCGCCAGGACGACCGGATCCTCGAATAGCGGCTCGAAGATGAACTCGCCGCGCTCCGGCGGCGTCGTGATGGCCAGGTCGATCTGGCGTTCCTGCATCTGCTGGTACAGCGTTCCGGAAAGCTGGTCGCGAATGATGAGCTCGACATGGGGGTTGGAATTTCTGAAGCCCGCCATTGCGGTCGGAAGAAGGCCCGCGGCGATCGAGGGCAGGGCGCCAACGACAACGCGACCCCGCTCGCCTGCGAAGCTGAGCGCCAGTTCGGAAAAGGCGTGGTCGAAATCGGCGGTCAGCCGCTCGACGATCGGCAGCAGTGCCTCTCCCGCGCCGGTGAGCGTGACATTGCGCGAATTGCGATCGAACAGCTTTACCTCGAGATTTTCCTCGAGCAGCCGGATGGTCCGGCTCAGCGCTGGTTGGGAGAGGTTGGCGACGCGCCCGGTTTCGCTGAAACTGCGATTATGCGCGACCTGCATGAACAGGCGCAGGCTTGTCAGGCTTGGTTTGCGGGGCATCGGCGATCCAGCTGCTATCCGGGATATCAATCCGGCCTATTCATTCAGGAGATGGTCTATGGCTGTCAAGGCGGCGCAACTGCATCCCGCGCTGATCCATAACGAACATCGATGAATGGTTTCGATCTTTCGATAAATATTGATCGCCAATCAGGCTACTTCAAATTGGAATGGCTAGAGAAATTCGGAGAGGCTGCTCCATGTGCGCTATGGTTGAGGACGGACGGGGTGCGGAGCGATGCTGACATTGCTGAACGGGATCCGGGTCGTCGACCTGACCACTGTGGTGCTTGGCCCCTATGCGACGCGGTTGCTGGGAGATCTGGGCGCGGAGGTGATCAAGGTGGAACCGCTGTCGGGCGATATTTTCCGGTCGGTTCGCCCCGGACATAGCGACGAAATGGGCGCGGGGTTCATCAACGCCAACCGCAACAAGCGGTCGATCGCGCTCGACCTGCGCGATGGAGAGGCGCTGGCGGCACTGCACGCGATCATCGCCGGGGCGGATGTCGTGGTTCACAACATGCGACCGAAATCCGCGGAACGGCTAGGCGTCGGGTTCGAACAGCTTCGCGCGGTGAACCCGGGGCTGATCTACTGCTATGCCCCCGGTTTCGGACAGGACGGGCCGCTGGCCGACGAACCGGCCTATGACGACACGATCCAGGCGGTCTCGGGCCTGGCCTGGCTGAACCAGAACGCCGCCGGTGAGCCGCGCTTCCTGTCGACGATCATCGCGGACAAGGTCGGCGGCCTGCATCTGGCGATCAGCGTGCTCGCCGCGCTTGCGGCGCGCAATCGCGGCGGCGAGGCGGTGTCGATCGAGACGCCCATGTTCGAGAGCCTGGTCTCGTTCCTGATGGTCGAGCAGCTTGCCGGACGAAGCTTCGATCCGCCGCTGGGCGGTATCGGCTATGACCGGCTGCTGTCGCCCTATCGCAAGCCGTTTCGGACCGCCGACGGTTTCGTGTCGATCATCCCCTATAATGCCACGCACTGGATCGCGTTCCTGCGCCTGATCGGACGCGACGACCTGACCGACGACCCGCGCGTTACCGACAGTGTCGAGCGCAGCCGCAACATCGACATGCTCTACGCGCTGATCGAAGCGGCGACCCCGCATCGCACAACGGCAGCGTGGATCGAGCAGTTGAAGGCGCGCGACGTACCGTGCGCGCAGGTCAATCGGCTGGAGGATCTGTTCGAGCATCCGCACCTGCAGGCTGTCGGTCTGTTCGGACGTGAAGACCATCCGACGGAAGGGACGCTGAACGTAGTCCGGGCGCCGTTCCGCATCGCCGGCGAAGCGGCCGAGCCGGACCGGGCGACCCCGGTGCTGGGGCAAGATTCGCGTGCCCTGCTTGCCCGTGCAGGCCTGGCCCCGGCGGCGATCGATGCGCTGTTCCAGCGCGGGGTTGCGCTGGACGGGGCGGCGGAGGCCGCCGCATGAGGATCGTCAGTGCGGCGGCCATGATCGTGATGGCTGCGCCAGTGGCCGTCCATGCGCAGGTGCCCGCAGTCGCGCGCCTGCGGACCGATCTGAACCGGGCGGTGGCCGCGGGCGAGATACCCGGCGCCACGGTTGTCGTCATGCGCGGCGGGAAAGTGCTGGCCGACGTCACCACCGGTTGGGCCGATATTGCGAAGAAGCGCCCCCTGCGCCGGGACGCGATCTTTCGGCTCTATTCGATGTCGAAGCCGATCACCTCGGTAGCCGTGATGATGCTGGCCGAGCAGGGCCGTCTTCGCCTCGACGACCCGGTGTCGAAATACCTGCCCGAGCTTGCGGATGTGCGCGTCTATGTCTCGGGCGGGGTCGATGACATGGTGACCCGGCCGGTGCGCAGGCCGATGACGATCGAGGACCTGCTCACCCACCGATCGGGCATAACCTATCATTTCGCGGGCACGACCCCGGTGCATCTTTATTACCGCAAATATGGCGTCATGCGCGATACGCCCGTGGGTCGAATGCCAGGCGACGGCCCGCCTGCCCGGTCGCTCGACGAGCTTGTCGCCCGGCTCGGCAAGGCGCCCCTGCTGCATCAACCCGGCGAGACTTTCGCCTACAGCTATTCGACGACCGTGCTAGGCGCGGTGGTCCAGCGCGTGAGCGGCGAACGACTGGATCGCTATCTGCGGCGAACGATCTTCGCGCCGCTGGGGATGAAGGACACGGGCTTTCACATCTCCGATCGCCAGCTGCCTCGGTTCACGACCCTTTATGGTCCCGGCATGGTCGTCGTCGAGCGGCCCGAAGCGTCGGACTATCGTGATGCCACAAGGCTGCTCGACGGAGGCGGAGCGATCGCGGGGACTGCGGACGACTATCTGCGCTTTGCCCGGATGCTGGCAAATGGCGGTACGCTCAACGGCAGGCGGCTGCTCGACGCGCAATCGGTCGATGCGATGTTCGTGCCGCGCACGCCGATGGCCGGCATGGGGCCGCAGGCGATGCAGTTCGGCTACGGCTTCTCGATCGGCGACGCCAGCAGCGACGCATCGGGTGTTCAACCGGCGGGCACCGCAAGCTGGTCGGGATCAGGCAACACCTATTTCTTCGTCGATCGTCGGCGAAAGGCGGTCGCATTGCTGATGACGCACGTCCTTGGCAGTTCCGGAACGGTGCGCGCCAGCGTCAACCGCGCCGCGGTCGAACTGATCGGCAAGTGATGCTGGCGCTCGCCGGACTCGCCACGATCCTGATGGTGCTGGCGGCGATCCTGTCGAAGCGGCTGTCGGCGATCGTCGCCTTTCTGGTGATCCCCGTCGCCATGGCGCTGCTGCTGGGGCAGGGGCCGAATGTCGGCAAGTTCATGCTCGACGGCATGACGACGGTCGCGCCGATGGGCGCGCTGTTCCTGTTCGCAATCCTGTTCTTTGCGATCCTTGCCGATGCCGGGCTGTTCGCGCCGATGGTGCGCGCGATCGTCCGGATGACGCGCGATCATCCGCCGTTCGTGACGGTCGGCACCGCGGTGCTGGCGACGGTCGTCCAGCTCGACGGATCCGGGGCGGTTACATTCCTGGTGGTCGTGCCGGCGCTGCTGCCGGTCTATGATCGCTGCGGGATCGATCGGCGGGTGCTCGCCTGCGTGACCGCAATGGCGGCGGGTGTCGGCAACATGCTTCCCTGGGGCGGCCCGACCATTCGTGCGGCCACTGCGCTGCAGATGCCGGTCATGGACCTGTTTGGACCGATGCTGCCGGTGTGGGGCATCGGCACCGCGACGGTGCTCGGTTTCGCCTGGTGGCTTGGTCGAGGGCAGGTGGGCCGGACGCCGATCGGCATCGAACTCCCGGTGCCGGCGGACGCGGGACAGGACGCGGCGCCGTCGGCCGGATGGCGCTTCTGGGCCAACCTGGCGATGGCGATCGCGGTGCTTGCCGCGATGCTGCTCGAACTTCTCCCTTCGGCGCCTGCATTCCTGATCGGCACCGTGCTTGCGCTGATCGTCAATCATCCACGGCCCGATGATCAGCGCGACGTGATCGAGCGCCATGCGCCGCCGGCGATCACCATGGTCGCGATCCTGCTCGCGGCGGGTGCCTTTACCGGGATCATGAAGGGAACCGGCATGTTGTCGGCGCTTGCCCAGGCGGGCGCGGCGCTGCTTCCGGGCGGATCGGCCGAGCATCTGCCGGTCGCGCTGGCGATCACCTCGATGCCGCTCAGCCTGTTGTTCGATCCGGACAGCTTCTATTTCGGCGTCCTGCCCGTGCTTGGCGAGATCGGCCAGCATGGCGGCGTGCCGCCGGTCGAAATCGGCAGGGCGGCGATTCTGGGCCAGATGACCACCGGCTTTCCGGTCAGCCCGATGACCCCTGCGACCTTCCTGCTGGTCGGGCTGGCTCGGATCGAACTCGCCGATCACCAGCGCTTCACCATTCCCTGGCTGATGCTGGTCACGCTGGTGATGACCGCCGCCTCGTTGCTTCTGGGAGTCATCCGACTGTGACCGCAGCCATCGAACTCGTCGAAGTCTCTGCACGCGACGGCCTCCAGAACGAGACCGTCCTGCTGAGCACGGACCAGAAGATCGCGTTGATCCAACGGTCGCTGGCCGCCGGCTTCCGCCGCATCGAAGTGGCCAGTTTCGTCCATCCCCGGCGGGTGCCGCAGATGGCGGATGCCGAGGCGGTCTGTGCCGGACTGCCGCTGTTGGAGGGCGCCACCACGATCGGGCTGGTGTTGAACCGTCGGGGTGCCGAGCGGGCGCTTCTTACCCGCGTCGACGAGCTTGGCGCGGTGGCGAGCGCCAGCGACGGCTTCGGCATCGCCAACCAGGGCAGAACGTCCGACGAGACGGTCGAGGACGCGATCGGGATCGTCGAACTTGCCCGGTCGTCGGGCCGGCGCGCACAGGTGACGATCTCGGTCGCGTTCGGCTGTCCGTTCGATGGCGAGGTGCCGTCGGACCGGGTGGCGGCGATCGCGCGGCGTCTGGCCGGGGCGGGGCCGGTAGAGATCGCGCTGGGCGATACGATCGGCGTCGCCACGCCGGCCGATGTGGCGCCCACCCTGGCCGCAGTCCGGGCTGCAGCGCCGGGCCTGCCGATACGCTGTCATTTCCACGACACGCGCAACACCGCCGTGGCCAATGGCTGGACCGCGCTTCAGCATGGTGCGGCGACGCTGGACGGTGCCATCGGCGGGATCGGCGGCTGTCCCTTCGCGCCCGGCGCGACCGGCAACGTCGCGAGCGAGGATCTGCTTTACATGCTGGGGCGGGCGGGCGTCGCCACCGGCATCGATCTGGATGCCGTCATCGCCACCGCGCAATGGCTGTCCGAGGCGATGGGGCGTTCATTGCCCGGCCGGGTATCGCGGGCGCCCGCCTTTCCCGGGCGGCCCGTGTGAGGCCGGTCCGGATCGCTGCGGGTGTTTTGTCGCTCCTGTGCGCCGCGCCTGCGCTGGCCGCGCCGTGTCATGATCTCGGCTCGTTGCGCATCGATGGCCTGACGCTGCTTTCGGCTACCGCGATGCCGGTCGGCGAATTCAGGCCGGGACCGGTGACGGGTCCGGCGCCTGCGGGGATCGCGCTGCCGGCACATTGCCGGGTCCGCGCCGTGGCGACACCGGTTCGGGGTTCGCGGATCGGCTTCGAGCTGTGGCTGCCGGAACGGGGCTGGAACGGGCGGTTCAAGATGTATGGCAATGGCGGCTATTCGAGCACGCTCCCGCTCGGCCAGATGGCGCAGGGGCTGAAGGGCGGGTATGCCGTCGCCGGAACGGATACCGGCCATCAGGGCGACGATCCCGAATTCGCCGTCGGCCTGCCCGAGAGCATTGCCGACTGGGGCCACCGTGCGGTGCATCAGACGGTGCTGCATTCGAAGGCCCTGCTGTATCGCTTCTATGGACGTCCCGCCGCGCATGCCTATTTCGAGGGTTGCTCGACGGGCGGGCATCAGGCGTTGATGTCCGCGCAACGCTATCCACGCGATTTCGACGGCATCATCGCGGGTGCGCCGGGCAATAACCGGACCCGGCTCAACATCGGCTTTCTCTGGCAATTCGTCGCCAATCGGCGTCCCGGCACCAGCGATCCCATATTGACCGCGGCGAAGCTGCCCCTGCTCACCAAGGCCGCGCTCGACCAATGCGGGACGCCTGCCGAGCGCAGCCAGGGCTATCTCGAGAATCCGTTCTCGTGCCGGGTGGACCTGACGAAGCTGCAATGCGGCAGCGGCGACGAACCTGGCCACTGCCTGACGGCGGACGAGGGCGCGGCGGCAGCGCGCCTGTACCGAGGTGCGACGAACCCGCGGACAGGTGCTCGGCTCTACCCACCCTGGCTGCCGGGCAGCGAGCGGGGATGGGCGGGCTATTGGGCCGACCCGAGGGATCAGACCATGCCGGCGCGCTCCGGCTTCTTCAGATTCTGGGCGTTCAACGATCCGCGCTGGGACTGGCGCAGCTTCGACTTCGACCAGGCGGTGCGCCGCATCGATCCTGCGCTTGCAGGCAGGATCGATGCGGTCGATCCCGACCTGTCGGCGTTCGCCCGGGGCGGCGGGCGGCTGATCCTCTACCATGGTCTTGCCGATCCCGTGGTCAGCCCGTGGGACTTGCGTGCCTATTACGATGCGGTCGATCGCAGCAGCATGGGTCGCGCCGCATCCTTTTCCCGACTCTTCTTCGCGCCGGGGATGGGACATTGCGGCGGTGGGCCCACGCCCGATGCGGCCGCAACACAGGCCGCGCTTGAGCAATGGGTGGAGCAGGGGCGGGCGCCGACCCATCTGACGGCCGGTGCGCGCAATCTGTGCCCCTATCCCGCGATCGGCGGGGCGTGCCGCCCCTAGCGACAGCGACAGCGACATCATAGCGATCCACTTTTGTTATTGATCTATTGCCAAGTTCGATTTCCCAAAAGGATCGCTTAGCCGCTAGCGACGCGCTGCGGACCGTCGGCGCTCAAGCCGGCGGCGCGCTACTGGCGGCGCCGATGAAGAGCGCCGCAGTCAACAGGGGAAGGGGTGCCATGTCGGCGAAGTCGCGTATCCGTTTGCGTAGCGTTGCAAGCGTCAGTGTGTTCGTTCTGGCCATGATGTCGGGTGCAGCGGCCGCACAGGAGGTCGAGCAGGACCCGGTCGTTGCGGTGGAAGAGCCGGTGGGCGAGGTCGACGAGATCGTCGTCACGGGTACGGGCACCAACATCTCGGGCGTGAAGCCGGTCGGCAGCGAAGCCGTGGTCATGGACCGCGAAGCGATCCTGGCGACGGGCCGCAACAATGTCGCCGAGATCGTCCGAACGCTGCCCCAGCTCCAGAATCTCGGTTTCGACGAAGCGGCGACGGGCGCAAACGCTCATGCCGGCGGCAACGGCAATCGGGGCACGACGCTCAACCTGCGCGGCATCGGTTCGAACGCGACCCTGATCCTGGTCGACGGCCACCGCGTGGCACCGTCCGGCGCGGCCAATTCCTTCACCGATGCGGTCCAGGTTCCGGTCGCTGCGCTCGAGCGTGTCGAGGTCGTCGCCGACGGCGCATCCGCAATCTATGGCTCCGACGCGATTTCCGGCGTCGTCAATTACGTGCTGCGCAAGAAGATGAACGGCATCGAATTGGGCGGACGCTATAATTTCTCGAAATATAACGACGAATATGCGCTGAGCGCCACCGGCGGGACCTCCTGGTCGATCGGCGGCCGCGAGGGCAGCATCATCGTCGCCTATGAGCATTCGGAACGCACCGCGATCGCGCGCGGGAAGGTGCCCTATCTTCGCCAGGACCTGCGGCGTTATGGCGGGGCGGATTTCCGGATCGTCGGCAACGTGGCTTCGCCCGGCAACCCGGGCAACATCGTTGTTCCCTCCGGTCCGGGCGGCGCGCCCGGCGCACCCAATCCGGCCTTTCCGGAGGCGGGAGGCTATACCTATTACGCGATCCCGGCCGGCACGACCGGGATACCCAGCGTGGGGAGCCTGGTGCCGAACACCGCCAATCTCGTGGACCGTGCCGACTATGAGGACCTGCTGCCCCAGTCGAGCCGAGACCAGGTCGTCGCCTATCTGAACCAGGAGCTGACCGACACGATCAGCCTGTACAACCAGACCTTCTACAACGAACGCGAACTGTCCACGCGGACCTTTTTGCCGAACAATTCGTCCGCCTCGTCGTTCGACATCACCATCCAGCCCGGCACGCCCTACTATATTTCGGGGCTGCCGAATGTCGCGCCGGGCCAGTCCTATGTCGTCCAGTACAACCTGGCCGAACACGCCACCGACGCGCCCGACTTCATCAACATCAACCCCGACAAGACCCTGTCGACGACCACCGGACTGCGTGCACGGGTGGCCGGCGACTGGGAAGGGGAACTCTACTATACCTATGGTCAGAACCGGACCTGCGGCGTCTGCTACATCGGCAATTTCGTCAACGGCGAGTCCGACAGCGCGTTCAATGCGGCGGTCAACGCCGGGCTGATCAATCCCTATTCGGTCACCCCGCTGACGCGGTCGCAGCTCGATCTCGTCCTGGGCACCAATTTCCAGTACGCCCAGAATTATTTTCACGACAGTGTGCTGAAGTTCAACGGATCGCTTTTCGACCTGCCCGGGGGCACGGTGAAGGCTGCATTCGGCGGCGAATATACCTTCACCATCAACCGGCTGCAGAACGGTGCCTCGCGCGGGCCTCGGAACATCCTCGATACCGAGAATGATGCGAATTCCCGTCGTTCGCGTACCCAGTGGGCAGCGTTTGGCGAAGTCTATGTCCCGCTGGTGGGGGCGGAGATGGACGTGCCGCTGGTCCAGGAGCTCATCGTCAACGCAGCCGTACGCTACGATCATTATTCGGACTTCGGCGACACGGTAAATCCCAAGATCGGAATCGGCTGGAAGGTGAACCGCAGCCTGGCGCTGCGCGGCTCCTGGGGCACGTCGTTCAGGGCGCCGGGCATGCCGGAACTCGAGCCCGGCCTGTTCTCGGTCGCGGCCCAGATCCCGTTCTTTCCCAACAACAGCGGCCGGTCGGACATCGACCTGATTGCCGGCCAACCGTTCAGCAACGTGCTGCTGCGTCTGGGCGGTAATCCAGAGCTGAAGGCGGAAAAGGGCACGACCTGGTCGATCGGCGGCGATTTCACGCCGGAATTCCTGCCTGGTCTGCGGGTGTCGGCGACCTATTACAATATCGAGTACAAGGATCAGATCCTCGGCCCGCCGGCCGGCAACTATCTCGCCAATCCGGCAAATGCCTCGACCTATTCGCAGTTCATCATTCCGGTTCCCGCCCGGGCCGGCTGCGTCAACGGGTCGCCATCGACCTATGACCCGTCGCTCGCGCCGTTCCTCGAGAACTTCCTGTATGGCGGCGCCAGCATCACCGATCCCTGCGGCATCCGGGTGGTGCTGGACGGCCGGTACCAGAATGTCGCCTCTGCCGTTCAGAACGGCATCGACGTCCAGGCGAGCTATTCGGTCGACACCGGGATCGGCACGGTCCTGATCGGCGGCAACTTCACCAAGATCCTGAAGAACGAGCAGCGCCAGGCACCGGGCTTGCCGGCCTTCGACGCACTGGACCGGATCAACTATCCGATCAGTTTCCGCGCTCGCGGCAATCTCGGCTATGTGCGGGGCCCGTTCTCGGCCAATCTGTTCGTAAATCATGTCGGTGGCTATCTCAACGACCAGCCGCTCACGATCCGCAACGTCATCCAGCCCAACAGCGAGGTGCCCTCATGGACCACGTTCGATCTCAATCTGGGGCTCTCGTTCGGTGAAGACGCACGCTGGTCGTTCATGCGTGGAACGCGCCTGTCGGCGACCATCCAGAACCTGTTCGATGCAAAGCCGCCGATCGTCCTGAGCGGCGGCAGCGCGATCGATATGCGGAACGCGAATCCCTATGGCCCTATCGTTCAGCTCGCGCTGACGAAGACCTTCCGCTGAGGATCCTGGATCATGGACATGCTTGGAACGCTGGTCGCCGTTTCGGCACTGACACTCTCAGTGGCGGCGGGGGCGCAGACCGTCACGGTCGACGCCGGGAAGGTGTCGGGTGGCACGGCGGTGCTGGAGAAGGATCCGCTCGGCCCCACCATCGATGCCGCCCCGGCACCCACCCGCTGATCCGCAGGAGAATTTGATGCGCAAGTTGAAGCTCGCAGCCCTGATGCTCGCCGGTGCCGCGGCGATGACCGGCACGATGCAGCCGGTGGTCGCCCAGCAGGCGGCACCTTCGGCCAGGCCCTGGCTGAATACCCGGCTGACCGCCGAGCAGCGCGCCGATGCGCTGCTCGCGGCGATGACGCTGGAGGAGAAGGCCGGCCAGGTCTCGCAGCAATTCATGTTCGGCGCGCCCGAGCAATTTGCCGGTCAGGTCCGCGATGCCAAGGTCGGTTCGCTGCTGTTCGTCACCGATCCCGCGGTGATCAACCGGTTGCAGAAGATCGCCGTCGAGGAAAGCCGGCTGAAGATCCCGCTGATCTTCGGCTATGATGTCATCCACGGCTTCCGCACGATCTTCCCGGTGCCGCTGGCCAATGCCGCGTCGTGGGACCCCGCCAATATCGAGCGGGCCCAGTCCGTGGCAGCGGCCGAGGCGCGCGCGGTCGGTATCCATTGGGCCTTCTCGCCGATGCTCGACATCGCGCGGGACCCGCGCTGGGGCCGGATCGTCGAGGGACCGGGCGAGGATCCGTTCCTGGGCGCGGCGATCGCCCGCGCGCAGGTCCGCGGCTTCCAGGGTCCGTCGATCGGGACGCCCGGCCGGATCATCGCCGGCCCGAAGCATTTCGCCGGCTATGGCGCGTCGGAGGGCGGTCGCGACTATGATGGCGTCTATCTGTCCGACGCCCAGCTCTACAACGTGATCCTGCCGCCCTTCGCCGCGGCGGTGGAGGCCGGCGCCGGCAACGTCATGAGCGCCTATATGGACCTCAACGACGTGCCCGCGGTCGGCAACAAATGGCTGCTGACCGACGTGCTGCGGCGCCAGATGGGGTTCAAGGGCTGGGTCGTGTCCGACGCCAACGGCACCAAGAACCAGGTCGTCCAGAATTTCGCGAAGGACAATGCCGACGCCGCGGTGCGCAGCATCGCCGCGGGCAACGACATGGAGATGTCGTTCGGACCTGCCGCCTCGGCCGAGACGCTGGCCGCCTCGGTCCGCTCGGGCAAGCTGCCGGTGGCGACGCTGAACACCGCCGTGCGCCGCATCCTGATCGCCAAGTTCAGGATGGGCCTGTTCGAGGCGCCGTTCGTCGACGAGGCCAAGGCTGCCGCCACCCTGGCCGACCCGACGCACCGCGACGCGGCTCAGGCCGCCGCAGAACGCGCGCTGGTGCTGCTCAAGAACGACGACAACACGCTGCCGCTGACCCCCGGCGCGCACAAGCGGATCGCGGTGATCGGCGCGCTTGCCGATTCCAAGCGCGACATGCTGGGCCCCTGGTCGTTCCAGTACGACCTGCCGGAGACGGTGACGCTGGTCGAGGGTATCCGTACCCGGTTGGGAGACTCGGTGAACGTCGAGACCGCGCCCGGCATCCAGTTCCGCCGCAACGTGCCGTCGATGTTCGAATCGATCACCATCCCGGGCCAGGCGAAGAAGGAGCCGCGCTGGGACGAGGCGCGCGCCGACAGCGAATTCGACCGGGCGATCGACCTGGCGAAGAAGTCGGACCTGATCATCCTGACGCTGGGCGAGGCCGAGGACATGAGCGGCGAGGGTGCCTCGCGCTCCGACCTGAAGCTGCCCAACGGCCAGCTGCGGCTGTTCCAGGCGGCGGTCGCCACCGGCAAGCCGCTGGTGGTCGTGACGATGAGCGGCCGCCCGGTCGAACTGGGCGAGGTGATCGAGAAGGCGCCGGCCATCCTCCATGCCTGGTATGGCGGCACCCGCGGCGGCAATGCCATCGCCCGCGCGCTGTTCGGCGACGTCAATCCGGGCGGCAAGCTGCCGGTCACCTGGCCACGCACCGCCGGGCAGGTCCCGATCTATTATGCGCACAACACCAGCCACTCGCCCAAGGAACAGGGCAAGCGTTACTGGGACATCCCGGCGACGCCACAATATGAGTTCGGCTATGGCCTGAGCTACACCTCGTTCGAGATCGGTGCGCCGGTCACGTCGGGCAGCGTCACAGCGGCGGGCAAGGTCACGGTGACGACGACGGTCGCCAATACCGGCCAGCGCGTCGGCGACGAGGTGGTCCAGCTCTACATCCACCAGCGCGCGGGCCGCGCCTCGCGCCCGGTACGCGAGCTCAAGGGGTTCCAGCGGGTGACGCTGCGCCCCGGCGAGCGCCGGACGCTCAGCTTCACGCTCGACGAGTCCAGCGTGAAATACTGGAACGCCGCAGTGAAGGACTGGGTGGTCGATCCCGGCACCTTCGACGTCTGGGTGGGATCGAGCTCCAACGCCGACGCGCACGCGACCTTCACCGTCGGTGGCGCACCGCGCACGGTCAAGGGCTGGTAACCGGGGGGCGCCGCCTGCGGGCGGCAACCAGCAGGGGAGGGCGGGTCACCCGCCCTCCCTTTTGCGCCGAGCCCGTTCAGGCCGTTGGCTCGGATATGGTTTCGACCGACCGCCTCCACCAAGGTGGCCGATCATATCGGTGTGAATGCTCTTGGCGGGTGGATGGCCATTATCGGCCCTACACCGACGCGCTGCACGAGATTTTCGAGAAGGACGGCGCGGCGATCAGCAGACAGTCAGCCGCGCGTGAAGCTGTCCAATAGCGTTGCCCGCATCCTGGCGGCGGTCGTGGCGTCGGGCGGGCCGAGCACGCCCTTCGCGTCATCGGGCAGGTGCGCCGCCGGATCGCCATTGCGGCGGAAGACGAAGTGATCGAACAGCAGTCGGTACACCTCCCGCTGGTCGCTCGACAGCGACCCGATCGTAACCAGCGCGTGCAACAACGCGTCGTACGGGTTGCCCATCTCGACTGGCGCCGGATTCCACCAATAGTTGACGAACGCATTTACCGGCTCGAGCGATTCCACCGCGTGCCACCAGTGAAATGGAATATAGATCGCATCGCCGGGTCCGAGGATCGCCGATTGCGCGACCCTGGCTGCGTTCACGAAACGCGGAAAGCGTTCGAGATCGGGCGCATCGGGATCGACCAGGCTGATCGGTGTCCCCGCAGGCGTCAGTTCGAGAGGTCCCATGTACAGGTTGGCGATCTGATCGGGCGGAAACAGGGTGAACTTGCGGCGGCCCATCACGACCACGCCGATATTTTCCATGAGGTCATAATGCGTCGCGACGCGGATGGCGTTGCCCAGCCAGATGCGCGGTACGACATCGGACGACATCAGGCTGATCGGATTCTCCGCCATGAACCCCGGCAGTATGTCTGGCAGCGGTACGGATTGTATCGCCATCGCATAGGGCCGTGGACTGTCCCGGTCCCGCAGGAGGCGGTCGAGAAACGGGGGCAGAGGGGTCTGCCCCCGTACGAAGTTCAACCCCTTCAGATCGGGCGTGTAGAAGAATCGGCCCGCGATCTCCGGTTCGCCCAGTATCGCCGCCACCGCTCGCATGTCGCTGAACTGCTTCAGATAGTCGATGCCGCGCTCGGTGGAGTGGCACGCCGCATGCACCGACGGCCAATCGCTCGCCAGGTTGCGCAGCACGATCGGTCGTGCGGCAGGCCGCACTTCCTTTTCGAATGTAAGACGATCGATGCGCTCGATTTCGGGAAGCGGCGCGTAATTCATCGCGCGGAGACGAGACCCATGGGCGCGCAGCCGATCTGTCGGAGATACTCGTCCTGATGCGGCATCAGCGATGCGGTGTCCTCGATGACCTGGCGGATATGCCCAAGCCGCTTCAACGTTTCCGCATCCGAAAGCAGATCGGCGGCGGGGTGGTACCCGCCTGCTTCAACGCCCTGGCCGACCATCACCGAGAGCCAACTCGTCTCGGTGAACAACTCCTGCCCGTCGCGGAAAATCCTGCCGTTGGCGCGAAAGATTTCGAGTTTGCTCGCAAGGCCCGGCGGCGGTTCCAGCGTCCGGCAGAGGTTCCAGAAGGGCGTGTCGCTCCGTTCGGTAGCCTTGTAGTGGAGGATGAGGAAGTCGCGGATGTCGAGATATTCGGTTACGTGCGCGGCATTGAAACGGTCGATCTCCACCTGATCGAAGCGGCGCGTCGGCCAATAGGCGAGCAGCCGGGCGATGGCGGACTGGACAAGGTGAATGCTGGTCGACTCCAGCGGCTCGAGGAATCCACCGGCAAGTCCCAGGGCGACGACATTGCCGACCCATGCCCGGCGGCGGTGCCCCGCCGTGAAGCGCAACTGTCGGGGATCGGCAATCGGGGCGCCGTCGAGGTTCGCAAGCAAGGTCGCGACCGCCTCGTCGTCGGAAATATAATGGGAGGCGTAGACATAGCCGTTACCGATTCGATGCTGGAGCGGAATACGCCATTGCCAGCCGGCGCCACGGGCGGTCGAACGCGTCAGCGGTTGACGGTCGCCGCCCTGCTCGCACGGCACCGCCACCGCCCGGTCGCAGGGGAGCCACCGGCTCCAGTCCTCGAACCCGGCGGCCATCGCACCTTCGATCAGCAGCCCCCGAAACCCCGAGCAGTCGAGGAACAGATCTCCCTCGATGCGGGCCCCGGATTGCAGCAGCACGGCTGCCACATGACCCGTTTCCGGGTTCCGTTCGACCTCGACGATCCGCCCCTCGATGCGCCTGACGCCGTCAGTCTCCGCACGTTTGCGAAGGAAGCGGGCATATAGTCCGGCGTCGAACTGGAACGCGTAGCCGAGCTTGGACAAGGGGGAGTTTGGCTGGTCCGGACGGGGATGGGCGAAGCGTCCCTGCAAGCCGCCCACGATGCCCAGCGAATAGCTGTCGAGCGGCGTCTCGTCGCCCAGTGCCCGGCCCTTGAGCCAGAAATGGTGGAACTCGATCCCCTTCATGTCGAGGCCGTAGAAGCCGAACGGATGGACGTAGCGGTGGCCGGGTCTCACCCATTCGACGAACTCGATGCCCAGCTTGTAGGTCGCGCGGGTCTCGCGGACGAACTCCGCCTCGTCGATGCCCAGCATCTTGTTGAACAGGACGATCTGCGGAATCGTGGCTTCCCCGACTCCGACCGTGCCGATCTCTTCGGATTCGACGAGCGCGATCGACAGTCCGGGCACGTCGCCCATGATCCGCGCGATCGCTGCCGCAGCCATCCAGCCGGCGGTGCCGCCGCCGATGATCACGACGCGACGGATCGCATCTTCCTTCACAACGGGTTCGCCGAAAAATTGAACGGGGTTTCAGATTCGAACGAGAAGGTTGGTGCTCCCTGCACGTCGGTGGCGGCTGCCGCCGGAGTCGCAAGCGTAGCGCCGCTGTGCCGCAGGAACTCGGCGTGCGTCGGCAACTGGGCGGCGACCTGAAGATAGTCCAGGCGCATCTGTTCCATCGCGTCAGCGACCTTCGCCTCGTCAAGTGCATCGGCGGCGGGTTCATGTTCGGCAGGCACGATGTGCTGGCCCAGGCAGACCGCAACCCAACTGGTCGTGGCGAACAGCTCCAACCCTTCGCGGAACAGCCGGCCCTTGGCGCGAAACAGGTCCATCTTGCGCTGCAGGCTGTCGGGAACCTCCATCGTCCGGCAGCGGTCCCAGAAGGGCGTGTCGCTCCGTCGCGTCGCCTTGTAGTGAAGGATCACGAAGTCACGCACATCCTCGTAGAGATCGCACATCTGGCGGTTATACTCGTCACGCTCGACCGGATTGAAGCGGCGATCGGGGAACAGCGCGATCAACTTGGCGATGCCGGACTGGACGAGGTGGATCGACGTCGATTCAAGCGGCTCGACGAATCCGGACGAAAGCCCCAGCGCTACGACATTGCGGTTCCAGCCAAGCCTCCGGCGGCCGGTCCGGAAGGAGAGGTGGCGAGGCTCGGCCAAGGGTTCGCCCTCGAGATTGGCGAGCAATTCCTTCTCGGCGGCCTCGCCGGTCATGAACTCGCTGCAATAGACCAGGCCGTTCCCCATCCGCTGCTGCAATGGAATGCGCCATTGCCAGCCGGCGCCGCGCGCTGTCGCCCGGGTGAAGGGATCGGGGTCCCCGCTATAGCGACTTGGAACCGCTACGGCACGGTCACAGGGCAGCCACTGGCGCCAGTCCTCATATCCGGTGGCAAGCGCCTCCTCGATCAGGAGCCCCCTAAACCCCGAACAATCGACAAATAAGTCGCCCCCGACCGACTCCCCGTTCTCGAGCGTCACTGCGGAGACATGGCCGTCCCCGGGTCGCAAGACGACATCGACGATCTTGCCCTCATTCCTTCGGACGCCATTTGCCTCGGCATAGCGCCGCAGGAAGCGAGCATAGAGCGCGGCGTCGAAATGAAATGCGTAAAGCAGGTCCTTCACCGCCGATTGGGCGCCCTGAGCAGGGCGGGCGAACTTGCCCGCCTGTGCGGCGACCGCGCTCATCGACCAGGCGGAGATGTCCTGCAACACGCGACGTTTGCGTTCGCGGAGATAAAGCTGATGGAAGTGGACACCGCCAAGATCATGGCCGTGAGAGCCGAAAGGGTGAAAATACCGTTCGCCGATATCGCCCCAGCCTTCAAATTCGATTCCCAGCTTATAGGTGGCGCCGGTTTCGCGGATGAACTCATTCTCATCGATTCCGAGCATCCGGTTGAACGTGATAAGCGGCGGGATGGTCGCCTCGCCGACACCGACGGTTCCGATCTCTTCCGATTCGACGAGCGTGATGCGCGTGACGCCGTTGTTCAGGAAGCGCGAGAAGGCGGCAGCGGCCATCCAGCCGGCGGTGCCGCCGCCTACGATGACGACGTCGCGGATCATGTGTTCGTTCATCGGGAAATCCGTCTCATTTGCACCGCGTGGTGATCGGTGGCGGTGGGAAATCGGGGGAGCTCTCGTTCAATCGTCGTGCGGAAGCCGGCCATGGCAGCGTCCGAATGGTCGGGCCGCGTAGCCTCGATCAGAGCATCGACCCGGCGAGGGATCACGCCCTGACCGAGCAGGATGGCGAGCCAACTGTCGCGCGAGAAAGTTTCTTCCTCGAAGAACGGCAGGCGACCGCGTTCGGTGAACAGCTCGAGCGTGCGGGCCAGACTCTCCGGCAGTTCGGCGCGGGATTGCCAGAAGGGTTCCGGACGGCGCGCTGCGCCATAATGACACAGTACGAAGTCGCGGACGCGACTGACCTCGGCGCCGGCCTGGCGATTATAGTCGGCAATCTCGAGAGGGTGGCAATCCCGTCCGGTCATCATCGACACAATCCGGTCGATCGCGCTGTGAGCCAGGTGGAGATTGGTCCATTCGAGGGGCTCGATGACTGTTGCGGCATCGCCGATCGCCACGCAGTTCCGGGCCCACGGCGTTGTTCGGCACCCCTGGCTGAACGCGACCGGAGTGGCGGTATCGGTCGCGTCCGCATCCACCAGAAGCCGGCGTGCGTCCTCGTCTTCCAGGGCGGCACTGGAATAGCAAAGCCCGTGGATCGTCTTGCCGATCGCGGACGTCCGCCAGCGCCATCCGCCGGCCAGAGCTGTCACATGATCAAGCGCTGCAGGCGCGCTACCCGGCCCGACTGCGCGAACCAGGCGGTCGTTGCGTAACCAGGGAGTCCAATCTTCCCATTCGGCATCGATGGTGTCGCGCAGAAGGCCATCGGGTCCCGAAGCGTCGATGAACAGGTCCGCCTCGACCGAGCCGCCATGCTCCAGTATCACCTGACCGATGAAGCCGTCGGCGCTGCGCAACTGAACCGTCGACAGGACGCCTTCGTGGATGACCACGCCCAGATGGGCGGCGAAGGCGCGGAGCATCGCGCGGTAGCGCTCCAGGTCGAGCACAAGTCCGATCTGGATGTCCGCGAAAATGGAGCCTAGCTCCGGCTCGGTCCCGACCAGCCGGCCCGCGTTTGCAAGCATCGCAGCCGGCGAGTGCGTGTCATAGGGCGCCGCGGTGCCCATGCGGGCAGCGCGGACCCAATGATGATGAAATGACGCGGTTCCGAAGGGGCGCCCATAGGGCCCATATGCGTGGACGTAAGGCGGTAGTCCCTGCGCCCATCCCTCGAAACGCGTACCCAGCCGCCAGCTGCTGCCTGCGCGCAGTACCGCATCATCTTCTCGAAGCCCCAGATCGTCGTGGAAGCCGATGATCGACGGCAGCGTGTTCTCCACCCGATCGGCGAGCGCATTGGGCGGAACCGCTATGGGCAGGATCGATACTTGCAAGGCAGGAACGCGCCGCTTCAGCGCAACCGCCGCGGACCAGCCGACGATACCGCCGCCAATGATTGCGACGCTGCGCATCGGCTCATCGAGCGTCATCACGCCGCCGCGGGCATCGGACAATAGCGCGCCAGATAGGCGAGGTGATCCGGCATGCCGGCGACGGTCGCGTGGATCTCGTCGCGCAGTTGCGCCAGGCCCGCTACCAGGCTCTCGATCGACGGCCCGGACGCGCGCGGATCATATCCTGCGGGCATGACCCGCTGGCCGAGATAGACCGAGACCCAGCTCGCATCCAGGAACGCGCCCTCGCGATATTTCACGACGCGGCCGCGGCGCCGGAACAGCTCGATCTTCTCGGCCAGGCTGTCGGGGATCTGCATGGTGCGAACGTAATTCCAGAAGTCGGAATCGTCCCGCTCGGTTGCGTGATAATGCAGGATCAGGAAATCGCGAACGCGATCATATTCCATGTCGACGACGCGATTGAACTCGTCGCGATCGAGGGGCGAGATGCGGCGCTCCGGAAATAGCTCCACCAGCGCCGTGATTGCCTGCTGGACCAGATAGATGCTGGTCGATTCAAGGGGCTCGAGAAAGCCGCTGGCCAGTCCGATCGCGACAACATTATGCGACCAGCTCCGCTCGCGACGCCCTGCCTGAAAACGCAGAATGCGAGGATCTGCCAATGGCGTGCCCTCCACCACCGCTCCGATCGCGTCCATCGCAGCCTGCTCGGAGGCGAAGGCGCTCGAAAAGACATAGCCGTTTCCGGTGCGGTGCTGGAGAGGAATACGCCAGCGCCAACCTGCGGGCATCGCCACGGCGCTGGTGTACGGCGTGACTGCGGTAGTGGTGCGGCACGGCAAGGCAGCGGCCCGGTCCGCAGGCAGCCATCGCGACCAGTCCTGAAACCTCTCTCCTAGCGCCTTGCCGATCAGGAGCGCGGCGAAGCCCGAGCAGTCGATGAAGAGGTCTCCCTCTATCCGTCTGCCGTCATCGAGGACAAGCGCAGTCACATCGCCGCTCTCTCCCTCTCGCGTGACGTCGACGATCCTGCCTTCGGTACGTCGCGCGCCCAGGGCCTCTGCGAAACGGCGCAGATAGGGCGCGAACGCAACTGCGTCGAATTGATAGGCATAGCCGAATGTGGAGGCGATCTGGCGCTGATCCCGTGAGGGCGGGGCGAAGCGGTTCGCTCGCGCCAGCGTACATGCCATCGAAAACGCCTCGATGGGAGGGAGATCCACCCCTGCCCGCACCAGCCGCATGTAATAGTGATGGAACTGGACGTCGCCGACACCGCGTCCGAAGGTGCCGAACGGATGGATATAGCTGTCGCCGATCCGTGCCCAGTCGCGGAACTCGATGCCAAGCTTGATCGTCGCGCGAGTCGTCGCCATGAATTCGGCCTCGACGATGCCGAGGCGCTCGTTGAAGGCACGGATATGCGGCAAGGTTGCCTCACCCACGCCGACGATCCCGATCACCTCCGACTCGACGACATGAACCTCGCAACGCTCGGGCAACAGCTTTGCGAGTGCGGCTGCAGTCATCCAGCCGGCGGTTCCGCCTCCCACCACGATCACGCGCTGCCGATTCGGCCCCGCCATGCGCCCGTCTCCATATCGTGGGGTGCTCGCGACCCGCATCTGGCCTTTTCATACCAGTTGAAGGGCGATTGGCCAGCGTCGGGAGTGGCTTCGGAGCAACACCGCTGCCGCAAATTGTTAACGCGAACATTTCACTTGCCGCCAAGATGGACCAATCGTAACTTCGTGGGGATCGATGCGACGCACAGGCTGCGGCAAGCATCGGCGAACTGGGGGAGGAAATTATGTCCTACGGCATATCTGATACGTGCGCCTCGAAGGCGGGATCGCGCAGGACGCGATTGCGCTTCGAAGTTTCGGCGATGGCGATTTGCGTCGTTGCGCTCAGTGCTCCGGCGTTCGCACAGACCGTTCCATCGGGCAGTCAGGACGCTATCGGGCCTGTCGCCCCTGCGGCATCGGTCAACCAGACACCGTCGCAGGATGGAACGTCACCTCAGGATCCGGTGATCGTGCCTGATGAACCGGTCGGCGATAATGACATCGTTGTCATGGGAATCCGGCAGAGTCTCGCCAACGCCCAGAATATCAAGCGCAACTCCGATACGGTGGTCGATGCCATCACTGCGCAGGATATCGGTGCGCTGCCCGACCGTTCCGTCACCGAAGCGCTGCAGCGCGTGCCGGGCGTGTCCATCAACCGCTTCGCGGGCAATAACGACCCTGACCATTTCTCGGTCGAGGGTTCGGGCGTCAATGTGCGCGGCCTCAATTTCGTGCGCTCCGAGTTCAACGGGCGCGACACCTTTTCCGCCGGCATCGGTGGCCAGGCAATCAACTTCGCCGACGTCCCGTCGGAGCTGCTCGGTTCGGTCGAGGTCTACAAGAACGCGACCGCCGATCTGATCGAGGGCGGTCTGGCCGGCACGGTCAATCTGAACACCCGCAAGCCGTTCGACAGCAAGGGCTTCCACATCGGGGGTGGTGTCGAGGCGAATTACGGCGATTTCGCCAAGAAATGGTCGCCGACAGCGTCGCTTCTGATCAGCAACACCTGGGAAACCGGAATCGGCACCATCGGCGTGCTCGCCAATGGATCCTACTCGCGGATCAAGAGCCGCGCGGACGGCATTCAGGTTACGAATTTCCAGACGCGCGATGGCATCCAGGCTGCGACGGGGACCGGAACCAATACCACCGTCACCTGCCGCAACCAGCTCCCGGGGGATACGGACGGGCGCACCTTGCTTCCCGGAACCGTGACTGGTGCGGGTGGCGCGACGTTCAACAACCCCGCCAATGTCTGCGGCAACCTCGGTTCCGCTGGTGCCGATGGCTTTGCTGATCCGATGAGCGTGGCGTATGCGCCGATCGGCGGCCAGTTCCGCAGCCAGGATTACGATCGCAAGCGTGACGGCCAGGCGCTGGCGCTGCAGTGGCAGAGCACTGACGAGCGGACTATGTTTACCGCGCAGTTCCTGCGCACCCATTCGAGCAATGCATGGGGCGAACACACGTTCGAGACGGCGCCGGACCTGTCGGAATACAATACCTATCCGGCCGGCTGCCAGCAGAACGGCAATGGCCCGGTCAACGGCGCCGGCAATACGACGACGCGGGCTGAGTGCCAGCGCAATGCGGCCGGGCAGTTCGTGTTCGGCGCGAACCAGCGCGGCAATGGCTATAACCCGACCTCAAACGCCTTCCCGAACTATGTGTATGACAGCAGCGGCCTGTTTCAGAGCGGATATATCACGCTGCCGGGGTCGGGCTGGCGCACCGCATCAAGCGGGTCGGCGGGGACGACGGTTCCGACCGGAGGCATGCAGCAGTCGCTGTCTCGTCGCCAGGTGTTCGACGAGAACCTGGTCAAGGACGTCGGCCTGAACCTGAAGATCAACCCGGACGATCACTGGTCGATCGCTCTCGATGTCGATTACACCTACGCCAAGCATGATGTTACCGACCTGAGCGTGTTCGGTTCGACCTTTGCCGACCAGGAGCTCGACCTGACCGGCAAGGTGCCGCTCGTCGTGTCGCACAAGCCGCTGACGCTGGCGGCGAACTGGGCGTCGCCCAACCCGACTATGGCTGCGGCCAGTGATGCCGAGTATTTCCAGAACCGCGATTTCCAGTTCTGGCGCGCGGCGATGGATCACATCGAGCACAGTGAAGGCGACGAATATCAGATCAAGGGCGATTTCGCGTACAAGTTCGACGAGGGCGGTTTCCTGCAGCGCGTCAAGTTCGGCGCGCGCTACGCCGAGCGTTCGCAGGATGTCCGCTACACTGCCTATAACTGGGGCGCGATCAGCGAAGTGTGGTCGGGAGCGCCGGTGACCTTCAATCAGGGCGACACCAGCAGGTCGTCTCTCTACAGCTTCGATAACTTCTTCCGTGGCCAGACCGCTGCACCGCCCAGCGCCTATTTCTACAATGGCGACCTGATCAACGATTATAATGGCTCGACGAGCTTCTTCCAGTCGCTGAACGATATCTGGCGCAACACAAATGGTGCAACGGCCAGCAATCGCTTCCTCGCGGCAGGTCAGCGGGTGGGAGCGATCGCCGGTACCGACTTCCTCCCCTCGGAAGTCTCCAATGTCCGGCAGCAGGATTCTGCAGCTTATGCGATGATCGGGTTCGGCAATAATGAGCCGATCTTTGGTGGCGTGCGTCTGTCTGGCAATGTCGGGCTGCGCTATGTCAACACCAGCATCTATTCGCGGACCGAGACCGCCGTGCCAAATCGAAGCGAGCTCGGTGTCGCCGATCCGTTTTCGACGCGCTGTGTCGCGACGACGCGAACCTTGCCGGATGGATCGGTGGAAACGGTCCAGCCTGGTGGTGTGTGCAATCTCGGCGCAGTCGAATATGAGCGGCTTCGCACCTTCGCCGTCGATGGCTATGCGTCGCAACCGGCTGCGTTCAAGAATAGCTACAGCTACTTCCTGCCGAGCGTGAACCTTAAGTTCGGCCTCACTCGGGATCTGATCTTCCGCCTTGCCGGGTCCAAGGTCCTGACGCGACCGGACTTCGCAAACATCCGGCCGTACGTGACCTATGCGCTCGAACCGGGGTCGGGGACCGTCACCATCAACGCGGGCAACCCGTATCTGAAGCCGGCGACTGCGTGGCAGTTCGACGCCACGCTCGAATGGTATTTCGGCCGGGTTGGCCAGTTGTCGTTCGACGCCTTCTACAAGACGGTCGACGATTTCTTTTATCAGTCGCTCGTCAACCGGACGGTGACCAACAATGGCATCACGCAGAATATCCAGGCGCGCGGGCCAGCAAACTATGAGGGCAAGGGCAAGATCAAGGGATTCGAGATTGCCTATCAGCAGACTTTCGATTTCCTGCCAGGACCTCTCAGCGGGCTGGGCTTCAACGGAAACTATACCTTCATCGACAGTTCGGGCCTTCCCAATTCGTTCCTGAACGGTGGGACGCCGTCAGCTACCTCGACCGTCACCAAGGGCACCTTGCCGCTGGAGGGGCTGTCCAGACATAACGTCAACGCGACGATCTTCTACGAGAAGGGGCCGATTTCGTTGCGAGCGGCGTATAACTGGCGGTCCCGCTTCCTGCTCACCGCCGCCGATGTCATCTTCCCGTACACGTCGATTTTCAACGACGAGACCGGGCAGCTCGATGCCTCGGCGTTCTTCAGTATCAACAAGTACGTCAAGATCGGCGTCCAGGGCGTGAATCTGACGAACACGACGACGAGGTTGCTCCAGGCCTACAAGTCGGGTTCGGAAGATCTCGCGCCGCGATCATATTTTACGAACGATCGTCGCTACTCGATAATCCTGCGTGCCAATTATTGAGCGTTTTCAAAAACAAGGGAGGGGCGGCCGGTTGGCCGTCCCTCTTGGTTTTGAAGCCATGATTATCTGGATGGTGCCTTGGGCTGCGGATTTTTTTCGGCCTGTCCCGGATAGTGAGGACACCATCTGATTTTTCGGCAAAGGCGCGGCCGTAACCATGGGCTGCGCTTGTTTCGAATATTCTCTCTGATCCGCCTGGCTTATCGCAGCGCCGCGACCGTACTGATGAGCCGTACGCCGTCCATCTGGTGCAGACAGGCCCCGTGATATCCCTTGTGCGACGAGCCGAAGATGGCGAGCATGCGAGTGCCCGGGGCCCGGGAGGCGAGTCACGGATGTTTGCGACCAGATCGGGGTGCCCATTCCCGGGAACCGACATCGCCGCTGCCGAACTGCGGTTCAACGGTTCAGCCGACGCCGCTTCGAAGCCCGGCCGATAGGTCGTCTCCATCCGTTTAGATCGTGGCACAGCCATAATAGTTGTGCGGCCATCGCAATGCGCCAAGTCAGCGATAGCGCACTGGTCCTGGCCGTCGCGCCTTCGGGTGCGGCGTGCTGACGCCCCATGGGCTGTCGCGACGTCGACGGGTGGCGACGGCGGAGCCAAGCGCACGCCGGTGAAAGCAGACCTGTGTCTGCCAACCGATCATGTACAAAGATTTAAATCAATCTATATGGCGCTTCGAACCGATCGTCCTGTGAATGGAGCCAGGCATCATCATCGTCCCGATTTCCAAGACTGTCGCCAAGCCAGGGATGCGAAAAGGTGCGAAGGCGGAGCAAGCCGCGCGTACGAAGGCGAGGATTGCGGACGCGGTCGTCACGGTGCTCGCCGAGGCCGGGTCGAGCCGGCTGACGCATCGGTTGGTGGCGGCGGCGGCAGGCGTGTCGCTGGCCGCTACGACGTACCATTACGCCACCAAGCACGACATGGTCGCCGACGCGTCGAAGCGACTGCTCGACGATTATGTCCGATCGTTTCAGCGTGCGGCCCGACGGCAGTCGCGTGGGGGCGGGGCAGCCGATCTCGCGACGTTCGTCACGCGGCTGCTCACGAATGCGATGGGTCGCCACCGCCGGCTGGCGCTTGCCTGGTGCGAGATCATTCTCGAGGCAGCCCGGAGTGCCGAGGGGCATGCGCTGGCGGACGAGTGGTTCGGGAAATTGTTCGAAGCATGGCGCGACCTGGCCGGCGTGATGTACGGCGGGCTGAGCGATGATTCGATCATGTCGGGAATCGACACGGCGATCGGATTGCTGTTCATCACGCTGCCGCTCGAACTTACCCCCGATCAGTTGGCGGCAGTATTCCTGCGTGGCGGCGATCCCGCGCACCTGTGGGCGCCGGTGCCGGTCGAGCCGCTCGCAGGGCCAGCCGTGCAGGTGCGGCCGACGCCCAAGGCACGCGAGACACGCGCGCGCATCCTCCAGGGCGCGATCGACGTGCTGATCGCGCAAGGCGCGGGGGCGGTGACCTACAAGGCCGTCGCGGCCGAAAGCGGCCTTACCATTGCCGCGCCGGCCTATCATTTCGGGTCGATCGACGGCTTGCTGAAGGCCGCGGAGGCCGAAATGTTCGCTCGGTCCAAGGACAGGTATCGCGACATGGCGACGTCGGCTGTCGGGAACGGGGCCCCGCTCGACACCCTGGCCGATCTGACCGCCGCAGTATTCGTCCGGGAAGTGAGTCAGCATGGCCGCGCCGCCATCGCAATCTACTCGATCGGCCTTGAGTCTTCCCGCCGCGTGGAACTGCGTCCGGCAGTGTGGAAGGTCGTCGCCGATCAGGCGGCGGCGTGGAAACGGCGGCTGGAGCATCTCTACCCACGCGTGGCACCATTCGACGCGATGCGAATGCAGGCGGTTTTTATCGGCAAGCAGGTACGCGTTCTGGCCACCGGATCGCAAATGGCGCAGCTGGCCCAGGTGCGAGCGGCGTTTCGAGGCGAAATCGCTGCCGCATCTACCAGTGCCTCAGATTAACGGTACATATTTTTAAAAATATTGACGCCATCGGTTGCGCGTCGTAATTCGCTCCTGTGCACACCGCCCGAAAGAGGCCGGAGGCAACTGGGGTCCCGGAAGCGCACGGCTTCGTCGGCCTCCAGCCAGATCAAGTGCTCGCAGCGGCGCATCGGGGAGGGTCAAATGAAGGGTGGCATTTCGGCACGGGCCGGCGTTGCGGGGCGCTCACTGCGCATCGGCGTTTCTTTGGCGACACTGGCTGGCGCGATTGCATGGGGCGGCCTGGCCCAGGCGCAGTCGACGCAGGATACCGAGGTTCCAGCGCCAAAGCTCCAGGAACAGGCAGACCCCCAGGCGTCGGAGATCGTCGTCACCGGCACGCTGCTCCGCGGCGTGGCGCCGGTCGGCACCAATGTGATCGGGGTGACGCGCACGGATGTGCTCGCC
Organism: Sphingomonas rustica; assembly: GCF_039652585.1. Lineage (NCBI taxonomy): Bacteria > Pseudomonadati > Pseudomonadota > Alphaproteobacteria > Sphingomonadales > Sphingomonadaceae > Sphingomonas > Sphingomonas rustica. The sequence continues at coordinate 479,010 of NZ_JBDIZK010000001.1, read as the reverse complement.
ACCGGTGCTGCCTCGACCAACGATCTGCTCGCGTCGATCCCGCAGGTCGGGAATTTCGGGACGGTGCCAGCGGGGACCGCCAGTTTTGCCAGCCCCGTCGTGCGTCCGAACATCCGCAACCTGGGCGCCTCCGGTGGGGTGACGACACTGGTGCTGGTCAACGGCCATCGGATGGTCGGCGCCGGCGTGCTCCAGACGACCTTCGACCCTTCGGCGATCCCGCCCGACATCATCGAGCGGGTCGAAGTGGTGCCCGACGGCGGGTCGGCGATCTATGGATCGGATGCGATCGGCGGCGTCATCAACTTCATCACCCGAACGCGCTTCGATGGCGTCGGCGCGAACGCCCGATACAGTTTCGCGGACGATTATCAGGGCGTGGACGGCAACCTGACGCTGGGGCGCGACTGGGGCAGCGGTTCGATCTTCGTGTCCTATGCCTATGCCTGGCACGACAATATTCTGGGCATCGACCGCGATTATGTCCGTGCCGATCAGCGTTCATCCGGCGGCACCGATTTCCGCACCACGACCTGTTCGCCGGGTACGATAACCTCGAACGGTATTCCCTATGCGGTGCCCGGCTTCGTCGCGAACACGAGCAATCTGTGCGACAGCAACGACTATGCCGACATCTACCCGCGCGAGCAGCGTCATTCGGTGTACGCCGGCCTGACCCAGCAACTGAGCGACTCGATTGCGTTCCAGGCAAATGCCTATTGGTCGCGGCGCGATACGACTACGCTCAGTGCGCAGTCCGGGTTCACGGGCAACATCCTCTTTACCAATCCTTATTTTCGTCCCGTCGACGCGCAGCCTTTCCAGAGCGTCGCGCTGTCGTTCGCCGGCGCATTCGGCAACAGCGCCACCAGCAAGGCACGGTTCGATTCCTATGGCGTGACGCCGAGTGTCACGGTCGACCTCGGCAGCAGCTGGCAGCTGCGCGCCGAGGCGAATTTCGGCCAGAGCTATAATCTGGTCCGCGAACAGACGATCAATTCCTCCGCCGCCACAATCGCTCTTGCGGGCACGACGACGGCCACGGCGCTGAATCCGTACAATCCGGGCGCGAGCAATCCGGCGGTGCTGGCGACAATTCTGGATTTCGAGAATTATGGACAGGCGCGCCAGGAACTGGCCGAAGGCCGGCTGATCCTGGACGGCAATCTCGCGGCGCTTCCCGGCGGAGACCTTAAACTGGCGGTCGGCGCTGAATATCACTTCGAGAATCTGCGCTCGGTCATATCGCAGGATCGTCGCAATGTGTTCACCAACGCGATCCGGTCTTCGTCCGACCGGGACGTGAAGTCGGTATTCGCCGAAGTGCTGGTGCCGCTGGTAGGAGCCGGCAACGGCGGCACGGGCTTGCGCAGCCTTCAACTGTCCGGATCGATCCGCCATGACGACTATAGCGATGTCGGCGGGACCACCAATCCGAAGATCGGGATCACCTACAAGCCGTTCGAAGACCTGACGATCCGCGGCAACTACGGCACGTCGTTCCACGCTCCGAGCCTGGCGGATACCACCAGCACGGCGGACTCGCGCGTGCAGGTGTTCCTGTTCAGCCCGTATCGCGCGCCGAACAGTTCGCCGCTGGACATATTGCGTCCGATGATCGTGATCGCCGGCGGCAATCCGGCGCTGCGGCCGGAGACTGCCGATACCTGGTCGGTCGGGTTCGACTGGGCACCGCGGGTCGCGCCCGGACTGGTTGCCAGCGCCACCTATTGGAACGTCAGGTTCACCGATGCGATCTCGGTCCCGCCGATTCTGTCGCCGGTGCTCTTCACCGATCCCAACTATGCCAGCTACTATATTCTCAGCCCCACCCTTGCCCAGGCACAGGCGGCGGCAGGGAATTTGCTGATCACGGGTGCGCCGAATCTGGCCAGCCTCTATGTCGGCACCTCGCCCTATGTGCTGTTCGATGCGCGGCGCACAAATCTCGGCTCGATCCATACCGACGGGATCGATTTCAACCTGAGCTATGCGCGAAAGACAGGCTTCGGATCGATCAACGCGACGGTCGACGGAACCTACACGCTCAACCGCGATACATCGGGGGTCGCAGGCGGGCCGTTCAGCGACAATCTCAGGAACGGCACCGGCCGCCTCGCGCTGGTCGCGGGACTTGGCGGCAGCGTCGGCGATTTCAGCGCACGCGCGACGCTCAATCATCGCGGCGGCTATCCGATCCTGGGCGTCGCCTCGCAAAACCGGGTCTCGTCGTTCAACACGGTCGACCTGTTCTTCGCCTACGACCTTGGCGATCTGCTCGAAAACACGCTTCTGACCGTCAATGTCGACAACGTCCTCGACCAGGATCCGCCCTATCTGAACAGCGCTAGCGGATACACCAACGGCGGCACGCTGGGGCGGCTGATCTCGTTCGGCGTCCGGACGAAATTCTAGGGGGGGTGGCTGGTCGTGCAGTGGCGGTCGATCAATATCAAAGGCAGGGGCGCCGCTTGTGCGGGTCGCCTCGCGCTGATGCTGATGGCGGCCGCGTCGCTGCTCGGGTTAGCCGCAGCCGGCCATGCGCAGCCGGATCGCACGCCGACGATGCTGAAGGTCGAATATGCCGAGACTCCGATGGGCCTGGACGAGCCGCGGCCTCGCCTCGCGTGGCGATCCCCGGTGGCGCGGCAAAGCGCCTATCGCATCCGGGTGGCGACCAGCGCCGAGCGACTGCGTGACGGATCCGATGTGTGGGACAGCGGCAAGGTCGCGTCGGATGCCAATGTGCAGATCCCCTATGCCGGGCCACCGCTGGCATCGCGCCAGCGTTACTGGTGGCAGGTCCAGGTCTGGGACGGCGATGGGCGTCCAGGCGGGTGGAGCGTTCCGGGCTGGTGGGAAATGGGGCTGCTGGCGCCGTCCGACTGGCGTGCCGACTGGATTTCCGGACCGGCGCGGCGCGACCACGACTGGCGCGACGTCAGGCTGGATGTCGACCTGACGCTGACCGGGGCGTCGGTGGAAGTGCTGTTCCGCGCGCTGCCCAGCGGCAAGACCTATGGCGATGCCTATGTCTGGACCCTGAGCCAGGACAAGGACGGGCCGGTGCTGGTCGCGGGGAAACGCGACTATCCGGGCGGGACGAGTTCGGCGGTGAAGGCCAGCGTCCTGAAACGGGTGCCGTTGCCGGGCGCGCTGACGGGTGTGCGGCACCGGTTGACGATCCGCGCGACGGGACCGCGGATCGTGACCAGCCTGGACGAACAGGTCATCGATACGATCGAGGATGCATCGCACGATCATGGAACGATCGGGTTCGCCGCGAAGGAGCCGCATGCCGCGGTCGTCCATTCGGTGTCGGTGAGCGGCACGGGCAGTCCGGCGATCCGATCCGGTTTCGCGCACAACGACAACCCGTTCACCGGCGGGACCGTGTCGGCCGAAGGGCTTGTCGTTGCGAGCGGCGTGAAGAATATCGACCTGGTACTGCCGATCGAAGCCCCTGCGCCGCTGTTGCGCCGGGCGTTTCAGGTGGCGCGCAAGCCGATCGTCCGGGCCCGGCTCTATCATGCCGGCGGGGGAATGCCGCGCATCGTGCTGAACGGCTCGGCGGTGGGCGCGCCGCTGGGGGCGGGGTTCACCGCCTATGACAAACGGGTGCTGGCCTATGCGCAGGATGTGACCGCGCTGCTGCGGCCGGGAGAAAATGTCCTTGGTGCCGAGCTTGGACGCGGCTGGTACGGCGTGAGCGATCCCAACGAATGGTATTTCCACGCAGCGCCCTGGCATGCCGAGCCGGCGCTGAAGGCGCAGCTCGAGATCGACTATGCCGACGGGTCGCGAGAGATCGTCGCGACGGGTCGCGACTGGAAAACCATGTCGGGGCCGACTCTGTCGGACTCGGTCTATCGCGGCGAACGCCATGACGCCCGCTTGCTTCCGGCCGGCTGGGACAGGGCCGGGTTCCGTGCATCGAGGTGGCAGGCCGCGCGTGTCGTTGTCGGACCCGCGGGCAGGATGGTGGCCGCCAATTCCGAACTGATCGTGCCGGTCGAGACCATCGCACCCGTGTCGGTCACGCCGGTCGCGCCCGGGATCTGGGTCTATGATTTCGGACGGATCGTGTCGGGCTGGCCGGTACTGGCGGCGGCCGGCGCGCGCGGGACGACCGTCTCGATGATCGGTGGCGAGCGGATCGACGCTGACGGGCTGGTCGTCCCGGCGGCGGGCCTGATCGACGCGCAACTGCAGACGGACCGCTACACCTTTGCCGGCAAGGGGCTCGAGCGGTGGGAGCCGAGCTTCGGCTATCGCGGCCTGCGCTATCTTCAGGTCGAGGGACTGGCTGGCGCGCCCGGTGCCGATACGGTGAAGATGCGGATCGCCCACTCGGCGGTCGCCCGCACCGGCAGCTTCGCCAGCGCGGATCCGCTGCTCGGCCGGATCGATGCGGCGGGGACCGCGACGATCCTCAACAACCTCCACGGTTTCCAGACCGATACGCCGACTTATGAAAAGAATGGCTGGACCGGCGATGCACAGGCCTCGGCCGGTGCGGCGGTGCGCAGCCTGGACGTGGCGCGAGTGTGGACCAAGTGGCTCGGCGACTTCCGCGACGCGCAATCGGCCAGCGGCGAAGTGCCCGAGATCGTGCCGGCGACTCCCTTCTACGGATATGAGGATACTCCCGGCTGGAGACTCATCTGGGGGCCGACGACCCCATGGGACGTGGCGGCGATGATCCTGCCGTGGGAATTGTACACCAGCTACGGCGACGTCCGCATTCTCGAGCAGAACCACGAGATGCAGCGGCGGCTGGTGGACTACACCTCCACTTTCATCACCGCGCCGGACTATCATCGCGCCACGGGCCTGAGCGAATGGGCCCCGCCCGGAAGCCTTGACTTCTTCAATGCGCGCGGCGGCGGCGTGGATGCCGTGACGACCGCCTATTTCTTCCTCGAGGCGGACCTGCTGGCGAAGGCCTCGGCAGTGATCGGCAAGCAGGAGGACGCATCGCGGTACCGCATGCTCGCCGGGGCAATCCGGGATGCCTACAACCGGCGGTACTGGGATGACGCAAAGGGCTGGTACAGGACGATCGACGCAAAGGGCGCGGCTGGACCGCCGTTGCAGGTCCAGAATGTCCTTGCACTCGCGTTCGGGATGACGCCGCCCGGACGGGAGCAGGGCGTGGCCGATGCCATCGCGCGCGACGTTCGCAAGCAGGGGTTGCAAACTGGGGTCTTCGGCACGCGCTACCTGCTCGAGGTGCTGAGCGACCATGGTCATGGCGATCTCGCCTATGCGCTTGCGACCCGCCGCGACGAGCCGGGCTGGGGATGGTGGATCGCCAACGGCCACTCGACCATGTTCGAAAGCTGGAACCTGGGAAGCCGCTCGCAGGATCATCACTATTTCGCATCGATCAACGACTGGATGCGCCAGCGGCTCGCCGGATTGCGGCCGGGCGCGCCGGGATACAAGCTGGTGCTGGTAAAGCCCGTGATTCCCACCGGCCTGGCAAGCGCCGAGGCGATGATGGAAACGGTGCAGGGCCGCGCGGCATCGCGCTGGCGGGTCGCGGACGGGCGGCTGACGCTGATCGCCGAGGTGCCGCCCAACAGCAACGGGGAGATCTGGGTCCCGACGCGTTTCGGTGCACTCGTCGCGCCCGCCGACGCAACCCTCGCCCGGAACGAGGCGGGCTATGCGGTGTACCGCACCGGCCCAGGCATATTCGAGTTTCGTTCGGGAGATGCACGATGATCCGAAGCCTGATCGTCCTGATGGCGCTGGGCGCCACGCTGCCCGCCGCCGCTCAGGAGGTGCCCACCGATACGGGGCAAGTTCGCGGCAGGGCCGATGGCGCCGTGACCGTGTTCAAGGGTCTTCCCTACGCCGCTCCGCCGACGGGGGCGCTGCGCTGGCGCAGGCCGCAGGCACCGACGCGCTGGAACGGGGTGCGCGAAGCAGTGACGTTCGGGGCGGACTGCCTGCAGAACATGCTGCCGGGCATGGCCGGCAGCGGCCGGCCGATGAGCGAGGATTGTCTCTACCTCAACATCTGGATGCCGAAACCTGTCGCGGGTGCGACGCTGCCGGTGATGGTCTGGATCCATGGCGGTGGCTTCGTCAGCGGATCCAGCGCCTTGCCCGAGACCGATGGCGCTCGGCTGGCGGGGCGCGGCGTGGTTCTGGTCAGCTTCAACTATCGGCTGGGCCGGCTGGGATTTTTCGCGCATCCGGCGCTGAGTGCCGAACGGGATGGTGGGCCCACAGGCAATTGGGGCCTGATGGACCAGATCGCGGCGCTGGCCTGGGTGCGGCGCAATATCGCTGCATTCGGAGGGGATCCCGCCAATGTGACGATCTTCGGAGAGTCATCGGGCGGGGAATCGGTGGCAAGGCTGATGGCGTCGCCCGAAGCGAAAGGGTTGTTCGCCAAGGCGATCACTGCATCGGGCGGTGGGCGCGACACCTGGCCGACGCTGGCCCAGGCGGAGGCGAAGGGGAGCGCATTCGCCAACGGCGCGGATGCAGCGGCACTGCGTGCGCTGCCGGCGTCGGCGGTGCTGGGTGGCATCACGATGATGAACAAGGAGGAGGATCGCTATTCGGGACCGATCACCGACGGCGCGATCGTGCCGGCAAATGCCGACCAGTTGTTCGCCGCGGGCAAGCAGGTTGCCATTCCCTATATCGTCGGCGGCAATGACGACGAACTGAGCTTCGTCCCGGCCGCCTTCCTGCCAATGCTGAACGGTCCCGTGCTGGCGACCCTGGCCAGCGGTGCGGACGCGGTGAAGGCAGCCTATGGCTCGCCCCAGGCCGCCGACCGGCATGTGGCAGGCGACGTGCTGTTCGCCGAACCGGCATTGGCGCTGGCGACGAGGCATGCGCGATCGGGCGCGCCGACCTGGCTGTATCGCTTCGGCTATGTCGCGGCAGCCAAGCGCAAGGCGGATGCCGGGGCGGGCCACGCCACCGACGTGATCTTCCAGTTCGACAATCTGGCTAAGGACGACCCTGCGCCCATGCCGGACGATCTGGCTGCCGCCGACCTGCTGGCACGCTACTGGACCAATTTCGCGAAGACCGGCGATCCCAACGGCGCGGGGCTGCCGGTGTGGCGGCCGCTGGATCCGGCGTCGCCGGAGACCTTGTCGATCGGCATCGCGGGCACCGGAATGGCACCCGCTACCACACCCGCGCTGGCCGCGATCGCTGCCGCGCGCGATGCCGCCAAATGAAAGGGTTCCAGATGCGTTCGCCGACGATCCTCCTCGCCTCGCTTGCCCTGATGATGTCAGGCTGTGCGGTTGCCCAGACGCCCGATCCGATTCGACTATGGCCGAACGGCGCGCCGGGAGCGGTGGCGGGCGCCCGGGCGGAAGTTACGGAGAACCGGATTCCGCTCGGGACCATCACCCGCAACGTGACCGAAGCGTCGCTGATCCCCTATCCCGCGGATCCCGCCATCGCGACCGGAACCGCGGTGATCGTCGCACCCGGCGGCGGCTTTCACATGTTGTCGATCGACAATGAAGGGATCGAGGTCGCCAAATGGTTGAACTCGATCGGCATTACCGCATTCGTGCTGCGCTATCGCCTGATCCAGACCGGTGACGATTTCATGTCGGTGTTCTTCCGCAGGCTTACCAACCTCCCCGAACTCGCGCAGGTGGTGCAGCCGCTGCGCCCGTTCGCGACCGCCGATGGGGAGCAGGCGGTGCGCTATGTTCGCGCCAATGCCTCGCGATTCGGCGTGAAGGCGAACCGGGTCGGGCTGATGGGCTTTTCCGCCGGGGGTGCAGTGACGGTGTGGACGATGATGGCCGGTCATGTGGACAGCCGGCCGGATTTCGCCGCCGCCATCTATCCCGGACTGCTGCCCGATCCGATCACCGTGCCCGGCAATGCGCCGCCGCTGCTGGTGGTGGTCGCAGACGACGACAAGCTGTCGCGTGGTGACAGCGGGCGGCTGGACGCGGCATGGCGCGCAGCGGGCGCGCCATCCGACCTCGTGACCTATCCCAGCGGTGGCCATGGCTTCGGCATGGGCAGGAAAAACAGGCCGACCGATGCCTGGACGGGCCGGATGCAGGCCTGGCTGCAAGCCAGGGGGATGCTGACCAAATGACCCCAATGATACGCTTGGCGTCCTCTGCAACGCTGTTACTGCTGCCGTCGGCTTGCGCCGGAGATAGAGTGGCGCCGCCGCCTTCGGCTGCCACGGCCAGGGTGGAAGGCTGCGCTGCACTTGCGGGACTGGCGCTTGCCAATGGCAAGGTCGATGCGGCGATGCCCGTCGCCAGGGGTGCGGTGGTCTCGACCGATGCCGCGCGGCCAGGCTTGCCCGCCATCGGCGCATTTTGCCGGGTCCAGGCGACGCTGAGCGCCGGCCCGGGTTCGTCGGTCAAGATCGAGGTCTGGTTGCCCGACCGCGCCGCGTGGAATGGCAAGCTTCTAGGCGCGGGCAATGGCGGCTTCGGCGACAATCTCACCATCCCCTCGCTGCTGATGCGGGGCGGCGTCGGGAAGGGCTATGCCTCGGTGGGCAGCGACATGGGGCACGCTGCGGTTGCCGACGTAAAAGCCGACTGGGCGTTGAACGCGCCGGAGAAAATCAAGGATTTCGGTTGGCGCGCCAACCATCTCGCGGCGGTGGCGGCGAAGCAGGTGGTCGGCGCCTATTATGCCGCCCCCCTGGCTGCCAGCTATTTCCATGGCTGTTCGGACGGCGGCCGCGAAGCGCTGATGGAGGCGCAGCGCTTTCCCGACGATTATGACGCGATCATCGCGGGCGCCCCCGCCATTCCCTGGACACGGATGACCAGCGCGTTCGCGGCAAACCATCTGGCTGCGCATGGCCGGCCGGAATCGGTCATTCCCAATGCCAAGCTGAAGTTGCTCCAGGTCGCCTCGCTTGCCCAGTGCGACAAGGCCGACGGCGTCGCCGACGGGGTGATCGACGATCCGCGCGGGTGCCGGTTCGATCCGGGCGTGCTCCAGTGCCGCAGCGGGGATGGCGCCGACTGCCTCACCGCGCCGCAGGTCGAGGCGGCGCGCGCGATCTATCGCGGTCCGGTGGGGCCGGACGGCAAACCCTTCTATTTCGGGTTCCAGCCAGGGGCGGAGGCGGTGCCAGGCACCTGGGACCTGTGGCTCACCGGGCCGAACGCCCAGCACGGCATGTTCGCCACCGAATTCATGCGCAATATGGTCCATTCCGATCCGAACTGGCAGATCGCAAGCTTCGACCTGAGACGCGACTATCCGCTGGCCAGGCGGACGCAGGGCGCCACGCTGGACGCCGACAATCCCGATCTGCGAACGTTCTTCCGTCGCGGCGGCAAGCTGCTGATGTATCATGGCTGGCAGGACGCAGCGATCCCGCCCGAGAACAGCATCGCCTATTTCGAACGGGTGCAGCGCGCCAGTCCCGCGCAGGCGCGCGACTCGGCACGGTTGTTCATGGTGCCGGGCATGTCGCACTGCCTGGCCGGGCCGGGGCCGAACATATTCGACGCGCTTGGGACGCTGGACGGCTGGCGGCAGGGCGGGCCGGCGCCCGAGACGATGGTCGCGACCAAGTTCGACAACGATCTGTTCGCCTATCTCGGCTTCCCCGCGAAGCCGATCCGGACCCGGCCGCTCTGTGCCTATCCCCGGGTCGCACGCTGGAGCGGGCACGGATCGAGCGATGACGCCGCGACCTTCACTTGCGTCGGGCCGGAGCGATAGGATGATGAGCCATGTCCGCGGGCCGAACGCGCCGCACCTGCTGGAGATCACGATCGGCGAGGCGCTGGTGCACGCCGCCGATCGGTGGGGCGAGCGTGAGGCGCTGGTATCGGTGGCGCAGGGAATCCGCTGGACCTTCGCCGAATTGCTGGTGCGCGCGGATTCTCTCGCTGCCGGGCTGATCGGGCTCGGACTGGAGCCGGGCGACAGGATCGGGATCTGGTCGCCCAACTGCGCCGAGTGGACGCTGACCCAGTTCGCGGCGGCGCGCGCAGGCCTGGTCCTGGTGACGATCAATCCTGCCTATCGACTGTCCGAGGTCGAATTCACGATCGGCCATGTCGGGCTGAAGGCACTCGTCGCGGCGGAACGGTTCAAGACCAGCACATATCTCGACATGATCGAGGCGATTGCGCCGGAGGGGCTGCCCTCGCTGCGCCTTCCGTCCCTGCGTCACCTCGTCCAGATCGATGGGGCGCCGCGTGCGGGCTGGATCCAGTTTGCCGATCTCGCTGAGGAGCGTCCCGGAGCGCGCGAGTTGCTCGATCGGCTCGCGTCCCGTCTCGATCCCGGCGACGCGATCAACATCCAGTTCACCAGCGGCACCACCGGCCTGCCCAAGGGCGCGACGCTGAGCCACCGCAACATTCTCAACAACGGCTATTTCGTCGGACTGGGCATGGCACTCCAGCCGGGCGATCGCATCTGCATTCCGGTGCCGCTCTATCACTGTTTCGGGATGGTGCTGGGCAATCTCGCATGCCTCACCCACGGCGCGGCGATGGTCTATCCCTCGCCCGGCTTCGATCCGGGAACCGTGCTTCAGGCAGTTGAGGTCGAGCGCTGCACCGCACTCTACGGCGTGCCGACCATGTTCATCGCGGTGCTGGCGCATCCGGAATTCGATGCCTTCGACATGTCGTCGCTGCGCACGGGGTGCATGGCGGGCGCGATCTGTCCCGAGCCGCTGATGCGCGAGGTGATCGGCCGGCTGCACATGCGCGATGTCACCATCGGTTACGGCATGACCGAAACCAGCCCGGTCAGCTTCCAGACGGGTCTGGGCGACCCGGTCGAGCGCCGGGTAGGCACGATCGGGCGGGTGCTGCCGCATCTGGAATGCAAGGTGGTCGATTCCGGCGGCGCGACGGTCCCCGCCGGACAGCCGGGCGAACTGTGCACGCGCGGCTATTCGGTGATGCTTGGCTATTGGAACGATGTCGATCGCACCGCCGAGGCAATCGACGGCGATGGCTGGATGCACAGTGGCGACCTCGCGACGATCGACGACCAGGGCTATGGCAACATCGTCGGCCGGCTGAAGGACATGGTGATCCGCGGCGGCGAGAACATCTATCCCCGCGAGATCGAGGATTATCTGTACCGCCATCCCGCGATCCAGGACGTCGCGGTCGTCGGCCTGCCGGATGCCAGGATGGGTGAGGAACTGTGCGCCTGGGTCCGGCTGCGCGAGGGTGCGGTGCTCGACGAAGAGGCGGTGCGCGACTTCTGCCGCGGGCAGATCGCCCATTACAAGGTGCCGCGTCACGTCCGCATCGTCGATGCCTTCCCGACGACCGTGACGGGCAAGATCCAGAAATTCATGATCCGCGAGGCGATGATCGCCGAGCTGGGATTGCACGCCATCGGGGCCGATTTCGCGGCCGACACCGGTAAGGAGACTATGTAATGCACCTGCGTTTGACGATTGCGGCGGCGATCCTGCCGTTCGCATTGCCTGTCGTTGCCAGCGCCCAGACGGCGCCCCCGTCTGTCCCGGCGGCGGCTTCGAAATTCTCGATCGATACGCCGATCCAGGACCTCTACGCCGATCCCGCCGCCAAGGCGGTAATGGACAAGCATCTGCCCGGCCTCACGACGATCCCGCAGTACGAGATGATCAAGGCGATCAGCCTGCGCCAGCTTCAGCCCTATTCGGACGGCAAGCTGACCGATGCGCTTCTGGCGGCGGTCGAAGCCGATCTGGTGAAGATCAAGTGAGGCAGCGGGGCTGGTGGATGCGGGCGGCGACGACGGCTTCGGTCTCGGCGACGCTGCTCGCATTCCCGGCCTTCGCCCAGCGGCAGGAGCGGCCGGTGTATCGTGATGCAAAGGCACCGGCCGAAGCGCGGGTGGCCGACCTGATGGCCCGGCTGACGCTGGACGAGAAGATCGCGCTGCTCGCGGGCGAAGGCTCGATGACCACGCATCCGGTCCCACGACTGGGCATTCCGTCGGTCCGCATGACCGACGGTCCCACCGGCGTTCGATCGCCCGAGGGTCGGCCGGCGACCGTCTTCCCGGTCGGTGTGGCGCTTGCCGCGACCTGGAATCCGGAACTGGTGAAACGGGTGGGCGCGGCGATCGGGCGGGAAACCCGCGCGCACGGCGCCGACGTGCTGCTTGCCCCTACCGTGAACATCGTCCGCACCCCGCGCTGGGGTCGCAATTTCGAGACCTATTCCGAGGACCCCTTCCTCACCGCGCAGATCGCCATCGGCTATGTGAACGGCGTGCAGGGGCAGGGGGTCGGCGTCTCGGTCAAGCATTTCGCCGCGAACAACCAGGAGACGCAGCGCTTCTTCGTCGATTCGATCGTCGATGAACGGACATTGCGTGAAATCTACCTCCCGGCATTCGAGGCGGTGGTGAAGGAAGCGAAGCCCTGGTCGGTGATGGCTGCCTATAACAGGGTGAACGGTACCTATGCCGCCGAACACTCCTGGCTGCTCAACACGCTGCTGAAAGGCGAATGGGGTTTCAACGGTTTCGTCGTGTCCGACTGGGGCGCGACCCACTCCACCGCACCGGCGGTCATCGGCGGTCTCGACCTGGAGATGCCCGGCCCGCCGACGCATTTCGGCGAGAAGCTGAAGGCGGCCGTCACGGCCGGCGAGGTCACGCCTGCCCAGATCGACGCAGCCGCGACCCGTATCGTCCGCCTGCTACTGTGGAGCGGCGCGATCGACCGGGGCGAGGCGAACACGCCCGATCCGGCACCAATGCGTCACGCGGATGTCGCCCGCGACGCGGCAGCCGAGGGGATCGTGCTGCTGAAGAACGCCGGCGTCCTGCCGCTCGATCCGGCGATCCGCACGCTCGCGGTGATCGGTCCCAACGCCGACGTCGCCCGCATCCAGGGTGGCGGCAGTTCGGCGGTCGAACCGTTCGATCTGGTGACGCCGCTTCAGGCGCTTCGGGCGGCGTTGCCTGGCGTGACCATCACCTACGCCAAGGGTGTGGACAGCGAAGAGACTCCGCCCGGCGCTCAGGCGGACTTGTTCACCCCCGGCGACGACCCGAGCATACACGGGCTCACCGCAACCTATTATTCGACGCCCGATGCCTCGGGTGCGCCGATCCGTGGCGAGGTCGCTACCAGCTTCCTCAAGCGGATCAGCGGCAACATCGCCGGGCCCCAGGTCACGGGCTATACGGCGCTGCGCTGGGAAGGACGCTTTTGGCCGAAGATCAGCGGGCGCTACGAATTCAGCGTGCGCGGGACGGGCAATGCGACCATCGTCTTCGATGGGAAGACCGTGCTTGAAAAGGCGACCCCTTCCACGCCGGACATCCGCGACGTGCTGGGCTTTCCGATCCCGCGGCGGACCGTGTCGGTGGATCTCGTGGCGGGGCGCAGCTATCCGATCCGGCTGGACTACAGAACGGGCCAGACCCCTTACGAATATCTCAGCTTCGGCGTCCGCGAGCCGACCCCGTCGTTCGACGACGCGGTCGCGGCGGCGCGCTCGGCGGACGCGGTGGTCGTGCTGGTCGGATCATCCTCGACCACCGAGGGCGAAGGCTATGACCGCACCTCGCTCGACCTGCCCGGCGATCAGAACAGGCTCGTCGAAGCCGTCACCACCGCCAATCCGCGCAGCGTCGTGGTCGTCAATGCCGGCGCTGCGATGACAATGCCCTGGGCGGAGAAGGCGGCGGCGATCCTCGACATGTGGCTCCCCGGTGAGGGCGGATCGGCAGCGCTGGCCGATATCCTGTTCGGTCGGGTCAATCCCTCCGGCAAGCTTCCGGTCTCTTTCCTGGCGAGAACTGAGGACGACAGGGTGGAACTGAAAGGCTCGAGGGCGACATATTCCGACGGGCTCCAGGTGGGTTATCGCGGTTACGAGGCGCACGGGATCAAGCCGCTGTTCCCGTTCGGCCACGGGCTGTCCTATACTCGCTTCGACTATTCCGGACTGAAGGCACCGGCGCGGGTTCGCGGAGACGTGCCGGTGAACGTACGGCTGACCGTACGAAACAGCGGATCTCGCCCGGGCAAGGAAGTCGTCCAGCTCTATGTCGCACCCGCCGTTCCGGTCGAGGGGGAAGCCGGGCGTCAGTTACGCGCTTTTGCCAAGGTCGAGATTCCCGCCGGCAAGGCGCGACATCTGACGCTGACGCTGGATCCGCGCGCTTTCGCCTTCTACGATGTCGCTACTGGCGCATGGCAGGTGCGGCCCGGATCATATCGCCTGATGGTTGGATCTTCGTCAGAGGACATCAGGGGCGAAATTGTCGTTGCCGTGGATCGGTGAGGACCTGCCCCCATCCTTTCGCTCGATGTGGTGGTCCGTCGGTGCGGCGGGGGCAGATCGAACGGATAAAACCGGGGGGCGATCGCATTGATGACCAAGTGACCTCGGTCGAGTCCAGGGTTCGGCCGGGCGGTGCGTCTTGCCCACCTCATCAATGCGGCGAGACCGCCAAAGGCCGAGAGGGCAAAGCCGGCAGCAGTTCCTGACTGAGACGAAATCGCTAGGAAGCCGCTTCCTTCCGTCATGGGCTCAGTCTAGCGCGATGAACATTATTGCCTCTGGCATGGCTGCATGTCGTCACCTGACGGTCGACGCAGATTTAGGGTCTGCAAACCGATCGTGTAGGGAGCGTCGGGTTGACGCCAGGGGGGCGGTTTCCGCACCGCGTGCGCGCCCGACCGGGTACGCTGAATGCAACGGCGTCTTCGCATTCTGCGCCGGGCCCGCTCGTTGTTGCGACGGCATGGTCCGGGCGCGCTGGTCTGGCGACGGCGCATCGCGATCCTCGGCGGTGCCATCACGATCGGACTCGCGGCGCTGATGTTTGCCAGGGCGGCCGATTGGGCGGGAGAGCAGTTCCTTGGCTTCGAGAAGCGTTGGTGGTGGGCACCGCTGATCGCAACGCCGATCGGCTTTGCTGTCCTTACGTGGCTGACCCGGTTGCTCGCACCAAGCGCCAGCGGCTCCGGCATCCCCCAGGTCATGGCAGCCTCGCGCGATCCCGAATCCGGCATGGCCGACTTGGTGTCGGCTCGTACGGTGACGACGAAGATGTTGTTGACCATCAGCGCGCTCCTTCTCGGCGCGTCGGTCGGCCGTGAGGGGCCGACAGTGCAGGTTTCCGCATCGATCATGGGGTATGCGCACAGGCTGATGTCGATCCCGCTGCGCGCCTCGGTTCTTATTGCGGGAGGCGCGGCAGGCGTGGCGGCAGCGTTCAACACGCTGCTCGCCGGTGTCGCCTTCGCCGGGTTGGTTGGAGGTGTTGCCGGCGGGCTTTTCTCTCGCCTGATGCTAGCCGCGGGGAAAACCGAGATCGCGCCGATGCGCTGGCTTCGCACCCGGCCGATCATGTTCGCTACCCTTTGCGGCGGTGTCGTTGCCGTGCTCGGGGTGACGACCACAATGACCTGGGGGACCGGCTACCAAGCTGCCAACGCATTGATCAGCGGTGCCGATGTGCCGATCT
The DNA here is from genome assembly GCF_039652585.1 of Sphingomonas rustica. Taxonomy (NCBI): domain Bacteria; kingdom Pseudomonadati; phylum Pseudomonadota; class Alphaproteobacteria; order Sphingomonadales; family Sphingomonadaceae; genus Sphingomonas; species Sphingomonas rustica. The sequence continues at coordinate 463,572 of NZ_JBDIZK010000001.1, read as the reverse complement.
GGTTCGGAGCGGCCAAGTTCGTCACGACCCTGGCGACCGCCGTATCCGGTCTGCCCGGGGGCATCTTCGCGCCATCGCTGTCCGTCGGGGCCGGGATCGGCGACATGGTGCGCACGCTGCTTCCCGGATATCCGCCCGGTGCGATCGTCCTGCTTGGCATGGTCGCCTACTTCACGGGCGTCGTCCGCGCGCCACTGACCGCCGTCATCATCATTGTCGAGACGACTGCCAGCCGCGGTTTGATGCTTCCGCTGGTTGCTGCGGCGCTTGTGGCCGAGTTTGCAGCCCAGCTCGTCTGCAAGCAGCGTCTGTATCACGGCCTTTCGCAACGCTACGCCCTTCCTGCGAGCGCGCCTGCAACCGATCACGAAAGGTTCCCCAAGACTGACGACCAGGCTGCGCTCGACGCTGATCGGGATCAGCCAAACCGGCGTTGAAGATCGACGCCGCTGGGATTCTGGAAGACGCTCAAGTCGAATTCGGGAAGGACCGCGAGCAGGTGATCGACGATGTCGGCCTGCTCGAGGCGCAGCGCTGCGTACTGCGCGCGGCGGAGGGCGGCACGCGCAAGCTCATAGCGGCGACCGGCCTGACGCCATCGCAACTCCTGGTCCTGGGTGAGATCGATGTGCCGCGATCGTCGATCGGCTTGTCGCGCTCGGCCTCGCAACCCGAACCCGCGATGACCAGGACAAGCGGCGGATGCTGCCGAGCAATATGGACCGTGGTCGCCAGTGCCTGGCGACTGCGCCGGATATCTCAGAGAACCATCGCCGCGCGCGAAGTTCGACGACGGAAGCTGTCGAATTCTGACCAGATTGTAGCATGTTAGGTGAAACTTTCGAGCCCCGGGGAGGGCGTTGCTGGCGGAGCGGGAGGGATTCGAACCCTCGATACGGTTTTGCCGTATACTCACTTTCCAGGCGAGCGCCTTCGACCACTCGGCCACCGCTCCGCATGCACTGGAAGGCGCGTCACCTAAGCCATGCGTGCGGGCGAGGCAAGCTTGCACTGACGCTTGGCCGCGTGCACCTTCGCTTCATGTCCGGATCGACCCTCGCGCTTCTCGCCCTTGCCCTTGCGGCACCGCTCAGCATCGCCGCGCCGGCCCTGGCGCAGACCAGCGAGGCGGCGGCGCTGCCCGAGGACTGGAGGACGATTCCCGATAACGAGATCCTCGTCGTCACGCTGAAGAACGGGCATCAGGTCTTCATCCGACTCGCCGCGCGCTACGCGCCGGCGCATGTCGCCAATATCCGCAAGCTGGCCGAGGCGCGCTGGTGGGACGGCACCAGCGTCTACCGGGTGCAGGACAATTATGTCGCGCAGTGGGGCGACCCGACCGAGAAGAAGCCGCTGCCGCCGCTGGTGATTGCCAATCCGCCCGCCGAATATGAATGGAGCGGGTGGGACGGCGTCACCGGCTTCACCCGGCCCGATCCCTATGCCGGGCGGACCGGGCACAGCGCCGATGGCTGGTCGCTGGCGGGCAATGCGACGCACAGCTGGCTGCCGCATTGCTATGGCGCGGTCGGGGTGGCGCGCGACCTGGCGCCGTCGACCGGCAGCGGGGCCGAGCTCTATGCGGTGATCGGCCATGCGCCGCGCCATCTGGATCGCAACATCGCCGTCGCCGGCCGGGTGATCGAGGGGATCGGCTGGCTGTCGAGCCTGCCGCGCGGCACCGGCGGCGGGCTGGGCCTGTACGAGGATCCGGCGCAGCGCGTGCCGATCCTGTCGGTCCGCCTCGCCAGCCAGCTGCCCGAGGACGAGCGGCCGCGCTTCCAGTATCGCGCGACCGACAATCCGCGCTTCGCCGCCTGGATCAAGGCACGCGAGAACCGGCAGAACGAGTTCTTCACCGTGCCCGCGGGCGGGGTCGAGATCTGCAATGCCGAGGCGCCAGTCCGCCGCGTCCCTGCCGGCGGCTGAACCGCCCGGGTTCAGCCGTGCCGGATCGACCGCATCAGCGGCCGACCCAGTCGGCAACCTTGGACGCGACCTGATTGGCGGCACTGTTGAGCGCCGGCCCGACGGTGGTCGCATCGACCGTCCCTACCGGCACGCGCGCTTCGAAACGCTGCTTCTCGAACACGCCGCCGTCCTGGCGCGACAGCACCGCGTCATAGACCACAACCGCGTCGCCGGTCGGCTCGTCGATGCCGAACATCCGCAACTCACCGGTCAGCTGTGCGCCCGGATCGGCCTGGGACTGACGGCTGGACAGCACGACCCGGCCGGTGCGCGCGGTGACCGTGTCCGCCAGCAGCCGGGCGAACAGGCGCGACGGCCCCTCGACCCAGGCGGCGTCCTTCACATAGGCGATGGCGGTTCCGCCCGACGTGACCGGCACGCGATTGGTGGCCAGCGCCTGCGGCACCATCGGCACGCCGATCGTGATCGTCGAGCTCTTGCCCGAATTCTGGACCTGACCGACGGCCAGCGATTCGGAGGATTCCAGCGACATCAGCGAGGCGGGCGGCTTGCCGCCGCCGATCGAGATGCACCCGCCCAGCGGAAGCGCCAGCGAGAGCATCAGCGGCAGGGCAAACTGGCGTGCGGACATGGTCATGGCCGGTCCCTTACTTCTTCTTCGGTTCATAGTCGGGCAGCTTCGGCGCACCGATCAGGCCGGTCGCGCCGCCCTGGTCGAGCTTCTCGGCGACCGAGCTGAGCGCGGCTGCCATCTGGCGCAGGTCCTGGATCAGCTGGCCGGCCTCGGGAATCGTCTTCTTCGAGAAGGACTGGAGGCCGGGCCGAGCGTCGCCGATCGTCGCGTCGAGCGTCTCCATCGACCGCTGCGCCGCGGAGATCGCCTTGTTGAGATTGCCCACCGCCGGACGGACATCCTCGGCAAGCAGCGTGTTGGTCGTACCGGCCAGCTGGCCGATCTGCTCTGCCGCGGCACCGGCCTTCTGGATGGTGATCCGCGTCTCGGCCAGCGTCGCCGCAATCTCCGGCCCGCGATCGGCCAGCGCGCGCGACAGGCGGTCGGTATTGGCGAGGATGCCGGCGATCGACGCCTGGTTGCGATCGCCCAGCAGCTCGGTCAGCCGTTCGGTCAGCGTCGAGAGCCGCTCGAGCAGGCGCGGCGCGGAGTTGAGCAGCGCGCCCAGACCGCCCGCCTTGGCGGGAATGACGGGTACGCCCAGCGGACAGGCGGCACGCGGATTCTGTTCGGGGCAGCGGATCGCGGGGGCGCCCTTGACCGCGCCGTCCAGCTGGATCGTGCTGCCGCCGGTAAAGCTGCCGAGGATCGCGGCCGTGGTGCCCTCAAGGATCGGAACGTCGCCCTTCACGATGATCCGCACGCGCACGAATTGCGGGTCCTCCTTCCAGAAGGCGATTTCCTTCACCTGGCCGGACGGCACGCCGGAGAAGGTCACGCTCGATCCCGGGCTGACCCCGTCGACCGATTGCTTGAAGAAGATGTCGTATTCGCGGTCCTCGGACGTCCCCAGCCGCGCCAGCCAGACCGTGAACAGTACGAGCACCGCGATCAGGATCAGCACCACCGCGCCGACGAGCACATGATTAGAACGCGTTTCCATTTAGCCTCTCACGTCCTCTGATCGGCGAGTGGGGCGGGTGCCGCATCTCGCTTGCCGATACCGGCTACTGCGGCACGTCCGCGCGGTCCGTTGAAATATTCCTGGATCCACGGATGATCCAGCGCCAGCAATTCGTCGATGGTGCCCACCGCGATCACGCGCTTGTCCGCGAGCACCGCGACGCGGTCGCAGATCGCATACAGCGTGTCCAGATCATGGGTAATCAGGAACACGGTCAGGCCCAGCGTCTTCTGCAGCGACGCAGTCAGTTCGTCGAACGCAGCCGCGCCGATCGGATCGAGCCCGGCGGTGGGCTCGTCCAGGAACAGCAGTTCAGGATCGAGTGCCAGCGCGCGCGCGAGGCCGGCGCGCTTCTTCATGCCACCCGAGAGCTCGGCCGGGTATTTCGGCGCCGCCTCCGCCGGAAGGCCACTCATCACCACCTTGTATGCCGCGATTTCCTGCAGCAGCACCGGGTCGATCTGTGGATAGAATTCCTTCAGGGGAACCTGCACATTCTCGGACACGGTCAGCGTCGAGAACAGTGCCCCCCCCTGGAACAATATGCCCCAGCGCTTGCGGATCTCGGCACTTTCGGTTTCGTCGCGCCCGATCGTATTTTCGCCGAAAACCTCGATGCTGCCCTCGACCGGCGTCTGCAGGCCGATGATCGACCGCATCAGCACCGACTTGCCCGTGCCCGATCCGCCGACCACGCCGATGATCTCGCCGCGGCACACGTCGAGGTCCAGCCCGTCATGGATGACCTGTTCGCCGAAGCAGTTCTTCAGCCCGCGGACCCGAATGATCGGGTTTTCGGTGGTCTGGGCGGATTGGCGTACCGCGGTCATAGCCATCCGATCCGTTCGAAAAACACTGCGAAGAAGGCGTCGATCACGATGACGAGGAAGATTGCCTGGACCACTGCGGTCGTGGTGCGGCGGCCAACCTGCTCGGCATCGCCCTCGACCTGCATGCCCTGGAAACAGCCTGCGATCGCGATGACCGCACCGAACACAGGCGCCTTGATCAGGCACACCCACAGGTCGGTCATCGGCACCACCTCGCGCAGCTTCTGCACAAAGGTGACCGGGGGGATGTCGAGTGTGATCCAGCACAGCAGGCCGCCGCCGATGATTCCGATCAGTGACGAATAAAAGGCGAGCAGCGGCATCATGCAGATCACGGCGATCGTGCGCGGCAGCACCAGCGCTTCCATTGGCGACACGCCGATCGTGCGCATCGCATCGATCTCCTCGGTCAGCTTCATCGTGCCGAGCTGCGCGGCGAAGGCCGAGCCGGATCGGCCCGCGACCATGATCGCGGTCATCAGCACGCCGAGCTCGCGTAGCGTGATTCGTCCGAGCAGGTTAATCGTGAAGATCTCGGCGCCGAACTCGCGCAACTGCACCGCACCCTGCTGGGCGATCACGATGCCGATCAGGAAACTCATCAACCCGATGATTCCAAGTGCGGAGACGCCGACGACTTCGAATCGCTGCACCGTCGCATTGAAACGGAACCGATGCGGGCTGCGCACCACGTTCCAGAAGGCGATCACCGTCGCGCCCATGAAGCCGAGCAGGCCGTACAAGGTGCGGCCCGCGACCACGACGGCGTCACCGATCTCCCCCAGTACCCGGTTGAACGGCGCCTGCGGCTTGTCGGGCAGGGCCAGCGGACGCTCGGCGGCTGCGACCTGCTCCAGCAGATGCTGCGCATCGGGGCCCAGCCCTTCGACGCTGGCACCGCGCGCCTTGGCGAAGCGATGGATGACCCAGGCACCGACGGTATCGATCCGCTCGACCTGGCTCAGGTCGATGCGGCTGACCTCGCCGGAATAGTCCTGCAGGCGGTCCGGCAGGTTGCCGATCCGCGCGAGCGACAGATCCCCGGTGAAGGCGAGTGTGCCCCCATTGGCTTCCGCGAAGTCGGCGCTTGTGCTCATCGTTACCGTCTTTCCGCGATTTGTGCTGGAACGGCAAGGCGTGAGAACTCTAGATGGCGCAATGAACCGCCTCGCCATTTACGACATGGACAAAACCATCACCCGCGCGCCGACCTGGACGGCGTTCCTGGTGCATGCGGCAAGGGCGCGGGCGCCGTGGCGGCTGGGGCTGCTGCCCGTCGCAGGACTGGCCGGACTCCTCTATGTGCTGAAGCTGGTCGACCGTGCCGGGTTGAAACAGATCACCCACCGGATGATGGTCGGCAAGGCGCTGGACGAGCGCGAGATCGGCATCGTCGCCGATGCCTATGCCGATGCGGTAATGGCCTCGAACGTGCTCCAGCCTGCGCTCGATCGGATCGCGGCGGACCGGGCCGAAGGCTATCGGCTGGTGCTGGCCACCGCGTCGCATGGCTATTATGCGGCGGCGATCGGCGCCCGGCTCGGCTTCGACGACGTCATCGCGACACGGGCCAGACGGGATGGGCAGGGAAGGGTCCTTTCGCAGATCGACGGCCTCAACTGTTACGGACCCGAAAAGCTCCGCATGGTCGAGCGGTGGCTGGAGGGCGCCGGGATCGCCCGGCCCGACGCCAGCATCCGCGCCTATTCGGACCATGTGTCGGACGCGCCGTTGCTCGAATGGGCGGACCAGGCCTTTGCGGTGAACGCGCATGCGCCGCTGGTCGCGCTCGCCCGTTCGCGCGGATGGACCATCTTCGACTGGCGGCAGGAGCCAAAGCGCTGAGGCTTCGTTCTCCTCGCGACAACCGCCAGGAGAGAGACATTGACCAAGACACGCGCCGATCTCGCCGAGATCATGAAGGACATCGACTTCGCCATGCTGTCGACCCACAGCGACGGCGGCACCATCGCCGGGCGACCGATGAGCAACAATCGCGAGGTCGACTATGACGGCGACAGCTATTTCTTCGCCATGGACGATACCCGGCTGTTCGATGACATCGCCGCCGACCCCAAGGTCGCTCTGGGCTACCACGGCAAAGGTGGGCTGCTGGGAATGAAGCCGGTGTTCGTCCATGTCGAGGGCCATGCCGACCTGATCAAGGACAAGGCCCAGTTCGAGGCGCACTGGACCAAGGATCTGGATCGCTGGTTCGAACAGGGCGTCGACACGCCCGGCCTGACGATGATCAAGGTGCGCGGCGTGCGTGCGCATTATTGGGACGGCGAGGACCAGGGCGAGATCCTGCTGGACGCCGCGTCGGCCTGAGCCCGATCTAGAGCAGCATGTCGGCGGCGTGGATGGTCACGCCCACCAGGCCGCCGACCAACGTTCCGTTGATCCGGATATATTGCAGGTCCTGGCCCACCGCATTCTCGAGCCGGCCGGTGATCGTCCGCGCGTCCCATCCCTGGATCGTGTCGGACACCAGCCGGACGATGCCGTCACCATAGTCGGCGGCGGCGCCGACCGCGGCACGTCGCGCGAACCGGTTGATCGTGCGCGCCAGCGCCGGGTCGCGCTGGATCGTCTCGCCGAACTGGCGCAGCGTTTCGCCCATCCGGCCGGCCAGCGCCTTTTCCGGATCTCGCGCCACCCGCAGCAGCGCCGCACGACCCTGTTCCCAGATGCCGTCGATCCAGCGCTGCAGCGCCGGGTTCTCGGTCAGCTCCATCTTGAACGCCTCGACCTTCTGGCGCAGCTCCGGCTTGTGCTGCAGGTCGTGGGCGAGGCGGGTCAGCCCCTCCTCGGCCTTTGCGCGCATCGGATGGTCGGGATCCTCCGCCATTTCGAGGATCAGCTTTTCCAGCCCGTCGATGATCTTGTTGGCCAGCGTCTCGTCCAGCCCGGTCCAGCGCATGATCCCGCCGGACTTGGCATGAACCATCTGGCGGATCAGATGCTCGTTGCCGTCCAGGGTTCGCGCGGCCCAGCGGATCATTCCGTCGAGCAGCGGCACATGGCGGTCGCTGGCGATCGCGGCGGTCAGCGCCTGGCCGAACAGCGGCGACACTTCGGTCGCGCGCAGCCGTCCGGCGACCGCGCCCTTCACCATGCCGCCCAGCCGTTCCTGGTCGAGCGATTCGAGGATGTCGGCGGCCAGCCGCGAGGCGCCGGCCCCGATCCTGCCGCGCCCGCCCTGCGGCGGATTCGCCAGCCAGCGTCCGGCGGCGCCGGCCACGTCGACCCGCCGCATCCGCCGCGCGACGACCGAGGGGGTCAGGAAATTGTCGCGCAGGAACTGGGCGAGCGTCGCACCGATCCGGTCCTTGTTGCGCGGGATGATCGCGGTGTGCGGGATCGGCAGGCCAAGCGGGTGGCGGAACAGTGCGGTGACCGCGAACCAGTCGGCCAGGCCGCCGACCATCGCAGCCTCGGCGAACGCGCGGATGAAGCCGATCGCAGGATGCACCGGGCCGATCGCGCGCGTGGCGAAGAAGACCGCCGCCATCGCGACCAGCATGAAGGTGGCGAGCAGGCGCATTCGGCGGAGGCCGGGCGGGGCAGGGTCCCTGCTTGGGATGCGCGTGAAAAGGCTCACGCGCATCCCAATTCCCGAACGCCCGGGAAGTTCACTCCGCTGCGTGCGGCGGGGTCTCAGGCTTGTAGTCGATCTTGCCGCTGCCATGATGTTCGATCACCGGCGTGCCATGTTCGTCGCCCGGCGAATAGGTCAGCAGGCGCCGCCGCAGTCTCGGCCCCAGCCACTGTTCCAGGCCGACCGCCAGGCTGAAGCAGCCGGGCACGATCAGCAGCGTCAGCAGCGTCGACAGGATCAGTCCGCCGATCACGACGATGCCCATCGGCGCGCGCCACGAACTGTCGCCTGACAGCGACAATGCCGTGGGCACCATGCCGGCGACCATCGCCACCGTCGTCATCACGATCGGCTGGGCGCGCTTGTGACCCGCGTCCATCAGCGCGGTGAACTTGTCGACGCCCTTATCCATCTCCTCCAGCGCGAAGTCGATCAGCAGGATCGAGTTCTTCGCGACGATGCCGAACAGCATCAGGATGCCGATGAACACCGGCAGCGACAGCGGATTGCCCGTCGCCATCAGCGCGAGCAGTCCGCCGAGCGGCGCGAGCAACAGCGAACCCATGTTCACCAGCGGCGACATGAAGCGGCGGTACAGCAGCACCAGCACCGCGAAGACGAGGAAAATGCCCGCCCCCAGCGCGATGAAGAAGTTGCTGAGCATTTCCGCCTGCCATTTGTCGGACCCAACGGTCAGCTTGTTTACGCCCTGCGGCAGGTTCTTCATGATCGGCAGGGCATCGACCTGCTTCATGACATCGCCCGACACGAATGGCTTGCCCGTGGCCGGATCGACCGCGACGTCGGCGCCGACGACGATGCGACGCTGCAGGTTGAGCCGGTCGATGCGCGTCGGACCCGCGCCGAAGCTGATGTCGGCGACCACGCGCAGCGGCACCGATCCGCCCGACGCGGTCTGCACCGGCAGGTTCTGGATCGTCGACAGCCGCTCGCGCGCGCTTTCGTCCAGCGCGACCCGGATCGGGATCTGGCGATCGCTCAGCGAGAAGCGCGCGCTGTTCTGGTCGATGTCGCCCAGGGTCGCGATGCGGATCGCGTTGGACAGCGCCGCCGTGGTCACGCCCAGATTGGCGGCCAGGTCGAGCCGCGGCTTGATCACGATCTCGGGACGCTTGAGGTCGCCCGAGATGCGCGGCGCGATCACCGATTTCAGGCCCGACATCTGTTCCAGCAGCTTCAGGGCCGTCTGGTTCAGCAATTCGGGATCCTCGCCGCCCAGCGTGACGTTCAGCGCGCGACCGCTGCCGCCCCAGCCGAATTGCGAGCGGAAGCCGACTCGGGCATCGGGGATCGCCAGCAGCTCGGGCGAGATCCGCCGCTCGAACGCATCGCTGGTCTCGCTCTTCTTCTCCTTGAACATCGCCGTGACGCGGCCGTTGCCGACGAAGCTGCGCGAATAGACGTTGGCGACGTCGGGCTCGCGCTGCAGGCGTGCGGCCACCTGAGCGACCACGCGCTGCGTCTGCTCCAGCGTGGTGCCGGGGACCATGTCGACCGTCGCGGTGACGCTTTCCTGGTCCTGGGTCGGCTGGAACGTCATCGGCAGCGAGGTGAACAGGAAGATCGTCAGTCCGAACGAGATGAAACCGGCCAGCACCGCCGACCAGCGATGGCGCAACGTCCAGCGCAGCACCTTCATATAGACGTTCATCAACCTGCCCTCGCCGTGCGAGGCATGGCCGTGCGCCTTGAGGAAATAGGCTGCGATCATCGGCGTGATCATGCGCGCCACCGCCAGTGACATCAGCACCGAGGCGACCACGGTCAGGCCGAAATTCTTGAAGAACTGGCCGGAGATGCCCGGCATCAGGCCGACGGGCAGGAACACCGCGACGATCGACATGGTCGTGGCGAGCACCGCGACGCCGATCTCGTCGGCGGCGTCGATCGATGCCTGATAGGCGGATTTGCCCATCCGCATATGCCTGACGATATTCTCGATCTCGACGATCGCGTCATCGACCAGCACGCCGGCGACCAGGCTGAGCGCGAGCAGCGTCATCTGGTTCAGCGTGAAGCCCAGCAGGTCCATGAACCAGAAGGCGGGGATCGCCGACAGCGGAATCGCGAGTGCGGAGATGAAGGTCGCGCGCCAGTCGCGCAGGAACAGGAACACGACGATGACCGCCAGCACGGCGCCCTCGATCATCGCTTCCATCGCCGAATGATATTGCTGCTCGGCATATTTGGAGTTGTTGAACAGCAGTTCGAAGCGGACCTTGGGATTGCGCTGCTGCAGGTCGTTCAGCTTTTCCTGCGCGGCGTGGAAGACGCTGACGTCCGACGCGCCCTTGGCGCGCTGGATGTCGAATGCGATCACCTGCTGGCCATTATACTTCGCCAGGCTGCGCTGCTCGGCATACAGGTCCTTGACCTGCGCGATATCGGCCAGCCGCACGGTGCGGTCGCCGCCCAGCGAGATCTGGGTCTGCCCCAGCGTATAGGCGTTGGTCGCATTGCCCAGCACGCGGACCGACTGTTCATAGCCCGAAATCTCGGCGCGCCCGCCCGGCGCGTCCAGATTCACCTGGCGCAGCTGGTTGTTCACCGCGGTCGCGGTCAGGCCATAGGATTGCAGCTTGGCAGGATCAAGGATGACGCGGATCTCGCGGCTGACGCCGCCATTGCGGTTGACCGCCGACATGCCCGAAACCGACAGCAGCTCCTTCGACACGGTATTGTCGATATACCAGCTCAGCTGTTCGACCGTCATGTCGGTGGCGACCGCGGTGAAGCTGGCAATGTCATTGTCGCTGGCGGTGTCGACGCGGCCGATCTGCGGTTCGAGAATGCCGTCGGGCAGGTTGCCGCGAATCTGCTGGATCGCGCTGCGCACATCCTCGACCGCGCGGTCGATCGGCTGGCCGATCGCCAGCTGGACGACCGTCGAGCTGCTGCCTTCCTGGACGTTCGACGTGATCTCGTCGATGCCCTGCAGGCTGCGTACCGCGGACTCGACCTTCTGGGTGATCTGGGTCTCGAGTTCGCTGGGCGCGGCGCCCGGCTGCGAGATCGACACCCAGACGATCGGGAAGTCGATGTCCGGATCGTTGTTCACGTCCATCCGCATGAAGCTGATCACGCCGGCGATGGTCAGCGCCAGGAACAGCACGATGGGCGGGACCGGGTTGCGGATCGACCAAGCCGAGATGTTGCGGAAGCTCATGATCGCATTCCTTGCTGCGGGGCCGACTTACTTCGTCTTCTGCTGCGCGACGGGCTTGACCTTCTGGTCGGGGTTCAGGAACCCGCCCGCCGTCAGAACGACCCGTTCGGTCCCGGTCAGGCCGCCGGTGATCACCACGCCCTGTTCGGTCACGTCACCCGTCGTGACATACCGCACCTTGGCGCGATTCTCGGCGTCGAGGACATACACGAAATTGCCCTTGGGATCGCTCTGGATCGCCGACTGCGGCAGCATCGGCGCGACCTGGCCGCCCGACACGATCCGGGCCGAGGCGAAGCCGCCCGGACGCAGCGCGGGATTGTAGGTCAGCGCGACGCGCGCGATGCCCTGGCGGTTCTGCGGATCGATGATCGGCGACACCTGCCACACCTCGCCCTTGAACACGGCGGTCGTGCCGACCGGCGTCACCTCGGCGACGGTGCCGACGCGCACCCGCTGGATGTCGCCCTCGGCAAGCTGGACGCGCATCTCCATCTGGCCACCCTGTGCCATGCGGAACAGCACGCCCGAGCCGGAGCTGATGATCTGGCCCGGCTCGACCGTTCGGGTCAGCACCAGGCCGGCGGCGGGCGCGCGGATGTCGAGGCGGCGGTTGCGCGCCTGGGTTTCCTTCAGCGTCGCCTCGGCAACGCGGACGCGCGCATTGGCAGCATCGCGCGTCGCGGTCCGGCGATCGACATCGGCCTTCGAGATGAAGCCGCGACCGACAAGCTGCTGGGCACGCTCGAGCTCCGCCTGGGCAAGCGCGGCATCGGCGCGCGCGACGCGGATCTGCGCCGCCAGCGATTCGGCGGTGTTGTTCTGGACCGAGCGATCGACCGTCGCCAGCACCTGGCCGGCCTGCACCCACTGGCCGGGCTCGACCAGCACGCGGGTCACCATCCCGCCTTCGCCGGCGACGCCGACGGGCATCTCGCGCCGGGCGGCCAGGCTGCCCGTGCCGGTGATCACCGTCTGGATGTCCGAGCGTCCGGGAACGGCATAGGTCACGCTGGGCAGTGCGGCGTCGCCGTCCTTGGCCGCGCCGCTCTTGTCCGCCGTTGCCTTGCCGTCCTGCGATCCGCCGCGCATCGCGAACGCCGCGACTGCCACGATGACGACGATCGCGATCAGCCCGACGATCCAGATCCACCGCCGCCCGCGCGGAGTAGTCTCGCCCGCATATTCCAGCCGGTCGCTCTTGCCCAACATCCCTGCCTCGTAATTCATGAGCACCACCCTGCTTCCGGCAATCGCCGGTGTCCCCAGGACGAGCTGTATTAGATGAATAAGGCACCGGCTACAAGTAGCCGTTTCCCCTCCCGCGCGCCGAATGCCCGTTTCGCTCCGCTTCCGCAAGGTGAGGCGGGTCCTAATCGAACCGAAACGGCCGGGTCGAACAAAGCAATTGCAAAGACGGGCGACAGCGACGACGCTCGGTCGCGGTCCACCGATCAGGTGGACGCGATCGAGGAGGGAATGTCATGCTTCCGGACAACATCATCGGATGGCTGGTCGTCGGGCTCGTCGCCGGCGCACTGGGCAAGCTCATCATGCCGGGGCGCGATCCCGGCGGCCTGATCGTCACGATCCTGCTCGGTGTTCTGGGCGCGCTACTTGCCTATTATCTCGCGCCGCTGGTCGGCCTCGAGACGGTACGGACCAATCCCAGCTGGACCAACACGATCATCGCCTCGACCGTCGGCGCGCTGATCCTGCTGATCCTCTATCGCCTGGTCGTGGCGCGACGGTGACGAACCGGCAAAGCTGAACGGCGACCCACCGCGCCGTTCAGTCGCGGTTAGTCGGGCGTGCCCCACAGGAGCCGCAGGATATAACAGGAGACCAGTGAATGCGCGCACTTACCCTCAGCATGGCGGCGCTTGCCGCGGCTACCGTCGCGGTGCCTGCCATGGCGCAGGAGCTGCAGCGGCCGTCGATGCTGCTGCAGGAGGGAACGCTGCTCGAGGTGAGCGCCGAGGGGCGATCGACCCGGGTGCCCGACATCGCGACGATCGACGCGGGCGTCACGACGCAGGCCGCGACCGCGGCGGAGGCTTTGGCCCAGAACAACGCGAAGATGACCAGGGTGATCGCCGCGCTGAAGGGCGCCGGCGTCGCCGAGCGCGACATCCAGACCGCGACGATCTCGCTCCAGCCTCAATATCGCGACCAGACCAACGGCCAGCCGCAGCAGATCTTTGCCTATATGGCGTCGAACACGGTCAGCGTGCGCTTCCGCGACGTCGCCAGGTCCGGGGCGATCCTCGACCTGCTGGTGACGCAGGGCGCCAACACGATCTCCGGCCCCAATCTGGGCATCAGCGAGCCGGCCCAGGCGCTGGACGAAGCGCGGATCGACGCCGTGGCGAAGGCGCGGGCGCGGGCGGAACTCTATGCCAAGGCGGCGGGGCTGCGCGTCGATCGCATCCTGTCGATCTCGGACGGTGTCACGCCCACCCCGTTCCCGATGCGCGCCGATCGCATGTCGGTCCAGTCGGCCGGACTGATGGTCAGTCCGGGCGAGCAGGAATTGTCGGTCTCGGTGACGATCCGCTTCCTGCTGAAATAAGCGGGACGGACCGGCGCGAATGCGGCGGATGTGAAAAAGGGGTCGCCGGTCGCCCGGCGGCCCCTTTTTGCATGTCTTGGTCCTGAGGGTTGCCGGCGCTTAGCGCACGGCGCCGCGACGGACCAGGTTGACGATGGCGAGCAGAACGATCGCGCCGACCAGCGAGACCAGGAAGGTCGACACGGTGATCGTGCCGCTGTTGATCGAACCACCGAACAGCAGGCCGCCGATGAACGCGCCGACGATGCCGACGACGATGTTCAGGAAGATGCCCTGCTGGGCGTCGGTGCGCATCACCAGGCTCGCGAGCCAGCCGACGACGCCGCCCACGATGAGCCAAAGAATCAGTCCCATCTCGTTTCTCCGATTGGGCCCGGCGTTCGGGCCCTTCGGTACAAAAAAGTCTCAAGCGACCCACTTGTTCCCAAAGGGTTATTTTCGCTTCGACGCGCCGATTTAGGGAACCGGTACGAAAACGACCCGCCGTCCGGCGTCCGGGCGGCGGGTCGTCGATCCCGATGGGAGCGGGAAGCTCAGTATTTCTGCTGGCGTTCGTACAGCGACCGGTAATGCTGGATGCGGGTGACGCGCAGGCCGGGCATGCCCGACCGGTCGATCGCCCGCTGCCAGCCGGCAAATTCCTCGACCGTCAGGCCGTAGCGGGCGCAGACCTCGTCGACGGTCAGCAGCCCGCCATTGACCGCAGCGACCACCTCCGCCTTGCGCCGCACGACCCAGCGCGTCGTCTCGGGCGGCGGCAGCGTCTCCAGGGTCAGCGGCTCGCCGAGCGGGCCGATCACCTTTGCGGGACGAATCTTCTGGTTCTCAATCATCTACAACCTCGATCGGGGCGGGGGGCCCCCTCTCTACTCGACATCGGACCCACGCTTAGGATCGCCGGTTTGAACACCGCATAAAGCGGCAGGGTAAACATCCCCTTCATTCATGCTGCCCGTGGCGCAGCGACAGGGCGGCCCCGCGGTGGAACGAGGCGTGCAGCGGCGCGAGCAGCGCCTCGCCCGGGGTCACCAGGTCCAGCCGCGCCTGCGCACGCGCCGTCGGCGAGGCCGCCTGGCGTGCCGCGATCCCGACCATCAGCACCGCAAGCTCGGTCGGCAGCACGATCGCCGCACTGTCCCGGTCCAGCCTGGCAAAACTCAGATCCACCCGTTTCCATCCGTCGATTGCCTGTTGGACGACCGCTTCTAGGGAGGATCGATGAAGGCGGGGTAAAGGCTCCGACTACGGACCCTTAACCCTCGCGCCCGGCGGCTCCGGCGCTGCCCGCACTGGCGCCGGGCGCTCCGCGCGCCTATGTGGCGCGCGATGACCATCGGGGATTTCCAGCTTGCCGAGCCGCTTGCGGCGCGCCGCATCGTGGTCGCGATGTCGGGCGGGGTCGATTCGTCGGTCGTCGCCGCGCTGGCCGCGCGCACCGGGGCCGAGACGATCGGCATCACGCTGCAGCTCTACGATCATGGGGAGGCGGTGGGCCGCGCCGGCTCGTGCTGTGCCGGGCGCGACATCCGCGATGCGCGCGCAGTGTGCGACCGGCTGGGCATCGCCCATTATGTCTTCGATCACGAAAGCAGCTTTCGCAGCCAGGTGATCGACGACTTCGCCGACGAATATCTCGCCGGCCGCACGCCGATCCCGTGCGTGAAGTGCAATATGGGGCCCAAGTTCACCGACCTGTTCGCGCTGGCGCGCGACCTGGGCGCGGACTGCCTGGCGACCGGCCATTATGTCCGCCGGGTGATGGGCGACCAGGGCGCCGAACTGCACCGCGCGGTCGATCCGGCGCGCGACCAGAGCTATTTCCTGTTCGCCACCACCTCGGCCCAGCTCGACTATCTGCGCTTCCCGCTGGGCGGCATGCCCAAGCCCGAAGTCCGCGCGCTCGCCGCCGAACTGGGGCTGGGCGTGGCGGGCAAGCCCGACAGCCAGGACATCTGCTTCGTGCCCGACGGCAATTATGCCGCGCTGGTGAAGAAGCTGCGGCCCGAAGCCGAGACCGGCGGCGCGATCGTCGACGAGGTCGGCCGCAAGCTGGGCGAGCACAAGGGGCTGATCCACTTCACCGTCGGCCAGCGCCGCGGGCTGGAGATCGGCGGATCACCCGAGCCGCTCTATGTCCTGCGGCTCGATCCGGCGACGCGCGACGTGGTGGTCGGTCCCAAGCGTGCGCTGGCGGTCCGTGCCGCGCGGATCGAGAACGTCAACTGGATCGGCGGCGACCATCGCGGCGAGATGACGGTGAAGGTCCGCTCGCTCGCCAAGCCGGTGCCGGCGCGCTTCGACGGCGAACGGGTGACGTTCCTCTCGCCCGAATATGGCGTGGCGCCGGGCCAGGCGGCGGTGCTCTATGCCGGCGACCGGGTGCTGGGCGGCGGCTGGATCGCAGAGACCGAGCGCGCCGAGCTTGCCGCCGCCTGACCGGCGTCAGCACTCGAAGGCGAAGATCCCCTCGATCACGGTGACGCAATTGCCGCGCAGGATGGTGCGATCGCCGCTCAGCTCGCAATCGACCAGACCGCCGCGGGCCGATGCCTGATAGGCGGTGAAGCGGTCGCGTCCCAGCCGCTCGGCCCAATAGGGCGCCAGTACGGTGTGCGCCGATCCCGTCACCGGATCCTCGTCGATGCCCGCGCCGGGGGCGAAGACCCGGCTGACGACGTCGGTCGACGAGCCCGGCGCGGTGACGATGGTCAGCACGTCGCCCAGTTTGCCCAGCGCGCGGAAATCGGGGGTCAGCGCGGCAACGGCCGCTGCATCCTCGACCACGATCAGCGCATAGCCCTTGTCATGCCACAGCGTGGCCGCCGCCGTCTCCAGCCCCAGCGCCGCCAGGATATCCGGCAGCGGCTTCGGCTCGGCGCGGTGCGTCGGCAGCGCCATAGCATAGCCGGTTTCCTCGCGGCTGACCTCGAGGATCCCGGACGATTCGGTGCGGAAGGTCACCCGGTCGAGGCCGGGCTCATGACTCAGGATCATGTGCGCGGTGGCCAGCGTCGCGTGGCCGCACAGCGCGACCTCGGTCGTGGGCGTGAACCAGCGCAGATGATAATCGGCCGCCCGGGTCGGATCGCCGATCAGGAATGCGGTTTCCGCCAGGTTGTTCTCCTCGGCGATCGCCTGCAGGATCTCGTCGGCATACCAGATATCGACCATGATCACCGCGGCCGGATTGCCGGTGAAGGGGCGGTCGGCAAAGGCGTCGACCTGGGCGAAAGGCAGCTTCATGCATCGGGCTCCTTGTTGAGCAATTCGGTCTCGTCGGTTTCCGCCAGCGGATTGCCGGGCGCGTCGACATGGCCTTCGGGATCGATATGGATCAGGAACTCGCTGCCCGGGAATTCGGCGACCAGCCGCTGCTCCAGCGTCTCGACGATGTCGTGCGCCTCGGCCACGGTCATCGTCGGCGCCAGCCAGACGTGGAACTGGGCGAAATCATGCGATCCGCTGGTGCGCGTGCGCAGGTCGTGCAGCCCCTTCAGCCGGGGATGGGCAGCCGCGATCTCGACCACGCGCCGCCGTTTCTCGTCGGGCCATTCGCGGTCCATCAGCTGGTCCAGCGCCGCTTCGGACGCGCGCCACGCGCCGAACATCAGCCAGAAAGCGATGGCAATGCCGAACACGGCGTCCGCCCCGGTAATGCCCAGCGTGTCGATCAGCAGCGCGGCGATCACCGCCGCGTTCAGCAACAGGTCCGAGCTGTAGTGCATCCGGTCGGTGCCGATCGCGATCGACCCGGTCCGGCGCACGACCGATTTCTGATAGGTGATCAGCGCAAGCGTCGCCCCCATCGCGACCAGCGACACGCCGATGCCCGCCTCGGGCGCCAGCGCCGGGGTCGGGGCCAGCAGCCGCGGGATGGCGCGCACCAGGATCGCGAAGGCGGACACCGCGATCACCACCACCTGGAACAGCGCTGCCAGCGCCTCGGCCTTGCCATGGCCGAAGCGATGTTCGGCATCGGCCGGCTGCGACGCCCAATGGACGCCGGCCAGCGTGACGAACGAGGCGACCAGGTCGAGCCCGCTGTCGGCCAGGCTGGCCAGCATCGCGACCGAACCGGTCTTCCAGGCCGCCCAGGCCTTGAGCAGGCCGAGGAACAGCGCGACCGTCACGCTGGCGATCGCGGCGCGCCGTGCGAGATTGGTCACGGGTAGAGCAGCCCCTCGGCCCAGCCTTCGCCCTGGGGCACGAACAGGCGGCGCTCGTGCAGCCGGTGGGCGCGATCCTGCCAGAATTCGATCCGGTTCGGCGTCACGCGGTATCCGCCCCAATGCGGCGGGCGCGGCACGTCCTGCCCGTCGAACCGCGTACGGACCGCCTCGAACCGGTCCTCGAACGTCTGGCGCGCATCCAGCGGGCGCGACTGGTCCGATGCCCACGCGCCCAGCTGCGAATCCCGTCCGCGGCTGGCGAAATAGGCATCGCTCTCCGCGTCGCTCACCCGGCTGACCGGACCCTCGATCCGGATCTGGCGGCGCAGCGATTTCCAGTGGAACAACAGGCCGGCCCTGCTGCCTTCGCCCAGCTCGCCCGCCTTGCGGCTTTCGCGGTTGGTGTAGAACACGAACCCGTCCCGGCCATGCCCCTTCAGCAGCACCATCCGGACCGAGGGCTGGCCGTCGGCGCCGACCGTTGCCAGCGCCATCGCATTGGAGTCGTTGAGCTCGCTCGCGCGGGCTTCGGCATACCAGGTGTCGAACAGATCGAAGGGGTCGGTGGCCATGGCCAGCCCTGTACGATGCCGCCCTTTCGCTGTCGAGGAACGACTCCCCGCGTCGTGCTTTGAATCGGCCTCGCAACGAATGGAGGCTCTTCATGGCAGCGCGCGCCTATTGGCAGGGTCAGATCAGGCTGGCGCTCGTCTCGATCCCGGTCGAGATCTACACGGCGACCAAGTCGGGTGCCCAGGTCTCGTTCCACCAGATCCACGAGCCGAGCGGCCAGCGGATCAAATACGAGAAGGTCGCGCCCGGCGTCGGGCCGGTCGATGCCGACGAGATCATGAAGGGGTTCGAGATCGAGAAGGGCGAATATGTCCTGCTCGAACAGGACGAGATCGACGCGGTGAAGCTCGAATCGAAGAAGACGCTCGAGCTTACCCAGTTCGTCGACGCCGACGAGATCGACGTCCTCTATTACGAGAAGCCCTATTTCGTCGTGCCCGCCGACGACCTGGCCGAGGAAGCGTTCATCGTGCTGCGCGAGGCGCTGAAGCGCACCCGCAAGGTCGGGCTGGGCCAGCTGGCGATGCGCGGGCGCGAATATGTCGTCAGCCTCAAGGCGTGCGGCCGCGGCATGGTGCTGGAGACGCTGCGCTATGCCGACGAGGTCAACAAGGCGCAGGGTTATTTCCGCGACATTCCCGACCAGGAACCCGATCCCGAACTGCTAGGCCTGGCCGAATCGCTGATCGCGAAGAAGGCGGCGAAGTTCGATCCCCAGGAATTCCACGACCGCTATGTCGATGCGCTGAAGGGGCTGATCGACCGCAAGCGCAAGGCCAAGGGGCGCAAGATCATCGAGGAGAAGGAGGACGCCCCGGCCAGCCGCGGATCCAACGTCGTCGACCTGATGGCGGCGCTGAAGAAGTCGCTCGAGAAGCCGGGCGCGAAATCGAGCCCCGCGGTCAAGACCAAGCCCGTCAAGGCCGCTGCCAAGCCGGCTGCGAAGAAGACCCCGGCCAAGCCCGCGGCGCGCAAGCGCGCCTGATGGCCCGCAAGCCCGATCTGCTGGCGAAGTACAACGCCAAGCGCGACTTCGCGAAGACGGCCGAGCCCGCGGGCACGATCGCCGAGGGCGGGTCGCATCGCTTCATCGTCCAGAAGCACGATGCGAGCCGGCTCCACTGGGACTTCCGGCTGGAAATCGACGGCGTGCTGAAGAGCTGGGCGGTGACTCGCGGACCCAGCATCGATCCCGGCGAGAAGCGCCTGGCGGTGCGGACCGAGGATCACCCCCTGTCCTATGCCGATTTCGAGGGCACGATCCCGAAGGGCGAATATGGCGGCGGCACCGTGATGCTGTGGGACAGCGGCACCTGGGCGCCGATCGCGGGCAAGTCGGAAAAGGACCTGGACGAGGGCCATCTCCACTTCACGCTCCAGGGCGAGCGGATGAAGGGCGACTGGCTGCTGATCCGGCTGAAACCGCGCGGCAAGGAACGCGGCGAGAACTGGCTGCTGCGCAAGATCGACGATGCCGAGGCGGGGGCGACCGATGTCCTGGTCGAGACCGCGCTGACCAGCGTGAGCACCGGCCGGACGATGCAGGAAATCGCCGAGGGCAAGAAACCGTCGCGCGCCGCCGCGAAGCCGGGCGGGCCGGCGCGCCGCGTCGCGAAGGGCGGAAAGCGGCCCGACTTCCACGAACCGCAGCTCGCGACCCTGGTCGATGCGGTGCCGGCCGGCAATCAGTGGCTGCACGAGGTCAAATATGACGGCTATCGCGCGCTCGTCGCGCTGGGTCAGGGCGGCGCAAGGGTCTTCACCCGCTCCGGGCTCGACTGGACCGGAAAATTCCCCGGCATCGCCGAGGCCGCGGCGACCCTGTCGGCCCCGGCGCTGATCGACGGCGAGATCGTCGCCTACAAGGACGGCAAGCCCGATTTCTCCACGCTGCAGGACGCGATCTCGCGCGGGGGGCAGGGGCTGACCTATTTCGCGTTCGACCTGCTGTCCGAAGGCGGCGAGGACCTGACCGCGCTGCCGCAGATCCAGCGCAAGGAACGGCTGCGCGCGCTCGTCACCGGCGCCGACGATCGCATCCAATATTCCGAACATGTCCTCGGCGCGGGCGAGCAACTGTTCGAGGCGATGTGCCGCGAAGGCTATGAGGGCATCGTCTCGAAGCGGGCCGACGCGCCCTATCGCGGCACGCGGACGAAGAGCTGGCTGAAGGTCAAATGCACTCGCCGCCAGGAATTCGTGATCGTCGGCTGGCTGCCCAGCACCGCCAAGGGGCGTGGCTTCAGGTCGCTGCTGCTGGCGGTCAACGGGCCCGACGGCCTGGTCTATGCCGGCAAGGTCGGCACCGGATTCTCGATGGACACGCTGCACGACCTGCGAAAGGCCTTCGAAAAGATCGCCGCCAAGACCGCGCCGGTCGAGGTCCCCCGGGCCGAGGCGCGGGGTGCGCAGTGGTTGCGCCCCGAACTCGTCGCGGAGATCGCGTTCAGCGAATTCACCGCCGAGAATGTCGTGCGCCACGCCAGCTTCCTCGGCCTGCGCGGCGACAAGCCCGCGAAACAGGTCGTGATCGAGCAGGCGGCGGCCACGCCCGAGGTGCCGGCGCACGATATCAGGATCACCAGCCGCGACCGCGTCATCTATCCCGGCGAGGGCCTGACCAAGGGACAGCTGGCGGATTACTATGCCGCTGCCTCCGCGATCATCCTGCCCTGGCTCGCCAATCGTCCGGTCAGCCTCGTGCGCTGTCCGCAGGGGCGGGCGAAGCAATGTTTCTTCCAGAAGCATGACGCCGGATCGTTCGGCGACCATGTCCATCACGTCGAGATCCGCGAGAAGGACGGATCGACCGAGCCCTATCTCTATATCGACGATGCCAACGGCCTGCTCGCCTGCGTCCAGATGGGGACGATCGAATTCCACGGCTGGGGCAGCCTGGTCTCCGATGTCGAGAAGGCGGACCGGATGGTATTCGATCTCGATCCCGACGAGGGGCTCGACTTCGGAGTCGTGAAGAAGGCGGCCGAGGACCTGAAACAGCATCTTGCCGAGATTGGGCTGACCAGTTGGCCGATGCTGTCGGGCGGCAAGGGCGTCCATGTCGTGGTGCCGCTGATCCCGCGGGCAGAATGGCCCGCCGTCCGCTCGTTCGCCGAGCGGTTCGCCCGGGCGCTGAGCGAGGCCGAGCCCGAGCGCTTCACCGCCAATCTCAAGAAGGTGCAGCGCAAGGGCAAGATCTTCATCGACTATCTGCGCAACCAGCGCGGCGCGACCGCAGTCCTCCCCTATACGGCGCGGGCGCGGGAGGGGGCGGCCGTCGCGGCACCGGTCACCTGGACCGAGTTGCGCGACATCGACACGGCGCAGGCCTTTTCGATCCGCGACATCGACACGCTGGTCGAGCGCTCGAACTCGCGTGCGCTGGCCGGCTGGGGAACCGCCGACCAGGCGCTGCCGGACGTCTGACCGCCAGCGCCTGGTCGCGCGTCAGCCGTTCACCACCGTCCCGCCATTGGGATGGAGGACCTGGCCGGACATGTAGCTGGAATCCTCGCACGCCAGGAACAGGAAGCTCGGCGCGACCTCGTTGGGCTGGCCGGGCCTGCCCATCGGCGTGCCCTCGCCGAACGTCGCCAGCTTCTCGGGGCTGGCCCCGCCCGACGGATTCAACGGGGTCCAGATCGGTCCGGGCGCGACCGCGTTGACGCGGATGCCCTTGCCGACCAGATTCTCGGACAGACTGCGGGTGAAGGCGGTGATCGCCCCTTTGGTCGAGCTATAGTCGAGCAGTTCCTTCTCGCCCTGATAGGCGGTGATCGAGGTGCAGTTGATGATCGCGGCACCGTTTTCCAGGTGCGGCCTCGCTGCCTGGGTCATGAAGAACATGCCGAAGATGTTGGTCTGGAACGTCCGGCGCAGCTGTTCTTCGCTGATGTCGGTGATGTCCTTGTCGGGATGCTGCTCGCCGGCATTGTTGACCAGGATGTCGATCCGTCCGAATTCGGACATCAGCTGTTCGACGGCGCCGTCGCACATCTTCTTCGATCCGACATCGGCCTTGATGGTGATGGCGCGGCGGCCCTCGGCCTCGACGATGCGCCGGGTTTCCTCGGCATCGGCATCCTCGAGCAGATAGAGGATGCCGATATCGGCCCCCTCGCGCGCGAACAACGCGGCGACGGCGCGGCCGATGCCGCTGTCGGCGCCGGTGATCAGTGCGACCTTGCCGGCGAGCCGGCCTGACCCGGGATAACGAGGTTCCCATTCGGGTTTGGGATCCAGGGTGCGCTCCTCTCCCGGCAGCGCGTCCTCATGGATCATTTCGACGGTCTCGCTCATGGCCAAGCTCCTGATATTGCTTGGCGCGTCAACCGCGGCGGCACCTCGGGGTTCCGCTTTCAGGAGGCCGGGGCGGCGGGCGCCGCCCCAGCGGCACGGCTCATGCGGCGAGCGTGAGACCGTGGGCGCTGGTGACGACGAACAGGGTGGCCGTGATCGCGAAGGAAGCGACACCGAAGGCGAGCTGGCGGAACATGGTCTGGGTCCTTTGAACTGAGTTGAAGCTTGGCGCCGGTGCGGATCAGGCGATCGGCAGGACGGGCGTCGGGATCGAGGCGATCAGCAGCAGGCCGGTGATCATCAGCGAGCCGAGAAGGGCGGAGGTGCGCTGGAGCGAGTCGAGCTTGGTCATGGTAATTTCCCTGGTCTTGCCGGCGAACCATTCGCCAGCGATGTCAGCTACTTTGCAGGAGCCGTGCCAAACTCCGTAAGTGATTGAAAATCCAACACTCGACGTTTTGCACAGCGACATCCTGGAAAATTTCCCACCAGCGGTTGGGAAAATTTCCCAATCCGCGGCGCAGCACGCGACTGTGGTGCCACGCAGCGCCTGGCCAGGCATGAAAAAAGCCTGCCTCCGGCGGGTGCCGGGGCAGGCTCTGTCCGATTTCGGTCGGTGCCGGGCGGACCCGGCGGCGGCTCAGCCGCGACGCTTGGCCTTGTACTTGCGCACCGCGTCCAGCGTCAGGCGGATATGGTCCGCCGGGCTCATGTCGGTGTGCGAGAAGATGATCTTGCCGTCGGGCGCGATGACATAGCTGGTGCGGCTGGTGATGTTGGCCGCGCTGCCGTCCGCCTTTTTCAGCATCACGTCATAGCCAGAGATCACCTGGGCGTTCGCCGCGGCGACCGGGAACTGTCCCGCGCAATGCTGGGCCGAGAAATCGACCAGACGCTCGACATTGCCGGCGGTCATGCCGATCACGCTGGCGCCCGCCGCCTTGAACTCGGGAACCGCCTTGGCAAAGGCCGCGGCCTCGACATTGCAGCCGCCGGTAAAGGCCGCCGGGAAGAAATAGAGGACGACCGGCCCCTTCTTCAGCGCCTGGCTCAGCTTCACCGTATAGGGCTTGCCGGCCATCGCACCCTGCGCGGTGAAGTCGGGGGCCTTCACCCCCGGGGCAAGCGCGGCGGCAGCCGGAAGCGACAGGGTCAGGGCAATCGCGGCAAAGGCATAGGGGCGCATCAGGTCTCTCCCAGGAGGTTTGCGGTTCTTCTAAACTTGCGCAGACGCGAAGTCTAACGCGATGCTCAGCGCGTCAGCGCGATGCCGAGGCGCGCATGCGTGTCGCGCCGGTCGATATCGTCAAGCGTCTCGCCATAGCCGGTAAAGGCCTGGCCGAAGAGATAGATGCCGAAGCCGCCGCCCAGCGGGCGCAGCGGATAGGACGCGAAGACTTCGCCCGAGGCGCGTCCGCTCTCGAAGCTGCCGCGTGCGGTCGCCGCGACCTTCAGCCCGTCCTGTTGACGGATCGCCAGCGTCAGCGAGCTATTGCCCCAGGTCCGGCGCAGATTGGTCGCCGCCCCTTCGTTGCCGACATAGAGCCACCCCATCGGGGCGACGTCGAGCTTCCAGTCATTGCCCAGGTCGAAGCTGTGCTGCCCGCGCAGGAAGAACCGGTTCACATCGACCGATCCGGGCAGGCCGCGCCCGTTGCTGTCGTGGCGATAACCGACCGAGATCACGCTGTTCTCGCCCGCCACCACATCGGCATAGACTTCGGGGCTGTAGATGGTCGAGCGGAACGGCCCGGAGGGTTCGTTCAGCGCCCAGAACATCGTCTGGGTATAGGCAAAGCGCAGATTGCCCAGCTTCAGCGGTGCGTCGGTATCGAACGGTCGGAAGGCGAAGCTCACCTGAAGCTTCGCGCCCGAATCGTTCAGGCCGAATGCGCCATAGACCGGTTCGTGCGGCTCGAACCGGTCGAGAAACGCCGATGAGGATCCGGTCGAACTCGACACGGTCGTCTCACCCGGCGTGGGAATGTCGGCGGGCTGGTGCGCCAGTGCCGGCGGCACGGCCTGTCCGGCGATGCCGACGGGGACGTAGCGCACCTTGATGAAGGCGCCCGGGGCGACGGTGGCGCGTGCCATCGGCATGCGCTGCAGGATCAGCCGCGTGCCGTCGGTCGCGGTCACCTCGATCTCGCGCGGGCCGTCGGCGTCCAGCGGCACCCCGCTTTCGTTGATCAGGAACACCTCGACCCCGCGCAATGCGGTCCGCTCGTCGGCGACCGGCGCCGGCACCGCGCGCAGCTGCGCCGCCGCGGGCGTCGCGCCGGCCAGGCCGAAGGTGAGGAGCAGCAACTTGAGGCGCATCTGCCGGCCGGATTGGCAGCGCTTTGTGACGTTGGCGAGTCAAAATTGGGCGCTGGCGAAGCCGGATGGGCCGGGCTAGTGCCGGGTCATGGCCGTTTCCGAAACAGACATCGCGCTCGCCGAGCGCCTTGCCGATGCCGCCGGGGCGGCGATCCGTCCCCGCTTCCGTGCCGACTATGGGCTGGAGACCAAGGACGATGCCTCGCCCGTCACCCTTGCCGACCGCGAAGCCGAAGAGGCGATGCGCCGGCTGATCATCGCCGAACGCCCGATGGACGGCATCCATGGCGAGGAGTTCGGCGTGCGCGAGGGCAGCAGCGGCCGGCAATGGGTGCTCGATCCGATCGACGGCACCCGCGCCTTCATCGCCGGCCGGCCGATCTTCGGGACGCTGATCGCGCTGGTCGACAAGGGCTGGCCCGTCCTGGGCATCATCGATCAGCCGATCCTGAAGGAACGCTGGGTCGGCGTGGTCGGACGGCCGACGCTGTTCAACGGCGTGCCCGCCGCCACCCGCCGCTGCCGCGACGTGAAGGACGCGCTGCTGGCCACCACCTCGCCGGCGCTGTTCACCGACGACCAGCTCCATGCCTTCGAACATCTCGATGCCGGCGTGCGCAGCACCGTGCTGGGCGGCGACTGCTACAATTACGGCGCGGTCGCCTCGGGCTGGCTCGACATCGTCGTCGAGGCCGGGCTGAAGCTGCACGATTTCGCAGCGCTGGTGCCGGTGGTCGAGGGCGCGGGCGGCCGCATGTGCGACTGGGCGGGCGATCCGCTTCACGCCGACAGCATCGGCGAAGTCATCGCGGCGGGCGACCCTGCGCGGGTCGAGGAGATCCTGGAGACGCTCGCCTGCCGCGGCCATTGATCGCGCGGGCAATGACAGGATCGTAAACCAGGCCGGTCGGCCCGGACCGGCTGCGCTAGAAAATTCCCAGGAATTTCTTGCGCTGCTCCTTTTGTTCGCGGCCCGACTGTTTGCCGCTTTCCGACTTGGCGGTCGTGCCGGTGCCGACATCCCCGCGCGGACGTCCCTTCTCGTCGCGCTGGCGGCGGGCCGACGCCCCGGACAGCACCGGTCCGCAATCCGCGGCGCGGGCATCCCCGACATCGACAAAGGCAATGATCGCGGCCAGCGGGCTCGCCACCATGGCCAGACCAAGCCCGGCGCCGGCGCGCGCGACGAGTTCGCCGCTGATCGGATTGATCCTGGGCGCCGCGAACCATCCCCCGATCCCCACCGGCGACTGGCCCGAAAAGATGCTGAACTTCTTCGAATCGGCCTCGATCGCCAGGTCGAGCGACTCGTTGCGGAAGCTGAACCCGCCGCGCCCGGTCACCACATTGCCCTGGGTATCGATCAGGATCGGGTCGGCCGCGCCGATGCCGTTGCGCACGGTGAAGGCGATCAGCCCGCAATTGATCTGCACCGGCTCCTTCAGCTTCTTCTCGAACATCTTCTGGACGAACACGCCGAGGTCGAGTTCGGACAGCTGGACGTTGCGCGTCCACATCGTCCCCTTGGGGATGATCATCGCGATCCGCCCGCTGGAGGCGCTCAGCGAATCGTGCACCGTGTCGCCGACACCTTTCAGCTGCACCCGCGCCTTGATCGTTCCGCTGGTCCCCGATTCGGCCACGCCGAACCCGGCAAGCAACGTGCCCATCGGGGTCGGCGACAGGCGGATGTCGTAATCGGTGACGACGCGCGGATCGCGCGCGTTGATGACGATGTCCGAACTGACCGTGCCGCGCGCCATCGCGAAGTTGAGCGGCGACAGCGTGAGCAGGCGGTCGTCGAGGTTCAGCCCCAGCGTGACGTTCGAGATC
This sequence comes from Sphingomonas rustica, assembly GCF_039652585.1. NCBI lineage: Bacteria > Pseudomonadati > Pseudomonadota > Alphaproteobacteria > Sphingomonadales > Sphingomonadaceae > Sphingomonas > Sphingomonas rustica. Next base: position 436,617 of record NZ_JBDIZK010000001.1, on the reverse strand, counting down.
GGCAGGTTCGGCGCGCGAAGGGTGCGGACGCGCCAGTCGACCTTCGCGTCGAAAGTCTTCAGTGCCGCGACCCGCAGCTTCGCGTCGGGAAGCACGCGCGGCGCACCGGCGACCCGCGTGATCGCCCCGGCTGCGCCCTGGGCCTCCAGCCGGGCCGGATCATAGCCGACGAACGGCCCCGCATCGACGATGTCGAGCACGCGCGTATCCAGGTTGGCGGTGATCATCAGCCGCGGGCGGCGCGTGTCGATCGTGAACTTTCCGGCCAGGTCGCTGTCGCCGAACCGGCCGCGCATCCCGGTGAAGCGCCACTCGCCTCCCTGTTTGGTCAGCGCCGATCGCATTCGGTAGCGGCGCGTGTCGGGCACCGCCACGCCCAGTATCCCGAACAGGTCGGCCAGGTTCGGTCCGCGGACATCGACATGCAGCTTCGCGCCGTCGAGCTCGGTCGCGCCGGGCAGCGTGCCGGTGATGTCGGCCAGGGTGTTGGCGCCGCGGACATGAAGCTCGAGCTTGTTCTCGCCGCCGTCGACGGTTGCGTTCGGGGTCAGCAGCGCGCCGGAGATGGTGAACCGGGTGCCGCGCGCGACCCCGCGCCCCTCGAATCGGATGGCGGTCGACAGCCGGGTGTCGACCGCCTCGACCGGCTCGAGGCCGACCGCCGCCAGCAGCCCGATCGACGGGTCGCTGTAGCGGATTTCGGTCCCAGCCGCCCGCGCGGCGCGGATCAGCGGCATGTCCAGCGGTTCGCCCTTCTGGTCGGGCGTTCCGAAGGTCCAGGTGTTGCGCCGGTGCGCCGCGTCCCAGGCCAGATCGACCCTGGCCGCGGCGAGCGACAGCCAGTTGATCCGCCGATTGCCGGTGATCAGCGACCAGGTCGAGATGCGCGCATCGACGCGCTTCGCCTCGAACAGATTGCCTTTCGACCATCGGGGATTGGCGATGGTCACGTCCTCGGCGACCAGCTTCACGTTGAACGGCGCGAAATAGAGCTGGAAGTCGCCGCCGACGCGCACCTGGCGTTCCAGCTGGCCGCCGACGATCCGCTCGAACGGCCCCTTCAGGAACCGTCCCTTGGTGACGAACAGCACTGCCCATGCCAGGACCATCAGCCCGATGAGCGAGGCGATCACCGAGAGCGTCGCCGCCGCAGGCGTGCCGATCGTGCGCAGTGCCGCCCATCGCCCGCCAGGGGCCGGCGGCGTGCCGTTCGCGATCGGCATCGAGGGGGGTGCTTCCGCCATCGACACACAAACCCCGCGCAGCGTCGGGGTTCCGACTCGGTTGCATTGCGGCCCGGTGTTCGCTAAGGGCCCCGCTTTCCTCGATCCAATGGGATTGCCCGGCCATCAAGGGCTGCCGCGGCTGTCTGTCCGATCGAGACAACAAGGAGACCAAAATGCCCAAGCTCAAGACGAAGAGCGGCGTCAAGAAGCGCTTCAAGTTCACCGCCACCGGCAAGGTGAAGCATGGAGTCGCTGGAAAGCGCCACCGCCTGATTTCGCACAACGCGAAGTATATCCGTACCAACCGCGGCACCAGCGTGCTTGCCGACGCCGACGTGGCTCACGTCCGTGCGTGGGCGCCGTACGGCCTGAAGTAAGGAGGGCCTGACACATGGCACGAGTGAAGCGTGGCACGACCACCAAGGCGAAGCACAAGAGGATTCTGGATCAGGCGAAGGGCTATTATGGCCGTCGCAAGAACACGATCCGCATCGCGCGTCAGGCCGTCGAAAAGGCAGGCCAGTACGCCTATCGCGACCGCAAGGTTAAGAAGCGCACGTTCCGCGGTCTGTGGATCCAGCGCATCAACGCCGGCGTCCGGGCCGAAGGCCTGACCTACAGCCAGTTCATGCACGGGCTGAAGCTCGCGGGCGTCGAACTGGACCGGAAGGTCCTGGCCGACATCGCCATGCACGAAGCGGAGGCGTTTAGCGCCATCGTCGCGCAGGCGAAGGCGGCTCTGCCCCAGGCCGCCTGAGGCGACCTGCAGCGACAGCGCTCGAATCGGGGCGCCGGTGGAGACACCGGCGCCCTTTTTCTTTGCCGGCAACGTGGCTAGAGCCCAGCCGGACCTGCACCGCCCGCCCCGGGGCGAGCGATGCGAACGATTCCCGGCCTTGCGGGAATGACGGAGGATTATGACGACCGATCTGGACCAGCTTCGGACCGACCTGCTCGGCGCGATTGACGCCGCGGCCGGCCTCGACGGCCTCGAATCGCTGCGCGTGCATGCGCTGGGCAAGCAGGGCGCGATCACCGGCCTGCTCAAGACGCTGGGCGGGATGAGTCCCGAGGACCGCCAGGTCCAGGGCCCGCGCATCCACGGCCTGCGCGAAGCGGTGACCGAGGCGCTGGGCGCGCGCAAGGGGGCGCTGGAAAAGGCGGTGCTCGACGCGCGGCTGGCCAGCGAGCGGATCGACATGACCTTGCCGGTCGATGCCGCCCCGCCGGGCAGCGTCCATCCCGTCAGCCAGGTGATGGACGAGCTGGCGGAGATCTTCGCCGATCTCGGCTTCGCGGTCGCCACCGGTCCGGAGATCGAGGACGACTGGCATAATTTCACCGCGCTCAACATTCCCGAGAGCCATCCGGCGCGGGCGATGCACGACACCTTCTATTTCCCCGACGATGCGGCGGGCGAGCGCAAGATGCTGCTGCGCACGCACACCTCGCCGGTGCAGATCCGCACGATGATCGGCCAGAAGCCGCCGATCCGGATCATCGCCCCCGGCCGCACCTACCGTTCGGATTCGGACGCGACGCATACGCCGATGTTCCACCAGGTCGAGGGGCTGGTGATCGACAAGGGGATCACGCTCGGCCATCTGAAATGGACGCTCGAGACCTTCCTCAAGGCGTTCTTCGAGCGCGACGACGTCGTGCTGCGCCTGCGCCCCAGCTATTTCCCCTTCACCGAGCCCTCGGCCGAGGTCGATGTCGGCTACACGATGGTCAACGGCAAGCGCGTGATCGGCGGGTCCGAAGGCTGGATGGAGGTGCTCGGCTCGGGCATGGTCCACCCCAAGGTGATCGCCGCCTGCGGGCTCGATCCCGACGAGTGGCAGGGCTTCGCCTTCGGCTGCGGCATCGACCGGCTGGCGATGCTCAAATATGGCATGGACGACCTGCGCGCCTTCTTCGACGGCGATATCCGCTGGCTGCGTCATTACGGATTCGCGGCGCTCGATGTGCCCACGCTGAGCGGAGGAGTCGGCGCATGAAGTTCACCCTGGACTGGCTGAAGGCGCATCTCGACACCGATGCGACACTGGAGCAGATTCTCGAGGCGCTGACCCGCGTCGGGCTCGAGGTCGAGGGCGTCGAGAATCCGGGCGAGAAGCTGGCCGCATTCCGCGTGGCGAAGGTGCTGAGCGCCGCGCCGCACCCCCAGGCGGACAAGCTGCAGGTGCTCAGCGTCGATACCGGCGACGGCGCCCCCCTCCAGGTCGTGTGCGGCGCGCCCAATGCCCGTGCGGGCCTGGTCGGCGTGCTCGGCCTGCCGGGCGCGACGGTGCCCGCCAACGGCATGGTGCTGAAGGTCTCGGCGATTCGCGGCGTCGAATCGAACGGCATGATGTGCTCGACCCGCGAGCTGGAGCTGGGCGAGGATCATGACGGCATCATCGAACTGCCGCAGGACGCGCCGATCGGCACGCCCTTCCCCGATTATGCCGGGCTGAACGATGCGGTGATCGACGTGTCGATCACCCCGAACCGCCAGGACTGCATGGGCGTTCGCGGTATCGCGCGCGATCTGGCGGCGGCCGGCCTCGGCACGTTGAAGCCGCTCTCGGTCGACCCCGTCTCGACCCGGGGCGCCGGTCCCGAGGTGCGGATCGAGGCGCCCGAAGGCTGCCCGGCCTATTACGGCCAGACCGTCAGCGGCGTCACCAACGGCGCCTCGCCCGACTGGATGCAGCGCCGGCTCAAGGCGATCGGCCAGCGCCCGATCTCGGCGCTGGTCGACATCACCAACTATGTCATGATCGACCTCGGCCGCCCGCTCCACGTCTATGACCGCGCGAAGCTGACCGGCGCGCTGGTCGTCCGCAAGGCCGCGGCCGGCGAGCAGGTGCTGGCGCTCAACGAGAAGACCTATACGCTCGACGAGACGATCACCGTCATCGCCGACGATGCGCATGTCCACGACATCGGCGGCATCATGGGCGGCGAGGATTCGGGCGTCGCGGACACCACGACCGACGTCGTGATCGAATGCGCCTTCTTCGACCCCGACCATATCGCGCGCGCCGGCCAGAAGCTGGGACTGACCAGCGATGCCCGCTCGCGCTTCGAGCGCGGCGTCGATCCGGCCTTCCTCGAGGACGGCATTGCCATCGCCGCGCGGCTGGTGGTCGACCTGTGCGGCGGCACCGCTAGCGAGGTCACCCGCGCCGGCCAGTCGCCGCTGGCGGCGAAGACGATCGCCTATGATCCCGCCAAGGCCGAGACGCTCGGCGGGCTGGCGATCGATGCCGCGCGGCAGAAGGACATCCTCGAACGGCTCGGCTTCACCGTCGCCGGTGACTGGACGGTCACCGTGCCGAGCTGGCGCCGCGACGTCGACGGCGCCGCCGACCTGGTCGAGGAAGTGATCCGCATCGAAGGCATCGACAAGGTGCCGACCGTGCCGCTCGCTCGCCTGCCCGGCGTCGCCCGACCGACCGCGACGGCCGAGCAGAAGCTGGAACGCCGCGTGCGCCGCAACGCCGCCGCGCGCGGTCTCAGCGAAGCGGTGACCTGGAGCTTCATCTCCCAGGCCGAAGCCGCGCCCTTCGGCGGCGGCGCCTGGACGCTGGCCAATCCGATCAGCGAGGACATGAAGGTCATGCGCCCCTCGCTGCTCCCCGGCCTGCTGGCCGCGGCGGAGCGCAACCTGAAGCGCGGCGCGACCAGCGTGCGGCTGTTCGAGATCGGCCGCCGCTATCTGGCCGATGCCGAGCGCCCGACCCTGGGCGTGGTCCTTGCCGGATCGCGCACCCCGCGCGGCTGGCAGGGCGGCAAGGCGCAGCCCTTCGGCGCGTTCGATGCCAAGGCCGAGGCGCTGGCGCTGCTCGAAGCCGCCGGTGCGCCGGTCGCCAACCTTCAGGTGATGGGCGAGGCGGGCGACGTCTATCATCCCGGCCAGTCGGCGACGCTGCGGCTGGGGCCGAAGACGGTGCTGGCGGCGTTCGGCATGATCCACCCGTCGGTGCTCAAGGCGTTCGACCTCGACGGCGACGTCGCCGCGGTCGAACTGTATCTCGATGCGCTGCCGGGCAAGCGCGGCACCGGCTTCATGCGGCCGGCCTATACCCCGCCGGCGCTCCAGCCGGTGACGCGCGACTTCGCCTTCCTCGTGCCGGCCGACCTGCCCGCAGGCGACCTGGTCCGCACGGTCAAGGGCGCGGACAAGGCGAGCATCGTCGATGCCCGGCTGTTCGACGTCTTCACCGGCACCGGCGTGCCAGAGGGGCAGAAGAGCCTGGCGGTCGAGGTCACGCTCCAGCCGAGCGAGAAGAGCTTCACCGACGAGGAGCTGAAGGCGATCGCCGCGAAGGTCGTCGCCGCGGCGGCCAAGCAGGGTGCGACGTTGCGCGGCTGATTGTTCGCGCAGAGACGCAGAGACGCTGAGGGGGCGCGTTCGGTGCAAACCGGGCGCGCCCCATCTGTTCAGGGGCTTGCTGACGCGAGTCATGGCGTCGACTCGCGTCCTCTCTGCGCCTCCGCGGCTCTGCGCGAAAATCTTCTACGCTACGGCCCGGCCAAACCCGTTTGGTCCTCGCCCCCGAGCCGCTAAGGACGGACCAGACCGGCATCAGGAGGATTCGCGCATGAAGACCGCACTCATCACCGGCGCCACCGCCGGCTTCGGCGAGTCCGCCGCGCGCGCCTTCGTGAAGGCCGGGTGGCGGGTCATCGGCACCGGCCGTCGCGCCGAGCGGCTCGACGCGCTTGCCGCCGAACTCGGCGACGCCTTCCATCCCGCGGTGTTCGACATCCGCGACGAGGCTGCGCGCGACGCCGCGCTCGATTCGCTGCCCGAGGCGTTTCGCGGCATCGACCTGCTGGTGAACAATGCGGGCCTCGCGCTCGGCCTCGAGCCTGCGCAAAAGGCGTCGCTCGACAACTGGAAGACGATGATCGACACCAACGTCACCGCGCTCTCGTCGATCACCCACCGTCTGCTGCCGCTGCTGGTCGAGCGCAGGGGCGCGATCATCAACCTGTCGTCGGTCGCGGGGACCTATCCCTATCCCGGCGGCAACGTCTATGCCGCGACCAAGGCGTTCGTCCGTCAGCTCAGCCTCGCGCTGCGCGCCGACCTGCACGGCACCGGCGTGCGCGTCACCTCGGTCGAGCCGGGCATGGCCGAGACCGAATTCACCCTGGTCCGTACCGGCAGCCAGCAAAGCTCAGACACGCTCTATTCGGGCGTCCAGCCGATGACCGGGGACGACATTGCCGAGACCCTCCTGTGGATCGCCAACCTGCCGCCGCATCTCAACATCAACCGGATCGAGCTGATGCCGGTCAACCAGAGCTGGCAGGCCTTCGCCATCCACCGCGAGGGCTGATCATGATCGAGATCGCCAACGGCCGGCTCACCGCCTGCATCAACCCGCTCGGTGCGGAACTGAGCAGCCTGACCGATGCCGACGGGCATCAGCTGATGACCGATGCCAACCCCATATACTGGAGTGGCCGCGCACCGCTGCTGTTCCCGATCGTGGGCCGGCTGATGGACGATCGCTACCGGGTGAACGGCCGGGAGTTCGCGCTGCCCCAGCACGGCTTCGCCCGCCGCCAGCCCTTCGTGCTGGTCGAGCAGTCGGACAGCAGCGCGCGCTTCCGCCTGACCGACAGCGAGGCGACGCGCGCCGTCTATCCCTTCGCCTTCACGCTCGACGCGGTGTTCACCCTCGACGATGCGACCCTGTCGATCGACATCACCGTCACCAACAGCGGCGATGTGCCGATGCCGGCCAGCTTCGGCTTCCACCCCGCCTTCGCCTGGCCGCTCCCCTGGGGCGGCGCGAAGGAGGATCATCGCATCACCTTCGCCGCCGACGAACCGGGCGAACTGTCGGCGATCGTCAAGGGCGGCTGGATCGCGCCCGAGGGCTGGCCGAGCCCGCTCGACGGCCGCGTGCTGCACCTCGACGACGCGCTGTTCGAACGCGACGCACTGATCTGGAATCCGGTCGTCAGCCAGTCGGTGCGCTATGATGCGGGGCAGGGGCCGGCGCTGGAGGTCGGCTTTCCCGACACGCCGGCGCTGGGCATCTGGACCAAGCCCGGCGCGCATTTCGTCTGCATCGAGCCATGGCACGGCATCGCCGACCCGATCGGCTTCGACGGCGAGATCTGGGACAAGCCGGGCATGCTGCGCTTCGAACCCGGCCAGTCGCGCAGCTTCACGATGCGGGTGACGCTGCGCCCGTGAGGCGCTAGAGGGCCGCGATGCCTTCCGTTTCCGATCGCCGCACCTTCGCCATCATCTCGCATCCCGATGCGGGCAAGACCACGCTGACCGAAAAGCTGCTGCTGTTCGGCGGCGCGATCCATCTTGCCGGCGAGGTGAAGGCGCGCGGCGCCGCCCGGCGTGCCCGCTCGGACTGGATGAAGATCGAGCAGCAGCGCGGCATCTCGGTCACGTCCAGCGTGATGACGTTCGAACGCCAGGGGATCACCTTCAACCTGCTCGACACGCCGGGGCACGAGGATTTCAGCGAGGATACCTATCGCACGCTGACCGCGGTCGATTCGGCGGTGATGGTGATCGACGTCGCCAAGGGTATCGAAAGCCAGACGCGCAAGCTGTTCGAGGTCTGCCGGCTGCGCAACGTGCCGATCATCACCTTCGTCAACAAGGTGGATCGCGAAGGCCGCGAGGTGTTCGAGACGCTGGACGAGATCGCCGACCTGCTCGCGCTCGACGTCACGCCGATGACCTGGCCGGTGGGGATGGGCGGCACGTTCGAGGGCATCTTCGACCTTGCCACCAACCGCCTGCTGGTGCCCGAGGGCGACAGCCGCGAGTTCCACGGCAAGGTCATCCAGACCAGCGGCCTCGACGATCCGCAGCTCGACGAGATCGTCTCGCCCCAGAATCTCGCCAAGCTGCGCGAGGATGTCGAGCTTGCCCGGATCGGTTATCCCGAATTCGACGGCGAGGCCTATCGCCACGGCGACCTCACCCCGGTCTATTTCGGGTCGGCGCTGAAGGAATTCGGCGTCGATTCGCTGATCGAGGCGCTGGCCGAGGTGGCGCCGCCGCCGCGCGCCCAGCCGGCCGAGCCGGACCCCGTCGACCCGTCGCGCGACGAGGTCACCGGCTTCGTGTTCAAGGTCCAGGCGAACATGGACCCCAATCACCGCGACCGCATCGCGTTCATGCGGCTGGTGTCGGGCACGTTCAAGCGCGGGATGAAGCTGACCCCGACCGGGCACGGCAAGCCGATCGCGATCCATTCGCCAATCCTGTTCTTCGCGCGCGAACGCGAGCTGGCGGATGAGGCGTTTCCCGGCGACATCATCGGCATCCCCAACCACGGCGTGCTGCGCGTCGGCGATACGCTGAGCGAGAAGGGATCGGTGCGCTTCACCGGCCTGCCCAATTTCGCGCCCGAAATCCTGCGCCGCGTCGTGCTGAAGGACCCGACCAAGACCAAGCAGCTGCGCAAGGCGCTCGACGACATGGCCGAGGAAGGGGTGACCCAGGTCTTCTATCCCGACATCGGCTCCAACTGGGTGATCGGCGTGGTTGGCCAGCTCCAGCTCGACGTGCTGCTCAGCCGGCTGGATGCCGAATACAAGGTCGCGGCGGGGCTCGAGATGGCGCCGTTCGAGACGGCACGCTGGATCTCGTCGGACGATCCCGCCGCGCTGAAGGAGTTCGTCGAGCTGAACCGCGGCGCGATGGCGAAGGACCGCGACGGCAACCTCGTCTTCCTCGCCAAGTCGAGCTGGGAGGTCGGCTATATCGCCGACCGCTATTCCGAGGTGAAATTCGCCGCCACGCGCGAGCGATAGGTGCGGTCAATCTCCTCCCCGGGAGCCTGCGGCTCCGGGGGAGGGGAACCGCGATGCGCAGCATCGTGGTGGAGGGGGCTGCAACAGAGGTGGTTCAGGCGCTGCAACACAGGGATGGACCCCCTCGACTATGCGAAGCCTCACGCCACCCAGTCTGCCTTCAGCTTGCGGCTTGCCAGCAGCATCAGCACCCCGGCGACCAGATACGAGCACAGCCCGATCGCGATCGCATAGCGCAGCGCGTCGGCGCCGTAGCCGGGCTTCAGTGCGTCGGCGATCATGCCGATGACGGTCGATCCCAGCCCGAGCCCGATCAGGTTGTTGATCAGCAGGAAGCTGGCCGAGGCGGTGGCGCGCATGTGCGCGGGGACGAGATGCTGGACCGCGGTCAGCACCGGGCCCAGCCAGACATAGACCAGCGCCTGGGGGATCACGAACAGCGCGAAGGCGACCGCCCAGCCGCTCGACAGCACCCCGGCGATGAACAGCGGGGTGCCGAGAATGTACGACAGCGCCGGCACCAGCGCATAATATTTGCGGTCGCGCGCGCCCAGCCGGTCGCCCAGCGCACCGCCCAGCAGCACGCCCGCCACGCCGCCGGTCAGCAGCAGCGCGCCGAAGAACTGCCCCGTCTGGATCAGGTCCAGCCCGAAGCTGCGCATCATCAGGCTCGGCAGCCAGAAGGCGATGCCATAGCCGCACATCGACCCTGCCGCCGCACCGAAGGCGAGCAGCCAGAAGCTGGGCTTGGCCGCCAGGATGCCGAACACCTGCGACACGGGCACCTGCGCCTGGGGCGAGGGCGGGCGCGGACGGTCCTTCACGACCAGTCGAAAGACCGGCGCGATCACGATCCCGGCCAGGCCGATCATGATGAAGGCGGTGCGCCATTCGACCGTCTGGGCGATATAGCCGCCCAGCAGCGCGCCGGCGGCGGCGCCCAGCGGGATGCCGAGCGAATAGATCGACAGCGCCCGCGCGCGCTTCTCCGCCGGGTAATAGTCGCCGATCAGCGCATAGGAGGGCGCGACGCCGCCCGCCTCGCCCACGCCGACGCCCAGCCGGAACAGGAACATCTGGGTGAAGTTCTGCGCCACGCCGCACAGCGCGGTGAACGCGCTCCACACGCCCAGCGAGATCGTGATCACCCAGCTGCGGCTGGTCCGGTCGGCGAGTAGCGCCAGCGGGATCGCCAGCGTCGAATAGAGCGCGGCGAAGGCCAGACCGCCGAGCAGGCCGAGCTGCGTGTCGCTCAGTTGCAGCGACGCCTTCACCGGCTGGGCGAGGATGCTGAGGATCTGCCGGTCGAGAAAGTTGAAGGTGTAGACCAGCAACAGCATCGCCAGCACGATCCCGCGCTGACGGGGCGTGGGGGCCGGGATCGCGGCGTCGCTATGGGCGGGTGCAGGTGCCATGGGATCGCTTTCGTAAGGGCGGGGGCCGGCATAACGGCAAAGGGCCGGGTGTCTTCAGACGCCCGGCCCTTCGGATCATGCGGATGCAGGCGTCCGCGTCAGAACTTGATCGTGCCGGTGGCGAACACCTGGCGCGGATTGCCGTAATAGGCGGTCAGCACGCCCTCGGTCCCGAGCGTGGGAATATAGGCTCCGGCCGGGGTGCGCAGGAAATCGCCCGTGTCGGGATTCTGGGCGAGGAAGTTGTAGCCTGCGACGATGTAGCGCTTGTTCGCCAGGTTCCGGCCATGGATGCCGAGCGAGAACATGTCGTTCACGTCCCACACCAGGCTGGCGTCGAACAGCGAAAAACCTGCCTGGTCGAGCATCGGCGTGCGCAGCTCGAACTGCTGCGAATCGCCTCGATAAGACCAGGTTCCGCTGAGGCTGACGGATCCGTCGCCGACGGGCACCGAATAGCCGAGCGTCGCGCCCGCGGTCCAGTCGGGGGTGTTCTGGAACCGGCGGCGATTGGCGACGTCCAGCCCGCGCGAGTCGATGAAGCGCAGATACTTCGCGTCCATATAGCCCAGCGTCCAGGCGAGGTTGAGGCGGCCGCCCGGCGCGCCCAGATCCTTGGCCAGCACTGCATTGCCCTCGAACTCGACGCCGCGGATGCGCGCCTTGCCGGCATTGGTAGTGATTCCGATAAAGGTCTGCGTGCCGCCGATGGTGGTGCCGATCGACCCCGGGACCTGGACGTCGGTATAGTCGGACTGGAATACCGCCAGCGCCCAGTTCAGGCGGCGGTCCCAGGTCGTGCCCTTCCATCCCAGCTCGTAGCTGGTGACCTTTTCGGGATCGAACGACATGAAGTCATAGACCTGGGCCGGGGTGCAGGTGCCGCCGCTGGGCGTCCGGCAGGCGCTGGTCTGGCCGCGCGGATCGAACCCGCCGCCCTTGAAGCCCTTCGACCAGCTGGCATAGAATTGGTGGTCGCCGCTCGGCTTGAAGCTGATCGAGGCGCGCGGCGTGAACTCCTGGAACTTGCCGATCCCGTTGAAGTTCGAGGTCTGGGCGAACAGCGTGCCGGTGCCGCCGAAATAGGGCGATCCGCCGCCAAGATAGGTGTTGCGGATCACAGACGAACGCCGCGTGTCCCAGGTGTACCGCCCGCCGGCGGACAGGCTGATCATGTCGCCGATATCATAGGTGAAGTCGCCGAACACCGCGACGGTGTCGGTCGCGACGTCGCCGAAGGTCAGCGCAGTCACCCCGCCGGGCAGGCGCACGTCGAACACGGTGCGCGCCTTGGCGTCCAGATAATAGAGGCCGACCAGGCCGTTGAACGATCCCGTGTCGATCAGCAGCTGGGTTTCCTGGCTGAACTGCTCGTTATTATAATAGGCGGGAACGTCGACCTGAACCGCAGCGAGCGCGTCGAAGTCGATCGGCGACGCGCTGTCGTCCTTGCGGTAGCCGGTGATCGAGCGGAAGGTCAGCCAATCGGCCGGCTTCAGCTCGGCAATGCCGGTGATCCCCCATGCCTCGACATCCTGCTTCGGCTGCAACAGGCCGCCGCGCGAGTCGAAAACGTCGTCCAGCACCGGCGTTCCGCTGACGATGCCGGGGATCAGGCGGTGCCCGCCGCGGGTGTTGCTCTTGTCGTGCGTATAATCGCCGCTGACGCGGAAATAGGCGCTGGTCGACGGTTCGAACTCCACCGTCGCGCGGCCGGCCCAGATGTCCTTGTTGTAGTTATCCTGGCCGGTGGTCAGGTTCTCGCCGAAGCCGCCGCGCGACAGGCGGGCAAAGGCGCCGCCGACCTTCAGCCCGGTGTCGCCGATCGGGGTCGAGCCGCTGACGACCACGTCGGCCTGGTCATAGCTGCCATAGGTGCCGCGCACCTTCAGCGTCGGATCGCTGCCGATGCGACGGGTGACGTATTTCACCGCGCCGCCGATGGTGTTGCGGCCATACAGCGTGCCCTGCGGCCCGCGCAGGATCTCGACGCGCTCGACGTCATAAATGTCGAGCACCGCAGCCTGGGGTCGGTTGAGATAGACGTCGTCGAGATAGATGCCGACGCCCGCCTCGAACCCGGCAACCGGATCCTGCTGGCCAACGCCGCGGATGAAGGCCGAGAGCGTGGAATTGGTGCCGCGCGACACTTCCAGCGTCACGTTCGGCGTCATGTTGGCAATATCGGTGATGTCGATGGCGCCGGACGCCTCCAGCGCCTCGCCGCTGATCGCGGTGATCGCGATCGGCACGTCGCGCAGCGATTCCTCGCGGCGGCGGGCGGTGACGATGATCTCGCCCGGTTCCTCGGCGATCTCGGTCTCGGTCGAGACGGGCGCGTCCTGCGCGAAGGCGGGCATGGCGGTCAGCGCGGCAAGCGCTGCGCCAGCCTGAAGGACGATACGTGCAGACGGAATCAGGCGTGACATCAGGTCTTCCTCCCCAGATGGTGACCCGTTTGAAACCACGGGTTGTGTGCGGTTGGCGGATGACATACTGAAACATGAACCAGGTTTCAACTTGGGATCGAGGGGAGGTCGAAGATGGTCGGACGGCGTGACGCGAAGGCCACAGCGACGGCCGCGCCCGAGGCAGCGGTACCGCCGGCGAGCAAGGAGCCGCGCACCGAGCGCGGGCGGCGCACGCTACGCGCGATCCTGGACGCGGCGGCGGAGGAATTTGGCGAGAAGGGATTCCACGACGGATCGATCGCCGGCATCACCCGGCGCGCCGGCGTGGCGCTAGGCAGTTTCTACACCTATTTCGATTCGAAGGACGAGGTGTTCCGCGCGCTGGTCCGCGACATGTCGCAGCAGGTGAAGGAACATGTCGGCCCCGCGATCCGCGCCGCGACGAGCCAGATCGATGCCGAGCGCGCCGGCCTGCTCCACTTCATCCGCTTCGCGCGCGCGCACAAGGAAATCTACCGGATCATCGACGAGGCCGAGTTCGTCGACCCCGAGAGTTTCCGCATGCACTATGCGACGACGGCCGATCGCATCGCCGCGCGGCTTCGCGAGGCTGCCGACCGCGGCGAGTTGCGCGACGACATTTCGGAAGTCCATGCCTGGGCGATCATGGGCATGAACGTGTTCCTGGGCCTACGCTACTCGGTCTGGGCCGAGGATGCTGACCCGGAGGCGATCGCGGACGTGGTCGCGTCGATGCTGGCGCGCGGCATCGCCCGCTAGGGTCCAATCCGCGACCGATGAGAAGGTCGGTACAGTTAGTTTAGTGAGGTGCTCCAATCCTATCCCGGAGGGAGAGGGGGACCATGCGCAGCATGGTGGAGAGGGAGTTTCCGCAAACGACCACCTGCGCATGTGGAGACCCCCTCTCCACCGCTTCGCGGTCCCCCTCTCCCTCCGGGATAGGATTTCAGTCAGCTCGATCGCTTCAGGTCACGCGCCTATTTCTTGCTCAGCGCATCCTTCAGCGCGCCAAGGCCGGCGAAGGGGCTCGCCGGCTCTTCCTCGACCGCCTCGACCTCGTCCTCGCCGACCACGCCGGCGCGTTTGAGCACTTCGTCGGCGCGCGGGCTGCGCGGGAACGGATCGAGCGCCAGCGCCAGCGTTTCCGCCGCGGCCTCGCCGAGGTCGATCGCGCCGCCCGAATAGAAGACGGTGTCGCACTCGTCCTCGGACAGTTCGATTTCCTCGACCGTATCGCTTTCCGGAACGAAGCGGATGTCGAACGCCTCGTCGATCTTCGCCGGCACGGGATCGCCGGTGGCGACGCACGACTGGACCACCGATGCACGCAGTGTCCCGGTCGCCCGCACGCCCGATGCGGTGCGGCGCAGCGTATAATCGGCCTCGAGCAGATCGATCGACTGCAATCCGAAGCGTTCAGCCAGCGCCGCGCGTTCGGCCTCGTCGGTGCTCACGGGCACCTGGCTCTCGCCAGCGCCGATCTGGTCGAGCCGCTGCGGGCGGGAGAATTCGGGCGTCGTCATTGCGGCAATTCTCCCTCGACGATCGTGGTGACCGGCGTTGCGGCGAGCGTGTCGCGCAGGGCCAGCAATCGCGTTTCGACATGCGCCAGCGCCGCCCGCTCGGGCGCCGCGCCGCGATAGACGTTGCGGATCAGCGCGGGCTTCAGGTCGCCCGCGGCCAATGCGGCGCGATAGGCGCCCAGCCGGCCGCCGATCATGCCCATCATCCGGCCGATATGCTTGCCCACGACGATATCGCCGACGCCCAGCTCGCGCAACTGACCGTCCATGTCGTGCACGAACACCTCCGCCAGATGGGTGCTCGGCAGGGTCGCGGCGGGCTCGCCTTCCAGGCGCAGCAGGACCAGCGCCATCACCGCCGCGATCATGTCGAATCGGCCGTCGACGGTGTCGGGGACCGCGCCCTCGACATACCAATGGGGCTGGCGGGCGCGCTCGACGATCGCGGTGTAAAGCTCCGGCGCCCTGCCGCGGTCGGGCTGGCCGAACAGCCGCTGCAACAAACTCATCTGTCTTCCCATCATCCTATCGGCGGTACGCAGGCCCGATGGCACCATGCCGTCCGACAAGCGACCTTGTTTGGCCGCAATTCCCCGCATATTGAGGCGATCGGTGCGCGATGCAATCGCGCGCGTGTGGCGTGTTGCCCGCTGGAGAAGTTGATGCCGAAGTTTCCTGTACGCGCCCTTGTCCCGGTTCTGGCGCTCGCTGCTCTCGGGACCTCGGCCTGCACGCCGCTTCGGTCGCACACCGGTTATGTCGTCGACAAGGAGCTGATCGACTCGATCCAGCCGGGCGTCGACAATCGCGACTCGGTGCTGCGCACGCTCGGCCGGCCGACGCTGACCAGCCAGTTCGCCGAGGGCGAATGGTATTATGTGTCTCGCGACAACCGGAACATGGCCTACAGCCAGCCCAAGCCGACCGACCAGCTGACGCTGCGCGTCCGCTTCGACGCCGCCGGCAACGTCACCGCCGTCGACCGCAGCGGTCTCGAGAAGGTCGCCAAGGTCGATCCCTATGGCAAGACCACCCCGACGCTGGGCCGCCATCGCAGCTTCTTCAGCGACCTGTTCGGCAATATCGGCACCGTCGGCGCGCCCGGCACCGGTGGCCCGGGCGGCGCACCCGGCCAGTAATCGGCCGCTGCATCCTGTCTGCTGCATGAAGGCCGCGTTCCCGCGCGGTTCAGTCTGACGCGCCTAGATCTGGACTCAACCGGCGAACCCTGTGGGCGAAGCCGGCGGACAGATCAGGAGATCGGACAATGAAGAAGTTCATCACCGCAGCCCTTCTCGCCGCGGTCGCCATGCCGGTGGCGATTCCGGCGGCACAGGCCCAGTCGAATCGCGAACTGCGCCGGGACCGCCAGGACATTCGCGAGGAACAGCGCGACCTTCGCCGCGCCGAACGGCACGGCACCCCGCGTCAGGTTCGCGAACAGCGTCGCGACGTGCGCGAGGCGCGCCGCGAATATCGCGAGGACCTGCGCGACCGCGACCGCCGCTGGGGCAATGACGACTGGCGCGGCTGGCGCAACTCGAACCGCGGCCTCTATAATCGCGGCAACTGGCGCGCACCGTTCCGCTACAACAGCTTCCGTGAAGGTACGCGGATCGGCGTGAACTACTACAACCCGCGCTACCGGATCGCCGATCCGTGGCGCTATCGCCTGCCCCGCCCGGGCTTCAACCAGAGCTGGGTGCGCCATTATGACGATCTGCTGCTGGTCGACACGCGCCGCGGCACCGTCATCCGGGTGATCCGCAACTTCTACTGGTAAGCGGACCCCGAACGAAATGGGCCCCGGGACCTGATACAGGGTCCCGGGGCCTGTGCGTTCGCGCACGCGCGCTCGCATGGTCCCGAAAGGGGGGGAGGGACCGACTCGCGCAACGCCCGAAACCGGGTTTGGTTCATCGAACCGTGAAGATGATCTGGTCGACGACCCGGCCGGAGAGATCCACGAGTCGCAGCCGGTGCCTGCCGCGCACCGCTTCGATCATCGGACCGGCGGACGCGCTGCCCAGATCGGTCGTGTCGAGCAGCAGCCGGTGTCCGACAATGTCCCCCGAGAACGAGACCGCAAGCCGCTGATTGTCGGCGGGAATGTCCGGGTCCAGCGCATAGACGCTGCCGCCTGCTGGACTGACGATCCGCGGGCGTCGCGATTCGGGCGGCGCCAGCGCGACGGTCGAGACCCCGGTGCCCTTCAGGAAATATTCGCGGCGCGGCTGTTCCAGCCCGCCGGCGAAGCGGATCTCGCGGCTCTCGACCCCGGCGGGTGTCGGCGGCTCGCGGCTGGGGGTGCCGCCATGCATCGCCATCATCACGTCGCGCCACACCGGCGCGGCGCCGCTGGTGCCGGAAACGGCGCGCATCGGGTCGCCCTCCATATTGCCCACCCAGACGGCCACGGTGAACCGGTCGGAGAAACCGATGCACCAATTGTCGCGCATCGCCTTGGACGTGCCGGTCTTCACCGCTGCCCAGAAGGGCAGGCGCAGCGCCGAATCGATCCCGAAGGTCGCCGCGCGCGCATTGGGATCGGACAGCATGTCGGCGACGATCCACGCCGCCTGCGGGGTCGTGGTGCGGCGCTCGCTCGTGATCGCCTCGCCCTTGAGGAGGCGCAGCGGGGTCCAGCGCCCGCCCAGCGCCAGGCTGCGATAGGCGGCCGCCTGCTCCATCAGCGTGACTTCGGCCGATCCCAGCGCCAGGCTGAATCCGTAATAGTCGCCGTCCTGGACCAGCCCGGCATAGCCGGTATCGAACAGCCGGTCCTTGAACGCATCGACCCCGACCAGGATCAGCGTGCGGACCGCCGGTACGTTGAGCGATCCGGCCAGCGCGACCCGGGCCGAGACCGGGCCCTTGAACCCCTTGTCGTAATTCTGCGGCACGTACAGGCCGGAGCCGGTGTCGAGCTGGACCGGCGAATCGTCGAGGATCGAGGCGGCGGTCAGATAACCGCGCTCGAGCGCCTGGGCATAGAGGAACGGCTTCAGTGTCGATCCGGCCTGGCGATAGGCGGTCGCGCCATTGACCGCGGCCGCGGTCGAGGCGCCGCCGATCCCGCCGACCATCGCCAGCACGTCGCCGCTGCGATTGTCGACCACCACGACCGCGCCGTCGCGCGCCCTGCTGCCTCCCAGGCCCTGGAGCTGGCGGCGCAGCGCCAGCATCGCGGCACGCTGGGCCCGGATGTCGAGCGTCGTGGTGACGCGCGCGCCGGGCGTCGTCAGCAGCATGTCCGACAGGTGCGGTGCCAGCCCCGGATCGAGCGCCAGGCTGCGCGCAGGCCCCAGCATCGATATGGCGGCGGGCAGGAAGCGGCTGCAATCGGCGTCGCGCGACAGGGCGCAGGCGCGCTGGGCCAGCTTCTGCGCCGACGCGCCGGGTTCGGGGAGCAGCGCCGCCAGCAGCAGGGCGTCGTCGCGGGTCAGCGCGCCGGGTGTCTTGCCGAACAGGCCCAGCGCCGCGGCGCCGATCCCCTGCGCCTCGCCGCGGAACCCGGCCATGTTGAGATAGGCCTCGAGGATCTGGTCCTTGGTCCAGCGCGACTCCAGCGCATTGGCCGCACGCATCTGGCGCAATTTGTCCCAGCTGCTGCGATGGCCCGGCGCGGCCAGGCCGGGCGACAGATAGCCGGCGACCTGCATCGACAGCGTCGATGCGCCGCGCGCGCGCTTGCCCTCGATCCGGTCGCGGATCGATCCGCCCAGCGACCACCAGTCGATGCCGCCATGGTCGCGAAAGCGCCGATCCTCAGCGGCCAGGATCACCTCGCGCGCGGCGGGCGAGATCTGGTCGAGCGGGGTCCAGCCCAGCCGGCGCACCTGGAAATTGACCCGCGAGCTGTCGAGCAGCACGCCGTTGCGGTCGTACAGCCAGGCCTCGGACGGGCGATAGGCCGCGCGCTGCTGGTCGTAGTCGGGCAGCGGCGGCGGCAGCGTGGCGAAGTCCAGCGCGGCGAGCCCGGCGACCAGCATCAGCGCCAGACTCCAGCCGATCCGCCGCCGGGTGAGGACCCCGCGCCAGCCGCGCTCGTCCCAGTCGGTCAGCAGCCGGTCGATCCAGCCGCGGACCGCCCGCGCGCCGGCCTCAAGGGCCAGCGCGGGTCGGCTTCGTCGTACCGTCTCCCACCGGCTCACCGCTGCGCCACGGTCATCACCTGGTTGGGCACCTGCGAGCGGATCTCGGGCGAATACATCGCCTCGACCCGGCTCGCCGGCAGGTTGAACACGCCCGATGAGTTCAGCCGCATCACATAGGACACGGTGACGCTGCCGCGCGGCATCCAGCCGAAATAGGCGCGCCAGGCGTCACGGCCGCGCTCGATATAGCTGGGCGACAGGCCCGAGCCCTCGGCTGCATCGCCCAGCATCTGCGACTGCCCGCCCAGATTGCCGATCACCGTCGCGCCGGTGGGGACGGGGTCGCTGACCACCACCCAGTTGCGCTCGGCGGTGGCATCGACCGTGATGGTCACCTTGACCACGTCGCCGCGGCTCAGCTGGCCTGGCTTGAACGCCTGGATGACCTCGACCTTCTTGGTCATCTTGTAGCCGGCGTGGAGCGGCTGGGTCAGCGGCACCGCCGCCTTCACCGTCACGAAGGCCCAGGGACCGGCGCCGCCCGCCTGCGACAGCGTCAGCGGCGCCTGCGTCGTCGGCAGGGCGAAGCTGAACGCGCGCTCGGGCATCGCCAGCGGCCAGTTGCGGCTGACCGTCTGGTTCAGCAGCGTGCCGGTGGTGACGCCTGCGATCGCCTCGGCCGGGTACATCGCCATGAACTTGCGCGCGGCGACGGTGCCCCAGGCATTGGCGGTGGTGGTGTCCCAGTGTCCGCGCGTCTGGCGCAGGCTGACGCCGACCATCATCTTGGCCGATTCATTTTCCCAGCCCGGACGGCCGAGCGTCGCGACGACCGCCTTGATCGCCGCCTCGTCGTCCGATGCCATCAGCCACCACGGGCTGCTGCCCTTGTCGCTCAGGTCGATCCGCGTGCCTTCATAGACCAGGCGGGTGCGCAGGACGCGCTCGGCCTCGGCGCGCAGCGCGGCAGCGTTGGCGATGCCCTGCACCTTCTGCAGCGCCTGGGCATAGTCGGCCAGCGTCGAGGTCGGCATCTCGGCCGGCGCGATGCCGATCTGGCCGAGCATCGCCGGGGTGGCCGCGCCGTTGCGGGCCAGGGCGGCGAACGCCGCGACCCGCTGCAGTCGGACATCGCCATAATCCTCGCGGCGCAGGCGCCCGTCGAGCACGGCCTTCATCGCCTCGATCATCTTCTCGCGCGGGCCGGACGGCACCGGCAGCCCCGCCTCGGCGGTGATCGACAGCAGATAGGCGGTCAGCGCCTCCGATCCCGACAGCGAGTTGTTGGTGAAGTAGCGCGCCAGCCCGTCATTATCGAGATAGGCGGGCAGTTCGCTGGCGATCAGCGTCCAGGCGCCCGTATCCCCCGTGGCGATCGCGCGCGAGGTGCGCTGCTCGAGACAGTTGTACGGATAGGCCGCCATATAGTCGCGCACGCCCTGGAGCGGCGGCGCGAGCGTATCGGCCAGCAGGATGCTGACGCTGCCGCGACCGGGCAGGGCGCCAGCCGGCGGAGCGATGGTGAACGGCGTCGAGCCGACCCTGCCGAAGCTGGATGCCCACACCTCGACCGGAACCGCGGGCACCACGTCCTGGACGACGGTGATGCGGTCGGAGGACTTGCCGTCCGCCGACTTCGCCTCGACCGTCCAGCTCAGCTTGCCCTCGTTCGCCGGCGCGGTCAGGTTCCACGCCACCGGCACCGCGCCGCCCGCCGGGATCTCGACGGTCAGCGGATTGCCGTTGGCCACCGCCGGGTCGAGCTTGACCGTCGCGGTCACCTTCATCGGCTTGGACGATCCGTTGCGCAGCGTGAACACCGCGCCGAACCGGTCGCCGGTGCGCACCAGCGGCGGCAGGCCGGAGAAGATCGACAGGTCCTGCGAAGCGCGGATCACTGCCTCGCCAGTGCCGAATTGCGACGTTCCATTACTTGCAATTGCAACCAGTTTGAAGCTGGTGAGCGCGTCTGACAGCGGCACCTGCACCCGGGCATGACCATTGGCGTCGAGCGCGACCTTGCCCTTCCACAAAAGCACCGGCTGGAAATTCTCGCGGTTCAGGCCCGACAGGTCGCCGCCCCCGCCGCCGCCGGCCTCGACCGCTTTCTTGCCGTAATGGCGCTTGCCGACCACCTGCATCTGGCCGGTCGAGGTCAGTACCGACAAGGGGCGGCTGCCCATCATCGCGGTGAGCACGTCCCAGCTTTCGTTGGGCGCGAGCTGCAGCAGCGCCTCGTCGACCGCGACGAAGGCGACGTCGGCGCTCGCCGCCGGCTTGCCGTCGGGGGTCTTGACGCTGACATCGACATTGGCGGTGTCGCGCGCGGCATATTTCTCGCGGTCCGCCTTGATCGCGACGCCCAGTCTGTGGCTGTCCCACCCGACCTTCACCCTGGCGATGCCGAGGCGATAGGCGGGCTTGGCGAGGTCGACCGTCGCGGTCGGCTTGCCGCCGTCCTTGGAGAAGACGTTCAGCCCCCAGTCGCGCGCGAGATCGGCGCGCCAGGTCTGCCAGCCGCCGACGCGGCCGCGCACCGCCATCACCGACACATAGACGTCGGGCGCATAGTCGCCCGGCATCGGCACCTCGATCACCGGATCGGTGCCGGCCAGGCCGACGACGAAGCTGGACAGCACGCCCTCGCGCTCGACCGTCACCAGCGCGGTCGCCTCGCGGAAGGGCATGCGCACCTGGAACTTGGCGGTCTCGCCCGCCTTGTATTCCTGCTTTTCGGGAATGACGTCCATGCGGTCGCCATTGTCGCCGCCGAACCACCAGTCATCCTCGCCCGCCAGCCACACCGAGGTGACCGCGCGCGCGACATTGCCGTTGGCGTCCTTGGCGGTGGCGACGGCATAGACCTCGCCCGACACGCCTGGATCCAGCTGGCACTGCGCCAGCCCCAGCGAATCGGTGCTGGTCGAGCAGGTGCCCGACAGCTTGGTCACCTTCACCTGATTGTCATAGGCATAGAAGCCGCCGATCAGCCGCCGCCGCGCGGTCAGGACTTCGCGGCTGTACAATTCGACTGAGATCGACTGGTTGTCGATCGGCTTGCCCGAGGTGTCGAGCGCGACGAAGCGCAGGCGCAGGTCGTCCTGCTTCATCAGCCAGCCGTCGGTCTTCACGCCAAGCTGCACTGCCGAGCCATAGATCGGGATGCGGCGCGAGGCGGTCAGGATCTCGCCATTGGCGTCCTGATAGTCCATCTCGACGAGCATGTCGGTATTGCCCGACAGCGTCTGCGGCACGTCCACCGTCGTGCGCGCCGCGCCCTCGCCGTTCAGCGTGGCGGGCAGGGTCTGGGTCGGCGGCAGGGTCGAGGCGGATTTATAATCATCCTCGTCGCCGTTCAGCGGCCGCAGCCCCTCGGTCATCGCCTCGCCGCCGAAGCTGTAGCCGTCATAGCCAGAGGGCGTGCGGTTGCCGTCGAAATAGCCGACGCGCAGCTCGACCGGCAGGTTCGATGCGCCGCCGCCGGACAGGTATCCGACGAACAGGTCGAGCGGGACATTGGCGGGGCGCACCAGCGCGTCCTTGGGCCCGTCGACGCTCGCCTTCATCGTCGGCAGGCGATATTCGTCGACCTTGAACGACTGGTTCGTCCAGATCGTCTTCTCCTGGCCGGCATCGTCCTTGTAGAGGACCTGCAGGTCGTACTCGCCCATCGGCGCGCCCTGGGGCGCGGTCCATTCGGTCTCGCCCGAGCCGCTGGCGTCGATCGTCAGCGGCAGTTCGAACTGGGTATCGGATCCGCGGTGCGACAGGCGAAGCGTGCCGCTGAACGCCTTGCCGCGAATGAAGCCCTTCAGCACCGGCTTGCGCACGATATGCTTCATGTGGACCGTCTCGCCCTGGCGGACCAGCGCGCGGTCGAACACGGTGTGGAACATGTCCTCCGGCGCGCTGTAGCCATAGGGCAGTTCGAAGTCGCTGGGACGGATGCCCTCGCCCCAGCTGGTCAGGCTGAAGCTGAAATCATCGTCCTTGCGCGCCGAGACCATCAGCGGATGCGAGTTGTTGCCCTCGCAGCCGCCCCAGCTTTCCGGTTCGGGAATGCCCGCCGGCACGCCCAGCCGGCCCGAGGCATCGGTGGTGCCGCGCGCCAGCAGCTGTCCGGTGCAGCTGTCGGTGATCTGGATGTTGGCGCCGCCCATGCCGACGCCGCTGTCGAGCGTCGTGACCCAGACCAGCGAGCCTTCGCGACCCCATTTGAAATGGACCGCCATGTTGGTGACCAGCGCGCCCGCCGCGACATAGCGCGGCGCCTTTCGCCCCAGCAGCGCCTCGCCCAGGCGCGGGCTGGCGATCTCGACGACATAGAATCCGGGCTTGGTCAGCGGGATGCCGACGACCTCGAACTCCTTGCCGCCGCTCGGCAGGCCGAACTTGTAGGTCGAGGCGCCCGAGACGCCCGTCAGGATCGACTTCGCGCCGGTCTGGTTGATCTGGACGGTCTCTTCGCCGCGCTTGACCGTGTCGCTCTTGTAGCGGCCCGCATCCTCGATGGTGCGCAGCCACCGGGCGACATCGCCGTCGCTGTCTACCTTGAGCGACTGGCCCGACAGGCTCAGGCGGCTGGTGTCCACCTGGCCCTCGACATTGCGCACGGTCAGCGGAAGCGTGCCGCCTTCCTTCGCCTCGAGAACGCCGAAGGTCGAGGCGAACTTCACCAGGGGCGGCGGCTCGTCGAAGCGCAGGTCGAGCGGGAAGCGCTGGGCATTGGCCAGCGGGCGTCCGCTCTCGTCGGTGACGCTGGCGGGCAGGACCAGTTTGCCGGTCGTCGCCGCGGGAAGCGGCGCCTTGAACTTCACCTGGGAGAGAAACGCGTCGTTCTTGTCGTCGTCGCTCAGGATGGGGGTGAGCTGTTTGCCATCGGGCAGCTGGATGCGGATCGCCTTGGCCTTGTCGGCCGCGATCGGGGCGGAGAATTTCACCCAGGCGTCCTGGACCGGGCTGCAGCCGGCCTGCGGGTTGACGCGCGAGCATTCGAAGCGCGCCTCGAACGCCTTGCGCACCGTGAAGTCGAACCGCTGGTCGGCCCCGGCGACCCGGCCCGACGGGCTGCGGATGTCCTTGCCCCACATCAGCGCCATGTCGCGTCCGGCGGGCAGCGGCCGGGCGCACTTCACCGCGACCAGGCTCTGGGTCGCCTTGGCGCGCTCCTCGGTCTTGGCGGGAAGCGTCTGCGGCAGGCCGGCATCGCCCAGGAAGCTGCGCACCTCCCAGCGGTCGGTGCCGAGGTCGGACAGCAGCTTGCCCGCGACATCGTCGCCGAGCACCTGGACCGGGATCTTCTCGCCGACGCCCTCGACCGAGCAATAGGCGTTGCTGGCCACCGAAGCCCGGTCGACGCCCATGTTCGCGGCGACGACGAAGACCTGGTCCTCCTCGATCTCGCTCGAATAGCGGCTGGGCAGGACCGCGCGCGCGATCGGGCCGCCCGAATCGACGGTGAACTCGCGCTGGCCCCCGACCTCGAAGCCCGAAAGGGTGCGCAACTTGTCGACGAACGCGAACTTGCAGGTCGTGCCGCCCGGCAGCGGGTTGGCGAAATCATAGACATAGGTCTGCTGGTCGACCCAGCGGCCCTCGCCGCCGATCGCGCATTCGACCTTGAACGGGGAGGCGGCGCGCGGATCGCCCAGCGGCACCATCGCCTGGTTGAAGCGGACCGTGAACCGCTCGATCGCGCCGTCGCCGATGCCGGGCGTCGCCATCTCGACCTGGGGCGTGTCGGCGCCGAACGCGGCATAGGCACCGATCGGTGCCAGCGCGAGTGCCACGATCGCGATCCGCGTACCGAGCTTCATCCTGTCCATCCCCTTTGGCGGACGCGGGCACGATTGTACCGCCTCCGAACCTATTCAACGCGCAAACAGCCTCGAGGGTTCGCCCAAGATGACAATGGCAGCACCTCCGGACGATCGGTCACGCCGGTAGAGGCTACGGGATATCCCTTAGGTGAGTGGCCTGCAACATATCATGGGTTTGGCGTGCGACGGACGGAGCGGCACGCGGATTTCTGGCTCCGCCGCCTTTTTCTGTCCGGCAAGGCAGGGTATCGCCGCGCGGTGGATCTCTATCTTCCCATTGCCAACCTGTCGGTCAACGCGCTGGTGATCGTCGCGCTCGGGCTGGGCGTGGGGCTGTTGTCGGGCATGTTCGGCGTGGGCGGCGGGTTCCTGACCACGCCGCTGCTGATCTTCTACGGCATCCCGCCCACGGTGGCCGCCGCCTCCGCCGCCAGCCAGGTGACCGGCGCCAGCGTGTCGGGTGTGTTCGCGCATCTGCGGCGTGGCGGCGTCGACGTGCATATGGGCGTGGTGATGGTGGTGGGCGGCATGCTGGGCAGCTTTGCCGGTGCCTGGCTGTTCGCATGGCTGCAGGCGCGCGGCGCGATCGATGCGGTGATCGCCGTCCTGTACGTGCTGATGCTCGGGTCGATCGGCGGGCTGATGCTGGTCGAGACGGTCCAGGCGCTGCGCGCACGCGCCGCCGGGGTGACGATCCGCGCGCGCAAGCGGCGCCACCATCCGCTGGTGGCGATGCTGCCGCTGCGCTGGCGCTTCTACCGCTCGGGCCTCTATATCTCGCCGCTCGCGCCGCTGCTGCTCGGCTTCGCGACCGGCATCCTGACGATGCTGCTGGGCGTCGGCGGCGGGTTCATACTGGTGCCGGCGATGCTCTATCTGCTCGGCATGGGGACGCAGGTCGTGGTCGGCACCTCGCTGTTCCAGATCCTGTTCGTCACTGCCTGGGCGACGATGGTCCACGCCACCACGACCAAGGCGGTCGATATCGTGCTGGCCGCGCTGCTGCTGGTCGGCTCGGTGGTGGGTGCGCAGCTCGGCGCGCGCTTCGCGATGAAGACGCGGCCCGAATATCTTCGCCTGGCGCTGGCGATCATCGTGCTGATGGTTGCGGTGCGGATGCTGCTCGGCCTCGCCTGGCGGCCCGACGAAATCTATTCGGTGGAATTGATGTGAGGCGCACCTGGCTGCTCGCCCTGCTGGCGCCGGTGCTGCTGGGGCAGGCGGCGCCCAAGCCGACACTGGTGCCCGACGTGTCGCAGCGCGACATCCGCATCGCGTATTCCTTCACCGGGGCCGACCTGCTGTTGTTCGGTGCGATCGTCTATCCCGACGGCCGCCGCCCGGCGGCGGGCAGCACGCCGCCCGAGATCGTGGTGGTGGTGAAGGGGCCGACGCAATCGGTGCTGGTGCGCGAGAAGGAGAAGGTCGCGGGCATCTGGGTCAATGCCGATCGCATGCGCTATCGCTCCGCGCCCAGCTTCTATGCGATCGCCTCGTCGCGGCCGATCGGCAAGCTGGTCGATCAGCGGACCCGCGACATCTATGAACTGGGCATCGACAATCTCCAGCTGTCGCCGGCATCGGGCGCGGCGCCGGACATCCAGCGGCGGTTCGATACCGGGCTGGTCGACCTGAGGAAGCGGGGCGGCCTTTACTACGAGGCGCCAAGCGCGGTCGAGATCACCGACGGCGTGCTGTACCGCGCGCGGCTGAACATCCCGGCGCGCGTGCCGGTCGGCCGCTATACCGCCGAGACTTTCCTGATCCGCGACGGCCGGGTGCTGGCGGCCGCGGTTCGCCCGATCGAGATCCGCAAGTCGGGGTTCGAGCGATTCGTCGCGCGGTCGGCCGAGCATTATTCCCTGGTCTATGGCCTGGTCGTGGTCGCGCTGTCGGTCCTGCTCGGCTGGGGCGCGGGGGCGATCTGGCGGCGCTTCTGAGCCGGGCCGATACGCATTGTTTACCGCTTGGCGCCCACAAGGGCCCGCGATTTGCGGGAGCGGGTATGGAAGGTCAGTTCGGCGCACACGGCGTTCAGGAAGCGGTCCCGGTCGCGCATGGGGCGCCGATGGGCCTGGCCGCGCTGCGGTCGATCGGTGCGGTGGTCGAGATTGCCGGATCGTCGAGCCAGGTCGTGTTCGACGCGGCCGCGCTCGAGTCGCATGCCGGATCGCCCGATGCGGCGCTGGCCAATGCCGGGCAGGTCGGCAGCCAGATCAAGATGCGCGTCGGATCGACCTGGCTGATCGCCAATGTCCGGTCGATGAAGCTGGCCGGCCAGGACCGGATCGCGGCGCAGGTCGATTTCCTGGGCGAAGGCGACGAGGAGCGGCTGACCGGCAAGCTCTATCGCTTCCGTCGCGGCGTCACCCGCTATCCGACGCCGGGCTGCGAGGTCTTCCCGATCTCTACCGCCGACCTCAAGCAGATCTATGCCGCCGAGGACAGGGCCCATATCCAGATCGGCACCGTCTATCCGACCCGTGACATCCGCGCGGCGCTGTATGTCGATGCGATGCTGGGCAAGCATTTCGCGCTGCTCGGCTCGACCGGTACCGGCAAGTCGACCGCGGCTGCGCTGATCCTCCATCGGATCTGCGAGCTGGCACCGCAGGGCCATATCGTCATGATCGACCCGCACGGCGAATATTCGGCGGCGTTCAAGACCAATGGTGCGCTGTTCGACGTGTCGAACCTGCAGATGCCCTATTGGCTGATGAACTTCGAGGAGCATTGCGAAGTGTTCCTGACGACCGAGGGCTCGGCGCGGCAGGTCGATGCCGACATCCTCGGCAAGTGCCTGTTGCTGGCCAAGGGCAAGAACCGGCTGGCGCAGGAGATCGGCAAGCTGACCGTCGATGCGCCGGTCCCCTATCTGCTGTCGGATCTGACCGCGATCCTCCAGCTCGAAATGGGCAAGATGGACAAGGCGACCGACACCGCGCCCTATCTGCGGATCCGGTCGAAGATCGAAGAGATCAAGGGCGATCCGCGATTCGCCTTCATGTTCTCCGGCATGCTGGTCGCCGACACGATGGCCAGCTTCATGGCGCGGATCTTCCGCCTGCCCGGTGACGGCAAGCCGATCTCGATCATCGACGTCTCAGGCGTGCCGAGCGAAATCACCTCGGTCGTGGTCGCGGTGCTGAGCCGGATGGTCTTCGACTTCGCCATCTGGTCGCGCAACGAGCCCAGGCGACCAGTGCTGCTCGTGTGCGAGGAAGCGCACCGCTATGTCCCCAGCGAACGCAACGCCGACGGATCCTCGGTCGGCCGCATCCTCAGCCGGATCGCCAAGGAGGGCCGCAAATATGGCGTCTCGCTGGGCCTGATCACCCAGCGGCCGTCCGACTTGGCCGAGGGCGTGCTGTCGCAATGCGGCACGATCCTGTCGATGCGCCTGAACAACGAGCGCGACCAGGCCTTCGTCAAGGCGGCGATACCCGAGGGCGCGCGCGGCTTCCTCGATTCGATCCCGGCGCTGCGCAATCGCGAGTGCATCGCGGTGGGCGAGGGCGTCGCCACCCCGACCCGGCTGGTGTTCGACCCGCTCGACGAGATCAAGCGCCCGGCGTCGGCCGATCCGCTATTCTCCGAGCTGTGGCGGGAAACGGGCGGAGAGGACGGGATCCTCGAGCGGACGATCAAGCGCTGGCGATCGCAGGGGCGTTAGGCAGCGGACGTTTCGCAGCGCCCTTCGACGGGCTCAGGGCGAACGAGGTGGGAGCGGCAGATACCTATTTTTCCGTTCGCCCTGAGCTTGTCGAAGGGCGGTTCTCGGCCTGGCGATTCCTCGCGAGGATCGACAGCCGCTCATAATCCCCGGCGATCAGGGCCTCCTTCTTTGCGCGGCTCCAGCCCTTGATCCGGCGCTCGGCTTCGAGGGCTTCCAGGCGGGTCGGGAATTCCTGACACCAGACGAGGCGGATGGGCCGGCGCTTTTGCGTATAGCCTTCGACCTCTCCAGCCTGATGCTGGGCGATGCGTGCCTCCAGGCGATCGGTGTGGCCGGTATAGAAGCTGCCGTCGGCGCAGAGGAGGATATAGGCCCAGAAGCTCATGAGGCTGGCGCTGCGCAGCGCCCTTCGACGGGCGCAGGGCGAACGAGGTGGGAATGAGTCATGGCTTCATCCCTCGAATGTTCTGTTCTTGCCACCGGCTGAGCCCAGCGGCGCTGATATACCGCAGGACCTTCATCTTCCGCTCGCCGGCGCCCTTCGCCCGTAGCGGGCCGAACGCCTCTCGGCGCTCAATTCCCCAGTTTCTCCAACAATGCCGCCGCGGCGGCAGTCTCCGCTTCCTGCTTGCTCGTCCCTTCGGCGGTGGCGTCTGCCAGCTTGCCGATCACGACCTTCACGGTGAAGCGGGGCGCGTGGTTCGGGCCCGAGCGGTCGATCACCTCATATTCGGGGGGGCGGCGGTTATGGGCTGCGGCCCATTCCTGCAGCGCCGACTTGGGATGCTTGGGCGCCTGGGCATGCGCCTCGATCTTCTCGGCCCAGGCCTTGCGGATGAAGCCGCGCACCGCGTCGAGTCCGGCGTCGAGGTAGAAGGCGCCGATCAGCGCCTCCATCACGTCGCCAAGGACATTGTCGCTGTCATGCGCGCCGTCGTCGCGCGCCTGCTTGCCCAGGCGCAGGAACGGGACGACCCCCAGATCGCGGGCGACCTGTGCGCATACCGCGCCCGTCACCAGTGCGTTCAGCCGCCGCGATAGAGCCCCTTCGGGCTCGGCGGGAAAGCGTTCGAACAGCCATTCGGCGACGACCAGGCCGAGCACCCGGTCGCCGAGAAACTCCAGCCGTTCGTAATTGGCGGCCGCCTGGCTGCCATGGGTCAGTGCGCGGTCGAACGGCCCCTGGTCCGTGGGCGCGCGGTCGAACGTCGTGCGCAGCCAGCCCGCCAGATCAGGCTTCAAAATCCCTCCCCGAGCCGCTCCCATCGCGCGGCCGAGAACCAGGTCCAGGGCAGGAACCAGTTGGCGCTGCCGTCGGTCGACCAGAAGCTGACCACCGCCTTGCCCTGGATATTCTCCAGCGGGACATAGCCGATGCCCTCCTCGTTGGTAGAAAAGCGGCTGTCCATCGAGTTGTCTCGATTGTCGCCCATCAGGAAGGCATGGCCAGCGGGCACGGTGAAGACGTCGGTATCGTCCTGGGCGAAAGTGCCCAGGTCGAGCACGTCATAGCTTTTGCCATTGGGTAGCGTCTCGCGGAAGCGCGGCATCTGGCAGACCTGACTACCATTGCCCGCGGTCCGAAGAAACTGGGGCCTGCAATTGGCTTTCTGATCTTCGGAAGAAGCCACTGCGCGATAATTGGGCGAGATGGGCACGACGAAGTCGGCGATTTTCTGCTTCGGGATCGCCTGGCCGTTTAGGATCAACTGGCCACCTTTCATCTGAATCGTATCGCCAGGCAGGCCGATCACCCGCTTGATAAAGTCGATATTGTTTGTCGGAGGCGCCTTGAAGACGACCACGTCCCCACGTTCCGGCAGAGCCGGAAATACCCGGCCCGGGATCAGCGGCAGGCTGAACGGAAGCGAGTGCTTCGAATAGCCATAGTTCCACTTGGTGATGAACAGATAGTCGCCGATCAGCAGCCGCGGCATCATCGATTCCGACGGGATGCTGAACGGCGAGAAGATGAAGCTGCGGATGATGAAGACGACGATCGCGAGCTTCAGCAGGAAGCTGGCGAGATCGCGCCATTCGGACTCCGGCTTGGCAGGCGCGAGCGGGTCGACGGTATAGCCCTGGGTCATGCGACATGCTCTGCTAGGGGCGAGGGATGGCGTCAAGCGGATCAATCCTTGTGGCGCGCGCTTTACGGGACGATAGAGCCCGCAAACCCAAGGAGTCTCAATCATGGCGCTGCCCGACTGGTCCGAAGTCCGATCTCTGGAACCCAAGACGCTGACCACCCTGTTCGCCGAGGACGGGGATCGACTGACCGGGCTCAGCGGCGATGTCGCCGGCATCCATTTCGACTGGTCCAAGACCCACCTGACCGCGGAGGCCGTCGCCGGCTTCGCGCGGATCGCCGAGACGATGGAGCTGGGCCGCAAGCGCGACGCGCTGTACGCCGGCGAGGCGGTCAACGTGACCGAGGGCCGCGCGGCGGAACATGGCGCGGAACGCGGCGAAGGCGCGCCGGAGAGCGTGGCGCAGGCCCGCATGTTCCAGGCGCGGATGCGCGCGCTGATCGACGCGATCGAGGCGGAGGCGCTGGGTCCGGTTCGCCACATCCTGCACATCGGCATCGGCGGATCGGCGCTGGGCCCCGACCTGCTGGTCGATTCGCTCGGCCGCGACATGAACCGCTATGACGTCGCGATCGTGTCGAACGTCGACGGCGTCGCGCTGGAGGATGCGTTCGACCGCTTCGATCCGCAGGCGACGATCGTGGCGATCGCGTCGAAGACCTTCACCACGACCGAGACGCTGCTGAATGCCCGCAGCGCGCTCGACTGGCTGGTCGAGGGCGGGGTCGAGGATCCCTATGGCCGGGTGGTCGCACTGACCGCGGCACCCGACAAGGCGGTCGAATGGGGCGTCGACGAGACCCGCGTGCTCCCCTTCGCCGAAAGCGTCGGTGGCCGCTATTCGCTATGGTCTTCGATCGGCTTCCCCGCGGCGCTGGCGCTGGGCTGGGATGCGTTCGAGGAATTGCTGGAAGGCGCGGCGGAGATGGACCGCCATTTCCGTTTCACCCCGCTGGCCGCCAATGCGCCGGTGCTCGCCGCGTTCGCCGACCTCTATTACACCCAGGTCCGCGGGTGCGAGACGCGGGCCGTCTTCGCCTATGACCAGCGGCTCGCGCTGCTGCCCTCCTATCTCCAGCAGCTGGAGATGGAATCGAACGGCAAGCGCGTCACCGCCGACGGCCAGCCGGTCGCGTGGCCGACCTCGCCGATCACCTGGGGCGGCGTGGGCACCGATGCGCAGCATGCGGTGTTCCAGCTGCTGCACCAGGGCACGCACCTCGTTCCGGTCGAATTCGTCGCGTCGATCGAATCGGGCGATGCGCTCGATCCCGATCATCATCGCCAGCTGCTGCTCAACGCCTTCGCCCAGGGCGCCGCGCTGATGGCCGGCCGCGCCAATGACGATGCGGCGCGCGCCTATCCGGGCGACCGCCCCTCGACCACGCTGCTGCTCGACCGGGTCGATCCGCGTACCCTGGGCGCGCTGATCGCCTTTTACGAGGCGCGCACCTTCGTGAATGCGGTGATGACCGGCATCAACCCCTTCGACCAGTTCGGTGTCGAGCTGGGCAAGGAAATGGCCAAGGCGGCCGATCGCGGCGGCCAGGATTTCGATGCCTCGACCACCGACCTCATCCGCCGGGCGTTCGGCTGATGTCCGGCGGCGACGACAGCTACGTCTATGACGAGGCGACCGGCGAATGGATCAGCGCCGCCGAGGCCGCCGACAAGGCGGCCGCGGCGGACCAGGTCGAGGTGCGCGATTCGGTCGGCAACCTGCTGCAGGACGGCGATCAGGTCACGCTGATCAAGGACCTGACGGTCAAGGGCGCGGGCCAGACGCTGAAGCGCGGCACGCTGATCAAGTCGATCCGCCTGACCGGCGACGCGCAGGAGATCGACTGCAAGTTCGACGGCATCAAGGGCCTGGTCCTGCGCGCCGAGTTCGTGCGCAAGCGCTGAACCCCTCGCATTCGCCCGCGCCCGCCACCACATGGCGGGGCGGGCGATGCCCCCTTGCTGGAGCGGATTTCGATGGCTGACTATGACTATGACCTGTTCGTCATCGGTGCGGGATCAGGCGGGGTCCGGGCATCGCGCGTGTCGGCCGCCTATGGCGCGCGGGTTGCGGTCGCCGAGGAATATCGCGTCGGCGGGACCTGCGTCATTCGCGGCTGCGTGCCCAAGAAGCTGCTGATCTATGGCGCGCATTTCGCCGAGGATCTGAAGGATGCCCGCCGCTTCGGCTGGGACGTGCCCGAATGCGGGTTCGACTGGCCGATGCTGCGCGACAATGTGCTGGGCGAGGTCGATCGGCTGAACGGGCTGTATCAACAGACGCTCGAGAACAACAAGGTCGAGATCTTCAACGAGCGCGCGACCGTCACCGGCCCGCATGAGGTGCGGCTGGCCAGCGGGCGCACCGTCACCGCGAAACATATCCTGATCGCCACCGGCGCGCGGCCGCAGATTCCGGACTGCCCGGGCAACGACCTGGGCATCACGTCGAACGAGGTGTTCCACCTCGAGACGCTGCCCAAGCGGGTGCTGATCGCCGGCGCCGGCTATATCGCCAACGAGTTCGCCGGCATCTTCAACGAATTCGGCAGCAAGGTGACGCTGATCAACCGCAGCGACCAGATCCTGCGCGGCTATGACGAATCGATCCGCGACCGGCTGCTCCAGATTTCGATCGCCAAGGGGATCGAGTTCCGTTTCAACGCCTCGTTCGAGGGGATCGAGCAGACCGAGACCGGCCTGAAGGTCAGCATGAGCAACCACGAGCCGGTCGAGGTCGACTGCGTCATCTTCGCCACCGGCCGCGCGCCCAATACCGAGGGCCTGGGCCTGGAGGCGGTCGGCGTCGAGCTGGACGTGATCGGGGCGGTGAAGGTCGATGCCGACAACCGGTCGAGCATCGACAGCATCTTCGCGGTGGGCGACGTGACCAACCGGGTCCAGCTGACCCCGGTCGCGATCCGCGAGGGCCAGGCATTCGCCGACACGATCTTCGGCAACAAGCCGCACCAGGTCGATTACGAGACCATCCCCGCCGCGGTGTTCAGCCATCCGCCGATGGCAGGGGTCGGGCTGACCGAGGGGCAGGCGAAGAACAAATTCGGTGCGGTGAAGGTCTATACCTCCGACTTCCGCCCGATGAAGAACGTGCTGGCCAACCGCAACGAGCGGGCGCTCTACAAGATGGTCTGCGACGCCAATACCGGCAAGGTGCTGGGCCTGCACATGATCGGCCCGGACGCGCCGGAGATCCTGCAGGCGGCCGCGGTCGCGGTGAAGGCGGGGCTGACCAAGGCCGATTTCGACCAGACGGTCGCGCTCCACCCGAGCATGGCCGAAGAACTGGTCCTGATGAAGTAGGCGGGCAGCCGCCGGCGCGCGCCGGCGGCTATTCCTCCCGCAGCAACTGGTCGGCTTCGGTATCGGCATCCTCGTCGGTGCCGCCGGCGGCACGGCTGATCGCGCGGGTGGTGCCGACGTCCATCGCGACATTGCCGACGGTGCGGAAGATGTCGGGAATCGTCTCGACCGCGACCAGCAGGCCGAGGGGGGCGATCGGTACGCCCATGGCGATCGCGATCGGCGCGATCGAGCTGACGAAGCTGATCGTGCCGGGCAGGCCGACCGCCCCCATGGTCGTGATCGCAGCCGCCGCCCAGCCGGCGGCGAGCTGGCTCGGCCCCAGCGGGATTCCGAACCAGTGGGCAACGTAGATCGCCACCGCGAAGTTCATCGCCGGGCCGGTCCAGCGGAAGATCGCCACCGCGATCGGCAGCATCACGCCCGCCTGGACCACCGGCACGTCGAGCCGCTCGGTCGCCTTGAGCATCGCCGGCAGGCTTGCCAGTGAGGACTGGGTCGAGAAGGCGACGGCCTGTGACGGGGCCACGGCGCGGATATAACGCAGCGGCGAGACCCGGCCGGCGATCACCGCGAACGGCACCGCCAGCAGCCACAGGACGATTCCGACCGACGAGATGATCGCGACATAATGGAGCAGCGCACCGAAGGCCGAGGTGCCGGCGCGCGCGCCGACGACATAGGCAAGCGCGCCGACGCCGATCGGGCCCAGCCACAGGACCCAGTTGATCACGATCAGCATCGCGTTCGCCACCGCCTGGAAGAAGCGGGTCAGCACGCCGCGCTCCTCGGCGGGCAGCCGGGTGATCGCGAAGGCGAAGACCGTGGTGAAGACCACCAGCGGCAGGAAGGCGTCGTTCGCCGCCGCGGTCAGCGGATTGGACGGGACCATGCCGATGATGAAGTCGACGAACTGGGGCACCGTCCCGATCTCCGGCGCGGTGTGCGCCAGCGCGCCGCGCAGGGCGACGGCCGAATCCCCGGCCAGCGGAAAGGCGTCGAGAAAGGTCAGCGTCAGGATGCCGCCCAGCGCCGACGAGCACCACAGCAGCACGATGAAGGTGATGAAGGCGCGCGTCGCCAGCTTGCTCGCCCGCGCCTTTTCGGCGGTGGCGGCGATACCGGTCACCAGCAGCGACACGACCAGCGGGACGATGGTCATCTGAAGCGCGTGCAGCCAGATCGTCCCGATCGGCTGCACCCAGTCCGCCGCCTGGAGTGCCCCTTGCGGCGCCTGGCCCGCGGCGATGACGCCGATGAGCAGGCCCCCGATCAGGGCGAGAAGAATTCGGGTAGGTTGCGACATGCTCGCCCTTCTTGATTCGCCGCGCTATCACGGCCGCGCGAACAACGAACAAGGCCGCGAGAGGCTGAACATGGCAAGAAAATACTTCGGTACCGACGGAATCCGCGGTGCCACCAACATGGCGCCGATGACGGCAGCGATGGCGATGAAGGTCGGCATGGCCGCCGGCGCCCATTTCGTCCGCGGCGATCACAAGCACCGCGTGGTGATCGGCAAGGATACGCGCCTGTCGGGCTATATGCTCGAAAATGCGATGGTCGCCGGCTTCACCAGCGTCGGCATGGACGTCGTCCTGGTCGGCCCGATGCCGACCCCGGCGGTGGCGATGCTGACCAAGTCGATGCGCGCCGATCTGGGCGTGATGATCTCGGCGAGCCACAATCCGTACGCCGACAACGGCATCAAGCTGTTCGGCCCCGACGGCTACAAGCTGTCGGACGAGGACGAGCTTGCGATCGAGACGCTGATCGACGGCGAGGTGACGCTTGCCGCGTCGGAGAATATCGGCCGGGCACGCCGGGTCGAGGATGCGCGCGGACGCTATATCCACTTCGCCAAGTCGACCTTCCCCGACGACCTGCGCCTCGACGGGCTGAAGATCGTGATCGATTGCGCCAATGGCGCCGCCTATCAGGTCGCCCCCTCTGCGCTGTGGGAACTGGGGGCGGAGGTCGTCGCGATCGGGGTCACCCCCAATGGCAAGAACATCAATGCCGGCGTTGGATCGACCGCCCCCGACACGCTGCGCGAGACCGTGGTCGGCACCGGCGCCGCGATCGGCATCGCACTGGACGGCGATGCCGATCGGCTGATCGTGGTCGACGAGAATGGCCAGGTGATCGACGGCGACCAGCTGATGGCGCTGATCGCCGGGGGCTGGGCCCGCCAGGGCAGGCTGCGCGGCGGCGGGCTCGTCGCGACGGTCATGTCCAATCTCGGGCTGGAGCGGCACCTGACGTCGCAGGGCCTGGGGATGGTGCGGACCAAGGTCGGCGACCGCCATGTGCTCGAGGAGATGCGCGGCTCCGGCTATAATGTCGGCGGCGAACAGTCGGGGCACATCATTCTGTCCGACTATGCGACGACGGGCGACGGCCTTGTCGCCGCGCTCCAGGTGCTGGCCGAGATCAAACGCGCCGGCGCACCGGCCAGCGAGGTGCTGCACCGATTCGATCCGCTGCCGCAGCTGCTGAAGAATGTCCGGTTCAAGGGCGGCAGGCCGCTCGACGATGCGCGGGTCCAGGACGTGATCGCCGCCGCGGAGCGCGAACTCGACGGTCGCGGCCGTCTGGTCATCCGTCCCTCCGGGACCGAGCCGGTGATCCGGGTGATGGCGGAAGGCGACGACCGCGGGCAGGTCGAGACGCTGGTCGACCGGATCTGCGACGCGGTGCGCGAGGCGGCCGCCTGATGCTCGAGATGCGGCCCGATTGCGAACGCTGCGGCACCGACCTGCCCGCCAATGCCGGCGGCGCGTTCATCTGCTCGTTCGAATGCACCTTCTGCGCCGAATGCGCCGATGCGGTGGACGAGCGCTGCCCCAATTGCGGCGGCGAACTGCTCGACCGCCCGACCCGGAGCGGCAAGGCGCTGGCGGCCAATCCGGCCAGTACGGAGCGCAAGTTCAAGCACTGACATGACTCCGCGCATCCTCATCATCGCAGGGTCGGATTCGGGCGGCGGCGCCGGGATCCAGGCCGACATCAAGACCGTCACCATGCTGGGCGGTCACGCCATGACCGCGATCGCCGCGATCACCGCGCAGAACACGCTGGGCGTCGACGGCGTCCATCCGGTCCCGACCGAAATGGTGATCGCGCAGATCGATTCGGTCGTGCGCGACATCGGCGTCGACGCCGTGAAGATCGGGATGATCGGATCGGCGCGCACCGCACTGGCGGTCGCCGAGAAGCTGGAGGAGCTGCGCGGCATCCCGATCGTGTTCGATCCGGTGATGGTCGCCTCCAGCGGCGCGGCGCTGGCCGATGACGCGACGATCGCCGCGTTCGAGCGGCTGATGCGCATCTGCACCGTGTGCACGCCGAACCTGCCCGAATTGAAGGCCTTGTCGGGCATGTCGGTGATGGACAGCGCCCGGGTGCGCGAGGCGGCCCGCTCGCTGGTCAGCCGCCGCGGATGCGCGGTGCTTGCCAAGGGCGGCCATGGCAAGGGTCGGCAGGTGACCGACCGCCTGTTCGCGCCTGCCGGCCCGCTCCCGCCCGAAACCGACTGGACCGATCCGCGGATCGACAGCGAGAATAGCCACGGCACCGGCTGTACCCTGTCGAGCGCCATCGCGACCGAGCTGGCCAAGGACTGGTCGCTGGTCGAGGCGGTGACGCGCGCACGCCAGTTCGTGCGGATCGCGATGCGCGAGGCGCCGGGCCTGGGCTCGGGCCACGGGCCGATGGGACAGCAGGCGGTCCGTCTCGACCTGAACCTGACGCGCTGGTCGCCGATGCTCAACCAGGTCACGGTCCCGGCCGACGACCTTGCCGCCAGCGAGCAATTCTATCGCACGCTGGGACTGCGCCAGATCGTCCGGTCGAAGCCGCGCTACGCCCGGTTCGAGACCGAGGGCGGCGCCAGCTTCTCGATCGAGGCCGCCGACGAGATCGGCGGCCGGCCGGTCGTCTATTTCGAGTGCGGCGACCTGTCGACGGCGGTCACCTATCTCAAGCAGCAGGGGCTGGTCTTCGACCAGGACCCGGTCGATCGCGACTGGGGCTGGCGCGAGGCACGCCTGCGCGATCCGGCGGGCAATTCGGTCTGTCTCTATCAGGCTGGCGAGATGCGGCGCTTTCCGCCATGGCGGATTCGCGATGCCTGATTTTGTCTACGAGAGCCGCCATGCGGGCCCGGTCGCGGGCGTCGACGAGGCGGGCCGCGGGCCGCTGGCCGGCCCGGTGGTCGCCGCGGCGGTGGTGCTCGATCCGGACTGCATTCCCGACGGGCTGAACGATTCGAAGCAGCTGACCGCGGCACGGCGCGCCGACCTGTGCGCGCGGCTGCTCGACTGCGCGACGGTGGGCGTAGGCATCGCCACGGTCGAGGAGATCGACGAACTCAACATCCTGTGGGCGACGATGCTGGCGATGACCCGCGCGGTCGATGCGCTGGGTGTTCGCCCCGAGATGGTGCTGGTCGACGGCAATCGCTGCCCGCGCTGGGACCATCGCTCGCAATGGGTGATCGGCGGCGACGCGCTCTGCCTGTCTATCGCTGCCGCCTCGATCGTCGCCAAGCATCGGCGCGACATGATGATGATCGACTATGACCGGCAATATCCGGGCTATGGCTGGGCAAGCAACAAGGGCTATGCCGCCAAGGTCCATCAGGAGGCGCTGCGCACCCTCGGCCCGACCCCGCTCCATCGCCGCAGCTTCGCGCCCGTCGCCCAGGCGCGGCTGGCGCTGGAGCCGATGACGGTTCAGGTCGGGTGAAGATCCGGGCGGCGCTGCTCGGCGCGGCACTGGCCGCGGCGGTGCCGGCGACCGCGCAGACCACGCCGCCGGCGACCGGAGATCCTCATGCGCCCGGCCGCGCGGTGGTGGCCGCGATCGGGCGGATCGTCACGCCCCGAGGGGTGCAGGAAAGCTTCGAGGCGCGGATCGGCGGTACCCGCCAGATCATCGGCGTGCGCGGCCGGGACCGTGCCAATCCGATCCTGCTCTATCTCCATGGCGGGCCGGCGGCGCCGGAAATGCCGATCGCCTGGGCGTGGCAGCGCCCGTGGGAGGAATATTTCACGATGATCCATTGGGACCAGCGTGGATCGGGCAAGTCGTTCCCGCTCAACGACCCGCAGGCGATCGCCCCGACGATGACCTTCGACCGGTTCTGCGCCGACGCGATCGAGGTGATCGAACTGCTGCGCAAACGCTATGCGAAGCGGAAGATCTTCGTTCTCGGACACAGCTGGGGATCGACGCTGGGTCTTTGCGTGCTCCAGCGCCGGCCGGACCTGATCCACGCCTATATCGGCACCGGTCAGGTGATCGACTTCCGCGAGAATGAGCGGGTCGGCTATGACTGGACGCTCGCCCGGGCGCGAGCCGCCGGCAATGCCGAGGCGGTCGCCGAGCTCGAAGCGCTCGAGCCCTATGCCCGTTCGGGCCCGTTCGATATCGACAAGATGACGACCGAGCGCAAATGGTCGATCCGCTACGGCGCGCTGGCTGCCTATCGCGACAATGCCGATTTCTTCTTCGACGCGCGGCGCATGTCCCCCGACTATCTTCCGGCCGACCGCAAGGCGCTGAACGACGGCAGCGCCTACAGCATTCGGACGCTGTTCCCGATCCTGTCCGATGTCAGCTTCACCTCGCTGACCCGCGTCGAGGCCCCGATATTCTTCTTCCTCGGCCGCCATGACCATACCACGCCCTCGCCGCTTGCGGCGCAGTGGCTCGATCGGGTGAAGGCGCCGCGCAAGGGCCTGATCTGGTTCGAGGATTCGGCGCACCTCGCCGAGATCGAGGAGCCGGGCAAATTCCTGGTCGAACTGCTCCGCCGGGTCCGCCCGCTCGCACGAGAGGGGCGTCCGGGCGCCTGAGCGGCGGTTACTCGCCCGGCACCACGAACGCGATGCGGACCTCGACCTCGCGGCCGACCACCGGATCGCCCTTCTTGGTCAGCGGCGCGAGGCGGATCGCCCCGATCACCTGATAGGTCGACATCGCGAACTGATGCAGCAGCGCGGGGCTCAGTTCGGCCTCGCCCTCCGCCGCGCGGGCGTCGCGGCACAGCAGCATCCGGTCGGGCTGGACGCGGCAATCGGCGCGCATCCGGATCTCGACATTCTCGCGCAGCGCCTGGGCGGGATAATAAGCGGTGAGCAGCGCCGCGCTGGGCCGGTCGTCCATTTCCATGTCGCTCGACGCGATCGTGCCGAGGGACGCGGGCAGCTTCGGCGAATCGGACGCCGACACGGTTCCGCTCAGGATCATCGGCACCAGGTTTGGCTTGGTCGCATCGGCCGGCGCCTCGCCCGTCGAGCGCAACCGGGTGAACATGACGTGCGAATAGGCCGCCTGGAGCGTGGCCGATGCGCCCTGTCCGCCATTCCACGCGCCGGCGCGCTTGGCGAATTCGGTGCGGGTCGCGGCCGGCTTGGCCGCACCGTCCAGCGGGATGCACGACACCGGCTCGCCCTTCCAGCTGTCGACGAGGCACTGGAAGCGATGGGTGACCGGCGTCGCCGGCAATCCGGGATGCTCGGTCGCGACGTCGGCCTTCAGCGACCGCGAGGGTCCGAAGAAGATCGTCGATTCGGTCGCCGGGACAGATTCGGGCAGCCGGTCCGAATCCTGTGCGGCGGCCAGCAAGAGCATCGGCAGGATCAACATCGTCATCAAATCGCCCCTTCTCGTCCGCCCCGACTAGCATAATCGCGGCGCGAGGCGAGTGAGTCTTTCGTGCCACACCCCCACCCCTTGCGCCTGTGGATAACTTTCAGACTCAACATGTGGCACGGTCCCGGAATGTTCTTCCTAGCTAGGGATTTAGGCAGGTTTCCGCTTAACCAAAACACGCTTGACGAATGCCGCTCCGCCGCACGAAACCGCGGGTTCCGGGCAAGGGGAAGGTTAAGATGGGCGTATTGGAAAAGGTCGGAACGCGCGGTCGCAAGGCGGCAAGCGCGGTTCAGGAAAGCGTCGCGGAGCTTCCGCTGGACAGCATCCTGATGAGCGACTGCATCGAGGCCATGCGCTCGCTTCCGGCCAAGTCGATCGACATGATCTTCGCCGATCCCCCCTATAATCTCCAGCTGGGCGGCGACCTGAGCCGTCCCGACGGCAGCCATGTCGATGCCGTCACCGACGATTGGGACAAGTTCGATTCCTTCGCCGCCTATGACGCCTTCACCAAGGCATGGCTGGCCGAGGCGCGCCGTATCCTGAAGGACAATGGCACGATCTGGGTGATCGGCAGCTATCACAACATCTTCCGCGTCGGCGCGACGGTGCAGGACCTGGGCTTCTGGATCCTGAACGACATCGTCTGGCGCAAGGCCAACCCGATGCCCAATTTCAAGGGCACCCGCTTCACCAACGCGCACGAGACGATGATCTGGGCGTCGATGGGCGAGAAGTCGCGCTACACCTTCAACTATCGCACGATGAAGACGCTCAACGACGAGCTCCAGATGCGCTCGGACTGGGAATTCCCGATCTGCGGCGGCCAGGAGCGGCTGAAGCGCGACGGCGTGAAGGTCCATCCGACGCAGAAGCCAGAGGCGCTGCTCTACCGCGTCCTGCTCGCCAGCACCAAGCCGGGCGACGTCGTGCTCGACCCGTTCTTCGGCACCGGCACCACCGGCGCCGTCGCCAAGCGCCTGGGCCGCCACTGGATCGGAATCGAGCGCGAGCCGGGCTATTGCGCCGCCGCCATCGAGCGGATCGAGGCCGCGCTGCCGCTCGACGAATCGGCGCTGCGCACGATGCAGGCGCCGAAGGGCGCGCCGCGCGTCGCCTTCGGCACGCTGGTCGAGAATGGCTATCTGGCCCCCGGCACGCGGCTGTTCGACACCAAGCGCCGCTTCCAGGCCGAGATCGGCGCCGACGGCTCGCTGCGCTGCGGCGACGCCACGGGATCGATCCACAAGGTCGGCGCGACCGTGCAGGGGACGCCGTCGTGCAACGGCTGGACCTTCTGGCATTACGAGGCCGAGGACGGGCTCAAGCCGATCGACGCGGTGCGCCAGACCTATCTGCTCGCGACCCAGCCCTGACCGGGCAGGTGCGGCGACCCGGCCTCAGTGCCGGGTCACCCGCCCGTCGCATCGCACCGGGCCGCTGCCGCTGATCCGGCATTCGGGCTTGCCGTCGATCTCGACCGGGCCGAGGCCCATCGCGAAGACCTGCGCGCTGTAGCGCACGCCGATCCGCAGCCGGCCCGAGCTTTCCGACACCAGCACCGCATCGCCGGCGGTCAGGCCGGCCGCATCGATCGACCCCGCGCCATTGGATCGCACCCGAACCTGCCGCGTGCTTCCCGCCAGCGTCATCGTGCCCGTGCCGGTCAGCGTGATGCCCAGGTCGGCGGCGTCGATCCCCGCCACGGCAAGCGATCCGCCGCCGTTGAGCCCCAGGTCGATCCGCGCGCCCTTCATCGCCGCGACGCGGACCTGGCCGCCGCCATTGACCAGCACCGTGCGCAGCGCCGGAGTCGACAGGGTGATTCGCGGCGGCGCTACCGTCGCTCCGGTCGCACGGCCCCAGCCATCCGTCCCGGCGCCGACCACCAGCGTCCCGCCATCGACCCGGACCTGCAGCCGCTGCAGCGCCTGCGGGTCGCCGGTCGCGGTCGCGCGGGTCGGCCCCACGACGAGTTCGACCTGGAACGGCCCGTCGACGCGAAGCCGGTCGAATCCGGAAACCAGGAAGGTCCGGTCCTGCGCAACCGGCGCGGCGGATGCGGTCAGGCCGAGCAGCAGCAGGGGGGCGAGCCGGTACATCGCATCAGCGTCGCACCGCACCGATGCTCAGGCAAGCGGCATCAGCTGCAGCGCGCTTCGCCGGGGCCCATCCCGCTGACCCGGCATTTCGCGCCGCCCGTCAGCACGGCATCGCCCGGACCCGTGATCGATACATCGGCGTCGCCCTTGACCGCGGCATGGACGTTGCCCGGCCCGACAATGCCGATCTTCGCGCCGTTCACGGTCAGGCCGCGGCCGTCGAAATCGCCCGGGCCGTTGATGTCGACCTGGATCCGGTCGGCCGTGCCCGACACCGTGATGTCGCCCGGGCCGGTCAGGTCGAACCCGGCCGATCCCGCCGCCAGCGTGCCGATCCGGATGTTGCCCGCGCCGGTGAGTTTGGCATCGAAATCGCCTTCGCCCCGGTCGACGGTCAGGTCGCCGGCGCCGGTCAGGCTGACGCTGGTCAGCTTCGGCAGCGTGACGTGTACCGTCACCTTGCCGGTGGTGGACCCGCTCCAGCCCAGTCCTTCGCGCTTGCGCCCGACCGTCAGCGAGCCGCCACGCACCGCGATCTCCAGCTGGTCGAGCGATTTCGCATCGCCCTCGGCACTGACCGAGAAGGCGGCGCCATGCGTGACCACCACGTCGTCGGGACCGACGAGCGTCACGCCGGCGAAATCCCTTGCGGCAAAGGTCCGGCTGGTGCCGCTGCCCGTCGCCGGGACGGCATCGGCCGCTGTGCCGTTGCCCGTGATGCCGTCGGCATGACAGGCCGAGAGCGGCAGGGCGGACAGGGCCAGGAGCAGGGTGCGCATCGAAACATCTCCATCGTGTATTGCTAATATAATACACCCGTCGTCCGACAAAGAAAAGGGGGCGGCGGGTTTCCCCGCCGCCGCCTGTTTCGACTCGATCCCTCGGACCGGGTCCGGCGTCAGGCCGGGACCTTGTCCTTGTTGTGGATCGCCGCGGCCTTGCGCAGGATGTCGAGCAGCTTCTCGAGCGCAGCCGGCTCGTCGGTCTCTTCCATCGCGGCCAGTTCGCGGGCGAGGCGGCTTGCGGCGGCCTCGAAGATCTGGCGCTCGGAATAGCTCTGCTCCGGCTGGTCGTCGGCGCGGAACAGGTCGCGGACCACTTCGGCGATCGACACCAGGTCGCCCGAATTGATCTTCGCTTCATATTCCTGGGCGCGGCGCGACCACATGGTGCGCTTGACCTTGGGCTTTCCCTTCAGCGTTTCCAGCGCCTCGCGCAGGGTCTTGTCGCTGGACAGCTTGCGCATGCCCACGCTCTCGGCCTTGTTGGTCGGAACGCGGAGCGTCATCTTCTCCTTTTCGAACCGCAGGACATACAGCTCGAGCTGCATGCCCGCGATTTCCTGCTTCTGGAGCTCGATCACACGGCCCACGCCGTGCTTGGGGTAAACGACATAATCGCCGACATCGAAGGACAGCGCCTTGGCAGCCATATTGCGTACAGCCTTTCCGTGAATTAACAGCCCCGATAGAGCCAGGAAGAACCCAGGCGCGCGGCGCGCGGACGGGATGCGAATCGGGGCATGATCTGTGCGTACTCCGGGCGAAGGCTTCAACGGCCTCCGTCAGCGTTGGATTTAACACGTTTGCAATAAAATTACCAGCGTTACGGCGCTAACACGCGCAGAAATCTGCGCATGTGCGTAACAAACCGGGTCATTTCGGGGCGGGCAACGCAACCGATTGCCCGCGATCTCAGCCGCCGGTGCCGGGCTCTGCCGAGAAGAATTTCTCGAACTTGCCCTCGACGCCCTTCATCTCGTCGGCATCGGCAGGCACGTCGGTCTTCTGGGTGATGTTGGGCCAGCTTTCCGAATAGACCCGGTTGAGCTCCAGCCACTTCTCGAGCCCGTTCTCGGTGTCGGGCAGGATCGCCTCGGCCGGACATTCGGGTTCGCACACGCCGCAGTCGATGCACTCGCTGGGGTTGATGACGAGCATATTCTCGCCCTCGTAGAAACAGTCGACCGGACACACCTCGACGCAGTCCATATACTTGCAGCGGATGCAGGCATCGGTGACGACGTAGGTCATGGAAATCGGCCCCTATTCAACCAGGCAGGTGTTCGAACGGCCCCTGCTATGCCCGCGTCCGGGGCGCGTCAATCAATTGGACCTTCATGCGAGCCGTTCTCAGCTTTACCGCCCGCCGCTGTCGCCTGCCCGCCGGTGACCAGTTCCTGGTAGCAGGCGCGGCCTTCGGCCGGGGGGCCGCGCCGGGTGGGCAGCGCTTCGACCCGCACGATCTGGACGCGTCCCTGGTGGGTCAGGAAGGCAAGCACGTCGCCCACCCGCACCGGGACATGGGCACGCTCGATCCGGCGACCGTTGACGCGAAAATGCCCGCTCTCGGCCAGCGACTGGGCATAATTGCGCGACGCCGAGATGCGCGACCACCACAGGAAGCGGTCGAGCCGCATCGCGTCGCTCATTTGCCGAATTCCAGATCGGCCAGCGCGGCGAAGGCATTGTCGCGCGGCGGCGCCTTGGGCTTCGCCTGCGGAACCAGTCCCTGCCAGATCCAGCGCGGCGGCTGTCCTTCGGCCACCCGCGCGCTGCGAAAGCCGAGCTGCGCCATCAGCCGCGACAGCGTCTCGGGCTGGACCCCCATCGAGGTCGCCAGTGCCGGATCGGGCGCGAA
The DNA here is from genome assembly GCF_039652585.1 of Sphingomonas rustica. Lineage (NCBI taxonomy): Bacteria > Pseudomonadati > Pseudomonadota > Alphaproteobacteria > Sphingomonadales > Sphingomonadaceae > Sphingomonas > Sphingomonas rustica. The sequence continues at coordinate 391,819 of NZ_JBDIZK010000001.1, read as the reverse complement.
CGGCTTGCGACCCTTGCGCGCGTCATGCGCGGCGCGGGCGATCCGCTCGACCAGATCGACCCGAACCGCCTGGGCGCCGAGCGGGCGATAGCCGTGATCGAGGCTGGCGCCGGGCGCCGTCCGCGGCAGCACCGTCGCCCCGGGCCTCGGACCTTCGCCGAGCCCCATCAGCATCCGCCGCCACTGCGCCGCTGCGGGCTTCAGCAACCCGGTCGCGAACAGGTCGAGCGTGCCGATCGTCACCCCCATGACGCGCAGTGCATGCCGGGCGGCGGGATCGAGCGCCTCGACCATCGGGCCCGCCGCGCGTCGCGGCAACAGCCCGCCCGCTTCGATCAGGACGCCGGCAATGGCGCGCAGCGGCGCCCCCGCCGCCGGATCACGCGTCGCCGCATCCAGCTTCGCCAGCACCGGCAGGTGGCGCATCAGCCGGTCGGCGAACCAGCGATCGAGCCGCACCTGCACCGCCTGACGCGCCGATGCGTCGAGCACGTCGAGCGCCCGGTCGAGCGCGATCTTCGGCCGGGTGAGCGTCGCGCCGGGCTGGATCCGCGCGACGATCGATCCGCCCCACAGCAGCTCCAGCGAATCGCCGAGCGACAGGTCCGCGTCCGGCGCCGCAATCAGCGCCGCGCCGCGCTTGCGATACTCCCCCGCCAGCCTTTTCTCCGCCGCCGCCAGCAGCATGCGCTTGTCGGCGGCGCGGGCCGACGGGTCGACGCTGAAGCGGAACCCCTCCAGCGTGCCCAGGCTATGCTCCTCGACCGTCACCTCGCCTTCGGGTCCGATCGTCACCGGCAGGTTCGACGCATCGGCGCCGATCTGGCGCAGCAGCACCGTGGTCCGCTTGTCGACGAAGCGCTGGGTCAGGCTGGCGTGCAGCGCGTCGGACAATTTCTCCTCGATCGCGCCGGTCCGCTCGGCCCAGTGGACCGGGTTCTCCAGCCAGTCGGCGCGGTGCGCGATATAGGCCCAGCTCCGGATCGCGGCGATCCGACCCGCGATCGTCTCGACATCGCCGGCCATATTGTCGAGCCGCGCGATCTCGTCGGCGAACCACTGGTGCGGCAGATGGCCATTGCCTTCGCTCAGATGGCCGAACACGCGCCCGACGAAGCGCGCATGCGGGTCGGCGCCAAGCTTGCGGAAATCGGGCAGGCCGCACGCGGCCCAGAGCCGCGCGACCATGCGCGGCGACCGGACCCGGTCGCGCACCCAGCGCTCGCTCGCCAGCCGCTTGAGCACCGCCAGGTCGACCGCCTCGGGCGCGGCGCGCAGCACCGGCAGGTCGGGCTTGCGCTCCAGGCTGCCGATCAGCGCCTCGAGCGTCGACAGGTCGGGCTCGCCGTCGCGCCAGTACAGCTTCTCGAGCGGCGGCACCCGGTGTCCCTCGATCGCCAGGATCTCCTCGGGGGTGAACGATTCCGGCCCCTGTTCGTGCAGCGCGCCGAAGCTGCCGTCGCGCTGGTGCCGTCCCGCGCGACCGGCGATCTGTGCCATTTCGGCCACCGTCAGCCGACGCTGGCGGCGACCGTCGAACTTGTGGAGCGAGGCGAAGGCGACATGGGCGACGTCCATGTTCAGCCCCATGCCGATCGCATCGGTCGCGACCAGATAATCGACCTCGCCCGCCTGGAACATCGCGACCTGGGCGTTGCGCGTGCGCGGCGACAGCGCGCCCATCACCACCGCAGCGCCGCCGCGCAGCCGGCGCAGCGCCTCGGCCACGGCATAGACTTCCTCGGCGGAGAAGGCGACGATCGCGGAGCGGCGCGGCAGGCGCGACAGCTTCTTCGCCCCGCCATAGCTGAGCGTCGAGAAGCGCGGCCGGCCGACGATCTCGGCATCGGGCACCAGCGCCTTGATCATCGGCCGCAGCGAATCCGATCCCAGGATCATCGTCTCCTCGCGCCCGCGCGCGCGCAGCAGCCGGTCGGTGAAGACATGGCCGCGTTCCGGGTCGGCGCCGATCTGCGCCTCGTCCAGACCGACAAAGGCGACATCCTTGTCGACCGGCATGCTCTCCGCGGTGCACAGGAACCAGCGCGCCTTGGGCGGCAGGATCTTCTCTTCCCCGGTCAGCAGCGCGACTTCGGCCGGGCCCTTCATCCGGACCACCCGGTCATAGACCTCGCGCGCCAGCAGCCTCAGCGGGAAGCCGATCATCCCGCTGGCATGGCCGGCCATGCGCTCGACCGCCAGATGGGTCTTGCCGGTATTGGTGGGACCAAGCACCGCCGTAATGGGAGAACGCGCGAACCGATTCATATGCCAGGGGAATGTCGTTCCAAGCCGGGCCTTACGCAACTCCCCCGACTGGTGAATCGCTCCACCGGCGGTCAAGCGGTTGAAGATATTGGCGATTGCAACCCTTCAACCGCGTGCCGGCACGGCTTGTCGCACGCTCCCCTGCTCGGGGGTGCGATAATTTGACTTTAACCAATCGTGTTTACACTGATCGCACCGATGCCGGGGGTGTCGGTATGTTCGACGACGATCTTTTGGGGGCAGCGCGCCTTGTATTTGCGCAATGACCATCACCTTGCCGACGGCAGCGGGCCGTCGGGACGCTCGCACGGCGCCCCCGCGGCGACGTCCAAGGCGCTCGTGCTGCGCTCGCGCCTGGCGGAGCGCATCGCCGACCTCGACCTGACCCCCGATCTGGGTGCCGATATCGGCACCGTCACCTGGTTTCGCGGCGCGGCGACCTGCATCGGCCTGTGCGCGCTTGCCTATCTCGTCTCGCCCGGCTTCGAGAATCCGATCTACGGCCATGTCCCCGCCGCGTTGCAGGGCGAGGAGTGGCAGGCCGCCCGTGCCCAGGCGATCAAGCCGCTGTCGCAGGGCGCCGGGACCGGCCACCGCATGGCGGCGACGGCGCTGGTCGCCCCGCTCAGCGACACGCCCGAGCGCCCGCTGATCAACGTCACCGCAAAGCTCGCCTCGGGCGGTACGCTGATGGGTGCGCTCAAGCGGGCCGGTGTCGGCGGCGGCGATTCCGACCGCGTCGTCGAACTGCTGGGCAATGCCATCGCGCTCGGCGACATCCCCGCCGGCACCCCGCTCGACATCACCCTGGGCCGGCGCGCGACCCGCACCGAGCCGCGTCCGCTGCAGGAAGTCGAGTTTCGCGCGCGGTTCGACCTCAGCGTGAAGGTCGTGCGCAACCAGGGCCAGCTCTCGCTGGTCGAGATCCCCATCCGCATCGACAATACGCCGCTGCGCGTCCAGGGCAATTTCGGCGCCAGCCTCTATCGCTCGGCCCGGGCGGCCGGGGCCCCGGCCAAGGCGGTCGAGGCCTATATCCGCTCGATCAACTCGCGCGTTCCGGTCGGCCGGGTCGGATCGGGCTGCAAGTTCGACATCATCGTCGAGCAGGCGCGCGCCGAAACCGGCGAAGTCCGCATGGGCAACATTCTCTATGCCGGCATCGGCGGCTGCGCGAACAAGCTCCAGCTGGTCCGCATGACCGTCGACGGGCGCGACAGCTGGTTCGACGGATCGGGCCGCGGCGAGATGACCGGCATGATGGCGATGCCCGCGGCCGGCCGCATCTCGTCGGGCTTCGGCATGCGCCGCCACCCGATCCTCGGCTATAGCCGGATGCACAAGGGCCTCGACGTTGCCGCCCCCTGGGGCGCGCCGGTCTATGCCGCCACCGATGGCGTGGTCCAGTTCGCAGGCCGCAGCAGCGGATACGGCAATTTCGTGAAGCTCGCCCATTCGGGCGGCTATGGCACCGGCTATGGCCATATGAGCCGCATCCTGGTCCGCTCGGGCCAGCGCGTGCGCAAGGGGCAGCAGATCGGCGCGGTCGGATCGACCGGCATGTCGACCGGCCCGCACCTCCATTACGAACTCTATCGAAATGGCGTCGCGGTGAACCCGCGCTCGGTCAGCTTCACCTCGCAGCAGCAACTGGTCGGTCGCGACCTGTCCGACCTGCGCTCCCGCCTGGGCCGCCTGATGGCGGTGCCGCTGGCGGTGCCGGGCGACGACGAGGACAACTGAGCGACGCGCGAGCGTCGCCGGCAACGGTCGGGCGAGGGGCGCCGGCATGCCCGAGGGCGCTCGGGATCAGTTCGTTCGACAATCTCCCACGAACGAGAGTAGGGGAGCCCATTCAGCGGACGACTCCGGTCCCGCGTTCCCGCCTGCATTTCGGGCGCAACCAAGAGACATTGACGTGACCGATCCTGCCACTTCCCCCGACTCTCCCCAGCGGTGCGGCCTCGTCGCCGTGCTCGGCGCGCCGAATGCCGGCAAGTCCACGCTGGTCAATGCGCTGGTCGGCCAGAAGGTGGCGATCGTCAGTCCCAAGGCACAGACGACCCGGGCCCGGCTGATGGGAATCGCGATCGAGGGGGACACGCAGCTGCTGCTGGTCGACACGCCCGGCATCTTCGATCCCGAGCGCCGGCTGGACCGGGCGATGGTCGCCGCCGCATGGGAGGGGACCGACGGCGCCGACGCGATCGCGCTGGTCGTCGATGCCAAGGGCGGAATCGGGTCCAAGGTTCGGCAGGTCATCGAGAGCCTGAGGGGCCGGCCCGAGCCGTTGATCCTGATCCTCAACAAGGTCGACATCGCCGATAAGCCGAAGCTGCTCGGCCATGCCGCGAAGCTCAACGAATCGCTGGCGTTCAGCGAGACCTTCTTCGTCAGCGCGACGACCGGCGACGGGGTGGCGGAGCTGAAGGCGGCCCTGTCCGCGCGCATGCCCGCAAGCCCGTGGCACTTCCCCGAAGACCAGGTCAGCGACGCGACCGACCGGATGATCGCGGCGGAGGTGACCCGCGAGCAGCTCTATCTCCAACTCCACGCCGAGCTTCCCTATGCCTCGGCGGTCGAGACCGAGAAATATTCGGAGCGCGAGGACGGCTCGGTCGAGATCCACCAGCAGATCCTGGTCGGCCGCGCGACCCAGCGTGCCATCGTCCTTGGCAAGGGCGGCACCCGGATCAAGGAAATCGGCGCCCGCGCGCGCAAGGAATTGTCGCAGATCATGGGCGTGCCGGTGCACCTGTATCTGCACGTGAAGGTGCGGCCGGGCTGGGAAGACGACCGCTCGCTGTACCGCGAGATCGGGCTGGAATGGGTCGAGTGATCCGCAACCGCTGACGCTCGGAGCGTCAGCGCAGCAGCGATTCCACCCATTGCGGAACGAGCTCGCCCGCCGGGCCGCGCCGACTGTCGTCGAACATCGTGCTGCCCTCGGACGGATCGAGATTCATCTCGAGCGTGTTGATCCCCCTCCGCCGCGCGGAGTGGACGAAGCCCGCCGCCGGATAGACGGCGCCCGACGTCCCGATCGACACGAACAGGTCGGCGGCACCCAGCGCGCGCTCGATGACGTGCATCGCATAGGGCATCTCGCCGAAGAACACGATGTCGGGCCGCAGTAGCGGTGCGCCGCACGACCCGCAGGCGCTGCCCGGCGGGAGCGCGCCCTCCCAGCGCTGGCGCTTGCCACAGGCGGCGCACAAGGCCGAGTTGAGCTCGCCATGCATGTGCAGCAGCCGCTTCGATCCGGCGCGCTCATGCAGGTCGTCGACATTCTGCGTGACCAGCAGCAGTTCGCCGTCCCATTCGGCATCGAGCCGCGCGAGCGCATGGTGCGCGGCATTGGGCTCGACCTCCGCCAGCTTCGCGCGGCGCTCGTCATAGAAGCGATGCACCAGCACCGGATCCCGCGCCAACGCCTGAGGTGTGCAGACATCCTCGACGCGCTGGCCCTCCCACAATCCGCCGGGTCCGCGAAAGGTCGCGACGCCGCTTTCGGCGGAGACGCCCGCGCCGGTGAGGATGACGATGTTGCGGGGATGGCTCGGCATGGTCGCGATCCTACCGCGTCAATTGCTGCGCAGCGAGGCTTTCCGCGACGACGAGAGAAAACCGCTATTCTCGATACCCGCTTCGTGCGAACAGCGCAGGCATGACCATCAGTATCGGTATCTATGGCAGCCTGGGCCGGATGGGCCAGGCGATCGCTTCGGTGGCCCCGTCGCTGGGTGCGCGGATCGCGGGCGGGGCGGACATGATGGACGATCCCGGCGATATCGCTCGCAAGGCGGATGTGCTGGTCGACTTCTCCGCGGCCGCGGCGATCGAGCCGCATCTGGCAGCAGCGCGCGCCGCGCGGACGCCGATCGTGATCGGGACGACCGGGCTGTCACAGCGCCAGCATGCGCTGATCGATGACGCCGCGCGCGACATCGCCGTGCTTCAGACGGGCAATACCTCGCTCGGCGTCGGCCTGCTCGCGCGGCTGGTGCGCGAAGCCGCGGCGCGGCTGGGCGAGAACTGGGATATCGAGATCGTCGAGGCGCATCATCGCAACAAGGTGGATGCACCCTCGGGTACGGCGCAGATGCTGGGCGCTGCCGCTGCCGAAGGGCTGGGCACGACGCTGGCCGAGGCCGGGGTCACCGACCGTGCCGGGACGGTCAGTGCACGCGCGGGCGGGACGATCGGCCTGGCGAGCGTGCGCGGCGGCGCGATCATCGGCGATCATATGGTGATCTTCGCCGGCGACGGCGAGCGGATCGAGCTGACCCACCGCGCCGACGATCGCGCGATCTTCGCGCGCGGCGCGGTGCAGGCGGCCTTGTGGCTCGCAGGCCAGCCGGCGGGCCGCTATTCGATGGACCAGGTGCTGGGCGTCTGAGCCGCCGCGGATGAACAAGGCGCAGGTCTTCGACTTCTTCCAGCGGCTGGCCGAGGCCAATCCGCATCCGGAGACCGAACTCGAATCGGGCAACAGCTATCAGCTGCTCGTCGCAGTCGTGCTGTCGGCGCAGGCGACCGACGCCGGGGTCAACAAGGCGACGCGCAGGCTGTTCCAGCAGGTGCGGACGCCCGAGGACATGGTGGCGCTGGGCGAGGACGGGCTGAAGCAGCACATCAAGACGATCGGCCTGTTCAACACCAAGGCGAAGAACGTGATCGCGCTGTCCGAGGCGCTGGTCGCCGATCATGGCAGCCAGGTGCCCGACGACCGCGAGGCGCTGGAGAAACTGCCGGGCGTGGGACGCAAGACGGCGAACGTGGTGCTGAACGTGTCGTTCGGGCGCGAGACCTTCGCGGTCGACACCCATATCTTCCGCGTCGGCAACCGCACGGGACTGGCGCGCGGCAAGACCCCGCTGGCGGTCGAGCTGAAACTGGAAAAGGCGGTGCCGCAACCCTTCCGCCTTCACGCGCATCACTGGCTGATCCTGCACGGCCGCTATGTCTGCAAGGCGCGCACGCCCGAATGCTGGCGCTGCATCGTTGCCGATCTGTGCGCCTTCAAGCCGAAGACGCCGGCGCCCAGGGGCAAGGCGGCGCCTGCGTCGGCCGGGGGCGACGCCTGACGCGGATGAAATAGCAGTGAAGTCGGGGCTGGCGCAGTCCGCTTCGCTTTGCTAGGCGCTCTCCTCCACGCACCCGTAGCTCAGCTGGATAGAGCGCTGCCCTCCGAAGGCAGAGGCCACAGGTTCGAATCCTGTCGGGTGCGCCAGTTTCTTCGCTGCGGATCGAACCGAGACCGTCCTTGCTCTCTTGATCGACGGGTCCCGGCCGTCCTGGCGCTGCGATGTAGCACCTGGCCCGCCGCTCCCCCGCATCCTGCTGGACGACAATGCCACGACGCTGCGGATAAGGTGCCTAGCCGAGCAGGACGACCCCGCCCGCCATATAGCGCGCGCGGACGTTGGCGAGTTGCTCGATCTGGGTGACCGAGTTGTCGATATTGGCGATGTGGAACACCGCATTGAGCGGGATCTCTTGGAGCGCCGCATCGGTCAGGATGATGCGGCCCGGCCGGTACAGATTGATCTGATCGACGACTTCCGCGAGCGGTGTGCCGTCGAAGATGAGCAGGCCTCGCCGCCACGCGCTTTCCTTTGCCGCGTCCACCGTCATCTGCCTGGTCCCGTCCGGACCCGAGGTCATCGCCTGATTCGCGATCAGCGTCGTGACCCGGCCGCCAGTGTCGCAACGCACCGTCCCCTTGACGCAGGAGACGCGCTGTCGGTTCACCAGAACCTGCACGTTGAACTCGGCATCCTGTCCATCGACTCGCATCCGGTCGGTTTGGACGCTGAACATGCCGTCCGACGGTCGCGCAGCCACATAGGTTTCGCCGGCGATGAGGCGGATGCCGCGCCCGTTGTCGACCAGCGAAACCGCGGTACGAGAACTCAGCTCGACATCGACCCCGGCCACGGGGTGGAGGGCGAGGCGGCCGCCGACCGGCGTGCGATGGTCGGCCATCAACTCCCCATAGGAGGGCCACAGCCCGAGCGGCGGGCGGGCGACGCCGATGCCGATCAGGACCGCAAGCGCGCCGCCGCCCGCGGACAGGATCGCGCGACGATCGACCGGCTTGCGGGTGCGGGACGCGATATCGGCATAGCTGCGAACGCCGGCGACCTCTCGAAAGGCAGCCTCGTGCGCGGTGCTCTGCGCGCGCCACTTCGCCAGCCGGTCGGCATCATCCGCCGTGGCGCTGCCGGAGATCATCCTGACCAGCCAGTCGGCGGCCTCCTCCAGCAGGCGGTCGTCCTGCGAAGCGACGACGCCGCTCACCTTCGCCGCGGTCCCGGGCACATGCTGGGCGGCATCGTCATCGGTTCGTTTCCTGCTCATCGTGTGGATACCCGCGCCGTACCGCGCGCGAAGGAAGTCTGGCGCCGCGTCCGGCGTGCGCACAGCAGGATCGCCTCGCGCAGGTCGATCTGGATCATCCGGACGCTGATCCCATAGTGCGCGGCCAGCTCTTCATGGGTCAGCGTGCCGGTGAAGCTTTCGATAAAGACATGCCGCTGGCGGGGTGTCAGGTCGCCGATCACCTTCCAGACATGCGCCAGTTCGCTGCGCCCGATGGCGACGCGCTCGGGGTCGGGCGCATCGTCTGCGACCTGCATCAACTCGTCGATCTCGGCGTCGCCAAGGATGCGTCGCCGGCCTGTCGTGAGCGTGGATGCGGTGTTGATGGCTGCTCGATAGAGATAGGCGTCGGGGTCGCTCACCGGCTCGAGTTCGGTCGCGCCGTGAAGTTTCAGCCAGGTCTCATGAAGCGCTTCGCCGGCAAGATCGCGCGAGCCGAGCCGGGCGGTGAGCCGGTCGCGCAGCTGTGCATAGCCGTCGACCAGCGCGTCGCGCAGCGTCGCTCGACTGGATTTCGCGGTCATGGTCGACGCGGCCAAGGCCTGGGCGATTCGTCCGGCACCCGATCGGACACCACTTCGAAGGCCAGCGGCCCGGTCAGGTCGGGCGGCGGCGATGTGGACAAGGGGCGGTTCGCGAGAATCCGGACCACATGCCGATCCCATGCTTGATCGGCGGTGGGGCGGGTGATCATCACGTCATGCAGAACCCCGCGCGGATCGACCGAGAGGCGAAGTTGCAGCCGAAAGGCGCGCCCGCGATAGGCCCCGTCCACGCGCAGCCACTCGCGAACCTCGTTCTGGACCGCCATCGCATAGTCGCGGTGCGCGGTGCGATCACGGGTTCCGATGATCGTCGCGGGAGCTCGCACGACCGCCATGTCGAGACGGAGCGACGGGCCGCCACGGGACGTTGCGCTGCGGTTCGCCGCGGGCGCGTCGGTCGTTTCCGCCTCGAAGATGATCGCGGCCCGCGGGCCGGTGAAGCGCGCTGCCAGACCCGTCCCGCGCAAGAGCATCTGCAGCGCGACCGGCGCGGGGTATGTGCCGCGGACGGTTCCCGACTTGTGTCCCGCCGCCAGGCTCTGCCGATAGGCGATGTCGACGCCACTTACCGTCGCGAGTTCGGCCAGGGCTCTGTCCAGCGGCTGCGGGGCGATGTCGAAGCGATAGCTGACCGGCGCCGCCTGCGCGGATGCGCCGCCCGCGCCCGAAACCAGGCATGCGGCCAGCGCGACAGCGCCGGCGAGGGTGCCGGTCAATCGCTGGCCGTGAGGACCCGATCTTGGCCTCATCCCAGCCGGAAGGTCACCGGCAGGCTGACATCGATCTCCGCTGGCCAGCCCTGGGGCAACATGGGAAGTGGCTGGGCACGCAGGATCGCCGCCAGCGCCTCCGCGTCCAGGTCGCCGAACGCCGAGCTGGCCTCGACCCATGCGTCGCGAACACGGCCTTCGCGCGTCATCCGGAAATGGACCGTCACGACGCCCTCGCGTCCGGCAGCGCGGGCGGCGGCCGGAAAGATGCGATACCGCGCCAAATGGGTTTCGAGGCGCTGTCGATAGGCGGTGAGTTCGGAACTCGGCAGGTCGGACAATTGCCGCATGTCGCCGGGCGCTGCTTCGGAAGCGGCGGGCGGTGAGCCTGACGGGCCGGTACCGATCGATCCGGCAAGCACGGGTTGCGCAATCTGGCGAAGGGGGGGCTGGGGACGAGCCCGCGGTGTCGGAGACGCGCCCTGCCGTTCCGCCTGATCGGTCCCCTTCGTGCGCGGGGGCTGGTCCAGCGGGATCAACTCCACGATCATCGCGCGGCCGCGATCGTCGCCGGCGGCACCCTGAGGCGATGCCCCCTGAAGGCTGGCGTAGAGCAGCGCCAGGCCCGCGGCGAGATGCACCGCGCCCGACAGCAGGAACCCTGCGATCCGACTACTGATGTGCGGTTTGAAGCCGCCCGTTGTCACACCTCGCCGCCTTTCGCGAGGGTGCATAGACGGCGAATATCACTTTCGTGTGACAGTCGGCCCGGAACCGGAAGGCGGGCGTGCCGGATCGGGAAAAATGCGCGGCACCGAAAAAAGCGTTTCGTTCGATCGGGCGACGGCAGTCTTATCCACGAGGACAGCTTCATGCATGATATGATCGAACCCGTACGCCGCGCCCCGACAGGCTTCAGCGCCACGAGCCCCGGACGCCCGAGCCCCGGACGCCGATGTAAAACCGGCGGCCGCGCGGCGACGGCGTCGTCGGTCATGGTCGCGCCGACCGACGGGATGGTCCATGTCGTCGTGCCGGTGCGTGGCTCGGTAACGGTCTGGACGGTCGACGGACGCCATGAGGTGGAGCAGGGCAGGGCACTCCTCCTCGCCCGGCCGGACGAGGTGCGATGCGTCTGGCATACGGACTCCGACGGTCTGATTCTCTCCCTTCCTCGTCCCGCGATCCAGGCGGTTGCCTCGACCCTGTTCGATGAACCGCGCCGACTGGCGAGCATCGCCTGCTCGTTCGCGTGGAGCGATCGCCCCGCCTGGATGAGCGGTCCGGTGGCGGGTGAGGCGGGCGACCCGGCGCGGGAACGCCTGCTGTGCATCAGCCTGGTGCGGGCGCTCGAGCGGGAAGGGCTTGCCAAGGCCGCCTTCCCGGTCGCCGGGTCGGTGCTGCGGGCGATCCGGCATATCCGGGCAAATCCGCAAAAGGCCTGGACCGTCGCCGACCTCGCGCCGCTCGCCGGCGTGACGGTCGCGACTCTGCGAAAGAATTTCCGGGCCTGCCTGGGTACCTCGGTCACCCATGTCGTGCGCGATGTGCGGCTCGATTGGGTGCGAGAGCGGTTGCGCAGCGGGAACGAGACCCGCTCGGTTGGACAATTGGGCGAAGCGGCCGGCTTCGGCGGGGCGGCCCTGCTCGCCCGCGCCTATCAGCAGCGGTTCGCCGAGACGCCGACCCAGACCCGTGCCAATGCATTCAAGGGAGGTCGCGAGCAGTATTCAAGATGAATGCTGTTCAGTGCGATATGACGTTCGGCAACAGGTCGCTCCTGTGGCCCTGAGAGAGCTGTTCGTTCAATAGAATTTCAATGTAATGTCTCCGATCTTCCTTGAGGATCGGCGCGGGCTTCGATTGTCTGCTGACCGTCTCTGTCACCTAAGCTTCATATACTCTAGTCGAAACTGGAAGAAGCGCACGAGCGATTGTGCGCTGCCGCATTGATACTTGAGAATCGGCGTCATCGGCTCTTATGGCCGCGGTGTCGGGACGATGGAAGCCGTAGCGCGCTTCACCCCGGCGACGGACGTGGGTCCGCCATCCGCCAGCCCTCTGGCTGCGGACCGGCGGCGGGGGATAGATCGTGACGATCGTAAGAAGTTGCAGCGGCGGCATGGCCGGACTGGGCGCGATGCTCATCGCCATCGGGAGCGCGGGACCGGCGTGGGCGCAGGATGCGGCCCAGCCGCCCGCCGACGCGGCCAGGTTCGAGATTCGCGCCTTCGCCGTGAAAGGCAACAAGGTGCTCCCGCCCGATACCGTCGAGCGCGCAATCTACCCCTTTACCGGGCCGGACAAGACCGCAGAGGATGTCGAGCAGGCTCGCGCCGCGCTGCAGAAGGCGTTCGAGAATGCCGGCTATATCGCGGTATCGGTATTCATCCCCGAACAGTCGGTGGACGGCGGCATCCTGACGCTGGAGGTCCAGTCCCAGGCGATCGGCCAGGTCCTGGTCGAGGGAACGAAGCGACCGGATGCGGTGCGCGCCCAGGCACCCTCGCTGGCCCCGGGCCAAACCCCCAATCTCACCGAATTCCAGCGCGATGTCGTCGCGCTCAACCAGGATGCCAACCGCCGGGTGACGCCCGAGCTTCGCGCCGGCGTCGCGCCGGGCACGCTGGATGTGGTGCTGAAGGTGGAGGAGAGCTCGCCGCTCCACGCCTCGGCGGAGATCAACAATTTCTCGTCGGCGGCGACCACCGATCTGCGGGTGTCGGGGACGCTGCGCTACGACGATATGTGGGGGCGCGGCGACAGCCTGTCGATCTCGGCACAGACCGCGCCTCGGCGTCCCGATGACGGTACGGTCTTGTCGGGCAACTACCTGATGCGCCTGGGCCAGGGCACGCAGCTTCTGATCTACGGGGTCCATTCGGACAGCGACATCGCGGTGGTCGGCGGCACCAGCGTGATCGGCAAGGGCAATATCGTCGGCGGCCGGCTGATCCGGTCGCTGGGCAGTCGCGAGGGCTTTTACCACTCGCTGACCGTGGGCATCGACTGGAAGGATTTCGGCGAGGACGTGCTGCTGGGCGCCGACCGCGCCTCCGCGCCGATCCGATATTTCCCGGTCACGGCGTCATGGCGGGGCGACTGGAACAGCGAGCGCCGGCGAAGCGACGTCACGCTGTCGACGATTTTCGGATTCCGCGGGCTGGGCGATGGCTGGGAGCGGTTCGATGCGAAGCGCTATGGCGCCCGCCCCAGCTTTTTCACCGTCAAGCTGGACGCGTCGCACACCGCCGACATTTTCGGCGGGCTGCAGTTCAACAGCCGGCTGAGCGGACAATGGTCGCCCGATCCGCTGATTTCCAATGAAGGCTTCAGCCTGGGCGGGATGTCGTCGGTGCGCGGCTATTACGAGTCCGAAGCATTGGCCGATTATGGCGTCGCGCTGCAGACCGAACTGCGATCGCCGGATTTCGGCCCGCGGATTGGCGGGCCGCTCGACGAGCTGCGGCTGCACCTGTTCCTCGATTCGGGACTCGGCGGCATTCATCGCCCGCTGATCGGACAGGATTCCGACTTCGCGCTGTCCAGCGTCGGCGTCGGCGGCCGGGTCCGCCTGTTCTCCTATCTCAACGGCGCGGTCGATATCGGCACGCCGCTCACCTCCGGTCCGGACAGCGAGTCCGGGTCGATCTTCGCTCGCTTTCGCCTCTGGGGGGAATTCTGATGTCCGTGACCTCGCGTCTCAAGAAGGGCGCTCTCGGGGGCGTCATCGCCGCCGCCATGCTGATCCTGCCGGCTGCGCCTGCCAATGCCTGGTGGGAGGCCGATTATGCCTACCGCACCCGGATCAACCTGAACGTCGCTGCCGCCGGGATCACCGGCGAGGTCGCGCGGGCACCGGTGCTGATCCGGTTGCACCAGGGCAATTTCAACTTCGCCGACGCCAAGCCCGACGGCTCCGACCTGCGCTTCGTCGGGGGCGACGACCGGACCCCACTGAAGTTCCACATAGAGAAGTGGAGCCCGCAGGATCAGCAGGCGCTGATCTGGGTCGATGTCCAGGCGCTCCAGCCCGGCCAGGCGGCGTCGCTCTACGTCTATTACGGCAACAAGACCGCCGCCGCCGGCCAGGACATCGCCGGCACCTTCGGCCCGGACTATCGACTGGTCTATCATTTCGGCAATGCCGGCAGCCCGCGCGATGCGACTGCAAATGGCGCCAATGCCGGCGGCGGCGAAGGGCGCAATGCTGGCGGGCTGATCGGCAACAGTCTGGTGCTGGACGGCAGCGTGCCGATGACCGTGCCGGCCTCCGCCTTCGCGGCGGGCCCGTTGTCGGTCAGCTTCTGGGTAAAGCCCAAGGGCGACGGCACGCTCTTCACCCTGCCGGGCAGCGTCAGCCTGGTGTCGCAGGGCGGCCAGCTGTTCATCGATGCAGCCGGTACGCGCAGCGCCGGCGCCGCGCTGCCCGCCGGGACCTGGGCGAATGTCGCGCTGGTCAATGACGGCGCGAAGACCGTCCTCTTCATCAACGGCCAGCCCGCCGGTGAGACCGCAGGCGCGCTTGCCGCGGCGACCGGCGCTGCGCTGGTCGGGCAGGGCTTTGCCGGCGAGATCGACGAATTCCGCGTCGCCGCCGCCGCGTTGCCGCAGGCGGCGTTCCAGCTGGCGGCAGCCAGCGAGGGCCAGGGGGCCAAGCTGGTGACGACCGACACCGCCGAGCAAGTCGAGACCGGCGGCCACAATTATTTCGGCATCCTGTTCTCGGCGCTCACCCTCGATGCGTGGATTGTCATCGGCATCCTGGGCATCATGCTGGCGCTGGCCTTCTGGGTGATGATCTCGAAGGGGTTGCTGCTCAGCCGCGTCGGTTCTGCCAATGACGATTTCCTAGACGCCTATGGGCGGCAGGCGCGGCGCAGCGGCGACCATGACGGCCTGCCCGCGTTCGAACCGGGTGCCGGCGCTGCGCATTCGACACTCGGGCGCCTCTACCAGATCGGCCGGCGGGAACTGACCGATCGCCTGAGCGAAGGCCGCGCAAGCGGCAGCCGCTTCGCGATCCGCGCCCAGTCGATCGCGGCGATCCGCTCCGCGCTCGATGCCGGCCAGGTCCGCGAAAGCCAGAGGCTCAACAAGCAGATGGTGCTGCTGACCATCGCCATCTCGGGCGGCCCGTTCATCGGCCTGCTGGGGACGGTGCTGGGCGTGATGATCACCTTCGCCTCGGTCGCCGCCGCGGGCGAGGTCAACATCAACGCGATCGCGCCGGGTATCGCCGCAGCCCTGCTCGCCACCGTCGCCGGCCTCGCCGTCGCAATCCCCGCCCTGTTCGGCTATAACTACCTGCTCAGCCGCGTCGAGGAGATCACCGCCGACAACCAGATCTTCGTCGACGAGCTCGAGAAGCGCATCGCCGAGACCTGGCAGGACACCGATGGTCCTTCCGCTCCCACCGCCGTCGCGGCCGAATAAGGGAGCACGGAGCCATGCAGGTCCAGGGCAAGAAGCCGTATAACGAGATCAACATCACGCCGCTGGTGGACCTCACCTTCGTGCTGCTGATCATCTTCATCCTCCTGACCACCGCTGCGGTCCAGGGCATCAAGGTGGACCTGCCCTCGGCATCGTCGGCCAAGACGCTCAACGCACCCAAGTCGCGCGTGATCGCGGTCACCAACGACGGCACGATCTCGATCGACGCGGTGCCGGTGTCGCTGGCCGAACTGGAAAGCGAGTTGCGCACCAGCATCGCCACGACGCCCGACCTCGCCGTCGTGCTGCGCGGCGACCGCGCGGTCCAGTATGACAAGGTGATGCAGGTGCTCGACCTGTGTTCCAAGGTCGGCGTGCCCTCGCTCGGCATGGCTTCGACCCGGCCGCCCGCATCGTCGGGTCCGGGAGGCGCGTGATGGCACCGGCCCTGACCGGGTCCGATGCGCCGGGTGCGTTCGGCGGAGCCCCGCGCCGCAAGCGGTCGCCGGTCACCTTCGGCCGGGTCATGCTGGTGGTCGGGCTGCTGCTGGGAATCGCGCTGGCCTGGCTGCTGGCCGGCCGGGTGACCGTCGTCGAGCGGCCGAACGAGATCAAGACGACGACGGTCGTCCTGCCGCCGCCGCCACCCCCTCCGCCGCCGCCCGAGGTGAAGCCGATCGAGAAACCGCCCGAACCGGTGATGGCGCCGCCGATCGAGCAACCGGTCGATACGCCGCCGCCGCCCGAGGCCAAGTCCGAGCCCAGCCAGGGCGACGCTGCGCTGACCGCCCGCGAGGGCGCCGGACCCAGCAATTACGGCCTGGCGGCCGGCAATGGCGGCGGCACCCGCATCGGGGGACGGCCGGGCGGCGGGGGCGGTGACGGCTTCGGCGCCTATGCGAATGTCGCGCTGGCGGGGATACGCCAGGCGGCGCAGGCCGACCGGGAATTGTCACGCGGGCGATTTACCGTCCGGCTGGCGGTCAACGTCTCGGCCGATGGGCGGATCAGCAATGTCCGGATCCTGGACGGCAGCGGCGATGCCCGGCGAGACGCCCGGTTGGTCGCCACGCTGACCGGAGTTCAGCTCTCGCAACGACCGCCTGCCGGGCTTCCGGTGATGCGGATCGAACTCAACGCGCGCAGCGGCTCGTGACCGCTGAAGCCAGACCATCACGACCGGGGAACTGTCGCATGCCTGCCCAGATCACCGGCGCCTCACCTTTCCCAGGAAAGAATCTCATGTCTCACCATTGCGTCCGGAACCCTTTCAAGTCCGCACTCCTGATCTGCGTGGCCACGCTTGCGCTGGCGGCAACGGCACGGCCGGCATGGGCGCAGGACCAGTCGGCCGTACCGGCCACGACCGTGGACCCCCGGCTGCTCGTCGAGCAGTTGGTGGCCGAAGGGGTCATCACCCGCGAACAGGCCGATCGCATGATCGCCAGGGCGACCGTGCCTGTCCAGCCGCACCTCGCGCAGGGCCAGGCTGCCCAGACCGCCCAGGCGCCGATCCAGGGCGGCGTGACCGCGGACGGTACCCAGATCGTGCCCTATGTGCCCAAGGTGGTGCGCGAGCAGATCGTCGCCCAGGTCCGCGAGGAGCTGGGTCAGCAGGCGCAGGCGCAGGGCTGGGCCCGCCCCGGCGAGACGCCGGAATGGACCCGCCGCATCCAGCTCTATGGCGATGTCCGCATGCGCGGCGAAGGTCGGTTCTATGACAAGAGCAATGCCGACATCTTCACCGACTACGGCGCGATCAACCAGGGCGAGCCCCAGAACATCAACGACGCGACCCCGGGCTGGATCGCCCCGGCGTTCGTCAATTCTCGCGAGGATCGCCAGCGCTTCCGCCTGCGCGCGCGTCTGGGCGTCCATGCCCGCATCGCCGACTGGGTCTCCGCCGACATCCGCGTCGCAACCGGCAACGACAGCTCGCCGATCTCGACCAACCAGACGCTGGGCGCGGAAACCGGCACCGGCAAGTACCAGCTCTGGCTGGATCGCGCGTCGATCCGGCTGACCCCGGTTTCGGGCGTGAACCTGGACTTTGGCCGTTTCGCCAACCCGTTCTGGACCAGCGACCTGATATTCGACAACGACATGAACTTCGACGGTGTCGCCGTCTCGGCGAACGGCGAGGTTTCCGGCGGGTTGCGCCTCTTCGGCACTGCCGGTGCGTTCCCGGTGTTCAACACCGACCTCAATTTCGGATCGCGCAATGCGCCGGTCGAAAGCGCGTCGAGCGGGGCCTATAAGAGCCAGGACAAATATCTGCTCGCTGCCCAGGCTGGATTCGAGGTCATGCCCGCCGACGGCGTTTCGGCGCGCCTGTCGGGCGCCTATTTCCGTTATGCGAATGTCGAGGGCAAACGCTCCGCCCCCTGCCAATTTTACGAACTGGTCTGCTCTACCGACGCGACGCGGCCGGCCTTCCAGCAGTTCGGCAACACGATGTTCCCGATCCGGAACATCGTGGCCGATCCGCTCAATCCGATCACGAGCCCGGAGAACCAGTATTTCGGCCTCGCCTCGCGGTTCGAGCTGCTCCACGTGCGCGGGTCGGTCGATTACCGCGCCTCGGACCGTTTCGCCGTCCGTCTTGAAGGCGACTATGTCCGCAACCTGGGTTGGGACCGCAGCGTGATCGCAACGCGCGCGGTCAACAATCTCGGCCCCGACATGCAGGTTCCCAATCCGAACACCCCGGATCCGAACGACACGATGAGCGCACCCGGCGCCTATGCCGGCGGCAATATCAGCTGGCAGGGGCGCCTGTCGGTCGGCTCGGTCCTCAACCTGAACGGGCAGGGCGACTGGACCGCGAAGCGCGGCGACTGGAACGCGTTCGTCGCCTATCGCCACCTGGAATCGGATGCGGTCATCGACGCCTTCGCCGACAGCGACTTCCACATCGGCGGCACCAACGTCAAAGGCTGGCAGATCGGCGGCAACTATGCCTTTGCGCCCAACACGATCCTGGGCGCGCGCTGGCTCTCCGCCGAGGAGATCGCCGACGCCCCCTTCTCGCTCGACCGACTGTTCGTCGACATCATGACGCGGTTCTGAGCATGGCGAGGCCTGCGCCCTGGTTCTGTTCGGCCGGCACGTTGCGGAGAGTCGCCTTCGCGGCCTTCGTCGCGGTGGCGGCCGGTACGGCACATGCTCAGGAACGCCCGGCCTCGCCCCAGTCGCTTGATCTCGATCCGGCCGAAGTTCGAGCCGCGCCCATGCCACGGCCGCAGGGTGGGCAGACGCGGATCGGCGGGCGCTCGCCCGGACCATGCGTCCAGGTCGACATTGCCGGGCACCGCGCCGGTACGCTCGACTGCGCGAGCCAGACGCTGCAGTCGGCCGCGCAGCGAGCGCAGTCGCAGGCGCGCGCGACGATCGACCCGTCCGTTTCCGGTGCCGGATCCCCCGATGTCCGCGTCGGCGTCTCGAGCCTGGCGGGATCCCGGTTGCGCATGGGCAATGCCCTGGGGCGCTCGGTCGATCCGCAGCGTCCCGTCCGCCTGGCGCCGGCGCCGCGCGGCGGGCGGCCATGAATTTCATCCCGTTCCGGCCGACGCCGCGCATCGTCGCGCACTGTCGTGCCGGCGTCCCCGATCATGAGCAGGCCGTCAGGCCGGCCGCACGTTTCCTGGAGCCTGTCCGATGAGCGTCAAGACCCGCCGCACGCGCAACCAACTGCTGATCGGTGCCGCGATCGGCTCGATGCTGTTTGCCGGCGTCAGCCACGCCCAGACGGGCCGCGGCCGCGGTGGCGCGACCGTCAATCCCGCCGACGCCGCAGTGCGCGCCGCACAGCAACAGGCGGCAGGCGCGGCCCAGGCCCAGTCCGCCAGCCAGCGCGCCGTCGCCTCGTTCCGGCGCGCGGCCCAGACCCGCACCGCGATGCAGAACGCCCAGGCCGCAGCCCGCGCCGCCGCGCTGGCGGCGCAGAGCCATGTTCCCAACGGCCTAGGCCAGGGCGGCCTTCAGGTCGCCAACGGCGTCGCGCTCGACGCCGGCCTGTGGAGCGGCGCGACCGGTCCGGTCCAGACCACCGGAACCGACGGTCGCACGATCGTCACGGTCGGACAGACCGAGGCGAAGTCGATCCTGACCTGGGACAGCTTCAACGTCGGCCGTGAGACCGACCTGGTGTTCAACCAGAAAGGCAATGCCGACTGGGTCTCGCTCAACCGCGTCACCGACGTCAACGCCGACCCCACCCGCATCCTCGGTTCGATCAAGGCCGACGGCACCGTGCTGGTCCTCAACCGCAACGGCGTCATCTTTGGCGGCGCCAGCCAGGTGAACGTGCGCAACCTCGTCGCGTCGACGGCGACCATCACCAACGACCAGTTCCTCAACCGCGGCATCTATTCGACCCTGGCGAACGGCGCCTATGCCCCGGCCTTCACCGGTGCCGGAGGCACGGTGACGGTCGAGGCCGGAGCGCGGATCGACACCCGCGCCCCGCAATCGGTCACCGCGGGCGGCGGCTATGTATTGCTCATGGGCCGCCAGGTCACCAATGCCGGCTCGATCACCACGCAGAAGGGGCAGGCGCTGCTCGCGGCAGGCGATGACTTCCTGGTCCGCCCGGGCGTATCGACCCAGACCAACGCCTATTCGACCACGCGGGGCAACGAAGTCCGCGCGCTGATCGGCGCCGGCTCGACCAGCGGAACGGTCATCAACAGCGGCCAGATCGAGGCGTCGCGCGGCGACATCACGCTGACCGGACGGACGTTGCGGCAGGACGGGGTGCTGCTGTCGACGACCGGGGTCAGCCAGCGCGGCACGATCCACCTGCTCACCTCCGCCGGCGATGCGCTGTCGTCGGTCACGCTGGGCACCGGCAGCCTCACCACGATCCTGCCGGACCTGGACAGCGACGAGACCGCCGCCAACGCCCAGCGCGATGCGCTGATCACGGATTCGGCGCGACTTGACCGGCTTCGCTACAATGACGGCCTGGCCGGAGCGAACGGGCTGGCGCAGTTCGACAATCTGAGCCGCACCGGCGATCGGCTCGACCAGTCGCGGGTCGAGATCGTCTCCGGCGGCACGGTGACGTTCGGACCGGCTTCGGACACGATCGCGCAGGGTGGCCAGGTCTCGGTCACCGCCGCGGGCCGGATCACTGCGGACGCCGATTCGCGGATCGACGTGTCGGGTCTCAGGGGCGTGACGCTGGACATGGCGTCGAACTCGATCCTGGTGAACATTCAGGGCAACGAACTGCGCGACAGCCCGGTCAATCGCGACGGCACCGGGCTGAAGAACGAGAATGTCTGGGTGGACGTTCGCGATCTCGTCTATGTGCCGACCGGGACGGGCGGCTATGCGGGGGACCGCTGGTACACCGGCGGCGGGCTGCTCGAGGTCGGCGGCGCGCTCGGCAACCAGCAGCACGGGATCGGCGAATGGGCATCGGTCGGAGGGACCGTAACCCTGTCCGGCGCCGAGGTCGTCCTGCGGCCCGGAAGCACCATCGACATCTCGGGCGGCTCGCTCGACTATCGTTCGGGCTATGTGCGCTCCACGCGCGTGATGGCCGAGAATGGTCAGCTTTACGACTTGGCAAACGCACCTGCCGGCATGAAGTTCGTCAGCGTGGGCAACGCGCTGGTCCGCCAGCACGATCGCTGGGGAAGCCAGTATACCCAAGTGTTCTCGAACCCGCTGTTCAGCCGGGGAAGCACCATGCGGTGGGAAGAGGGCTATACGGTCGGTCGCGATGCCGGCACCCTCCGCATCTTCGCGCCGACCGTCCTGATGGAAGGCGATGTCGCGGCCGGCGTCGTGACGGGACAGCGTCAGGCCGCGGCCAGGCCCGACGGCGTTCTCGACGGGTACAAGACAAGCCAGAACAGCGTCGCACTGGCCGGCGGGCTTCTCATCGGCCGCACCAACGGGTTCGGTGCCGACGGCGTGTTCGGTTCGCCCGTGCGGATCGGGGACGTGGACGATGTGGCCGCGTCCTTGCCGGCCGAAGGGGTGATCCCGGAGGATCGCCGGAACACCGTGTCGCTCGATGCGGACCGGTTGAGCGGCTATGGTCTGGGGTCGCTGACGCTTGCGTCGGCAGGATCGATCGTCATCGACAAGGCGCTGACGCTGGCCGATGGTGGCCATCTCGGCCTGAGCGCCGCAAGCGTGGCGATCGATGCCGATGTCACCATCCGCAGCGGTACGATCTCGGTGGGCAATGTCGCGCCGCAATCGTCGCTGTCCAATGCGGCTATCCAGTTCCTGCTCGGCGATGGCGCACCCGGATTCTCGCTGGGAACGGGCGCAACGCTCGACCTGCGCGGGGTATGGACCAACGGCTCCGACGACCCGTCGGTCGCTCCGTCGGTCGCGCATGTCGACGGCGGCAACCTGTCGGTGCGGATGGTGCGCGGATCGGTCGATCTGGGCCAGGGCTCCGTCGTCGACGTGTCTTCCGGCGCGACGCTGGACGATCAGGGCAAGCTGGTCGGTGGACGCGGCGGCGACGTGACGCTGATTGCGGGCGCCGACCGGGTGGAAGGGTCGATCGACCCGCAACCGCTTACGGCGGCGCTGACGCTGGACGGCGCGATCCGGGGCTATGGCGTCGTCGGCGGCGGCCAGCTGACGCTGCAGACGCCCGAGACGGTTGCGTTCGGCGCCAACGCCATCCTGCAATCCGGCATGTTGCCCGCCGGGACGCGCCTGCCCGGATCGGTTCGACTGGTGGAGGACGTGACGCTGCCTGCCGGCACGACCCTCACCTTCGCGACGACCCAGACCATCAGCGTCGCGATTCCCGACGCGACGACCGTCTCCAGCGTCCGCGCGGACAACACCGTCCCGACCACGCTGGCGGCCGACTGGACCGTGCCGGCAGGGGTCAGCGGAACCGCGAATGGCGCGACCCTTGAGCGGGGGATGGTCCTGCCGGCGGGGACGAAGGTGCAATTCTATGGCCTGATCGAGGCGGGCGTGGTGCTCCCGTCGTCGGCCTTTCCCGCCGGTGTGGCGATCATGCCGGCCACGGTCGTGCTCCAGCCCGGCACGCGGCTCATCGAGCCTGCGCTGCTCACGGCGGGCCAGACCCTGCCGCAGGGCGCGGTCCTGGATCGGGAAGTGCGTTTCACGCCTGCTCGCGTGCTCGACGAAACCCTGCTGCAAAGCGGATTTTCCCGCTACGACATTCGCAGCCGGGCAGGTGTCGTCGTCGACAATGGCGTGACGCTGCGTCCGCAGGCACCGGTGTTGCGCATCACGCCAGGGTCGGCGAGCGTCGCATCCGGGGCGAACCCGGTGCAGGCGCTGGAGCTGTGGCAGCCTCCCGAATATATCGCCGACGCGCTGACCGGGACGTTCGCACATCGCGCCGGGGCCAGCCTTTCCCTGACCGGCAACGATATCCTGATCGGCGACGGCGCCCGCATCGAGGTGGATTCGGGCCAGTCGATCCGGCTTGAAACCATCAGTCAGTTGACCATGAACGGCACGCTGGTTGCGCATGGCGGGTCGGTTGCCCTGCTACCGCAGAAACTGCCGCAGATCGGTGCCCTAGACGGCAGCTCGATCTGGGTCGGGAAGGACGCGCTGATCGACGTGTCCGGTCAGGCGATGACCGCGGTGGATGCGTTGGGTCACCGCTACGGTTTCGCCCAGGATGGCGGCGAGATCCTGGTCGGCGTCCAGGATCTGGTTCCGGACGCTGACGGCTATCTCGCGGCGACGCGTGCACCGGTCATCATCCGCGAGGGCGCCCGGCTGATCGCCGACGGCGCGTCGACGACGATCGACACTCCGACGCAGACGGCGCTCAAGGCCGGGGGGACGCCGGTCACGGTCGCAGGCGATGGCGGGCTGATCCGCCTCGGGTCGCAGAGCGGCATCTATAATGACGGGCTGATGTCTGCCCGGGCCGGCGGAAGCGGTGCGGCGGGCGGCACGCTGAACCTCGTTCTGGAAAATACGCCATTCGCACTCGCGCCCAGCCGCCTGCGCGTCATCACCATGGCGCAACAGGGTGGCGCAACCGGGCTTGAGACCGACCTGACGCCCGACGGGGCCGGGGCGATCGTCGCCGAGACGCGTCTGGGCGCCGACGATATCGCCGCCGCCGGCTTCGGGACGCTGGACCTGTGGAGTCGCGACGCGATCGCCTTTGACGGCGATGTCGACCTGGCCATGTCCGAAGCGTTGATCATCCGACGCGCCGCGCTGACCTCCACCGGATCGGCGATCGCGCCGAACGTCCGATTGTCGGCGCCCTATGTGCTGTTCGACGGCAAGGTGGAAACGCCGACCATCGAAGGTCTGACGGTCCCGGGGCTGCAGCCCTTGTCGCAGACGACCTATGAGGTGGCCGCGGAAAACCGGGGAAGCTTCTCGCTGACGGCCGACCTGATCGACGTGCGAAACACGGTCATGTTCGGCATGTCCGGGTACGTCTTTCCGACTCCCAGCGTTCGCATCGAAGCCGAGATCGCAGGTTTCGACACGGTGTCGCTCACCAGCCGGGGCGACATCCGCTTCACCGGTGGCCGGCTGATCTCGGGCGGCCCGGACATGACGCTCACGGCGTCGCAACTCTATCCGACTACCGGTGCGGCCGGCACCGTCCGCGTCGGTGCGCTGCGCAACCCGCTGCCCGGAGATCCCGACTGGACGCTGACCATCCGCGGCTGGGGCGACACGCCGGCGGCTCCGCTATCGGTCTTCGGCTCGCTGGCGCTGACGGCGCCGACCATCGACCAGGGCGGCATCGTCCGCGCGCCGCTGGGAACCCTGGTCGTCGGCAAGGAGCTCGACCCGAATTTCAACGGCCGGAACTATCTCGCCAACGTCTCGCTGCGAGCGGGCAGCGTGACCTCGACGAGCGCCGAGGGACTGTTGATGCCCTATGGCGGCACGAGCGATAACCTGGCCTATCTGTATAATGGCGAGAAGGTCGCGTTCGTCGATCTGGCCGATTTCAGCGGTGACGATGCGTTCGTCGACCTCATGATCGACCGCGGCGTCGTGTTCGGGCAGGCGACCGTCTCCGCGGAACAAGGGTCGCTTCTCGACGTCTCGGGCGGCGGCAAGCTGACGGGGGCGGGCTTCTTCACCGGTCGGGGCGGATCGGTGGATATCCTTCGCACGGCGCTCGCCAATGCCAATCCGGCCGCCTATGGCTTCAGCGCGCCGGGTGCCGAAGTCTATGCACTGGTGCCGACGATGCGCGGTGACTATGCGCCCCTCTCTCCCGATGCGGGCGCGGGCGCGCCGGCGATCGGGCGCCAGATCACCTTGACGCAGGCGGTCGGTGATCTTCCGGCCGGTACCTATACGCTGATGCCGTCGACCTACGCATTGCTGCCGGGCGCCTATCGCATCGAACTGGGCGGCGGGTCCGTCCGCGCGCTCGATACGGTCACCGTCCCCGACGGGTCGTTCCGCACGACCGGCTA
Source organism: Sphingomonas rustica (assembly GCF_039652585.1). Lineage (NCBI taxonomy): Bacteria > Pseudomonadati > Pseudomonadota > Alphaproteobacteria > Sphingomonadales > Sphingomonadaceae > Sphingomonas > Sphingomonas rustica. The sequence continues at coordinate 367,048 of NZ_JBDIZK010000001.1, read as the reverse complement.
TCTCGGTATCGCGAACACGGGTGTGCGCGATGCCCTGCCGACGCTCGTCACCATCACTTCGGCCAAGACCGTCCGGCAATTCTCGCAATATAACGAGACCGGCTATGCCGAGTTCGCGATCGCCAACGCCGCCACGTTCGGGGCCTTGCGGCCGCGACTGGAACGGGACGCCTCGGCCATCCAGTTCGACTTCGGCATGGCGACGGGGGACGTTCTGGACTTCTTGGGCACGGCCGACCTTTCGGCCGCCGCGGGCGGGCGGTCCGGAACGGTGTTTGTCACCGGACGGACGAATATCGAGGTTCGCGCCGACGACGGGGAAATCGCGAGCGACGCGGCCTCGATCAGCGACGAGGCGCTGTCCCGCTTCGACGCGGGTGCGCTGGTCCTTGGCGGCACGTTCAGCCTCGTCCAGGCGATCGCAGCGGATCAGATCGGGCGCGCGCCGCTCGGCCCCCGCGTCACGTTCAATTCCAATGTCGGCAAGGTCACCATCCGCGATGGCGCCAGCCTGACCAGCGCGGGCCAGGTGTTCCTGAGCGGCGACCAGGTGACGGTCGAGGGCGGCGCCGTCATCGACACGACCACCGGCGCGACCGATGGAATCAACTCGTCACTCGGCTATGTGTTCTCGGACAGCTCGAACGGCTATACGTCCGAAGGCGGTGCGATCCTGGCGATCGGCAACGGCGCGCTCAATTTCCTCGGCGCCGTCCAGGATCCGTTCCAGCCGGTCAACGCCATCACCATCGGTGACGGCGCCACCCTGCGCACCCTCGGTACGATCAGCCTGTCGAGCAGCGGGGCACCCTCGATCGGCGATGTCGACCTGCAGGCGCGCTATTTCGCCCTGTCGGCACCGACGCTCGATATCGGCACCGCGCAGAGCCTGGCGGATGCCGAGGGGGTCCGTGTCGGCGTCGGCCTGACACAGGCGGTCATCGACCGACTGCTGGGATCGAGCATTCCGGTGGAGCGCATCACGCTGACCGCCGGCGGGTCGATGAATTTCTTCGGCAACGTCACGCTCGACCTGCGCGGTGATGCCGGCACCGGAAAGGCGATGCTCGTCCTGAACACGCCGGCGCTCTATGGCCTTGGCACCGCGGACGAGGCGGCGGTCATTGCCGCGGACACGATCGTCTGGAACGGTGTCGGTGGCGGCGTCGGCACGCCGCAAAGCCCCTATGTCAGTCGCGCGCCCGGAGCGGTCATCGATGGCGGCGCCGGCACCGGGCTCGGCACGCTGGAAATCGACGCGCGCCGGATCGAGTTCGGCTATGATCCGTCGGCCCGGGCACAGGATCAGGTCGCACTCGACCGACTGGCACTGGGCTTTGCCGAGGTCACGCTGCGCGCCAGCGAGCGGATCACGGCGAATAATCGCGGCACGCTGTCCGTCTATCAAGGCGGGACCGACGCCCAGAGCTATGCCGGGGGCGTCCTCAACCTCGTCACCCCGCTCCTGACGGGAGAGGCGGGCTCGTCGATGGCCTATCGCAGTGGCGGCGCACTGACGGTTCGCGCGCCCGCCGGTATCGCCGCCACGGACCCGTCGAGCGTCTCGGCGCTGGGGGCCGAGGTCAAGCTGGCGGGATCGACCGTGGCGATCGACACCGGCATCGCCTTGCCGAGCGGTCGTCTGGCGATCAACGCGCGAAACGGCATCACGCTTCTCGACCGTGCGGACATCGACCTGTCCGGTCGCGCCGTTCGCTTCTTCGACGTGACGAAATATAGCTGGGGCGGCGACGCGCTGTTCGAAACGACCGATGGCGGGATCACCCAGGCGGCAGGATCGACGATCGACGTGTCGGCGCGCAATGCTGCCGCCGGCCTCATCCGGCTTACCGCGACGGGGGATGGCGGGACCGTGGCGCTCGGGGGGGCGCTGATCGGGTCCAGCGATGCCGGCCATGACTCGGGCGCGTTCGATATCCGCGTGCGGGAACTGGCCGATTTCGCCGGTCTCAACCGCCAGCTGGACCTGGGCGGCTTCTTCGACGCGCGCCAGTTCGTCATCAAGACGGGCGACCTGTCGATTTCCGACCTCATTCGCGCGAACAAGATCTGGATTTCGGTGGATGGCGGCAGCCTGACGGTCGACGGTGCGCTCGACGCGTCGGGGGACAAGGTCGGATCGATCCGCCTGGCGGCGCGCGACGACATGGTGCTGACCGACAAGGCCCGTCTGGACGTACGCGGGACGGTGCTCGCGACCGACGGGCGCGGGGCGGTGATCGAGGCATCGAACCGCGGCAGCGTCGAGCTGGGATCGGTCGCGGGCACCGTCTCGCTGGCGTCGGGCGCGGTGATCGACCTGCGCTCGGCGGACGGGGTGTCGCGAGGGCAGGTGACGATCAACGCGCCGCGCATCGGCGCCGATGATGCCGGTGTCGACGCGGCGTCCGGCCTCACGGTGCGCGGTGCGGCGAGCATCGCCGTCAACGCATTCGCGACCTATGCGCCAGCCGACGGGGTCATCGACCAGTCACTCCTGGACCAGATCCATGCGGACAATGGCGCCTTCATCGACGCCGCCGGCGGAAACGCGGCGTTCGCCGGTCGGATCGCAGGGCTGAGCGCCTATGGCGATGCCTTCCACCTGCGCCCGGGCGTGGAAATCCGCAGCGCGGAACCCGACGGTGACCTGACCGTGACGGGCGACCTCGACCTTTCGGGCTTCCGCTATGGCGCCGCGGCCGATCCGGGCGTGCTGGGGTCGGGCGAAGCCGGCATGCTCGTTCTGCGTGCCGGCGGAGACCTGATCGTCAACGGCAGCATCAATGACGGCTTCGCGCCGCCGCCGGTCACGCCGGACGATGCCAGCTGGTACACACCGCTGTCGATCCTGACGCCGGGGACCGCATCGACGCGGGAACTCACGTTCGAAGCGCCGTATAATCCCGACTATTTCGACTATGTGTACCTGTTCCCCAGCAACGACACATTCTCCGACTTCCCGGTGGTCCTGTCGGGGTCGATCACCGATGCCTATGGAACCTATTATCCCGGCGACATCATCTATGGCGCGCTGTACGGCACGATCACCGTTGCCGAGGGCACCCAGCTGTCGGCGGAGAACCCCGGCAACGCCAGCATCACGGCGGAAATCGCCCGCGAGGGACGCAACTGGGCGGTGGCGCCGATGCTCGCGGCGGGAAGCCAGTCCTGGTCGATGCGGCTTGTCGCCGGGACAGACCTTGGCGCTTCCGACAGCCGGACGCTGGCTGCGGCATCGACGCTCGGCACGCGTGGCGATATCGTCCTGAACGCACCGGGCAGAGCCGGAACCAACGGCGCGTCGTCCGCCATCGCCGTCGTGCGGACCGGTGCTGCGGGCCTCGAGCTGCTCGCGGGCGGGGACTACCGGCAGGAATCGCTGTTCGGAATCTATTCGGCCGGCACCCAGATCGAGGCGCCTGCCGGCTATGATCTCGATCGGGGCGGAATCGGTGACGGCACGATCCTCGGCTTTGACAATGAAGCCTATGAGACGAGCCTCAACGCCCGGCGCATGTACTTCACGCAAGGCGGCGGCGATGTCTCGATCATCGCCCAAGGCGATATGCGCGGGTTCGCGGGCTATGACGGAGAAAGCTCCACCTCCACCGGAGACGTCGGCAACTGGCTGTGGCGCCAGGGCAATTCCGATCGGGCGGAACTGGCCGCATGGGGCATCAATTTCGGCCAATATTCTTATGATCCCAATCTGAATTTCGGCAGCGGTGGCGTGCGGCTCACCGGCTTCAGCGGCATCGGCACGCTCGGTGGCGGGAACCTGACCGTAATCGCGGGCGGCGATGCGGGATCGACGACGAACTATGCCGCGCTGCTCAACGCCAGCGGAAAGATCCCGACCGATAACGGACTGAATCTGGCGGTCGCCAGCACCGGCTATGTGTCGGCGGATGGCCGGCTGGTCCAGAATGGCGGCGGCGCGCTGACCATGAAGGTCGGCGGGCGGATCAATACCGGCCTCTCCGACTATCAGGACTCGCCCGCGGGCAGTGTGCTGAACCTGCGCGGGGACAGCGTCATCCGTGCCGCATCGGTGGGTCAGACGCGCGAAAGCGCCTATGGCGTCAGCGGCACCAAAGATCCGCGCGCACCCGAGGTCGATCTGCCCGGGGAACGAGCGGCCTATACGCCGATGCTGATCGCGGTTGGCGACGGGCGGCTGTCGTTGCAGACGCTCGACGATGCGGCGGTCGTCACCGGCGTGGATGCAGGGCGCGTCCTCGTTCCGGGCGGCGGAACCGCGGTGGATGACCCCTTCTCGTCCACGCGCACCGGCTTCAGCCTCTGGACCGACCGAAGCGGCTATGCGCTGTTCTCGGCCGGCGGCGATATCCTGCAGAATCCCGTCTCGGCGTACAACGACGATCCGTCCTTCCAACTCTACGATCCCGGCCATTTCTCTGCCGCGGCGCCGAGCGGATCGATCACGACCCGTCTCGTTCTGGCGCCAAGCGCCTCGGGTGGGCTCGAACTGCTTGCCGGGGAGAATCTGTTCGGGCGCGCCTCGATGTCGAGCGGTTCGGCCGACCTTCTCGCCACGCCGTTCTCGCCGCTCTGGGTCCAGGCCGACGCCGATGGCAGGGTCTCGGCGACGAACGGCTATTCGACGCAGGCTGCGTATGAAAGCACGCTGGGATTCGGCCTGTTCGCCTATGGGCAGGACGCGGCCACCAACCTGCACGCCGACACTCCCGATCCCGTCCGGTTGTACGCCGTGGCCGGCGACGTCGCGATGCAGGTCGGCAGCGTGATCCAGGACCGCAATGCCCCCGATCAGTTCACCCTGGTCGCGGCCAAGCCGCTCGCGATGCGGGCGGGCAGGGATATCCTGTCCAGCGGCTTCATCCTGAATACCGGGCCCCGGGACGTCTCTTCGATCGTGGCGGGTCGCGATGTATTGAACTCGACGTTCAAGATCTGGGGACCGGGCCTGCTGGAGGTGACGGCCGGACGCAACATCTATCAGGCGCTGTCCAGCCCGATCGTCCGCGTCGACCAGCTCGACAGCACCATCAACAGCTATGGCGCGATCGTTGCCGGCGATACGCGTCCCGGGGCGGGTATCGTCCTGACCGTCGGCGTCGGTCCGGCGGGGCCGAACTATGCGGCGTTCCGCGATCTGTATCTCGATCCGGCCAACCTTGCCGATCCGGACCGGCCGCTGGCCGACCCGCAAAATGAGGGGAAGGTCGCTCGCGTCTACAGCAAGGAGCTGATGACCTGGCTGAAGGACCGTTATGGTTATGCAGGCGACGCCGACGGCGCGCGCGACTATTTCGCGGCGCTGCCCGACAGCCAGCAGGGCGTGTTCCTCCGCGAGGTGTATTTCGAGGAACTGCGGCTGTCCGGTCGTGAATATAATGATGCCGACGGACCTCGACCGGGCAGCTATCTGCGCGGACGCCAGGCCATCTCCACCCTCTTCCCGGGCATGTCCACCGACACCACCCCGGGTTCCTATTCGGGATCGGTGACCTTCCTGGGCAGCGCCGGCGTGCACACCGACTTCGGCGGCGACATCCAGATCTTCGCGCCGGGCGGTGGTCTCACGCTGGGCGCCGACGGGGTCTCGCCGCCATCCACGACGGGCCTGATGACACAGGGCCAGGGAAATATCGAAGTCTTCTCGCGCGACAGCGTGCTGCTGGGGCTCAGCCGGGTGTTCACGACCTTCGGCGGCGGGATCACCATGTGGTCGGCACAGGGTGACATCAATGCCGGCCGCGGCGCGAAGGGCAGCATCGTCTATGCCCCGGTGCGCCGGACGTACGACACCTACGGCAATGTGTCGCTGTCGCCGACGGTGCCCACCAGCGGCGCGGGCATCGGCACCCTGAACCCGATTCCCGAAGTCGATCCCGGTGACATCGACCTGATCGCACCGCTGGGCACGATCGATGCGGGCGAGGCGGGCATCCGGGTATCGGGCAACGTCAACCTTGCCGCGCTCCAGGTGATCAACGCCGCCAACATCCAGGTCCAGGGCGACGCCACCGGCATCCCCTTGCCGCCGGTGGTCAATACCGGGGCGCTGACCGCAGCCTCCTCGGCGACCACCGCGGTCGTCAACGAGGCTGCGCAGCTGGCCGAACGGGCGCGGCCGGAGGTTCGCACCGCCATGCCGACGATCCTGAGCGTCCGGTTCCTCGGTTTCGGGGATTAGGTCGAGCATTCTGACCGGTCGGATGCGCGACTGCCCCCTGGCCGTCTGGCTCCGGCCGGACGACACTCTCGCTTCGGCGTTGTGAAGGAGTTCCGATATATGTGGATCATGGCCCGGGGGCGTCCCGCACTGTCTTGCTGGCTGGCGGCGCTGGCAGGCGGGATCGCCGGTTGGTCGACACCCGCCCATGCCCAGGGCGCGCCGCCGGCCGCACCTGAGGCATGGGTCCGCTATGCCGAAGGTGCGACCGCTGCCATCGCGCGCTGGCTTGACGCCGACGATCCTGCCGCGGTCCGTTTGCATGCATATCTCGACCAGCACGGGTCGGTCGATGGTTCTCGGGCAACGCCGCTCGTCGTGAAGATCTGGCTTCATGCCGACGGAACCGTCGCGAGGATCGATTTCACGCCCTTCGCGCTCGCCCAGGCAAATGAGGACCTGCGGGCCGTGATCGTCGGGCGACGGCTGCCGGGGCGGCCGCCCAAGGGCATGGCGCAGCCGATCCGATTGGAGATCGTGCCCGAGCCGGTCGAAGCTTCAGACCCGGCCGGACCGAGTGAGGCGCCGCGTTAGGTCGCACGGGCTCACGCCACTTCGTCGCGGCAAGTTCCGGCGTGCGGGCGGAACGCTATTCGTAATGGCTGAGGTCGGCGGTGTGTATCGCCGACCTTTCGGTGACCATGCGATAATTATAGTCCGCGCAGTCGGCGAAACTTGCCACGCTGTACTTGCGGCTGGAGCGCTGAAGCCTGCCCTTTGACGGACCGTCGGAATAGATGCCGGCGCGGTGGACGATCCATTCCAGGTCGTTGGCCTGCGTGGCCAGAAAGGCCATGACGGACTCATTATCCCGGTGCTGCCCGATGAAGGACCGGGCGATCAGGTTGCGGATGAGCCAGAGGGCGGGCGACAGGCGACCGCCATGGGGGCGGCTGAGAGCGCCGGCCTGGTACAGGATGCGCCTGACGCCCTGTCGGCGCATGGACGGGATCAGGCGCTTCATGAAGGCCGTGTTGATCTTCGTTCGCCGCTGTGATGCGGCGTCGCCCAGCATCACGACCACATAGTCGATACCGGCAACCAGCGAGTCCGTGTCGATCGTGTCCGTGATCGAGCCGCGCACCACCTCGATTCTCTCGCCATGCGCTGCCAATTTTTCCGGGCTGCGAACCAGCGCGCGCACCCTGTGCCCCTCCGCCAGCGCCCTGTTCGTGAAATGCTCGCCGGTTCTTCCGGTCGCCCCGAGCACAAGAAAGCTGACGGACTGAACCACGATCTCGCTCCACCCTGTCGCGCATATGCGAACGCCGGCGACTTCTTGCGAACCAAGTTAGGGAAATTGCGTCGGACGATCTATCCTGGATCATCCTTAATCCTGTAGAGATCGTCCAGATGACCCCTGACCCGCTGTCCGATGTGCTGCAACTGCTCAAACCGCGCGCCTATGGGTTCAGAGGTCTCGAGATCGGCGGCGACTGGTCTTTTCGTCTCGAGCCCCAGCCGGTGGTTCGTTGCTATGCCTTGCGTGCCGGCGCATGCCGGCTCTGGCTGGACGGCCTTGCTCCCGTCGATCTTGCGGCCGGCGACTTCGTCCTCCTGCCGCATGGGCAGGGCGTGGTCCTGGGCACCCGGCCCGATGCCCCCGCGATCGACCTCCAGCGTTTTTTCGCAACCGCATCGGGCGGCACGGCCATCTTCGGGACGGGTGGGAGTTTCAGCGGGCTTGGCGGTTATTTCGAGATTGGAGGCGTGACGGTCGATGCCTTGTTACGTGCGCTCCCGTCCGTGGTGCGGCTCGGAGGCGGTTCGGACGCAGCCGGCTTGTTATGGCTGGTCGAACGATTGATGGCGGAACTGCGGGTGCCTCGACCCGGTGGCCGTCTCATGGCCGAGCATCTCTCCCAGACGCTGCTGATCGAGGCGCTGCGGTTGCATCTGGCGACCGATGTGCAGCCCAACGGCACCTGGTTGGCAGCGCTCGCGGACCCGAAGCTCGCGCAGGCGATCCACGCCATCCACGCCGAGCCTGGCCAAAACTGGACGTTGGGGGAACTGGCGACACGGTCCGGCCTGTCCCGGTCCGGCTTCGCCCGGCGCTTTACCGATATCTGCGGAGAGCCGGCGATGACCTATCTGATCCGGTGGCGGATGACGCTGGCCCGTGACCGGCTGGCGCGCGGCGTGCCGATTGCGACCATCGCCAGCGACCTTGGCTATGGATCGGAAAGCGCCTTCGGTGCTGCATTCCGCCGGGTGACCGGAACGTCACCGGGCCGGCTTCGAAACGGTCGAGCCGGGCATGCCGCTTTCGATCCGACCTGAACTGCGATGGCGCGGGAAAGCGCAATGACTTCGCCGCCATAAGGTCAGCGGTTCACTCGTCGGGTGCGGCACCCGGCATGACGAAGCCGATGCTGCAGTCCGGGCTGGTATCCCCGGAGAGGCAATCCGACCAGCGGAACAGCTTTTCGATCTCGACGACCGGACCAGGGCTGCTGCCGCCGCCCATGCCGATGTTCGCCTTGCCCGAGATGCGGCCGATGATCGTGACATTGGTAGTTTCCCCGACGAGCGTGCGATCGTAGCTGCCGTCGGTGCAAGCCCTGAAGGTGCCCGGCGTCGCCTCGCGGGACCAGCGCGGCTGGCCGGCGTCGCCGCCTGGGGCGTAGAGAATCGTCAGGCAGACGCCTCGCCCGGTCGGGGCAATCTGATGAATGGCGCCCGCCCAGCGGATGCGCTTGCCGACCTGCCTGGGATCGAGCGCCTCGTCCGGCGTCAACGATGCGACCGTGACCGCCGTCAGCGCCTTCATGTCGGAGGACGCCGAGTCGACAGGGGACGGGTCGGTCGGCGTGGACATCGGCACGGGCGTGGCCGTCCCCACCCGTGTCGGGACGGGCGCGTCCGCGCCGCCGGCACAGCCTGACAGGATCAGGCTGCACGAGAGTGCGGCCGGCACTGCCGATCGCAACGATGCGAGCAGGCCACGGCGGGAGTCGGCGGACATCGGGTTCATGACCTGCCGACTAGGCAGCCTCGACACGCGGCGCAACTCGCGACCGGCGGGTCCTTGTCGCGCGTGCTTTCGGGACCCGCGTTGACCGTTGCGCGGATAGTTCGGCCGTTCGTGTCGCGACCGACGGAGGGCAACCTTATCAGTCCACCTCAAGTCATTCTTTAGGTTGGGGGCTTTGTCCGGATGAGTGAGCGCAAACGCGTTCAAGTCGTGGTCGCTGGTGCCGGTCCGGTGGGCTGTGTCGCGGCCATGTTGCTGTCGAGGCAGGGCATCGACGTCGTCCTGGCGGACAAGGGCGAGGACTGCGCGGCCGACATGCGCGCATCGACGTTCCATCCGCCGACGCTCGAGATGCTCGAGGCGCTCGACATCACCGCACCGCTGATGGAGCGCGGGCTCAAGGCGCCGATCTATCACTGGCGGGACCGTCGCAGCGGCGAGGTGCTTGCGTTCGACATGGGCGAGATCGCCGAGGCGACCCGCCATCCCTATCGCATCCAGTGCGAGCAATATCATCTGTCCCGGATGCTGGCCGAGCGCCTGGAAAGTGCGACCAACGCCGAGGTGCTGTTCAGCCACCGGCTGGTGCATTTCGAGCAGGACGAGGACGGGGTGAACGTCTCGCTGGAGACGCCGATGGAGATCCGCCAGCTGCGCGCGGACTATCTCATCGCCGCCGACGGCGCGTCGTCGATCGTGCGCAAATGGCTGCGCGCAGAGTTCCACGGTTTCACCTATCCCGAGAAGTTCCTGACGCTCAGCACCGACGAACCGCTGGAACAGGCGATTCCGGGCCTGGCCCATGTCAATTATGTCGCCGACCCCGACGAATGGCTGGTGCTGCTGAAGGTCCCGACGCTGTGGCGCGTACTGGTGCCCACGCTGGACCAGAGCGACAATCGCGTGCTGACGTCCGACGCGTTCAAGAACGGCATCTTCGAACGGCTGCTCGGGCACGGCGAGGATGTGAAGACCTTCCACCGGACGATCTACCGGGTCCATCAGCGGGTCGCGAAAAGCTTCCAGCACGGGCGGGTGTTCCTTGCGGGCGATGCCGCGCACCTTAACAACCCGCTGGGCGGGTTCGGCATGAACAGCGGCATCCATGACGCGTTCAACCTGTGCGAGAAGCTGGTGCCGGTGCTGAAGGGCGGCGCGCCCGCCGACAGCCTGGCGCGCTATGACCGCCAGCGGCGCAAGGTCACTCATGATTTCACCCAGCAGCAGACGATCCAGAACATGGAACTGATGCGCGCCGGGCAAGGCGAAGCCTATCAGATCACGCGCGAGCAGATGCGGACGCTGTCGGTCAACGACGAGGCGCGCCAGGCCTATCTGCTGCGCCAGTCGATGATCACCAGCATCCGCGACGCGGCGGCGATCGACTGATCCCGGAAGAAGGAAGAGGCATCATGACCGACGTGCTGGGCTGGAGAAAGACGTTCGGCGTTCTCGGCCCGTCGACCAACACGGTCGTCCAGCCCGATTTCGACGATTTGCGCGTCCCGGGGGTCACGAACCACTACAGCCGGATCATCGTCCAGAATCCCACCGCGCTGTCGGATGCCGATTTCATGCGCGGGACCGATGCCATCGATGCGGCGACGCATGATGCCGTCCGCGCGGTCATGACCTGCGAGCCCGACTATCTGGTGCTCGGCATGTCGGCGGTCACCTTCTACGGGGGTGCCGAGGGTTCGGCCCGCTGGACCAGGTCGGTCGAGGAGGTCGCCGGCGTTCGTCTGTGCACCGGCGCATTGTCGCTGATCGAGGCATTCAAGGCCTATGGCGGCATCCGCAGGATCGCGGTGCTGTCGCCCTATTTCCCGGTCGCGAACGAGCAGGTCGCGCGATTCATGAGCGACTATGGCATCGACGTGGTGCGCGACACGCCGCTGCGCTGCCAGAGCTGGCTGCACATCGCCAGGGTGACGCCGGCGCAGCTGCGCGACACGATCCTCGATCTCGACGGTGACGATGTCGATGCGATCGTCCAGGTCGGGACGAACCTGTCGATGATGCGGCTGGCGGCGGCTGCGGAAACCTTCCTGCAGAAGCCGGTCATCGCGATCAACACCGCGACCTACTGGAATGCGCTGCGCCAGAACGGGATCGCCGATCGCAAGCCGGGCGTCGGCCGGTTGATGGCGGAATTCTGAACCGGCGCGGGCGGGCGTCCGGCCCGCCCTGCATCAGGCTGCTCTCTGCCCGCCGGCGGAGATGGCGGCCAACGCCTCGGCCTCGTCGATCACCTGAGCCACCTTCGCCTGGATGTCGAAGAGATTGGCCTCGTTCACCTCCGGGTCGCGATCGCCGCACGCATCGCGCACGACGAACGGCAGGAAGCCGTGGCACAGCGCATCGAGCGCGGTTGCCCGCACGCAACCCGAGGTCGAGTAGCCGGTGATGAACAGCGTATCGATCCGCGCCGCGGTGAGGATCGCCGCCAGCGGAGTACCGAAAAAGGCCGACGGGAATTTCTTGCCCAGCACCAGCTCGCTCTCGAGCGGCTGGAGGCTTGGCGGAAAGGCACCGAGCGGGGATCCCGGCGCAAAGGCGCGAAGCGCGGGGACCTTGCGATAGAACAGGCCGCCGTCGAATCCGTCGGCGCGGTACTCGATATTGGTGAAGATCACCGGGATGCCCGCCGCCCGGGCCGCCGCGGCCAGCCGTTCGTTGGCGGCCAGTTCCGCCTCGACCCCGGCATAGAGATGCGAGTGCGGGTCGAGATAGGCCATCACCAGATCGATGATCAGCAGCGCCGGACGCTCGCCGGGCACAAGCGCACCGCCGAAGCCGGCGGACGCATAGTCGGCATCGAGATCGCGTGGATCGCTCATGGTTGCCGCCTTTCGCTCAGCCGAGCTGGCCGGGGATGTGGCTTTCGTGATTGGCGAGATACCAGTCGGCGATCTCCTCCCGCGTCGCCCACCAGACGCCGGGCAACGACTTGGCGTGCTCGATGAACTCGCGGATCGCCCGGATGCGGTGCGCGCGGCCCGAGACATGCGGGTGGAGCCCGACATTCATGATCCGCCCGGTCGTTGCGCCTTCCTCGTGAAGGACGTCCAGTTCCTCGATCAGCGCCTGGGCGAACTGGTCGGTCGTGAAGTTCTTGCGGGTGATGAAGGTGAAATCGTTGATCTCGTTGGAATAGGGCGTCGAGACGATCGGACCGTGCGGGGTCTTCAGCAGATAGGGCTGATCGTCGTTCATGATATCGCAGTAGAAGGTGCAACCATATTCGGCGAGGATGTCGGCGGTCTGCAGCGTGCCGCGCAGCGAGGAGCTGAGCCAGCCCTTGGCCTTTCGCCCGACGAACTTCTCATACTGGTCGAGCGTGCGCAGCACGACCTCACGCTCGCGCGCGGGATCCTTGGCGAAGTCGGTCAGCAGCTCGCCCTGTTCCCAGTTATGCGCCAGCAATTCCCAGCCGCGATCGAGCACCGCGTCGGTCATCGCCTTGCGACGCTCGAAGGTGACCGCGTTGGTGGTGCAACTGGCCTTGACGCCCAGCTGGTCGAACAGGTCGAACAGCCGCCAGATGCCGACCCGCTGGCCATATTCGCGCCAGGTGAAATTGGGGAAGTCGGGCGTGTCGCCGGGCAGGCTGTCGGGAAGGATCGCCGGGCCGCCCGCATAATAGGGCTTGGTCGTATCCTTGGTCAGGTCCCAGGTTTCGAGGTTGAAGGTGAGGATCAGTGCGACGCGCGCGCCATTCGGCCATTTCAGCGGCAGTCGGTCGGGCAGTGCGCTGTAGGGATATTCCACGAACCTGGTCTCCGGGAAACGAACAAGACGGACATGATCGCCGCGACCCCCGATGGGGTCACGCCCGTGCAGGCCGATTGATCAACAGGTGGCTATTCGGCCGCGGCCGCGCTGGGTCCCAGTTCCGTGGTGATGGCGAGGCCGGTGTTGCGCAGCGATTCGGCGAACTGCTTCACTGCCTCGTTCATTCGGATCGCGGAGGAGAAGAAGGCAAGCGTCAGTGCGCCCGCCACGCGGCCATGTTCGAAGATCGGTACCGCGATCGACGAGGTCTTCCCCGGGTTCCGGGTGAAATGATTGTTGCCGCGCGTCGCAAAGCCCTGCTGCCGGACGTCGTCGAGCAGCGACTCTTCCTCGATCATCCGCATGGTGTGGATCGGGATGCGATCCGGCAGCCGCTTGAGCGAGGCCAGGATTCCCTCGCGTTCGTCCGCCGGCATATGCGCGAGATAGACCAGGCCGGAGGCGCATTCGAGGATCGGGATCGAATAGCCGGGATAATAGTCGTTGAAGGTCAAGGTGGTCAGCGAATGAGTCGAATCGCGGATGACCATGTTGGATCCGACATGCGTCGACAGCGAGATCGGCCACATGACCCTGCGCGTCAGTTCGACGATGTGCGGCCGCGCCGTTTGAACGATGCCGGCATGCCCCTGGAAACCATGGGCAAGCGTCTGGACCAGGCCGGTCGGCCGGTATCGCTTGCGGACCGGCTCCTGTTCGATCAGCCCCTCGAACAACAGGGTCTGCACGATGCGGCAGGCTGTCGGATAGGGCACACTGGATGCTCGCGCGATCTCCATCATGGAGAGGGAGCCGCCACGGTTCACCGCCTGCAGGACAGCGATCCCGCGCGCCAGCGATCGAATTGGAACACCTTTTTCCATGCGCAGAGGATGACTCTTTTGTTTCGCATGCGCACGTGGAAAATCGTTAAAATTGCGCGGATCTGCGACGAGGCGTTGCACTTATGTCACGGGATGCACCGGTGTCTGCGTCAATTTTCGACACGGAGCGCAAAACGTGCCGAGTTTTCGTGCAGCCCGCGCCGGCAACCCGGGCGGATTGCCTCCGAACCGCGAATCAGTCCGGACAAATTAAGGTGCCGGACCGGCAGGTCGGCTATTCCGCCGGCGGCCGGACATGGCCGGTTCCACGGCGACGGACGAGTCACAGTGTCGTTGCAGGCTATCCACCTGCCGGATAGCGAGGCCTTGAGGCTCCCCTGGTGCCGCCGGCGCGTCATGATGGTGCGACTTTCTGGAGGATTGCATGAACGCTGCACTGTCGATCGGTATGGCAAGCCTGGCGATCCTCATGGCCGGCACCGCCGTCGCGCAGGAGATGCCCGACGCTGCCGCCGAGACGCTGTACAAGCAGCGCTTCGATCATCTCTTCAACGCGCCGGGCGGTGCCGGCGCCGATTCCTACGATATTCTCGAACCCGTCGCGGGCGCGCGCCGCTGGACGCCGCTGCCGCGCGGCACGTCGGTGCCGCCTGCCGCGCTGGCCGCGGCGCGCGACTATGCCCGGGCGAATCGCAGTTCCGCCTTCATGGTGTGGCACCGGGGGAAGCTGGTCGAGCAGAGCTTCTTCGGCGAGACCGGCGACGCGACGCCGGTCGTCTCGAAATCGCTTGCCAAGCCGCTCAGCGTGATCGCGGTCGGCCGTGCGCTGATGCTGGGCAAGATCAAGTCGCTCGACCAGCCGATGGCCGACTATATCACCGAATGGCGCGGCACGCCCAAGGCGGCGATCACCATCCGCCAGGTGCTCGGCATGCGCTCGGGACTGTTGCCGCAGGCGATGAGCACCGATCCGGCGAATATCCTGAACCGCGCCTATCTGCATCCCTATCACGACCGCATCATCATCCGGGACTATCCGCTGACCGACGTGCCGGGCAGCAGCTATGAATATTCGAACGCCAATGGCGAGTTGGTCGCGCCGCTGATCGAGCGAGCGACCGGTGTTCCCTATCAGCAGTGGATCTCACGCGAGGTGCTGGCGCCGATCGGCGCGCGCGGCGGCCAGATCTGGATGAACCGTCCGGGCGGCACCCCGCATTCGGGCTGCTGCATCCTGTTGCCTGCGGACAGCTATCTGCGCCTCGGCATCTTGCTGGCGCGGGGAGGGCGGTGGAACGGCAGGCAGCTGGTCTCCCCGTCCTTCGTGAAGGCGATGACGACCGGATCGCCGCAATATCCACAGGCCGGGCTGGGGGTCTATCTCGGCAGCCCCTATGTCGAGCGGCGCGGTCCGGCCAATCCCCGGGTGGAATTCGGCAAGACGCTGCATTCCGAACCCTATCTCGCAGACGACCTCTTCCTCTTCGACGGCAACTCGAACCAGGTGGTCTATGTCGTTCCGTCGAAGCAACTCGTGATCCTGCGCACGGGCAATACCCCGCCGCGTCAGCCGGAATGGGACAACAGCGTCCTGCCGAACCTGTTGCTGAGGTCGCTCCGCTAGCACGCCCCTAGGTTCCCGAACGTCCGACAGGCCTTGTCGCCGGGAAAGGGCTCGTCTCGAACTGGCACGATCTGCCGGCGGGGAGTGCGCAATGCATGGATTCGACCGGGATTGGCCCGCCTGGCGTCGCCGTGGCGCGAGAAGTGATCGTAGAGCGGTCAGTGCGAGACTTGCGCCCATCGCTGGCCGAAAATCATGCCTATGTCGTAACTGCGGCGACCGAGTTCAGTCTTGCGAGGAGCCCAATCGACGCGGTCGTTCAAGACGCCGCGTCAAGCGCCTTGCCGGAAGTTGAGCTGCCCTGACTCGGGTCGGTTTCGCAAATACGATCGCCGTCGGTCGGGCGGCGGCACTGGGGAGATCATAACATGAAGCGATATCGGGGTCAGTTTGTCGTGAAGGTGTCGGCGCTCGCAGTTGCAGCCGCGACGCCGCAGATTGCCAGCGCACAGGATCAGACCGAGACGGCGCAGGAGGCGCCTGCGGAGATCGTCGTCACGGCGCGATTGCGCGAGGAGAATGTCCAGACGGTTCCGATCGCGATCACTGCGCTCAGCGCGGAGGATCTCACGAACCGCAACGTCAGCAGTCTCAACGACCTGACCAACTCCACGCCCGGTGTCGCGATCACCAGCATCGCGGGCGGCACGCTGACCAACGTCTACATCCGGGGCCAGGCGCCCGCCAACACCACCAACGACCTGAACGTCGAGGCGAATGTCGGCATCTTCATCGACGACATCTACCAGACCAGCCGCAATACGGTCGACATCATCTCGGTGCTGGACGTCGGCCAGATCGAGATCGCGAAGGGTCCGCAAAGTGCGCTGTTCGGCAGGTCGACCTTCGCCGGTGCGATGTCGATCGCCACGCGTCGCCCGTCGGACCGGTTCGAAGGCAATGTCCAGGCGACGGTCGGCGTCGACAACGACTATCGTATTCGCGGGTCGGTCTCGACCCCGATCGGCGACAAGGTCGCGCTGCGCATCGGTGCCGGATACCTGACCTATGGCGGCTTTGGCGACAATAGCGGCGATCCGGACGACAAGTTGGGCGGTACCGAGAAATACGCCATTACCGGGTCCCTCGAATTCCGTCCCACCGAGGAACTCACCGCGCGCGTGTCCGGCTTCGTCTCGCATTCTGCGACCGAGTTGTCGGCGGTCAGCGCCCTGCCTCTCGGTGCGTTCAATTGCGGCTCGGTGAACGCGGCCACCGGCTTGCGCACGATGTATTGCGGCGAACTGAAGGCGAGCGACACCAGCTCGATCACCGCGAACGCCCCCGACACGATCGCCAAGGCGCGCCAGGTCTCGCTCAACCTCAGCTGGCGGCGCAGCGGAGTCGCGGTGACCAGCGTGACCGGCTTCACCGAAGCGGAAAACCGGACGTACAACGACTATGACGTCTCGGCACAGGGTACGCTGTTCGGCGTCTGCACGCTGGGGGCATCCTGCTTGCCTGCTGGCGCCTACTCCCGGTTGCAACGCGTCAACCTGCTGAGTTCCAACCGCGAGCGCGTACGCACGTTCAGCCAGGAAATCCGGCTCCATTCGGACACGGGCTCTCCCTTCCAGTGGATCTTCGGGGGAAGCTATTTCAACTCCCGCATTCCGCTGGCGGGGCTGGGCATTGCCTCCGATCGAACCGGCCTGGCCGCGAACGAGCGACTGGTCCAGGTGAGCCAGGCGACGACTCCTGCGGCCACCGGAATCGGCGCCTATGATTTCACCGCCAACCCGTTCCTCACCAACGACCTGAGCGAGGCACTTTTCGCCAGCTACACTTCCGCCAGCACGCGGACGATGTCGGTCTTCGGGTCGCTCGGCTATCGCTTCGGCGACCTGCGGATCGGCGCGGAGGGGCGTTACAATATCGACCGCAAGCGCGCGCGCCTCTACTCGATCAGCAATCCGACCAGCGCGCCGGGCATCCTTCTGCCTATCTCGGATACGACCACGCCGGCTCCCGGCGTCTTCCCTTTGACGGGGAATTTCGCGCGGACCTTCGAGAGTTTCGCGCCGCGCTTCTCGATCGACTATCAGGCGACGGGCGACATCTTCTTCTATGCGACCGCCGCGAAGGGAATCCGCTCGGGCGGGTTCAACACCGCGAACCCGGTCAGCCCTACCGGCATCCTGGCGGACGAAGTCGCCTACGAGGAGGAGACGAACTGGACCTATGAGGCGGGCATCAAGAGCCGCCTTTTCGATCGCGCGCTGCTGTTCAACGCATCGGTATTCCGGGTGGACTGGACCAATGCGCAGGTCTCGGCCTTCACGCTCAACCCGACCACGGTGAATCCCACCCGGATCGTCCGCAACGCGGGCGACATCAAGACCACCGGCGTCGAAGTGCAGACCGAATTGTCGCTGGGCGATTATTTCCGACTCGGTGGCAGCGCGGTCTATTCCGATCCGAAGTTCCAGGCCGGCGCCTATGATGCGTCGATCGTGGCGCAGTGCGTGATCGGCACCGGAGCGACGGCGACCGCGGCGCCGGGCTGTCCGCCCGTCATCCTGGTGACCACGCCGAGCGGCGTCCGCGCGGTGACCTCACTCGAGGGCAAGCGGCCGCAGCGCGCGGTCAAATTGTCGTGGAACGTCCACGGCATCCTCGAATTGCCCGTCTCGGACGACTGGAAACTCTTCGCCCGCGTCGATGTCAGCCACACCGGCGACGCGCCCTACAACCTTCCGAACACGGCCTTTTTCGGCGAGCGGACGCTGACCAGTGCGCGCATCGCGCTGGACAACGACCGGTACAGCATCGCGCTGTGGGCCAACAACATTTTCGATGTGCTCTACGC
The DNA here is from genome assembly GCF_039652585.1 of Sphingomonas rustica. Classification (NCBI taxonomy): domain Bacteria; kingdom Pseudomonadati; phylum Pseudomonadota; class Alphaproteobacteria; order Sphingomonadales; family Sphingomonadaceae; genus Sphingomonas; species Sphingomonas rustica. Next base: position 348,796 of record NZ_JBDIZK010000001.1, on the reverse strand, counting down.
TGCCAATGCGATCGGCCAGCCGCGCGCCGGCGTGCCCTTCGCTTTCAGCGTGCCCGAAATCTACCAGGGCGAGGGACGCCGCTTCGGCCTGACCGTGGGCGGAAAATTCTGACGATCCGGGGTGTGCCGTCATCGCGGCGGCGCACCCGTCTTCCGGTCCATCATGAATGAAAAAAGGGGGCGCCGGATAGACCGGCGCCCCCTTTTCCGCGTGGAGTGAGTTGCGTCAGTCCTTCGGGGCCGAATGATCGGTCCAGTTGCGCCAGTCGGGCGTGATGAATTTCTCGTCGATCAGCGTGCGCTGGTAGCACAGGCCATCACGGAACCACTGCCAGGTACGGGCGCGGTGGGTGCGCGCATCGTTGTTCTGGATCATCTCGTACAGGTAGATGCCGGGCTCGTCCTTGCGGATCCAGTTGAGGCAGGTGGAGCGGCCATGATCGTCGGGCTGCATATGCGCGGCCCAGCCCTTGATCAGGTCATTGTCCCACCAGACCCGGCCATTCTCGTACCAGGCCGGGAAATCGCGCGTCTCGCTCCGCCCGTCTTCCCAGAAATAATAGTTGGTCTGGTGATAGCGGTCGACGCCGCCTTCGTCGGTGAACAGGCGGCAGATCAGGCGCGAGCGATGCTCGTCGACCAGCTTGCCGGTCGTCGCGTCATAATAGCGGTACCAGCCTTCCCACACGCCCTCGTTGCTGGCGAGGATCGGCATCGCCTCGCGCACTCCGGCCTTGTTCAGTTCTTCGATCATCGTGCAACTCTCCCGTCCATGATTACCGCGTACCGTCCTCCTGCACCTCGATCGGCCGTGCCGGCCTGCCGAAATCCAGCGGGTATCGATGGCGGTGGCGGTACAGGAGGCTGATGGTGCCAGAGTGCGGGGGCGGGGCCGGATTTGCCTCCAGGCTGGCACGCGCTATCCGTTGTTCGGATAGGCCGGGACGAGCGGATGACGGCGGGGGCGGCGCTAAGGCAGCCTCGCGATGACGAACAAGGTGGGAGATGCGCGATGAAGAACGGGATCACACGCCGGGAGGGCCTCGGCCTCGCCGGTGCAGCCATCGGCATGGCTGCGGCCCCCGCACTCGCGGTACCCCGCGGACCTTCCTTCGTGTCGAAGATCGACTTCAAGGATCCCAAATGGAATCGCGACACGTTCGCGCGGCTGGACGGCGATCTCGACTTCGGCAAGGAGAAGTGCGGCTGGATCAAGGGCACGGCCTATGGCGTGCGCGAGAATGAGCGCATCCGTCCGCTTTTCAAGGTCGAGGGTTTCAGCTTCACCCGCCTCAAGAAGCTCGAGGACGGCAGCTATCGCAAGCTGCTGCGCGAGATCGTCTTCTACCGCGACGTGACGACCGGCGAGATCCTGAAAAGCTGGAAGAATCCCTATACCGGCGAGGAAGTGGCGGTGGTGCCGATCGCCAATGATCCGTTCAACTTCACGATCAGCGAATTCGCGCCCGAGCCCCCGTCCTATGGCGGGCTGAACAAGGACAAGCCGCCGCGCCGGCCGTTCCTGCTCGACTGGAGCGAGGACGGCGAGGGGAACATCATCCTCAACACCGCGATCGACCTCTATTATCCCAACGCGCTGAACCCCGAGAAATGGGTGCGGGAGTCGTCGGGCTACATGAACCGCGTCTCCGAATATTTCTCCTATTACATGAAGCGTTCCGACGTCGCGAACCCGAAGCTGACCCATATTCCGCATGTGGGCAGCTGGACCCGCATCACGCCCTGGCTGCCCTGGATGCTGATGGGCCAGGCGCCGGGTCATATGAGCTATGCCTGCTCCTACGGTTCGGAACCGCATGGCGAGAAGGGCCTGTCGCCGGACATCGTCGCCGCGGCGCGCGCGATGGACGAGAAATGGCTCCACGCGCCGACCGAGGACTATGGACCCTCGCTGTCGAGCCTGGAAAATTATGCCCGCTTCCAGAAGCCGGCGCCGGTACCGCCGGGCTGGACTCCGCCGCAGCCGCCCGCCGCGCCCAAGCCGCCCAGGTCCTGAGCGTCGGGTGGAACAGGGCGGCGCGCCTGCCGTCGAAACGAACGTCAAACAGGGGGAAGTTCATGTCGGGTATCGGTCGCCGCGAGGCATTGGGATTGATGGGCGCCGGCGCGGTCGCGGCGAGCGCCGGGCTTCCCTCCGCAGCGGCTGCAGCGCGCGCGAAGCTGGACGTAGAGACGCCCGAGGGCAAGCTGCGCACCTATATGATGATGCGCGGCGCGCTCGATGAGCGGTTGATCATCAGCTATATCAGCGGCAGCTATTTCGGTGTCGTCGATGCCGAGGTGACGCCCTTGTGGGACGTGATCGGCGTGACCTTCAGCCGTTATCGCAAGCGCAGCGATGGCGGCTATGACTGTTTCAACGGCGAGATCGCCCATTTCCTCGATCCGAAGAGCGGCGACGCGACCGGCGAATTCTACAATCCCTACACCAGCAAGACGGTGAAGGATCCGGGCAGGAACCTGCCGCCATCGCGCTTCACGCTGTTGCCGAATCTCGAAATGGAGTTCTCGCGCGCGCTGCCGGGAATGAAGGCCAACCATTATGTGCGCACACCCGAAGTGCGCGGCGACGACATCTGGTTCACCGAGGTGACGCGCGTCGAATCCGCGATTCCCGGTGCGACCAGGCCGTTCCGCTACAGCGAGACCGTGTCGATGCATGCGCATGTCAGCGACTTGCTGAAGCCCGGCGCGAAGCGGGTCCCGACCGAATCCAACTTCACCAACTTCGTCGACTGGCGTCCATGGATGGAGATGGCGGGCCATCCGGGAAATCTGATCGCCACCGGCAACGGGCGATTCGGCGTGACGCTGGACGACCTGCCCGAGCGCTGGACCCGGGCGACCAGGAAGCGCTGGCCGAAGGTCCTGGAGAACCCGGCATCGGTGCTCGACCCCGTCTACCCGGCGGGTTGATCGCACGAGGCGTGAAAAAAAGGGGCCGGGTCGCGACGACGACCCGGCCCCTTTTTCGTGCCTCGTGGGCCGGCCTTACTTGCCCTTGAGCGTCGCGAGATACGCGATCATGTCGGCGCGCGCCTGGGGGTTGGACATGCCGGCAAATGCCATCTTGTTGCCTGGCGCAACCTTGGCCGGCCGGGTCAGCCAGGCATCCATCGTCGGCTTGTCCCAGGTCAGCTTCGCATTCTTGAGTGCGGGCGAATAGGCGTATCCCGGACGGGTCGCCGCCTTTGCGCCCATGATGCCGGCAAGGTTCGGACCGACCGTGTTGGCGCCGCCCGGGTTCACCGTGTGGCAGGCGCGGCATTGCAGGAACAGCTTCGCACCGGTGGCGGGGTTGCCTGCCTGCATTGCCGGCGCGGGCGCCGTTGCCGGGGCCGGCAGCGATGGGGCTGCGGCATCGGATCGAGGCGCGGCGAGCAAGGTGGCGAAGGCGCCGGTCGAAACCAGGAGCGCGGTCAGCTGGAGCTTGGAGGTCATTCGCATCATCCTAACGGGGTCGTGCACTGGTGGCACCGCGAGCATTGATCCCAGCTGAACCCGGTGCCGATCAGGCGTCCTAGGAGCGGGCACGTCGCAGCCCAAGCCATGGCTTGTCACTATCCGACAAGCGAGCAGGGCAGGGCGGCGTATCGACGCCCCGCCATCGCCATGCCAGTCTGGCTGGAAAGCTAAGGGAGGGTCGAGTGCAGCTGACGCGTCGTGGATTTACCATGGGAATGGCTGCAACCGGTGCGGTGCTGGCGGCCGGATCGGCACGCGCCGCGATCGCCCGCGACAAGCCGATCGACGTGATCGTGCTGGGTGCCGGCGTATCCGGCCTGAACACCGCCGCGCTGCTCGAGAAGGAAGGCCTGAAGGTCCTGGTCCTCGAGGGGCGCCAGCGGGTCGGCGGACGCGTCTTCACGCTGCTCGACCAGCCCGGCTATCCCGAAATGGGGTTCAACTCGATGGGCGAGGGCTATGGCCGCGGCCTTGATGCGGCCAAGCGCGCAGGCGTCGAGATGGTCGATGTCGGCCCCCGCTTCTATGGCGGGCCGCAGCAGGAAGTGTGGCTGGGCGGCAAGCGGCTGACCCGCGAGGAATGGGCGCGCTCTCCGCTCAATCCCTTCCCCGATGCGCTCAAGGGCAATCTTCCCGGCGAAGTCGTCGGCAAGCTGATCGCGCAGCACAACCGTCTCGCCGATTTCAGCACCTGGAATGATCCGGCCAATACCGCGCTCGACATCTCGCTCAACGCGTTCCTCAAGGCGCAGGGGCTCAGCGACGCGGCGATCCGCCTCGCGAACGACCTGTCCCCCTATTATGGACAGAGCTCGTTCGACGTCGCCCAGCTGATGATGGAGTTCAATGACGGCTTCATCAAGACGCAGATGGCGGCGGGCAAGCGCACCCTGGCGGTGCGCGGCGGCAACCTGAACCTGCCGATCGGCATGGCCAAGCTGATCAAGGGCGATGTCCTGCTGGGCAAGGAAGTGGTGGCGATCGATTCGCAGGCGGCCGGTGTCGAGGTGCGGTGCCTCGACGGATCCGTCTATCGCGCCGGCCGGGTCGTGTGTTCGCTGCCCTTCTCGACGCTGCGCACCATCTCGATGACGCCGGGGTTCAGCGGCGCTCAGGCGCAGGCGGTGCAGACGCTGGGCTATAACGCGCTGACGATCGCCTTCCTGACGGCAAGCGAGCCCTTCTGGCTGAGCGACGGCCTGTCGCCGGCGATGTTCACCGACGACCAGCTGGGCACCATCTTGCCGCAGCGTTTCGGGGCAGATCCCAACCAGATTTCCGGGCTCATGGTCCAGGCGCGCGGCAACCTGGCGGCCGTCTGGGACGCGATGGGCAAGGAAGCGGCGCTGGCGCATGTGGTCTCGCGGCTGGAGACGCTTCGTCCGGCAGCCAAGGGCAAGGTCAAGGGCGCGGCATTGTTCAGCTGGGCGCGGGAGCGCTTCACCCTGGGCCAGATCGCCTATTTCAAGCCGGGGCAGGTGACCGCCTTCGCCAAGGTGATGGCTGCGCCGCTCGGCCGCGTCCATTTCTGCGGCGAGCATACGGCAGAGGGCGCGCGCGGCCTCGAAGGGGCATTGGAGTCGTCCGAGCGCGTCGCGCTCGAAGTGCTGACTGCCTGAGCCGGATAGGGGGACCAGAAATGCGGATCGGGTTTGGGGCCATCGCAGCATTGCTGCTCGGGCTTGGCGGCAATACGGCCATGGCGCAGGCGTTCGATCCGGCGAAGGCACCGCCTCCGCCCGATTATTCGAAGCCGGAAAGCTGGGCGGCGCGGCCGGGGCGGGAAGGCGCAGCCGCGACGGTTGCTCCCGGTGCCAGCGCTCGCACCGCGGCGCCGAAGGTCGATGTCTTCTACGTCAACCCGACCACCTTTCGCGGCCAGAGCGACTGGAACGCCGATGTGGCCGACCCGGCGACCAATGGCTGGAACGATGCCAGCGTCGTCGCGCGACAGGCGGCGATCTTCAACGGCTGTTGCCGCATCTTCGCGCCGCGCTATCGCCAGGCCGCCGGGCGCGCGGTGTTCATGCTCGACGGTGCCGGCCGGCCGGCCTTCGATCTTGCCTATTCGGACGTCGAGCGCGCGTTCGAGGACTATCTCAAGCGCGACAATGGCGGGCGCCCCTTCATCCTGGTGGGGCATAGCCAGGGTGCCTGGCACATCGCCCAGCTGCTCGAGCGCCGGATCGACGGACAGCCGGTCGCGGCGCGGATGGTTGCCGCCTATGTGATCGGCATCAACCTGTCCGAGGGCGAGTTCGGCCGGCGCTACAAGACGCTCAAGCCGTGCGACCTGCCAGCCCAGACCGGGTGCGTCATCGGATGGAACGCGGTGCTGCCCGAACTGGACCGCCCCGCCGCCGCCGCCATGCAGCAAAAGGCCTATGTGACGCGCTATGGCGACGATCCGGGGAAGCGGGCGCTGTGCATCAATCCGCTGACCTTCGATCGACGCAAGCCGGTCGCCGATCGTTCGGCCAGCCGGGGTGCCGCGCCGGGTGAGCCGGGCGCGGGTCCGGTCCTGCCGCTGCGAAAGGCGATGGTCGCGGCGCGGTGCGAGGCGGACGGTTATCTGGTGGTCGAACCCGATCCGGCGCTGGACCTGAAACCGCTGCCGGGGGGCAGCATGCATTTCCACGACATGGGGCTGTTCTACGCCGATATCCGCGCCAACGCGGCCCGCCGCGTCGCCGCATTCGGGAAGGGCAGGCGATGAGGGCGCTGAGCGCGCTTGGCGCCGCGCTGCTGGGGGCGGGCACGATGCTCGCCGGCCTGCCGGCAGCCGCCCAGTCCAATGCGGACATTGCCGCCGCGGCGCCGATCATCGAGCGCGGCAAGCCGTTGCCGCCATCGTCGCTTTCGATCGACACGCCGATGCTGGACGGCAGGGTCATCCACAGCGAGCGGATCTTCGTCGAGCCGATGGGCTATCGCCCCCTGCGGATGGACATTTATCGCCCGGCGAATGCGAAGGCGGCAAACCGGCCCTTGCTGATCTGGGTTCATGGCGGCGCGTGGGTCGCGGGCACGCCGCAGGAAGCTGCGGCATTTGCCGACTGGCCGGGCGTTCTCGCGGCAATGGCGGCAAAGGGGTATGTCGTCGCCGCCGTCAGCTATCGGCTTGCCAAGGAAGCGCCGTTTCCGGCGGCGATCCGCGACGTCAAATCGGGCATTCGCTGGTTGCGTGCCCATGCCGGGGACTATGGGATCGATCCCGGCCAGGTCGGGATCTGGGGCGAATCCGCCGGCGGGCACCTGATCGGGCTCGCCGCGACCAGTTGCGGTGTCGCGGCGCTGGAACCGGTCGACGAATCGCGCCGCCGAGGTCCCAGGCCGCCGGAGCAGCCGGCTCCGTCGGCCTGCGTCCAGGCAGCGGTCGGATGGTTCGGCATCTATGACCTGAATTTCGAAGGACCGGTCAAATATCCGCCCCAGCCGCCCGAGGATCCGACGCGGCTGTTCGTCGGCTGCCAGACGGCGCAGTGCACCGTCGAGCAGAAGCGTGCGGTCTCGCCCGTCACCTATATCGACAAGAGCGATGCGCCGATGCTGCTGATCCACGGCGATGCCGATTTCGCCGTTCCCTATCAGCAGAGCGAGGTGATGGCGGCTGCGCTGAAGGCGGCGGGCGTCCCGGTCGAGCTGATGATCATCCCGGGAGCCAACCATGGCTGGTTCGGCAAGTCGCAGGCCGAGACGGTCGCCGCGCATCGCAAGGCGCTGACCGCCACGATCGACTATTTCGACCGCAGGTTCGGACCGCGCCCCTGACCTTCGGGACAGAAGCGACCCCCTCAATGTGTCGCGGCGGGCGTCGCCGGGCGCCCGAACCTCCGGCGCGTCTCCGCAAGGCGAGCAATCCGCCCGCGGGTTTTGAGTAGCGATGCCGCCGGGGCATAGACCCGGTCGCGATCGGCGGGAGAGTATCGGATGAGCGACAAGAGAATCGTGATCGTGGGTGGCGGGATCGGGGGGCTGACCGCCGCCACCGCCATTGCCCAGGCCGGAATGCACGCGGTGCTGCTGGAAGCGGCGCCCGTCTTCGGCGAGATCGGCGCCGGGGTGACGCTGTCGCCCAACGCGATGAAGGGTCTCGACCATATCGGAATCTGCGAGCAGGTCGCCGCGGCCGGGATCGAGCCGTCGCGCCAGCGGATCCAGCATTGGGAAGATGGCCGCATCCTCGTGCCGATGGCGCGGGCCAGCCAGCGCGACCGGTATGGCGCGCCCTATGTGACCGTCCACCGCGCCGACCTGCACAAGCTGCTCCTCGACGCGGCGACGACGGCGGGCGTCGAACTGCGCAACGATGCCGCGGTGGTCGACAGCGACGGTGCGGCCGCGATCCTCGCCAGTGGCGAACGGATCGAGGGCGATGCGCTGATCGGCGCGGACGGAGTCAAGTCGGTGATCCGCCGCCGGTTCGAAAGCGGCCCCGCGATCTTCACGGGCCATGTCGCCTGCCGCTCGCTCGTGCCGGTGGACGGCGCGCTGCGCGACCTGGTCGAGTATCCCGGAATCCATATCGGACCGGGGCGGATGATCACGCGCTATGGCGTGCGCGGCAACCGGCTGCTCAACATCGTCTTCTTCGCGCGGCAGGATGGCTGGACCGAGGAAGGATGGACGATTCCGGCGGATCCGGCCGATCTCGCCGCGACCTATGCCGGATGGTGCGACGAGGTTCAGGCGTTGATTGCCGCCGCGTCGCGGCAGCCGCTGTTCAAATGGGCGATCAACGCCCGCTCGCCGCTGCCCGACTGGGTGGTCGAGGACCGGGTCGCGCTGCTCGGCGACGCCGCGCACGCGATGACGCCCTTTCTCGGGCATGGCGCGGCCTGCGCGATCGAGGATGCGATCGTGCTGGCGCGTGCGCTGGCCGCTGCGGAGACGGTTGCCGGGGGGCTGCGCCGCTATGTCGATGCGCGCCATGAACGCGCGACCTTCATCCAGGCGGAGAGCAACGCCAATGCCGACCGGATGCAGAGCGCCGACAGCGCGCTGTTCGGCCTGGGCCAGATGCGCGATGAAGAGTCGCTCGGCCTTTTCGACTATGACTGCAGGACCGTCTCCGTATGACCCAGATCGCTCCGTTCGACGGCCACGCACTCGCCCCTGAAACGCGCGCCTTTCTCGAACGCCCGCACCGGCTGCTGATCGACGGGGCCTGGGTCGAGGGCAGCGCCGGGACCCGCGCGACGGTCGATCCGGCCACGGGCCTGAAACTCGCCGATGTCCAGCTGGGCGGGGCAGCCGAGATCGACCAGGCGGTCGCCGCCGCCCGGCGCGCCTTCGAGGGCAGCTGGCGGCGGATGACCGCGGCGGACCGCACCGCGCTGCTGTTCCGCCTCGCCCGGATCATGCAGGACAATGCCCGCCTGCTGGCCGAGCTGGACGTCATCGACAACGGCATGCCGATGTTCATCGCCGAGCTGACCGTGGCCAACAATGTCGAGATGATCGACTATTATGCCGGCGCCATCCTCCGGATCGAGGGATCGACGCTCGCGCCGCCGCGGCATATCGCCGCGGGCGGGGAAGCGCTGACCTATACGCTGCGCGAGCCGGTCGGCGTCGCCGGGCAGATCGTGCCGTGGAACGTGCCGCTGTCCACCGCCATCCTGAAACTGGCCCCGGCACTCGCCGCGGGGTGCACCGTGGTCATGAAGCCTTCGGAGGAAACGCCGCTCTCGGCGCTGGCGCTGGGCCAGATGATCCTCGATGCCGGCTTTCCCGACGGCGTCGTCAACATCGTCAACGGGCTGGGCGCGGACGCCGGCGCCGCGCTTGCCGCGCATCCCGGCGTCGACAAGATCAGCTTCACCGGGTCGACCGCTACCGGCCGCCGGATCGTCCAGGCGGCGATCGGCAATCTGAAGAAGGTCTCGCTCGAGCTTGGCGGCAAGTCGCCGGTGGTGGTCATGCCCGACGCCGACCTGGAGATCGCCGTTCCCGGCGTCGCGATGGCGACCTTCTTCCTCCAGGGCCAGAATTGCATGGCCGGGACGCGGATCTTCGTCCACGAGTCGATCCACGACCGGTTCGTCGAGGCGCTGGGCGCGTTCGCGGGCGGCATGACGCTCGGCCACGGCCTGGCGCCGGGCACGATGCTGGGTCCGATGATCTCCGATGCGCACACGGCCAAGGTGATGGGCCATATCGACCGCGCCGTTGCCGCGGGCGCGACGCTGGCGGCCGGCGGGCGAAAGCTGGATCGTCCGGGCAACTTCATCGAACCGACGATCTTCACCGACACGACGGCCGACATGGCGGTGGTGCAGGAGGAGATCTTCGGACCGGTGATGGCGGTGCGGCGGTTCGCGACCGAGGATTTGGACGAGATCGCCGCCCTGGCCAATGATACGCCCTACGGCCTGTCGGGCAGCGTCTGGACGCGCGACCTGTCGACCGCGCATCGCCTCGTGTCGCGCATCCGGGCCGGGCATGTCTCGATCAACTGCCACGGCGCCGTCGGCACCAACGTGCCCTTTGGCGGCTTCGGCCAGTCCGGCTGGGGCCGCGAATTCGGCCAGGACGGGCTGGACGCCTATCTCGAGACCAAGGCGGTGACGGCGCGGCTGTGATGCCATGCCGTCACCGCGTGTCGCGGCTGCGGACGACAGCCGCTCCGCCGTGCTGACGGCGGGGCGCCCGACATGTTTGTCGCGGCGCCGACGCTCTGTCTATTCCGCTGCGATCGCCTCGGGCAGGTTCGACTGCGTCCAGCGGCGCTGGCGCGGCGCCTTGAGCCCCGTTTCCACCTCGCAATTGGCGCGCAGCGTTTCGATGTCCGGGCCGAAGTCGAAGGTCTCCAGATCGGGGCGTGTCGCGCGCTGCTCGGCGCGCAGCGCATCGGTTCGCGCCGTGTCGACCTGGCCGTCGGTGACGACCACGCCATAGGCGCGAGCGCCGGCTTCGGTGACCAGGCCCTGGCGCACTTCCTTGGCGACCAGCGCCGGATCGCGCTCCAGCGGGTCGCCCCATCCGCCGCCGCCCCAGGTGATGAAGTGCAACTGGTCGCCCGCCTCGACCTCGATGTCTTCCTGCTTGTTGCCCACGATCGTCTGCGTCCCGTCGGGCTTCTCCAGGATCTTGCGCGCCCGTTCGGCGGGCTTGCCGCCATTGACGCCCCAGGGCGGCACGAACCAGCGATCGTCATGGATCGCGATCCGGCCGGGCTCGAGGAAGCGATAGGTCATGTGGATGCCGTTGCCGCCGCGATGCAGCCCGGCACCACCCGAATCGGCCGCCGTCTCGTAGCGTTCGATCACCATCGGGAAATAGCGTTCGAGGAACTCGTTCGGCACGTTGGTGAAGGCCGGGAACAGCGAGTGGCCGTCGGGGCCGTCGCCCAGCGGCCGGCCGGGCACGCCGCCGAACCCGATCTGGAACAGCTGGAAATATTTCCCGCTGCGATCGGTGCCCGAATAGAACAGATGCGGCGAGGACGAGAAGCCGGCGGCGTTGAGGAACTCCGGCGTCTTCTGGCCGAGCAGCGCGCCGAGCACGTCGAAGATCCGTCCCAGCGCATGCGTCCGCCCGGACAGCGCGGCCGGAAATTCGGGCTTCAGCAGCGACCCCTCGGGAATGCGCACGTCGATCAGGTCGTAGAAGCCGTCGTTGAACAGGATCTGCGGGTCGAACACCATGATCATGTAGATGCCGAAGAACATCTTCAGCATATTCTCGTTCAGGAAGAAGTTGATCGATGCGGGGCTCTGCGGATCGGTGCCGGAGAAGTCGAGCACGACCTTCTCGCCGTCGCGCCACATCGTGCATTTGATCTTGTAGGGACCAAAGCCCATCCCGTCGTCGCAGATATAATCCTCGAAGCTGACCGGCGCCTCGCCGACCGACGTCTGGATCAGATGCTTCATCGCGCGATAGTTTCGCGCCAGCAGCTCGTTGGTCGCCGCCACGAAGACGTCGTCGCCGAACCGCTCCGCCATCTCGACCACCCGCCGCGCCGCGACCCGGCACGAGGCGATCAGCGCGTTGAGGTCGGCCCGGCACCAGTCCGGGGTGCGGACCTGGGTCATGATCAACTCGATCAAGTCGCTGTTATACTGGCCCTGGCGGTAGATCTTGACCGGCGGGATCCGCACGCCTTCCTGGAAGATCGAGGTTGCGTGGATCGGCATCGATCCGGCGACCATGCCGCCGATGTCGCTCTGGTGGCCGAACATCGAGGTATAGGCGATCAGCCGCCCGTCCTTGAACACCGGCAGGAGCACCAGCCAGTCGTTCGAATGGCTGATCGCGCCGCCGACCGAATAGGGATCGGACAGCAGGATCATGTCGCCATCCTCGATCGTGCCGTCAAAGCCTTCGAGGAAGGGGCCGATATAGGATCCGAACTGGCCGACGATCATCCGGCCCTGATGGTCGGCGATCAGCGGAAAGGCATCGCCCTGTTCGCGGATGCCGGGCGACATGGCGGTGCGCACCAGCGTCGCGTCCATCTCCACGCGGGCGTTGCGCAGGGCGTTCTCGATCACTTCCAGCGTGACCGGGTCGATCGGACCGGGAGTGAAGGGGGCGGCGTTGCTCTGGACGATCGTGGCGGGCATCGGTCTGTCCTTCAGGCGTTGGTCGGGTTGATGAGGATGTTGCCGACGCGGTCGACGATGGCGGTGCAGTCGGCCTCGATCAGCGTGGTCGAGTCCATCTCGATCACGATCGCCGGACCGGGGATGATGTCGCCCTGGCGCAGCCTGGCGCGGTCGTAGATTACCGCGGGGCGAAGCTCGCCATCGATCCACAATTGGTGATCGCGCAGCTTGGCACCGATCGGATCGCCGTCGCCCCCGGGCAGTTCGGCGGCTTCCAGCTCGAGCGGCTTGCCGAGCGCGACCGCGCGCAGGTTCACCAGCTCGTGCGGCGATTCCATGTTGAAGGTGAAGAGCCGCTTGTGCTCGGCATCGAACCGGTCGGTGATGCCGGCCAGGCCGTCCCGGGCCAGCGTCTCGGCGTCGATCGCCAGCGGGACTTCGAATGCCTGGCCCTCGTATCGAACGTCGATCTCGAACAGGCTGGTGATCTCCTCTTCGGGAACCCCGTCGGCCAGCAGCGCGTCGCGGGTTTGCGCCGCCATCTCTTCGAGGATCGTGCGGACTTCCGCCTCGTCGGTCTCGCTGATCCGCCGCGAGAAGGACCGGGCGGTTTCCGATCGCATCTGCGTCGTCGCATCGCCCAGCGCGCACAGCACGCCGGGGGAAACCGGCGAGATTGCCGGCCAGCTGCGCATCAGCCGTGCGACCGCGTTGACGTGAAGCGGTCCGGCGCCGCCGAATCCCATCACCGCGAAGTCGCGCGGATCATAGCCCTGCTGAACCGAGATCATCCGCAGCGCGCCGAACATGTTCTCGTTGACGATGTCGATGATTCCGCGCGCCGCTTCGTACAGGCCGATCCCCAGCGCGTCGGCGATCGTCTGGACCGCCTTTTCCGCTGCCGGCCGGTCCAGCTTGAACGTGCCGCCCAGCAGCGCCTCGGGCAGATAGCCGAGGACGACATTGGCGTCGGTCACCGTCGGCAGCGTTCCGCCCTTGCCATAGGCGACGGGCCCCGGGACCGCGCCGGCGGATTGCGGCCCGACCCGCAGCGCCCGGGTCAGTTCGGGGACATAGGCGATCGATCCGCCGCCCGCGCCGACGGTCTTGACGTCGAGTGCCGATGCGCGGACCGACAGGCTGCCGACCTCGGTGGTGCGCACGCGGCGCGGCTCGAGATTCTCGATCAGCGCGACGTCGGTCGACGTGCCGCCGACGTCGAGCGTCAGGATATTGCGGATCCCGGCATTCTTGCCGACCCACAGCGCGCCGGTGACGCCGCCCGCGGGACCGGACATCAACAGCGCGACCGGATGTTCCTCGGACGCTTCGGAGGACATCAGTCCGCCGTCCGAACGCAGCAGCGAGATCCGCCCCTGCATGCCGGCATCGCGCAGCTTGCGGCGCAGGTTGCGCACATAGCGGCCGACGACCGGCCGGACCGCGGCATTGGCGACGGTGGTCAGGGTGCGCTCATATTCCTGCATCTCGGGCAGGACGACATGGCTCAGCGAGATGGGAATATCGGGCAGGATCTCGGCCGCCAGTTCCGCGACGCGGCGTTCGTGCGCGCCGTTGATATAGCTGTTCATCAGGCTGACGGTCAGCGCCTCGACCCCGCGATCCCGGACCTTTTCCAGCGCGGCGCGAATGTCGTCGTCGTCGGTCGGGCGCAGCTCGTTGCCAAAGGCGTCCATGCGGCCCTTGATCTCGAACGTGTCCTCCAGCGCGGCGAGCGGCTCGGGCTTCGGCCAGACGATCCATCCGGCAAGTCCGCCGGGGACGAAGCTGCGCGCGATCTGCATGATCTGTCGGTGACCCTCGGTCACGATCAGGCCGACGCGCGATCCCTTGCCTTCCAGGATCGCGTTGGTGGCGACGGTGGTGCCGTGAAGGAAGACCTCGATATCGGCCGGGGTGATCCCGGCCTGGGCGCAGATCGCCTCGACGCCGGTCAGGATGCCCACCGAACTGTCGGCCGGCGTCGACGGCGTCTTGTACCGCCAGAAGGCGCCGCTTTCCTCTTCGAGCAAGAGCAGGTCGGTGAAGGTCCCGCCTACATCGACTCCCAGGCGATACGCCATTGAATCCCTTTCCCAGCAAATCTCGGGGCCGATGTCGGCCCGACATGCATCCGATTGTGTCGGCTGGGATCGATGGCGACAGCCCCGCGCTTCGGTTTCTCCGCTAAGCGAGCACGGTGCAGCCCAAACGGGCTCACACCACCGCGCAGATCGTCTTCCATTCCAGATAGCTGTCGAGCGCCTGCTTGCCGCTGTCGCGACCCCAGCCCGAATGCTTCACCCCGCCGATCGGCAGCGATGCGTCATACATCGAGTGGCAGTTGATCCACACCGTACCCGCGCGGATCGCGCCGCTCAGGCGATGCGCATCGGACAGCGACCGGGTCCACACGCTGGCGGCAAGGCCGTAATCGGTATCGTTGGCGGCACGGACCACCTCGTCCAGGTCGTCATAGGCCTGGGCGACCAGCACCGGGCCGAACACTTCCTCGCGCACGATCGCCATGTCGGGCTGGACGTCGACGATCACCGCCGGCGACATGAAGGTTCCCGCCGCGCCGAGACGCTCGCCCCCGGTCAACAGGGTCGCGCCGCTGGTCCGTGCGCCGTCGACCAGGCTTGCGACCCGCTCGGCATGTTTCGTCGACACCAGCGGTCCCATCTGGGTCGCGGCGTCCAGCCCGTGGCCCAGCGCCAGCCCCTGGGCATGGGCCGCGATTCCCTCGACGACCCTGTCGAAGATCGAGCGATGGGCATAGAGGCGCGATCCGGCCACGCAGACCTGGCCCGCGTTGAAGAAGATGGCGTTGGCCGTTCCCGGGATCGCCAGGTCGAGATCCGCGTCCGGCAGCACGATCGCGGGCGACTTGCCGCCCAGTTCCAGCGTAACCCGCTTGAAATTGCCCTTTGCGGCGTCAAGGATCGCCCGCCCGGTGGGCGTCGACCCGGTGAACGACACCTTGTCCACGTCCGGGTGTGCCGCCAGCGCCGCGCCGGTTCCCGAGCCCAGGCCGGTCACGACGTTGAGCACGCCTGCGGGCAAGCCCGCCTCGACCATCAGCTCGGCGAGGCGGAGCGCGGACAGCGAGGTGTCCTCGGCAGGCTTCAGCACCACGGTACAGCCTGCCGCAAGTGCCGGCGCAAGCTTCATCGCGGTCAGCACCAGCGGCGAGTTCCAAGGCACGATCGCCGCGACCACCCCGACCGGCTCGCGCACCGTCCAGGTCGAGACCTGCTTTCCGGCGGGCTGATAGTCGATCGAGCTGTTGATCGTCTGTCCCTCGATCGCCATCGCCTGGCCCGCGAAGAAACGGAACTGGTTCACCGCACCGGGGATTTCCGCCCAACGGCCGACGAAGAGTGGCTTGCCCTGGTCGAGCGTCTCCAGCTCGGCCAGCTCGTCGATATTCGCCTCGATCAGGTCGGCGATCGCCCACAGGATGCGGGCGCGGTTGACCGGCGTGGTCTGCGACCAGGCGCCCAGCGCGCCGCGCGCCGCGGCGACTGCCGCATCGACATCGCGTCCACTCGCCTGCGCCACCCGCCCGATTTCGCTGCCGGTTGCCGGATCGATCGTCGAAATCGTCGCGCCGTCGGATGCCGCGCGCCATTCCGCGCCGATCAGGAGCCCCTCGCCGCGGCCTCGCCGCGCAAGAAAAGCCTGGATTTCGGGACGGAGTTGCGGTTGGCGAATGTCGAGCATGATGCGATCCTCAGATTTGTTGGCAAGGGCAACACGAAATCCTTCGCCCGAGAAGGGCGAGGCGGCGTGCATCTCCGGCAGGCGGATAGATCCTGCGCATGCGCTCGCTGCGCAAGGCTTTGCGTGCGGATAGTCCGGACATTGACGCGGGATGCCGACGGGTGCGGCAGGGGGAAGGCATGAAACCGAAAGCTGACGTCGTCCATTCGGTATCGCTGTCCCGCCGCGCGGTGCTGGGCGGTGCGATCGGGGTCGCCCTTGCCGGCAGCGTCGAGGGACTGGCTGCGGTGGCGGCGGAGCCCGAGAAGCGCGTGCTCGCCGGGCCGGGCGGGCGCGAGATAGCGGTCTGGCGCTGGGCACCCGCCGGCAAGCTGCGCGGCACCGTCAGCTTCTCGCACGGCGCCGCGTCCGCGCCGTGGAAATATGCCCGGCTGCTCCAGCCCTGGGCGGATGCCGGCTACGAGATCCTCGCCCCGCTGCATGTCGATTCGACCGATCATCCGCGCACCGCTGAATTTGCCGGACTGGCAAGCTGGCGCGCGCGAATCGAGGACATGCGCACGCTGGCCGCGACCATCGGCTCGGCGCGGTTCATCGCCGCCGGGCACAGCTATGGCGCCCTGACCGCGCTCACCATGGGCGGTGCGGAGGCAGTGATGCCGGAGGGGCTGGGCGGCATTCAGCGCGAGCCGCGCGTTGCCGCGGTCGTCGCCTTTTCGCCGCCCGGCGCGATCGAAGCGCTGATTCCCGCCAGCGGCTATGCCAGGTTGGCGGTCCCTGCCTTGATCCAGACCGGCGACAAGGACGTCCCGATCGGCGGGACCGATCCGGCGGGCTGGCGTGGCCATCTCGACGCCTATGAGGCGGCGCGCGCCGGCGGGGATCGCTATGCGCTCGTCCTGGACGGTGTGGACCATTATTTCGGCGGGCTGATCTGCCGCGAACTGCCAGGCCCGCCGCAGACGGCGCAGCTCGGCCAGGCGATCGACCTGTCGACGCTGTTCATGCGGGGGTTCCTGAACCGCGATTCGGCATCGCGCCGCAAGCTCGACTCGTATCTGGGCGAGGCGGGCCCGGTCCGCCTGACCCGCAAATGATTGATCCGCGCACGCACGAGGGAGTGACGTCATGACCGCCGCAACGGTACCCGACCTCGATGCCGCCCAGGGCGGACGGAGCACCGCGATGGTGCCGCTGATCGCCTACAGCTTCGGCCAGATCGCCGGCCAGGTGTTCCGCGACCTGCCGTCGCTGCTGCTGCTGTTTTTCATGACATCGGTGCTGGGCATCGCCCCGGCCATCGCGGGTGCGGCGATCTTCGTGCCGAAACTGGTCTGGGGGGTGGGCGCCGATCTGATGGTCGGTGTCCTTTCGGATCGCTGGAAGCGACGCTTCGCGCGGAAGAACTGGCTGCTGGTCGGTGCGATGGGCGCACCGGCGGCGATGCTGCTGCTGTTCCATGTGCCCGAGGCATCGACCGGCGTCCGCATCGCCTATGTCGCCGCCGTATTCAGCCTGTACATGATCGTCTTCGCCAGCTTCTCGGTGCCCTATCTGGCGCTCGCCGGCGAGCTGACGACGACGCCGCGCCAGCGCAACGTGCTGATGGCGTGGCGGCTTGCGTTCACCGCCGCGGGCGTGATGCTGTCGGGCGGCATCGCCCCTGCGCTCGTCCAGCAGTTCGGCGGCGGCGTCGCCGGCTATGAAGCCATGGCGATCGTGCTGGCGATCGTCTGCCCCATCGCGCTGCTGATCGCCTGGTTCGGCGTCACGATGGCGACGCGCGGGCGTCCCGAGGTGGCCCCGGGAGCGCCGCGGGTACGCATGACCGCGGGCGAAGCCGTCCGTGCGCTGCTTGCCCCGAAATTCTCGATCATGCTCGGCGCCAACCTGCTACAGCTGGTGGGGCAGGGCATGTCCTATGCCGCGCTGCTCTATTTCCTCAGCTACAATATGGGGCGTGCCGATGCGCTGACGCTGATCGGCGGGCTGGTGATCGCGGCATGCGCCGGCATCCTGGTGGCACAGCCGATCTGGGTCGCGCTGGCGGCGCGGTTCGGAAAGCGCAACTGCTACATCGCCGGCGCGATGATCCACGGCCTGTTCTATTTCACCTGGTCCTTCGCTGCGAGCTGGGGCGCGGAAGCGGCTTTCGCGCTTTCGTTCCTGGCCGCCGTCGGCAATTCGGGCTGGGCGATGCTCGGCTTCTCGATGGTCGCCGATGTCGCGGCCGAGGACGAGCGCCGGGCGGGGCTCTATTCCGCCGCCTGGATCGCGACCGACAAGATCGCCTTTGCGCTTGGCGGCACGCTGCTGACCGGACTGATCTTCGGCGCCTTCGGCTTCGACAGCGCGCGTGCGGTGGCCGGATTGCCGCAATCCGAGGCTGCGCTGGTCGGGGTGATGGTGGTGTTCGGGATCGTGCCGGGCATTCTGAACATGGTTGGCGCCGGCCTGATGGCATTCGCGCCGAAGCGGTGACGGATAAGGGGACGAGAACGATGCGACGGCTGATCTCTCTGGTGGCCGCACTGTGCGCGGTCGCGACCGGCGCTGCGGCGCAGCCCGCTCCCGCGCCGAGCCCGGTTCCGCTGGCCGAACTCCGGGCGAAGCTGGGCAATCCCGCGGATCGCTATCTGAAGATCGCCGGCGGGGTCGAGCTGCGCTATCGCGACGAGGGCAAGGGGCCGGTGCTGCTGTTGCTGCACGGCTCGCGCAGCACGCTCAGCAGCTGGGACCCCGTCGTCGCGAAGCTGGTCAAGCACTACCGCGTGGTCCGGTTCGATCAGCCGCCTCAGGGCCTGTCGGGACCCCTGACGAAGGACGCCATCGCTGCGGTCGGCTCGCCCGAGGACATGGTGCGCCAGTTCCTCGACGCGCTGAAGATCGACCGGGTGAGCGTGCTCGGCACGTCCAGCGGGGGCACGCTGGCCTATTATTTCGCCGCGACCTATCCCGACCGGGTCAACGGACTGGTCCTGTCGAATACGCCTTCTGATCCGGTCAACGGTCTCAAGCCCGTGCTCACGCCCGAGATGACTGCCGCCAATGCCCGCGCCAAGGCGAACGGGCTGGAGGACCGGCCCTATTGGCGCACCTATTTCGAATGGCTGTGGGGCGACAAGGGCCGCATCACCGAGGATCAGGTCAGCGCCTATTTCAACTACAACCTGCGCGGGATCGACGCCAACTATACCGGGCTCCAGGCGCTGACCGCCAATCGCGAGGTGACGATGGCGCGCCTCGCCGGCGTGAAGGCACCGGTACTGATCATCTGGGGCATGCGCGATCCCGTGCTGCCGCCCTATCTCGGCGAAAAGCTGGACGGCTATCTGGCGAACGCCCGCACCCGATCGTTCGTCGCGCTCGAGGATGTCGGCCACTACCCGCCGGTCGAGGTGCCCGACCGCTATGCCCGGCTGGTCCTGGCCTGGCTCGAGGGGATTCGCTGAACCGTCATTGATCGTACAGCGGAGAGCGGTCGCCGGCCGCTTGCCGCGGGACCCGCAAAGGCGCACCGCCGGGCATCGCCATGACCGTCCGAACCGACATCGCCGCTGCCGGCCTCACGCTGTACGACAAGTTGTGGCACGCCCATGTGGTGGTCGATGCGCCCGATGGGCAGACCCTGCTCTATATCGACCGTCACCTGCTGCACGAGGTGAGCACGCCGCAATCGTTCGAGATGCTGCGCGAGGACGGGCTGCGCGTCCATCGCCCCGAAACCCAGCTTGCGGTCGCCGACCACAGCGTCCCGACGCACGACCGCGGCGGTCCGATCGCCGATCCGCTGGCGGCGGCGCAGATCGACCTGCTCGAACGCAATTGCGGTGCATTCGGCATCGAATATCTCGACCTGGCCGGGCCGGGGCAGGGCATCGTCCATGTGATCGGTCCCGAGCAGGGCTTTACCCTGCCCGGCATCACCCTGGTCTGCGGCGACAGCCACACCTCGACGCATGGCGCCTTCGGTGCGCTGGCGTTCGGCGTGGGGGCAAGCGAGTGCGGCATCGTCATGGCGACCCAGGCGCTGTGGCAGGCAAAGGCCAGGCGCATGCGCGTCACCTTCGACGGCGTGCTCGGCGCCGGGGTGAGCGCCAAGGACATGGCGCTTGCCTTTATCGGCCGCGTCGGGGCGTCGGGCGCCACCGGCTTCGCGGTCGAATTTGCCGGCCCCGCCGTGCGCGCGCTGTCGATGGAAGGGCGAATGACGCTGTGCAACCTGGTGATCGAGGCCGGGTCAAGGACCGGGCTGGTCGCGCCGGACGACACGACATTCGCGTTTCTTCGCGGGCGTGCACGTGTTCCGATCGGCGACGACTGGGACCGGGCCCAGGCCTATTGGCAGACGCTGGCCAGCGACCCGGACGCGATCTTCGATGCGGAGATCACGATCGATGCGGCGTCGATCGCGCCGCAGGTGACCTATGGCACCAGCCCCGGCCAGGTGATCGACATCAGCGGGGTCGTTCCGGCCGCCCGGGATGCGACGACCGACAAGGCGCTGCGCTATATGGATCTGGCGGGCGGTGCCGCGATCCTCGGCCTGCCGATCGACCATGCCTTTATCGGCAGCTGCACCAATGGCCGGATCGAGGATCTGCGCGCGGCGGCTGCCGTCCTGTCGGGCCGCCGGGTCGCGCCGGGCGTGCGGGCGCTGGTCGTTCCCGGATCGATGGCGGTGAAGCGCCAGGCCGAGGCGGAAGGGCTCGATCGCCTGTTCCTCGCGTCCGGGTTCGAGTGGCGCGAGCCCGGATGCTCGCTGTGCGTGGCGATGAACGACGATCGCCTGCCGCCTGGCGCGCGCTGCGCCTCGTCGTCGAACCGCAATTTCGAGGGGCGTCAGGGCCCGGGCGCCCGCACCCATCTGATGAGCCCGGCAATGGTCGCGGGGGCTGCGGTCTCGGGCCGGATCGTCGATGTGAGGACACTGGCATGACCCCGCTCGTCACGGTCGAGGGGGCGGGCTGGTGGCTGCCCGAGGCCGATGTCGATACCGACATCATCTATCCCGCACGGTTCCTGCTGATCACCGCCAAGCAGGGGCTTGGCCGCTATGCCTTTCACGATCGGCGCGATGCCGGATTCCGGCTCGGCCCCGATGATTGCCGGGCAGAACCGATCCTCGTCGCCGGTCCGAATTTCGGCTGCGGGTCCAGCCGGGAGCATGCCGCCTGGGCGCTTGCCGGCCTCGGCATCCGGGTGGTCATCGCGGAGAGCTTCGGCGAGATCTTCTTCTCCAACTGCTTCAAGAACGGCATGCTGCCGATCGTCCTCGATGCAGCGATGGTGGCCCGGATCGGCGCGATGGTCGAGGCGGGCGCGACCCTGCGCGTGGACCTTCGCGCCTGCCTTATCGAAGCAGTGGACATGCCGCCGATCCCCTTCACGGTGCCCGACGACCGGCGCGAGGCACTGCTCAACGGGTGGAACGAGATCGCGCGCATCCGCGCGCTGCACGCCGCCGATATTGCCGATTACGAAGCCGGGCAGCGCCGCGCGTTTCCCTGGCTGTGGAACAAGGAACAGAGACATGGCTGATACACGATTGCGCGACCGGCTGGCTTCGAAGCAGTTCTTCGTCGTGCCGGGGGTCCAGGACATGATCACCGCCGCCATGGTCGATCGCGTCGGCTTCGATATCGTTTATGGCAGCGGCTATTGGCTGACGGCCTCGGCCTATGGCCTGCCCGATGCCGGGCTGGTGAGCTACAACCAGATGCTCGACCGGATGCAGACGGTCCGCAGCTCGTGCAGCGCCGCGCTGATCGCCGATGCCGATACCGGCTTTGGCGGGCTGCTGAACGTCGATCACACCGTTCGCGGCTACGAGGCTGCCGGCGTTTCAGCGATCCAGATCGAGGATCAGGAATTCCCCAAGAAGTGCGGGCACACCCCATACAAGCGCGTCGTCGAGACGCAGGACATGGTCGACAAGGTGAAGGTCGCGGTCGATGCGCGCGACCAGATGCTGGTGATCGCGCGGACCGACGCGCGCCAGTCGGAAGGGCTCGACGGCACGCTGCGCCGACTCGAGGCCTATGCCAAGGCCGGCGCCGATATCCTCTTCCCCGAGGCGCTGACCAGCGAAGAGGAAATGCGCAAGGTCTGCGAGACGTTCGAGCAGCCGATCCTGTGCAACATGGCCAATGGCGGCCTGACCCCGCCGATGAAGGGCGATACGCTTGCCCAGATCGGCTTCGCCTTCGCCATCTATCCGTCGCTGACCAGTCTCGTCTCCGCCGCGGCGGTCGAGCTTGCGCTGACCCGGTTGAAGGACGATCTGGACGGCGAGCCGGCGGACATCCCGCTGTTCGACTTCAAGACCTTCTGCAGCATGATCGGCTTCGAGAAGGTCTGGGAGTTCGATCGCAAATGGGGACAGGGCCGGTAATGAAGGTCACCGCCGCGCTTCTGACGCAGTCGGGCGGTCACGCCCGGCCCTATCGCAAGACCGCGCCGATCGAGATGGCGGCACTCACGCTCGATCCGCCGGGACCGGGCGAGCTGCTGATCCGGATCGACGCGGCCGGCCTGTGCCATTCGGACCTTTCGGTCGTGAACGGCGACCGGCCCCGGCCGATGCCGATGGCGCTGGGGCACGAGGCGACGGGAATCGTCGAGGCGACCGGGACCGACCGCGACCCCGGTTTTGCCGTCGGCGACCGGGTGATCCTCGCCTTCCTGCCCTCGTGCGGCGACTGTCCGCGATGCCGGGCGGGCGAACCGTTCATGTGCGGCGTCGGGGCGGCAGCGAACGGCGAGGGACGGCTGCTGGGCGGCGGGCGCCGGCTCCACGATTCGTGCGGCGGCGACGTGCATCACCATCTCGGCCTCTCCGCCTTTGCCAGCCATGTCGTGGTCGATCGGCGCTCGGCGGTGAAGGTCGATGCCGACATTCCGGCGGAGATCGCGGCGCTGTTCGGATGCGCGGTCCTGACCGGCGCCGGTGCGGTGATGAATTCGGCGAGCGTCCGCCCTGGCGAGTCCGTGCTGATCTATGGCCTGGGCGGGGTGGGACTGTCCGCGCTGATGGCGGCGATCGCCTGTGGCGCAGCCCCGGTCGTCGCCGTCGATCCATCCCCGGCAAAGCGCGCGATCGCCGAGCGGCTCGGCGCTCATGCGATCGATCCGGGCGAGCCATTTGCGGAACGGTTTGCCGAAGGCGCGCCCGACGTCGTGATCGAGACGGTGGGCAAGGCGGCGGTGCTGCAACAGGCCTATGCCGCGGCGCGGCGCGGCGGGCGCATCGTCACCGTCGGACTGCCCAATCCGGCGGAACGCTTCGACATCCCCGCGGTCGCGCTGGTCGCCGACGGCAAGAGCCTGATCGGCAGCTATATGGGCTCGTCGGTCCCCGCGCGCGACATCCCGCGCTACATCGCCCTGTGGCGGGCGGGGCGGCTGCCGGTCGAACTGCTGCTCACCTCGGTCAGCCCGATGAGCGAGATCAACACCCTGCTTGACGAACTCGCCGACGGCACCGCCGTCCGCCAGATCATGGTGCCATGACGATGACGACGACGATGCGACGCCACTATGCCGACGGCCCGTTCGGGCAGATCCACTTCCAGGCCGCTTCGTCCGGCCGGCCGCTGGTGCTGCTCCACCAGGCGGTGATGCATTCGGACCAATTCTCCAATGTATTCGGCCCGCTGGCGGATCGCGGGCTGAGGCCGATCGCGATCGACATGCCCGGCTTCGGCATGTCCGACCCCACCGACGGGCCGCCGACGATCGCTGACCTGGCCGAGGCGGTCGCGCCGGTGCTCGACGCGCTGGGGGTCGACCGGGCGGTCGTGGGCGGCCACCATACCGGATCGCTGGTCTCGACCGAATTCGCCCTGCGGCATCCCGACCGGGTCGATGCGGTGGTGCTGGGCGGCGCGATCGTGATGCCGGAGGCGCAGCGCCTCGCACTGCGCGACGAATTCGCCGAACGGGAGAAGAACTTCGCAGCGCTTCCCGGCGCGCAGCATATGGTGGAACTGGCGCTGACCCGCGAGCATTTCGCGGCCGGCACCATCGGTCCCGAACGGATCAGCGACTATGTCGTCCAGGCGATGATGGCGCGCGGCGCCTATTGGTACGGCCACCATGCCGCCTTCAGCTATGACCACGCTGCCGCGATCGCGGCGCTCGCCCGCCCCGCGCTGATCCTCAGCAATACCGGCGACATGATCCACGACGCCGCGCTCGAGGCCCACAGGATGCGTCCCGACTTCGCCTTCGCCGCGATCGATGGCGGCGGCATCGACATCGTCGATCAGGAGCCGGTGCGCTGGGCGGATGCGATCGCCGACTATGTCGCGACGCTGGCGGACTGACCCAGCAGCTCATAGAATTCGAGGATCGCGCCATCGGGTGATCTCAGGCCGAAGCTCAGCACCTCGCCCATGCCGTGCATGTCGAACCGGTGGAGCGGTCGGGCAAGGTCCACGCCGGCGTCCGCCAGCCGCCGTGCTTCGGCGCGGGCATCGGCGACCGGGAAGCGCAGCGCGAGCAGGCCGACATTGGGCGGCACGCAGCGGGCGCCATGGTCTTCCCCGGTCATGTCGACGATCTGCATCAGCTCGACCGACCCGTCATTCAGGCCTTCGGGGTGCACGATCGCGACCCGCCGCCGCGTCGTCACGGCATGCGGCATCGGCAGGCCCAGCACATTGGCGCCCGGTTCCGCGACGTCGACCACCTCGTCGCGCATTACCTGTCGCCACCCCAGCCGGCGGCAATAGAAGTCGAGCGCGGCGTCCATGTCGCGGACCAGTTGGGTCGAATTGAACGCGCGCGAGAAGGCGCCGTCGGCGGGCAGGTCGATCCCGTCCTTCACCCGCGGCTCGATCAGCGCCAGCATCAGCCCGTCCGGGCCGACCGCGACCACCTGGGTGACGTCGAACGGTCCGATGACATAGTCCACCGGCTCGCCCAGCCCGGTCCAGCCGTGCCGTGCCTGCAGCGCGCGATAGCGGCTCCGCACGTCGCTGGTGAACAGGTCGATGTCGAAGATGCCGCCGCTGTCCCATACCCGCTGGCTGGGACGGATCAGCTCGCGCGGGACGCCCTCGAAGCTGACAAGGCGCAGCCGGCCGCGAATGCCGCCGGGCGGCACGAGCAGCGCCTGGCTGCCCGTCGCCTCCTCGGGCAGACCCCATGCGGTCAGCTGGCATCGCGGCAAGGGCGCGGTCGGGTGCCGCTGCCAGCCCCCGACATCGACCATCGCCGCGCTGGCCCGGTCGATGTCGAACACGCTGAAGACGAGCTCGTCGAACCCGGAAACCGGTGATGCCGGCTCGGTCAAAGGCCCAGATTGCCGGGGGAGAGCCGCGCCGACGGATCCAGCGCATGCTTCACCGATCGCACGAGCGTCAGCGCCTCCGGCGCGAGCCGGTCCGCATAGGGATAGGCCTTGCCCAGCTGGAAATGCGTTGCGCCGTGCGCCACGAACAGGTCGATGATCTCCGACTTCAGCTGGTGGACGAATGCCCGTGCCTCCGGGCTCGCCGGATGGACGGGCAGACCGCCAAGATAATCGGAGGGCAGCACCGACCGGTGATAGTCGGTGATCTCGTCCGGCCAGTACAGGGCGATCTCGTACAGGAATCCGCCCGACCCGACCGTGGCGAACATCCCGCCCAGCCAGATCCCGAGCTGCTTCATCTGCTGGTCGTGCGACGCCAGCCGGGCGCGATAGTCGCGCTCGAACCCGGCCACCCGGCTGTGCGGCAGGATGCCGTGGATCGGCACCCAGCGCTCGCCCGACGGCCCCAGCGTGTTGAACAGCGGCGCGAACGGCATGCCGCGCACGATCGCCGGGACGGTGGCGGGGATCTCGCGGCCCAGGCCGGTCGCCAGCGTGCGGATGCGGTGCAGCCGCGCCTTCACCTCGGCATCGTCGAAGCCCTCGACGATATAATGGACCATATAGGCCGAGGAGCCGATCACCCGCCGCGCCGATGTCGCCGCCTGGACCAGCTGCTTCACGCCCGCGGCGAGATTCGGCGAGCTCCGCAGGATCGACACGGCCATGTCGATGCTCGTTCCCGCCCGGTCCTGTCGCGCGATCTGTCCCTGCGACAGTGCGGCGTCGAGCGAGAAATGGCTGTCCTCGATCCGCTCCATCGCGACGCGGCGCATCGCCTCGTGCATCGAGGCGAAGTCGGGAAAGGCGAACGAGATCGGGCGATGCGCCGGCCGACTGCGCAACAGCGGCAAGGTGATCCGCGCCTTGATCCCGAATGCGCCGCAATCGCCGCTGAACAGCCCGGTCAGGTCCGGCCCGTAATGGCGGGTGAACGGGGCGGCGCCGGCTGCCGCGGTGCCGGTGGACAGGATCGCGCCGTCCGCGGTGACGATGTCGTAGGAGAGGACCGAATTGGCCGAGATGCCATAGGCGCCCGATCCATGGCTGATCGTGTGCTGCGACATCGAGCCGCCGACCGTGGCCGCCAGGCCCGAAAACGGTCCCCAGAACGGCGTCCGCAGCCCCTTTTCCGCAAGTTTGTCGCGCAGCGTCGCCCAGGTGACGCCGGCCTCGACCGTGACATAACCGTCCTGTTCGTCGATCGTGACGATCCGGTCCAGTCGACCCAGGTCGACCAGGACCAGGTCGTCGTCAAAGGCGATGTATCCGTCGGTATAGGATGCGCCGCCGCCGCGCAGCGACAGCGGCAGGCCGGCCCGACCGGCAGCGCGGACGACGTTCTGAAGCTCCTCGACGGTTCCCGGCCGCACCACCGCAAGCGGCAGCTTGCCGCGGCGATACACGTCGGTCGCACGCGACAGGGTCGCGTCGCCGGTCAGGACATGGTCTTCGCCGACGATGGCGCTCAGCACGTCGAGCATCTCGGCCCGGCCGGACTCGGGGCTCATCCGACCGCGATCTCGTCGATCGTGCGGATATAGGAATCGCTCGTCTCGCGCGCCGCGAGTTCGCCCGCTTCCTTGCGCATCAGGTAGAACAGCCGATCGAGCAGCGCCTGGCGCCGCGCCTCGCGCTCTTCCAGCGCCTGCTGGTCCAGCTCGAGCGTGGCGATGCCGGATTTCAGGTCGAGCCCGCTGGCGGCGGCGACCCGCTGCATCGAATCGACATCGTCGGCCAGCACGGAAACCTCGCTCGCCAGGACCATGATCATCGACATCATCTGGTCCATGCCGGGCGTGTCGTAGAAACCGGGCCGCTTGCCGCGTGCGTCGCGGCGCATCTTCGTCGTGTCGGTCATGTCGCTTACCCGGCCTTCCGTGCGATCAATACTTCCCAGCCCCCGCCCGGGGCGAATTCGCCGGCGGTGAACTCCCGGTCGGCGACGCTGTCGGCTGCATCCTGGCTGTATCCGGCGGCCTGCGCCGCGGCGAATTCCATCACCGCCATCGGCGCGGTGTCAAAGCAGATCGTGTCCGCGGGGAAGCCGGCCGCCTCGGCCAGCTTGACCTGGTCCAGTTCGCGCATCGCACCCCAGAAGGGCTCGTTGTTGTAATAGGTCTCGTTGTCCAGGATGAACTGGGTGAACGGATCCATCAGGTCGAACGGGGGCAGGTCGGCATGGATCATGTACCCGCCCGGCGCCAGCACGCGGTGGCACTCCTCGAAGATCCGCGGCATCGCCTTGCCCGAGGTTTCGTGCAGCAGGATGTGGCTGACGACCAGGTCGAAATAGCCATCCTCGAATTCGGTCCGCTCGGCATTCATCTGGGCGAAGTTGACGTCCAGCCCCATCGCGCCGGCACGCGCATGGGCATAGCGGATCTGCGGCGCCGCGACGTCGACCCCCCAGACTTCGGCCTCGGGGAACAGCTCCTTGTAGGGCAGGGTCGAATGACCGACGGTGCAGCCCATGTCGAGGATGCGCTTCGGGCTGAACCCGTCGAGGCGGCGCTTGATATAGTTGCAGACCGACCGGCCCATGTCGTCATTGTTGGGGCCGGTATATCCCATCGAATAGAGGAAGACGCCGCGGTCGTAGAGCGCGCCCAGCGTCACGTCCTGCTCGCCCGGCTCGCCGGCATAGCCGCCGGGCATGCAATGGATGTCGAGCGCGCTGACATAGCGGGGCACTTCGAACTGCTCCGGCACCACCAGCTTGCCGCCATTCGCGGCGGACGCGGCGTCGGCCTCGGCCCGAAGCGCCTGCGGGTCGCTGTCGATGCTGTCGATCACGCTGTCCCAGAGCAGCTCCTGGCTGATCCGGTTCACTGCCGCATAATGCTGGAAATAAATGTCGGGGACCATCGACTTGCGGATGTCGTGGCGGTCGGCGGGTGCGCGGCCGGCTTCGCGCTCGAACCGCTTTCCGGCGCGCCCGCGATAAACGGGCTGCAGGCCGGGCAGCAGCCCGTGCTGGATATATTGCTTGAGGCTCTTGGCGAATTCCTGGCGGGATGCCTCCTGCGGCGTCGCCTTGGGCAACACGGCATGACGCGCCTGTTGGAACGTGTTCAGCATTCGGGGCCTCCGTTCGCGGGGCTGGATCGCCGCCGCCTTTCGCTCGACGCAGACTAGGTAGCTGCCGCGCCGCTGCCAATGCATGGCGGGCGGCGGGCATGGCCGACTGGCGGATAGGTCGGCGGACGCCGCTGACGGTCCGGCTCCGGCTGCGCATGCTTTCGGGAAGCGACGCCCGGGCATCCGGACCCGGCACGGGCTGTGAGCCTCGGCGGCGCGGCGGGGCCGCGTCGGTCCTCATCAGGGAGAGACAGGTGTATCGTTCGTTCAACCCCGCGACCGGCGAGACGATCGCCGAATTTCCGTTCGCCGAGGATGCTGCGGTCGAGGCTGCGATGGCGAACGGGCATCGCGCCGCCGCGCGCTGGCGGGCAGCGGACCTTGCCGAGCGCCGGACGGCATTGACCCGACTCGCCGACTGCCTGGAGCGTGACGCGGATACCCATGCCCGGCTCATCGCGCTGGAAATGGGCAAGCCGATCGCAAGCGCGCGCGCCGAGGTGATCAAATGCGCAACCAACTGCCGTTGGTATGCCGACCATGGCGAAGCGCTCCTCGCGCCCGAGGCGGTGCCGCATCCGGGCGGCGAAGCCGAGGTGCGGCACGAGCCGCTCGGCGTGGTGTTCGCGGTGATGCCGTGGAATTTCCCCTATTGGCAGGTGGTGCGCTTTCTCGCGCCGGCGCTGATGGCGGGGAACGCCGTGATCCTGAAACATGCCTCCAGCACGCCGCAATGCGCCGCCGCGCTGGAGGCCGCGGGGATCGAGGCGGGCCTGCCCGAGCATGTCTTCCAGAACCTCTATCTCGATCGCGCCCAGCTGGAGCGTGTCATCGCCGATCCCCGCATCGCCGCCGTCACCCTGACCGGCAGCGAGGGCGCGGGCATGTCGGTGGGCGCGGCGAGCGGTCGCGCCTTGAAGCCGTGCGTGCTCGAACTGGGCGGCAGCGATCCGCTGATCGTGATGCCGAGCGCGGATCTCGGCCGTGCCGTGGCGGCGGCAGTGACCGGGCGCTATCAGAATAGCGGCCAGTCCTGTGTCTGCGCCAAGCGCATCCTGGTGCATCGCGACATCTATCCGGCGTTCCGCCAGGCGTTCCTGGCGGCGGTGGCGAAGCTGCGGACCGGCGATCCGTTCGACAGCGCGACCGATCTCGGTCCGCTCTCCAGCCCCCAGGCGCGCGACGAGCTGGCGGCACAGGTCGCCCGCGCGATCGACCAGGGCGCATCGCTTCTCGCGGGCGGATCGGCAATGGCCGGTCCGGGCGCCTATTACGAGCCGACCGTGCTCGAAGGCCTGCCCGAAGGGGCCGAGGCGCGGGTCGAGGAGATGTTCGGGCCGGTCGCGCTGCTGTTCGAAGTGGCCGATATCGACGAGGCGATCCGGGTCGCGAACGAAACGCCGTTCGGCCTGGGATCGAGCGTCTGGACCGAGGATGGCGGGGAGCGCCGGCGCTTCGCCGATGACCTGGCATGTGGAATGACCTTCTTCAACGCGAACACCGTGTCCGATCCGGCGCTCCCCTTTGGCGGGATCAAGCGCTCTGGCTTCGGACGCGAACTCGGGCGGTGGGGAATGATGGCGTTCGTCAACGTCCGGCTCGTGTTCTCGGCCGCCTGACCGTTGGCGAGGGGCGTGGGGACCGGGTCGAGGCCCGTGATCTGCTCGCTTGGCGAACAGTCTCCGGCTGCATGGCTGCGCTTCGCAGGCAGCCGGGTCAGCCTGTGAGCATCAGGCTATGGGGAGCAGGGGAATGAAGTCAGTCCTGGCGACGGCGCTCGCCGCATCGGCGGCGCTACCGGCACTGCTGGCCGCCCCGGCAGCGGCGCAGGATGCGCCGCGCAAGTGCGGGACGGCAGACCTCATGAACCCGCTATTCTACCAGCCGGTCGAGCAATTGCCCGACTCGCGGATCCGCTTCCGCCTGTGCGCGCCAGAGGCGACCGAACCCCGGGTCGTCAGCGCTGATATCGAAGCGATCCCGTCCGGTTACGACGGCAAGCCCGCTGGCCTGGTCATGACCCGCGACCAACTCGGTTACTGGGTCGCCACCACTGCGGTGCCGGTTGCCGCGGGGACCTATTCCTATGGGTTCAGGATCGGGGGCCTGACGATGGCGGATCCCCAGGCGGAGCAATTCTCGGTCAGCTATCGCGGCACCTCCTCGGTCCTCGAGGTTGCGGGGCTTGGCGGTGCATTTCAGCGCTATGATCCCGCAATCCCCCATGGCGCGGTCTCGACGATCGACTATTCGTCGGCGAGCCTCGGCGTGGTGCGCCGCGCCCATGTCTATACCCCGCCCGGATACGAGAAGGGCGGCACGCGCCGCTACCCGGTATTGTATCTGGTGCACGGCGCCGGCGACTCGGACGACAGCTGGACCTCGCGCGGCCGGGCCCATTACATCCTCGACAATCTGATCGCCTCGGGAAAGGCGGTGCCGATGATCGTGGTGATGCCGGCGGGGCATACCGTGTTCAAGCCGGGCAGCGACCTGTTCGCGAACAAGGATTTCGCCGACGACCTGGTCAAGGACCTGATCCCGCTGATCGACGGCCGCTACCGGACCCAGGCCGATCCTGCGCACCGGGCGATGGCGGGCCTGTCGATGGGGGGCGCCCATACCCTGTCCTGGGGCCTGCCCAATCCCGGAGTCTTCGGACCGATCGGCATTTTCAGCATGGGATTCTACCTGCCTGGCCAGGAGGAACGGTTCATCGCCGCCAATGACGCGAATCTCCGCGCGCGCGCCAGGGCGGGGGCGCCGGTCGTGTTCGCGATGGGCAAGACCGATTTCCTCTATCCGGCAGTCGCGCCGACGCGCGCAATAATGGATCGTTACGCGATCCGCTATCGCTATATCGAGAGCGAAGGTGGTCATACCTGGGTCAACTGGCGCGACTATCTCCGTGAATTTGCCGGAAGTATCTTCAAAAGATAAAAATATCTCAACGATGAAATAATAAGTAACACTGCGCCGATAGTGTGCCGGTGGCCGGGTTGACTGACATGAATTATAAGACAACTGGATGTTCGCTAGGCGAACATTTCAAACGAAACCATCCAATCTGATCGATATCTGCATGATGTTGAATTGCCCGGAGACCGACGCGGGTCCGGTCTGGGCGAAACACAAGCAGAGAGGTTGGGGGTCATGAGATATAGTGCTTCGCTTGCCGCGATTTCGGCAGTTCTAATCCTGGGCATGCCGATGACTGCCGCGGCGCAGGACGCGCCGAGCGAAACCGGGGCGGAGGCAGAAGCCTCGCCCGGCGCCGAAGGCGAGATCGTCGTCACCGCGCGCAAGCGTGAGGAAAGCATCCTCAAGACGCCGGTCACCGTGACAGCGCTGACGGCGGATCAGATCGAGAAGCGCTCGATCGTCTCGATTTCCGACGTGGCGGCCAACACGCCCGGGTTCAACGTCAACAACAACTCCTCGGGTCGTGCCGACCGCACCATCCAGGGCGTCATCATCCGCGGCTTCACGCCGTCCACGGTGGTGGCGACGACGACCTCCACCTTCATCGATGGCGTTCCGGTCTCGTCGCCCAGTGCGCTCAACAGCGTGGGCGCGGCCGAGCGGATCGAGGTCCTTCGCGGCCCGCAAAGCGCCTATTTCGGCCGCAACACCTTCGCCGGTGCGATCAACGTGGTGAACAAGGTGCCGACCGGCGAATGGGCAGGGTCGGTCACCGCGATGCTCGGCACGCGCGAGAACTACCGCACCCGCGCCGAGCTTGAGGGGCCGATCGCCGGCGAGGCGCTGACCTTCCGTGCGACGTTCGACCGGTTCGGCAAGGAAGGGTCCTGGGTGGCTACCGACGGCGGCACGCTGGGCGATCAGAAATCGACCGCAGGGTCGCTGCTGGTCGCGGCACGTCCGGCACCGTGGCTGCGCGCCAAGGTGTTCGCATCCTATTCGAAGGATGAGGACGGCATTTCCGCAAGCACCCGCGTGTCGGCCGTCGACGTTCGCGACGGCTCTGGCAATATCATCTATCGCGGTCAGTCCAACTGTACGCTCAGCGGGTTCAATTCCGCCGGTGCAGCGGTGCAAAATCCGTTCATCTGCGGAACGCTGCCGAGCCTTGCGAATCAGCCGTCGACCAACCGGATCGCGGACGATTATATCCGCAACTTCCTCGCCAATCCGACCGGACGCGTGCTCGATCCGTCCGATGGCGTTCAGGGATACGGCATGGTGCGCCGCTATTTCCACCTTCACGGCACCGTCGACATCGACTTCTCGCCGCAACTCACCGGCACCATCCTTGCCGGGTATAATAACGAGAATTGGAGCCAGTTTTCCGACCTCGACGGTTACGACACCACGGCGCTTCCCAACTCCGGCGGACCGGGATCCCGTCCCTATTTCGACTTTCCCTATCTCGGTGAACGCATCTCGAAGGATTATTCGGTCGAGGCGCGCCTGTCCTATGATTCGGAGTCGTTCCGCGGCGTGATCGGCGCCAGCCTGCTCGACGGACGCAACCGCAGTTCGATCGGCGGCGGCAATCGCGCACTCGGCACGACCGTCTTCGCCAATGGCGGCGGCACCGATCGCGCCAAGACCTTCGGTATCTTCTTCGGCGCGACCTATGACCTGACCCCGGACCTGTCGGTCAGCGCCGAGGGCCGGTATCAGATCGACCACAGCTATGCCTATTTGACGCGACCTGGTGCGCCGGTCGAGCCCGGCCTGGGGCCGCTGCTCGTCGACTCCGTTTACAAGAACTTCCTACCCCGACTGATCGTCAATTACGACTTCGCACCGAACACGATGTTGTACGCGTCGGTCGCGAAGGGCGTGAACCCGGGCACGTTCAGCACCGCTCTCCTGTCGGCGTCGGAAACTGTCTACGCTCAGGCAATCGCCGCAGGCATCACTTTGCGTGTCGCTCCGGAAAAGGTGACCAACTACGAACTCGGTGTGAAAGGTCGTGGGCTCGGCAATGCGCTGACTTATTCGATCGCCGGCTACTATGCCCCGTGGCGCGATCAGATCAATTCGATCGTCGTGATATCGGGCGGCGACAGTGCGTTCTTCTACGGCAGCGCCAATAGCGGCTCAGTCGATCTCTACGGTGTCGAGGCCCAGGCTTCCCTGCGGGCCAGCAGTCTCGTCACCTTCGAACTGGGCGGGGCGGTCAATCTCAGCCACATCAACGTCTTCAAGAACAATTCGCTCACCACCTTGTCCGGGATCACCGACTTCACCGGCAAGGAGCAGCCGAACAGCTCGAAATATTCGGCGGTCGGCGCGATCCAGCTCGGTGGTGAGGTGAGGGGCTGGACGGACTCGTCCTGGTTCGGTCGACTCGACTGGAACTACAAGTCGGGCGTGTGGTCGAACCAGGCCAACATCGTCCGCACGCAGGACCGCCATGTCTTCAATGCCCGCGCAGGCATCACGCGCGGCATCTTCTCGATCGAGGCGTTCGTGACCAACATCCTGAACGACAAGAAATATGTCAGCGTCTACGACAATTTCATGTTCACGCCGTCCTTCCAGTACACCAGCAACTACACCGCCCTGCTGGTCGGCCTGCCGGAACTCCGGACCGCAGGCGTCCAGATGCGCGTGAAGTTCTGATGCGATGACGGGCGGGGGCCTTGTGCTCCCGCCCGGCCTTCGAACGACGTGCACGAACGATCGCGGACTCGAACGGCGGATTTGCAATCCGGGGTGTGATGTGGGGTAAAGTCCCTACCCCGGCTCGTTGCCGCCTTTCGGGACCCGATTGATGAAGACCACCCGCAGAGAGACGTTCAGCCTCGCGTTCGCCGCGGGGGCGGTCGGGCTCGCATCCGACGCGGTCGCATCGGACGGTTCGACGACCGGCGCGCAGCCGCTGCCCAGGTGGAAGACCGGCGTCGAGGGCCAGCGCGTGGCCGATCTTGGCGACGACCGCTATCGCAATCCGGTACTGGCCGGTGACCGGCCCGATCCCAATGTGCTGAAAGACGGCGACGACTATTACGCGACCTTCTCGTCCTTCCAATATTATCCCGGCGTCCCGATCTGGCATTCGCGCGACCTGATCCACTGGACGCCGCTCACCACCGCACTCAACAAGAATATCGGATCGGTCTGGGCGCTCGACATCGCCAGGCATGACGGGCGCTATTTCATCTACATTCCCGCGCTGGACCCGCGGGACGCCGCCCGCCCGCTCAAGACCTGGGTGATCCATGCCGACAACATGCGCGGGCCGTGGAGCGATCCCATCGACCTGAAGATCGACAATCTGATCGATCCCGGCCACGCCGTGGGCGAGGACGGTAAGCGCTACCTGTTCTTCAACGGCGGCAACCGCGTCGCACTCACCGAAGACGGGCTGGCGACCGCGGGCAAGGTCGAGCATGTCTATGACGGCTGGCCGATCCCTGCCGACTGGACCATCGAAGGGTTCGCCCTCGAAGGCCCGAAGATGCTGCACCGGCAGGGCTGGTTCTACATGTTCTCGGGCCAGGGCGGCACGGCAGGGCCGCCGACCAGCCACATGGTCGTGGTCGCGCGATCCCGGTCTATCCACGGGCCGTGGGAGAATTGCCCGCACAATCCGATCGTCCGCACCGCCAGTCGCGACGAGCCCTGGTGGTCGCGCGGCCATGCGACCGCCATCGAGGGTCCTGCCGGCGACTGGTGGCTGGTCTATCATGGCTATGAGAATGGCATGCGGACGCTGGGCCGGCAGATGCTGCTCGAACCCATCGCCTGGACCGAGGAGGGCTGGCCCCGCGCGCTGGGCGGCGACCTGTCGCAGCCCTTGGCCAAGCCGGTCGCCCGCTCGACCGGACCGCACGGCGTCGCACTTTCAGGCTTCGTCGACGACGCGTTCCGCACGAAGCTGGCGATCTACGATCCCGGTTCGGACGGCGAGCGCCGCGCCTCGATCTCGCGCGGCAGCCTGAAGCTGACAGGGAGGGGCAAGGGGCCGGCCAATGCCTCCCCGGTCCTCTTCGTGGCGGGCGACCGCGCCTATGAGCTCAGCGTCGAGCTCGAGATCGAGCCGGGCGCACAGGGCGGGTTGATCCTGTTCTACAACGAGAAGCTCTTCTGCGGCCTTGGCCTGTCGGACGGCAAATTTCACGCGTGGCGCATCGGTCAGGAAGAGCGCTGGCCGCCGGGCGGCCCCGCATCGTCGCGGCGGGTGCTGCTGCGGCTGGTCAATGACGAGGACGTCGTGACCTTCTACCACAGCACCGACGGCAGTACGTGGACGAAGGAGCGATCCTACGAAGTCTCCGGCTACAACCACAATGTCGCGGACGGATTCCTGAGCCTGCGCCCGGGCGTCTATGCCGCGGGCACCGGCAGCGTCACCTTCCGCAACCTGGTCTATCGCGCACGGCCAACCCGATGACTGACCAGCCCGCCGCCGATCAGTTCTCCAGTCGCCGCTCGACCTCGCGCGCCGGCTTTTCCAGGATCTGGCCGCGCGCGATCAGGTCGGCGCGCAGCGCGGCATAGTCGATGTCCTGCACCGGCACCTTCGCATCGATCGCCAGCGCCGCTGCGGTGGCGGCCGACTGGCCCAGGATCATGAACACCGGCTCCATCCGGATCGAGCCATAGGCGATGTGCGACGCCGACAGCGCCACCGGCACCAGCAGATTCTCGGCCTGGGCACGCTTCGGCACGATCGCGCGATAGCTGATCGGATAGGCGTCGCCCGGGCTCACCTCGATATTGCCCTCGTTGCGGGCAAAGCCGCGATCGTCGACGAAGCGCTGCACATTGTGCGAATCCATTGCATAGGATCCCATGCCGATCGGATCGGGCGTGCGCTTGGCCGCGCGCAGATGCGGCTCGGCCATCACGAAGTCGGACACCATCCGGCGCCCTTCGCGGACATAGATCTCGCGCGGCCAGTTGCCGTTCTGGACGAACTCGTCCTTGCACAGGCCCCATCGGTTCATCTCGGTCCGGACCGACTGCGGCACTTGCGGGTCGGTCGCCAGGAACCACAGCAGCCCCTTCTGGTAGCTGACATGCTTCGCCAGGATCGCCTCGCGCGCCGCGTAGCTTGCCTCGGGATAGTCGTGGTTCAGCCCGATCGCGTCGAACGAGAAGGCGCCCCAGTTGTTCACGTCGGTCTTGCCGTTGGGCACCCGATCGAACTTGCGGAACACCTCGTTGAAGCCGGCGGCCAGATAGCGCGCCAGCAGCTGATAATCGGCAGCGTCATAACCGGCGGGCGGCGCGAGCGGCACGCGGTTCGACGCGACATCGGTCATGCAGAGGCGATAGGTATAGGCCTGGATCTTCTTGTCGGCACTGCCGTCCGGTCCCGGACGCTCGTTCGTCACATAAGCGAGCAGGCCGCTCTCGGGCCGGCCCGGCGTGCGATAGGGATCGACGTCCGCCTTGAACTGGTGGCTCGTCGTCTTCGCGACCTGCACGCCGTTCAGCGTCTCGCCATAGGTCGCGTTCGATTCGCGCCCGGTGGTGTAGCTGATCCCGGCGGCGGCCATCAGGTCGCCCTCATAGGTGGCGTCGATGAACATCGCGCCGCGGTGGCGAGCGCCGTCCAGCGTGCGGATCGAGACGATGCGGTTGCCCGCCTTCTCGACGCTGCCGGCGCTGCGGTCGAGCGGGCGATCGTAGAGCGGCGTGACGCCGGCGGCGGTCAGCCAGCCGTCGAACACCGCCTGCGCCGCGCTCGGCTCGAACAGCCACTGGGCGCCGTCGGCGACGTAGCGCGGTTGTTCGCGGGCGCGGTCCGATTCGTGCTTCCACGCCGATGCCTGGTCGTAATGCTGCTTCAGCCGCTTGTAGAATTCCAGCGACAGGCCGCCGATCACCCCGTGGTTGCCGGTGTCGGAATAGCCCAGGCCATTGGTCGTCAGCCCGCCGACATAATTGCGCTGGCAGATCAGCGTGACCGACTTGCCATGCTCGCGCGCGCTGATTGCCGCGATCACGCCTGCGGAGGTGCAGCCATAGACGACCAGGTCGCTCTGGCTCGCCTCGGCGGTAGCGGTGCCGGCGGCACTGTGCTGCGGTGCCGGGGTCGTGGCGCAGCCGCCCGCCGCCAGGGCGGTCAGCGCCGCCATCGGCAGCAGATGGCGCCAGCGGGCGATGCGGTTACGCGAGATCATCGAAACACTCTCCATGGTCAGCCATGCGCCGTGGTGACGGGCTGGCCGTCATCCCCGCGCAGGATGCGCAGTGCGCCGCGCAGCGAGCTTGCCGCCGCCACCAGGACGACGAGGATCAGCACCGCGGTCAGCACGGCATTGGTATAGTCGCCGCGCAGCATCGCGGCGGTGGCGGGGCCGGTCTTGGCCGGGTCCAGCGACGCGGCGTGCGACAGGAAGCCGACGCGCGGATCGGCGGCGAACAGCTTCATCACGCCGGCGGTCAGGGTGATCACCGTCAGCGCCAGCGCCGGCACGCCCGTCACCCACCAATAGCGCCGCCGCGACGACCGCAGGATCGCCACCGTGCAGGTCAGCAACGCGATCACCGCCAGCATCTGGTTTGCGATGCCGAACAGCGGCCACAGCGAGTTGATCCCGCCCAGCGGATCGATCGCCCCCTGGTACAGCAGATAGCCCCAGGATCCGGCGGCCAGCGCGGTCGCCAGCGCGCCGGGGGCGAAGCGGGTGGTGTCGCCGAACCAGGGCGAGACGGTCCCGCCGAAATCCTGGATCATGAACCGCGCGACCCGGGTCCCGGCATCGACCGTCGTCAGGATGAACAGCGCCTCGAACAGGATCGCGAAATGATACCAGAAGGCCTTCATCGAATCGGGCCCGCCCAGCGCCGACAGGATTTCCGAGATGCCGACCGCCAGCGTCGGTCCGCCGCCGGTGCGTGACAGCAACGTGTGTTCCCCGACCGCCTTGGCCGAATCGAGCAGCGTCGCCGCGTCGATGGCATAGCCCCATTGCGAGATGGTCGCCGCGGCGGTGGCGGCATCGGTGCCGATCAGCGCGGCCGGGCTGTTGATCGCGAAGTACAGGCCGGGATGCAGGATCGTCGCCGCGATCAGTGCCATCATCGCCACGAAGGATTCGGCGAGCATCCCGCCGAACCCGACCAGCGGAATGTCGCCCTCGCTCGCGATCATCTTCGGCGTCGTCCCCGACGCGATCAGCGCGTGGAAGCCGGACACGGCGCCGCAGGCGATGGTGATGAACAGGAAGGGAAACAGGCTGCCGGCAAACACCGGGCCGCTGCCGTCGATGAACGGCGTCACCGCCGGCATCTGCAGGCTTGGCGCGGTGAAGATCAGCCCGACCGCCAGCAACAGGATCGTGCCCAGCTTGAGGAAGCTGGACAGATAGTCGCGCGGCGCGAGCAGCAGCCACACCGGCAGCAGCGAGGCGATGATGCCATAGCCGATCAGCATCAGCGCCAGCGTCGCCGCGTCGAAGGTGAACCAGGCGGCCAGCGCCGGATCCTGCGCGACATGGCCGCCCAGCACCACCGACACCATCAGCAGCACCGCGCCCAGCAGCGCGATCTCCAGCGGCCGGCCGGGACGGAAGAAGCGTCCGTACAGGCCCATCAGCACCGCGATCGGCATCGTGGCGAAGACGGTGAAGGTGCCCCAGGGGCTTTCGGCCAGCGCCTTGACGACGACCAGCGCCAGCACCGCCAGCAGGATGATCATGATCAGCAACAGGCCGAGCGAGATAACCGTGCCGGCAACCGCGCCGAGTTCATCGCGGGCGATCCGGCCCAGCGACAGCCCGTCGCGCCGGGTCGACAGGAACAGCACCACCATGTCCTGGACCGCGCCCGCCACGACCACGCCGACGAGGATCCACAACATGCCGGGCAGATAGCCGAGCTGCGCCGCCAGCACCGGGCCGACCAGCGGTCCCGCTCCGGCGATCGCCGCGAAATGATGGCCGAAGGTCATGAACCGGTCGGTCGGGACATAGTCGAGCCCGTCGGCGCGCCGCACCGCCGGGGTCGGCCGCGACGGGTCGATCTGCAGCACGCGGCGGGCGATGAACCGGCCATAGAAGCGATAGGCGAGAATATAGACGCAGGTCGCGGCGGTCAGCAGCCACAGCGCGTTGACCGGCTCTCCCGATCCCCGCGCGATCACCCCCAGCGCGAGCGCCGCGGCGCACGCGATCAGGACGAAGGGCGCGAGCGCCACCCAGTTTCGCGCAGACGCGCCCCGCATTGCCTCTCCGCCCTTTACCGGTTCCCGTGCACGCCTCATGGCAAAGCGCGTGCGAACACGGACCCCCTACTTAAGGTCGGTCGACCTGGCGAGCCCCGACCCCTATTTGTCGGCGCACAGAGCGGCGAAGCCGCCGGGTGGGGAGCATTTGTCGATTGACCGCAATTACCGTCATCGGCCTGACCCTCCTGTATGTCGCGCTGTTGTTCGCCATCGCCTGGCTGGGCGACCGGCGTTCGGGGATCATCGAACGGCTGTGGCGCTCGCGCTGGTTCGCGACCCTGGTCTATTGCCTGACGCTGACGGTCTATAACACCAGCTGGAGCTTCTACGGGTCGGTCGGCCGCGCCACCTCGGCCGGCTGGGCGTTCCTGCCCATCTATATCGGCCCGGTGCTGGTATTGTTGCTGTGCCAGCCGATGCTCAGGCGGCTCGTCGCGATCGCCAAGGCGCAGAACGCGACCTCGATCTCCGACCTGCTCGCCGCGCGCTACGGCAAGAGCCAGCTGC
This sequence comes from Sphingomonas rustica, assembly GCF_039652585.1. NCBI lineage: Bacteria > Pseudomonadati > Pseudomonadota > Alphaproteobacteria > Sphingomonadales > Sphingomonadaceae > Sphingomonas > Sphingomonas rustica. Next base: position 308,931 of record NZ_JBDIZK010000001.1, on the reverse strand, counting down.
TGGCCGCCGCCGTCACCCTGTCCAGCCTCGCGGCGGTGCTTCCCTATATCGCGCTCCAGCTCAAGGCGCTGGCGGTCACCTTCGACATCGTCACCGCGGCGGCGACCCCGGCGGACGCACCGATCTGGCGCGACACCTCGTTCGTGTCGGCGATCCTGATGGCGGTGTTCGTCATGACCTTCGGCGTGCGCTACAGCCATTCGAGCGAGCGGCATCGCGGGCTGATGCTCGCCGTTGCCGCGGAGGGCGTGATCAAGCTGCTCGCCTTCGTCATCGTCGGCATGTGCATCGTCTTCGGCTTCTTCGACGGCCCCGGCGATATCCTGAGCCAGGCGATCCAGCGCATCCCCGAAGAGGCGACGCGCATCCTCGCCCCCGACTTCACGCTGCCCGCCTGGTATGGCCAGACGCTGATCGCCGCGCTCGCCCTCATCTGCATGCCGCATCTGTTCCAGGTGGTCGTGGTCGAAAGCGAGCGGCCGGGCGACCTGGGCGCGGCGCGCACCTTCTTCCCGGCCTATCTCGCGATCCTCAGCATCTTCATGATCCCGATCGCGCTCGCGGGCCTGCTGACCTTCGGCGGCGCGGTCGCGCCCGACAGCTTCGTGATCGCGCTGCCGATGGCGTTCGATTCGCCCGCGATCGCCTCGCTCGCCTTTTTCGGCGGGCTGTCCGCCGCGACCGGCATGACGATCGTCGCCACCCTCTCGCTTGCGACGATGTTGTGCAACGACGTGATCATGCCCGTCATCCTGCGCCGGCGCCGGGACGAGCTGGGCGGCGACGACGTCTCGGCGCTGCTGCTGCGGGTGCGGCGCATCGCGGTGGCGATCATCATGCTGCTCGCCTTCGCGATGCACCGGGTGGTGGTCAGCGGCTATCCGCTGACCGAGATCGGGTTCGTCTCGTTCGTTGCGACCGCCCAGTTCGGCCCGGCGGTGATCGTCGGCATCTATTCGTCACGCCCGCACATGCCTGCGGCGGTCGCGGGAATCGTCGGCGGGATGACGGTCTGGGCGTGGATGCTGCTGCTGCCGCCCGATCTGACCGCATCGATCGTGCCGCCGTTGCTGCCCGATCTGGGGCGCAGCGACCCGATCACCGCGACGACGATCTTCAGCCTCCTGGTCAACCTGGCGCTGCTCTACGGCCTGTCGCGCTATCGAGCAGGCCGGCCGGCCACGACGCCGGACGGCTTCATCGGCGGCTATCCCGCGGTCGAGCGGATCGCCGACCTCAAGGCGCTCGCGGTGCGCTTCATCGGCGTCGATGCCGCCGAGCGGGGCTTTCGCGGCTTCGCCCGCGACCATGGCCAGCGCGCACCCGGCGATCCGGTCGACAGCCTGGCGATCGACTTTACCGAGAACCTCCTTGCCGGCGCGATCGGCACGCCGTCCGCCCGGGTGGTGATGACCGCCGCGATGCGCCGGGACCAGCCGTTCGACGAGGCCGCGCGCCAGGCACTGGAAACCGCGTCCGAGGCGCTGCGCCTCAACTATCAACTGCTCCAGGGCACGCTGGACGGCGTCCGCCAGGGGATCTGCGCGTTCGACAACGAGCTTCGCATCACGGCGTGGAACCGGCGCTTCTGCGAGGTGCTCGCCTTCCCGTCGGACCTGGTGAAGGTCGGCATGCCGCTGGCCGAGGTGATCTCGTTCAACCTGTCGCGCGAGGAATATTCGCCCCAGGATATCGACGCGCTGGTCATCAACCGCGATCTCACGCGCCAGACCTGGCCCTATATCTACGAACGCGAGCGGCCCGACGGGACGGTGCTCGAGATCACCTATGACCGGGTCGGCGACCAGGGCTATGTCTCGACCTATACCGACGTGACCGAGCGGCACAGCGCCGCCGAGCGGCTGCGCGCGGCGAACGAGGGGCTGGAGGAACGCGTCGCGCAGCGCACGCGCCAGCTCCAGGCCGCCAAGAGCGAGGCGGAGCGCGCCAATGCCGGCAAGAGCCAGTTCATCGCCGCCGCCAGCCACGACCTGCTCCAGCCGCTGAATGCCGCGCGCCTGTTCGTGTCCGCCATTGCCGAGCAGACCCGCCCGGCCGGCAACGGATCGACGGTGCCCGATCCCGCCGAACTCGCACGGAATGCGGGCGATGCGCTCAGCGCCGCCGAATCGCTGATCGAGGCGCTGATGGACATTTCCGCGTTCGACGGCGGCGCGATCCAGCCGAAGCTGCGGCGCATCCGCCTGGCCGATATTCTCGAGCCGCTCGAAAACGAGTTCCGCATGCTCGCCAGCGACAAGGGGCTCGCCTTTCGCGCCCGGCCCTGCGCGCTGGTGGTCGAAACCGATCCGCAACTGCTCCGCCGGCTGCTCCAGAACCTGCTGTCGAACGCGGTCCGCCACACGTCGCAGGGCGGGATCCTGCTCGGCTGGCGGCGGCGCGGCGCGGCGGTGCGGATCGAGGTATGGGACAGCGGGACGGGGATCGCGCCCGATCAGCATGACGCGATCTTCGGCGAATTCTACCGCATCCGCGGGGCCGGCGCCGCGACGCCGGGCCTTGGCCTTGGCCTGGCGATCGTGGACCGGACCGCGCGGCTGCTCGATCATCCGATCGGTCTGCGCTCGGTGCCGGGGCAAGGGTCGCTGTTCCATATCACCGTGCCGCTCGCCCGGTTGCAGGCGGTTCCCGCCGCGACGCGCGTGGTGCGCCCCAACGAGGCGACGACGGCACTCGACATCCTGGTGGTCGATGACGATGCCCGCATCCGTGCCGGCATGATCGCGCTGATCGAACATTGGGGGCACCGTGTCACGACCTCCGACGGCACCAGCCTGCCGGGGGGGCGTCCCGATCTGCTGCTGGTCGACTATCATCTGGGCGATGACCGAACCGGGCTCGACCTGCTGGCTGCGGCAACCCGGAAATGGGGACCCGGCCTGCGCGTCGCGGTGCTCACCGCCGATCGCCAGCCGGAGGTGGCTGCGCGAGTGCGGGCCGCCGGTGCTCTGCTGCTCTACAAGCCGGTCAAGCCGGCGCCGCTGCGCCGCGTGATCGTCGATGCCGAGCGCGCCGACGATGGCGGCCCGGTCGCCGAAGGCGGGGGCCAGTCATGACGCGGATCCTGATCGCCGACGATCACCCCCTGGTACGGACCGCGGTCAAATACGCACTGGAGGCGGCGATCGACGGGATCGACCTGATCGAGTGCGGCACGATCGCGGGCGCGCACGATCAGCTCGATCGCGATCCCGATATCGACCTGGTCCTGCTCGACCTCGACCTCCCCGATGCCTCGGACCTGTCCGGCGTGATCCAGCTGCTGGGTCAGCATCCGACCACGCCGATCGTGATCCTCAGCGCCAAGACCGATCCGGGCCTGGTGCGGCGCGCGGTCGCAGCCGGGGTCGCCGGCTATATTCCCAAGATGTCGAGCATGGGCGAACTGGTCCGCATCATCGGGCTGGTGCTGGACGGAGAGCGCTGGTGGCCCGAACTGGGCGAGGCCGATGACGAGGAGGCACAGCTGGTCGCGGGCCTGTCCGAGCTGACCAGCCAGCAATTGCGCATCCTCGCGCTGGTGATGGCAGGCAAGCTGAACAAGCAGATCGCCAACGACCTCGCCATCTCCGAACAGACGGTGAAGGTCCATGTCTCGACCATCCTGCGCAAGCTGCACGCCGTCTCGCGCACCCAGGCGGCGATGCTGGCGGGACAGGCGATCGCGCGCGGCCTGTGGTCGCCGCCCGAATAGCAGCCGCGGCCGGTCAGCAGCAGCGGTGCGAGGACCGGCCGTAGCGCGCTTCGAGCCGCCGCCGGTCGAATGCGCCGCGGCTCAGCGGCGCATGCCCCTTGGCGGCGGCGTGGCGCAGATGCGCCTCGTAATCGCCCGCGCCGAAAATGATCGCGATCGCCCGGCCCAGCCGCGACCCGGCACCGGCACGCGGCGGTTCGGCAACGGGATCGGCTTCGCTGGACATGCAGGGATCCTCGCAGCTTCGCGTCATGCCGGCAACCACCTCAGACCAGCCGGATCGACGTCGACCCGTCCTTCAGCCCGTCGGCGCGCGCAACGATGCGCAGCCGTTGCGCGCCGGACCGGGCGCGGACCAGCGCCTGGGCAAGGCCGTTGAACAGCGACCGTCGATCGCCCTGCGCCGGCTCGTGGCTGTTGGGATCGCCATTGCCCAGGCCGATGATCTCGCCGCCCTCGATCGTCAGCGTCACCGGATGCTGCGCGATCGGCACATGCCGGCCCGACCGGTCGACCGCGTGGATCGTCACCGGAACCACGTCCTCGCCGTCCGCGCGCATCAGCGTGCGCGCCGGCAACAGCTGCAACGAAGCCGGCGGCCCCGCGGTGCGATGCCGGGTTCGCACGACTTCGCGCCCGCCTTTGAGGCCGATCGCGACGATCTCGCCCGGCTGCCATGCGGTCTTGAACAGGGTGCCGTGGATCCGGTCGCCCGCCTGCTCGCCGACCGGCTTGCCGTTGACCAGCAGCCGTACCCGCTCGGCGTTGGACGTGACCAGCACGTCCATCTGCTCGCCCTCGCGGCCGGGCCAGGTCCAGTGCGGCGCGATGCCGATGACCGGGCGGTCGTCGATCCATTGCGCGCGGCGAATGTCATAGGCGGTCTTGGCGAAGCCGCACAGGTCGAGGATCCCGAAGAAGCTCGACACCGTCGGCCATTCGAACGGCGTCGGCTCGCCATGATAGTCGAACCCGGTCCACACGAACCCGCCCGCCAGATAGGGCCGCTCGGCGATCATCGCCCAGGACTTCCGGTGGGTCGCGCCCCAGTCGGCGGCCTCGGTATCCATCGAGCTCATCACATGCGCCGCGCGATCGGTGCGATAGGCGCCGCGGGTCATGAACGCGCTGGTATCCTCCGAACTGCTGCTCGGTAGCTTCGGGTTCAGCGCGTGAAACTTGTCATATTGGTCGGTCTGGTAATTGAAGCCCATCACCTCGATCGCCTGGGAGACGTTCTCGGGCTCATAGAGGCCGCCGTTCATCGCGGCGGTCACCGGCCGGCTGTCGTCCAGCGCCTTCACCGCCGCCACCATCCGCCGGACCATCTCGCGCCCGGCGCGGCTGCCCTGCATCGGCTCCTCGTTGAACACCGACCACAGGATGATGCTGGGATGGTTGCGATGCGCGCGGACCAGCCATTCCATCTCGGCCAGGTGATCGGGCGCGGGGTTGAAGATGCGGTTCTCGTCCATGACGAGGAAGCCCATCCGGTCGCACAGCGCATAGAAGGCGTCGGCCTGGGAATTATGGCTGCACCGGATCGCGTTGACGCCGACATCCTTCATTCGCCGCAGCCGCCATTCGAGCAGTGCGTCGGGCACGGCGGTGCCGACGCCGGCATGATCCTGATGCAGGCACACGCCCTTCAGCTTGACCGGCTGCTCGTTCAGAAAGAAGCCGCGGTTCGCGTCGAAACGGATCGTCCTGAAACCGATCGGGACCTGTCGCCGGTCGGTGCCGGCCTCGCTCGTCGCGACGATCTCGACGCGGTACAGCTTCGGGGTCTCGGGGGACCAGCGCCTGGGTCCGCTGAGCGACAGCGCGCAGCTTAGGTCGCGGCGCCCGAGCGGATCGACCGTGCCGCTGGCCGTTGCGCGGGAAACCTCGCGCCCGGCATCGTCGCGCAGCAAGACGCTCAGTTCGGCCGGGCGCGCCGCCTCCCCGACATTCTCCAGCGTCACCGTCACCGGCACCCGCCAGCGATCGTCGCCGTCATGGCGCGGATCGCAATGGACACCGTCGGTCGCGATCGACACCGCCGGGCGCTTGGCGAGGGTGACATGGCGATAGATGCCGGCGCCTTCATACCACCAGCCCTCCATCTCCTGCGCATCCACCCGGACGGCGATGATGTTGGGCTGGTCCGCGCCGAAGCGCGCATAGGGGGTCAGGTCGACCTCGATCGCCGTATACCCCGACCAGTTGCGCGCGGCGATGCTGCCATTGACCCAGATCGTTGCGTGGGTCGCAATCCCGCCGAACCGCAGCGCGATCTTCCTGCCGCGATCCGCCTCGTCCAATATGATCGTCTTGCGGTACCAGCCGATGCCGCGCGGCTTGTATCCCTGGTCGGTGTTCGCGTCGCGGTCGAAGGGCTGGCGGATCGCCCAGTCGTGCGGCACGTCGACCGACACCCAGCCGCTGTCGTCGAACGCGATCGCCGCGGCGCCACGGGCTCCCCCTGCCTTGGCCGCCAGATAGGTCTCGTCATGCTTGCGCAGCCTGGGCGGGACGATGTCGCCCTCGTGGAATCGCCAGCCACGATCGATCCGGATCAGTCCGGGTTCGACCGGCTCCAGGCGCTCGGGCAGCGCATCGCTCGGCATCATCCCGTGCAGCAGCGGCTCCTCCGTCCGCGCTGCCGCGGCGGGGGTCGTCCAGCCCAGTGCAGGCGTCGCGACGACGCTCCCGGCCCCGGCCATCAGCGTGCGTCGGCTTACCCGCATGTCTCTCCCCCATCCAATTGTCGTTGTTCTACCGCAGCTTCGGTCTAGCCGCACGGGGCGTTCGACGTCGGTAGTACGAAAGTAGGGGCTCTGTGTCCCGGAGGCTTCTGCCATTGCGCTGCCCGACCCGCCGGCAGCGCGGGGACCGCTTGAGGGGAGTGTGGGGCACCTCGACCACGAACAGGATCGAACCGCGCGAGAAGTCGCGATGGTCGGTCGTTCAGGTCGGTTCCGTCCTTCCCGACAGCAACTTCAGGCCGCACGGCCCGGCGATCGCCGCGGCACGGCCATTCGGGAAGACACGGGGAGGTTACGGAACATGAAGACGCGAATCCGCAAGCAACTGGCAGGCACCACCGCCGTGATCGGGCTGGCCGCAGTGATGGCACCCGCAGCGTTCGCCCAGACGGCCGATCCGGCGCCGGCCGGCCAGGCCGCAGCGCCCGCGGACGGACAGGATGAAGGCGAGGAAATCGTCGTCACCGGCATCCGCCGCTCGCTGCAGGATGCGATCAACGCCAAGCGCTCGGCCGGCAACATCGTCGACGTGATCTCGGCGCAGGACATCGGCAAGCTGCCCGACCAGAATGTCGCGGAATCGATGAGCCGCATCCCCGGCGTCCAGATCAGCCGCAACGAGGGCGAAGGCTCGAACTTCACGGTGCGCGGCATTTCGCAGAACCGGCTGGAGATCAACGGCCGCTCGTTCCTCGGCCCGAGCAGCGGCGGCGGCGCCTCGCTCGAGTCGCTCAGCCCTGAAATCATCTCGAGCATCGTCGTCAGCAAGTCGCCGACCGCCGACATGCCCGAGGGTGCGCTGGGCGCCACCGTCAACCTGAAGACCAAGCGTCCGCTTGAGCTGGACGGCACGGTCGTCAGCGGCCGGATCCAGGGCGTCTATACCGATCAGGCCGACAAGTTCGGCTATCGCGGTTCGGCGCTGATCTCGAAGAATTTCAACGACACCTTCGGCGTCCTGGCGACCGTCGCCTATTCGGACATCAGCACGACCGGCTATGGCTTCGAGAGCGGCGGCTGGAGCAAGGTCGGAACCAGGGACGCGAACGGAAACGTCGTCAACGGGATCGACGGCAACGGCGATGGGGTCGAAGAGGTCGGATTGGTCCGTCCCAACCGGCTGATGACGCGCGTGGCCAATCGCGAGGTCCGCCGCCTTACTGCACAGGGATCGATCCAGTGGCGTCCGGCCGACCGCTGGGAAGTCATCCTCGACGGCACCTATTCGCGCCTCGACGAGGATCGCACGATCTTCAACACCCAGATCCTGCTGAACAACAACGATGCCGGCGCGACCGCCGACGATAGCAACACGGTCAGCAAGGGGACCTTCAACAACGTCACCGTGCGCCCGCTGATCTACGACGCGCCGACGCTGCTGGAATCGGCCAATATCGGCTTCTCGACCAAGTATAAGGGCGAGGTCGTCGAAATGTCGATCGACGCATCCTACAGCAAGGCGAGCTCCTCGCCGGCGCAGGGCAGCTCGATGACCTATGTCCTCGTGCCCAAGGCTGGCAACGTTGCCAATGTCACCTACGACTTCACCGGCCGCAATCCCGTGCCGGACATCGCGCTCGCGTCGAACTTCAACCTGATGGATCCCGGCCAGTATCAGCTCGCCTCGATCTTCGACGGCGCGATCCTGAACGACAATGACGGCTTCGACGCCCGGATGGATTTCAAGATCCACACCAATTTCGGTCCGCTGGCATCGATCGAGGTCGGCTCGCGGTTCGAACGTCTGAACCTGTATGCCGAGGCACCTCAGAACGTCCCGAGCGCTGCCAGCCTGCTGGCGCGCGGCGACAAGAATGGCGACGGGATCCTGACTGTCGACGAGCTGCCGGGCGTGAGCTACTCGTCCTCGACCGTCTCCTTTTTTCCCGGCGCCGCCGGGAATTTCCCAGGCCAGCTGCTGGCCGGCACCTTCGATCCGAATGTCGCGCGCGACGCCTTCGGCCTGCCGATCCCGACGGCGGACACGATCCCGCTGGGCCGCGTATCGATCAAGGATGTCCAGCAGGACACCCTCGCCTTCTACATCAAGGGCAATTTCGACACGACGATCGGATCGATGCCGCTGACCGGCAATGCCGGCGTGCGCTACGTGTCTCAGGAGCGGCTGTCGTCGGGCTATCTGTCCGACACCCAGCCGACCTCGGCCAAGCCGACCTTCGACTTCTGGCTGCCCAGCGCGAACGCCAATCTGAGCATCACCGACAAGCTCACCTTCCGCGCCGCTGCGGCAAAGGTGGTGGCACGTCCGAACCTGTCGGACGTCGCCGTCAGCTTCATCCCGCTGATCGTGTCTCAAACCGGCAATCGCGGAAACCCGGCGCTGCGGCCGTATCAGGCGACCCAGTTCGACGCGACGCTCGAATGGTATTTCGCACCGTCCAGCGTGCTGTCGGGCGCGGTCTTCTACAAGAATGTCGACTCGTTCACGATTAACCGGACGGAGCTAGAATTCGTACCCGGCCTCTCCGAGACCCTCGGCCTGTTCCAGATCACCCAGCCGGTCAATGGCGAGTCGGGCAAGATCAAGGGGTTCGAGGTCGCCTTCCAGCAATCGCTGCGCTTCCTCCCGGCACCGTTCGACAATCTGGGCGTGCAGGCCAACTACACCTATGTCGACAGCGAGACGCCGCTGATCGACCAGGAAACGCAGAAGGCGCTGCCGCTGCCGGGCCTGTCGAAGCACAGCTACAATGTGGTCGGCTATTATGAGGACAAGTTCATGTCCCTTCGCCTGGCCTATATCTATCGCAACTCCTACCTGCTGGGGCAGGGCGGCGCGTTGGCTGGTGGCAGTTCCTACGCTCAAGGGCGGGGCCAGCTCGACTTCTCGGGCCAGTTCAACATCACGCCCAATATCCGCCTGACGCTGGAGGCGATCAACATCACCAAGCAGGGCGATATCGAGTATCTCCAGAACCGGAACCGGTTGCTGAACAGCTTCCGCGAGGATCGCCGGATCTTCGCCGGCATCGCCGCAACCTTCTGACCCCCGGCTTGCAGCCCGTCGCGCCGCGAGGCACGATGGGCTGCAAGCCGCCGGCCGGTCCGGTCGGTACGATGAGACGATATCCTTGCCCGTTCGCCTCCTGCTTGGCCTTGCCCTTCTGACGCTCGCTCCCGCAGCGGCTGCCCAGGATGGCCGTGCCGCTCGTCCGGCCAGCCATGCCGCGTCGCGCACCATCCTGTTCGTCGGCAACAGCTTCACCTTCGGCGCGAATTCGCCGGTGCGAAACTATCGCGCCGACACCGTCACCGACCTGACCAACCGCGGCATCGGCGGCGTACCCGCGCTGTTCAAGCGCTTCACGGTCGAAGCGGGCCTCGACTATCGCGTCAGCCTGGAAACCGAGCCCGGCAAGGGGCTGAACTGGCACTGGGACAATCGACGCGCGCTGCTCGACCGGGCGTGGGACGATGTCGTGCTCCAGGATGCCAGTGTCCTGAACTTCGCCGACCACGGCAACCCGTCATTGCTGATCGACTATTCGGGCCGGTTCGCGCGGATGTTCGCGGCGCGCAATCCGCGCGTCCGGATCGGGCTCACCGCGACCTGGTCGCGACCCGACATGATCTACCGCGGCAGCGGCAAATGGTTCGGCCAGCCGATCGCCCGCATGGCGCTCGACCTGCGCGCCGCATATGACCAGGCCAAGGCGAAGACGCGCGAGATCGCCCGGGTCCATCCCGTCGGCCAAGCGTTCAACTGCGCCATGCAGACCGGGCTGGCCGACCCCAATCCCTATGACGGGCTCAGCTACGGCCAGGTCGATCTGTGGTCCTACGACCATTATCATGGCAGCGCGGCGGGCTATTATCTCGAGGCGCTGACGATCTTCGTCGACGTGACCGGCAAGGATCCGCGCGCCCTTGGCGGGCGCGAGCAGGCGGCGGTCGATCTCGGCCTGTCGCCCGACCATGCCGCACGCCTCCAGGCGGTCGCCTGGCACGTCGCCACCAGCGGCGGCCGGTGCTGGCGATAGCCGGTAGGGCGCGCGTCAGACCGCGGGGCAATAGCTCCTGAGAAACGCATCGTGCGCCGGCAGCTTCGCCACCGCCCCGGCGACCGTCTCCTTCAGTCCCGACAGCGCCTGGCGCAGCTCGGCCGGCGGCATCATCTTCGCCAGCTGGTGATAGCCCTCGGGCGTCAGCCCCTGGCCCATCAGCACCTGCACCCAGGAATCGACTCTGAAGAGGTCGACATTCTCCTGATAGGCAAGCGCGCCGTCGCGAAAGGCGGCGATCCGCTGCGTCAGCGTCTCCGGCACGTCCATCTCGCGGCACCGCTGCCAGAAGGGCTCGTCGCGCCGGTTCAGGTGGTAATGGAGGATGATGAAGTCGCGGATATGCTCCATTTCCAGCCGCGAATTGGTGTTGAACCGCTCGGTCGCCGCCGGGCTGATCCCGCCGAACGGAAAGCTCTCGATCAACCGGGTGATCGCGATCTTGACCAAGTGGATGCTGGTCGATTCCAGCGGCTCGATGAATCCGCTCGCCAGGCCCAGCGCGACGCAATTGCCGTTCCACACCTTCCTGCGCCGCCCGGTGCGGTATCGGATCAGCCGCGGATCGAACAACGGCCTGCCGTCGATCTCCGCGAGCAGCTTCGCCTTGGCCTCGTCGTCCGACATATAGTCGCTGGCGAACACCAGCCCGTTGCCGACCCGGTGCTGGAGCGGGATCTGCCAGCGCCATCCCGCCTCATGCGCGATCGCCCGGGTATAGGGGCGGGGCGGCCCGACCGCCTCGGTCTGGACGGCATAGGCGCTGTTGGTCTTCAGCCAATGCGTCCAGTCCTCATACCCCGTCTCCAGCGTCTGTTCGATCAACAGCCCGCGAAAGCCGGTACAGTCGAGGAACAGGTCGCCCTCGATCCGGGTGCCCGAGTCCAGCACCAGCGCCGTGATGAATCCGCTCTCCGGATCGCGCTCGACCCGATCGATCTTCCCCTCGACCCGCTTCACCCCGGCGGGTTCGGCCAGCTTGCGCAGCGCCTGCGCGTAAAGCGTCGCGTCGAGATGATAGGCATAGCTGAGCGTCGCAGTCTCGCCGGTCGCGAAGCGTTCGGCATTCGCTGCCTGCAGCTCGTAGCAATAGTCGTCCAGGCTGCCGCCGAAGCCCTGCGCCTGCGCCTCCATCCAGAAATGATGGAACGGCGCCATCCAGGTCGACTTGCGCCCGATCTCGCCGAAGCTGTGGATATAGCGGTCGCCGATCTTGCCCCAATTCTCGAACGCGATGCCCAGCTTGAAGGTCGACTGGGTGTGGCGCATGAACGCCGCCTCGTTGATCCCCAGCAGCTGGTGGAAGCTGCGCGAGGTCGGGATGGTGGACTCGCCGACGCCGATCGTCCCGATCTCGTCCGATTCGACCAGCGTGATGTCCAGCAGCGGCCCCAGCTGCTTGACCAGTGCCGCCGCCGCGACCCAGCCCGCGGTGCCCCCGCCCGCGATCACCACCCGTTTCACGATTGGCGCGGCCATTCCGGTCTCCGTCAGCGATTGAGGCGATTGAGCAGCAGCGCGCGCAGCCGGCGCGCCTTGATGTCGTCCATCGGCGCCAGGTTGCCGCGCGCCGCCTCGGGCAGGTGCGCGCCCGCACGGTCGGCGGGGCCGAAGACATAATAGTCGAACAGTGCCTGCCAGCCGCGCTTCTCATGGTCGGGCCGGTCGCGCAGGCTGAGCAGCGCGTGGAGCAGCGTGTTCTGCGGCGTGTCGATCCAGGCGGGGGTGCTGTTCCACCAATAGTTGATCATGGCGTTGAACGGATCCAGCGCCTCGACCTGGTGCCACCACAGGGCAGGGTAGATCAGCGCGTCGCCCGGCGCCATCTCCGCGACTTCGGCCGCCGCCAGCGCCTCGGCGAAGCCGGGATGGCGGCCGAGGTCGGGGGCGTCGAAATCGACCATCGAGACGACCTGGCCCGCCGGTGTCAGGTCGATCGGGCCGGGATAGAGATTGGCCGCCTGCTCGGGCGGGAACAGGGTGAAGCGGCGCCGCCCGACCAGCGTGACGGCGATGTTGTTCGACATGTCGTAATGCGCGGATGCGATCGTCCGGTTGCCCAGCCAGATGCTCACCAGCGGCGGGGTGCCCGCCTGTTCCAGTTCCGCGAAGCGCAGCGCCGCCTGGTCGCGGATGCCGGGCAGATACTGGTCGATATCGGTCGAGCCGATATAGAGCGAGGGGCCCTCGGGATCGTCCTGCGTCGCCAGGATCCGGTCGAGATAGGCGGACAGCGACCCGCGCTCGCGCGCGAAGTTCAGCGCGGTGCAGTCCTCGCCATAGCCGAAGCGCCCGCCGATCGCGGCGTCGCCGATATAGGCGGTGACCGGGCGGCCGCCGTCGAACCGCTTCAGCCACGCGACCGCGGCCTGCGGACCGCGCAGCCCCTCGGCGACCAGCGGCAGGTGGCGCGCAATGCCGCGCAGGATCGCGGGGCGGCCGTCGGCGATCAGCTCGGCCACGCTCAGGGTGCCGGCGTCGGCTCCCTCGATGACTCGGGTCTGGCGGATCACGCGCGGCATCGCGTCAGTCGATCGGGTCGAGCAGCGCCTGCTTGCGGGCGATCAGCTGCTGCACATTGCCGAGCGACGCCGCTGCCAAGATGGCGAGCCGCAGCGCCCCCGAACGATGGAGCAGTTCCAGCGGTTCGCCGGTCAGGGTCGACAGCCGCTCGAGATCGACCACCAGCACGTCCGGGACGGTGTAGCTGAGGTCCTCGCGCACATCGACGGTCAGCGTGACCGGCGTCAGCAATTCGGCCTCGTCGAGCATGGCGTAGAAGCCCGGCGCGCTCTCGATCTGTTGATAGAGCAGGCGCAGCACGCCGGCGATATGATCCAGATAGGGCGCGTTGCCGCCATGCTTGAGGAACAGCGGCTGGCCGGTGCCGACGCGGGGATCGTCCATGTCGACATGGATCATCGGCTCGCCCGGGCCATCGCCGGCATCGCGCACGATCCCGATCGAGAAGGGGCCGCGCTGATGTGTTGCGGGAACGTAGCGGCTGGCCCAGCGGTCGCCGGCCAGGAAGAGATTCTCGTCGCGGTCCAGTCCCAGCAGCGCATAGGCCTGGATGCCGCTGTCGCGCCGGCGGAAGATGATCGCGAATTCGCGCTGAAGTTCCTCGAACTCGGCGGGATAGACCAGGGCCTGGTTGGAGGCGTCGCCGAATTCGGCGCCGGCGCGCGGGCTGACGCACAGCTCGGCATGATCGACATTGTTGATCTGTACGGGGTTCATTCGCTCCGGTCCTGCTTTGGCTCGGGTCTAGCAGCGTGGGGTCTGGGACAAAAGAAAAAGGCCGCTGCGCAGTGCACGGCGGCCTCCTTCCCCCTTTTGCCGGGAGCGGGCCGAAACCCGCCCCCGAATTCGGATCAGAACCGGTAGCGCGCGCCGAGATAGAAGCGCGGCTTCAGCTCCTGGACATAGACCAGGTTGGTCTCGGTCCGGGCGTACTGACGGAACGGCTCGCTGGTCAGGTTGACCGCTTCGAGCGACAGCGAGAAATTCTCGCTGAAGTCGTAGCTGATGCTCGCATCGAGCGTGCCGAAGGCATCGGTGAACAGCGGGTTGCGGTTGCCGCCCTGGTTGGTCCCCGACAGATATTTGTCGCGCCAGTTGTACGAGACGCGGGCGGACAGTCCGTTCTTCTCATAGATGCCGGTCAGGTTGGCACTGTCGCCCAAGCCGGTGAGCGCGAAGATGTTCACGTTCGGATCGGCATAGGGATCGACGTTCACGTCGCCGTCCACCTTGGTATACGAGGCCGCGAAGCCGAAACCGGTGTTTCCGAAGAAATGCGTCCAGGCGATTTCGAAGCCGTGGACATTGCCTTCGCGATTGTTGACCGGGCCGCTGATCGCGAACTGGAACAGCGGGTCGTTGGCATCGCCGACCACGTCGACCGCGGCCAGCAGGTTGTTGACGAACACCGTGTCGAGGGCGCCCGGCTTCTCGTTGCCGTAATTGGCGTTGAACGTCGCCGTCGCGGCAGCCTGGTTTCCGCCGTTCTGCACGAGCAGCGCGGTATAGGAGAACAGGTTGATGTCGCTGCGGTCATAGCCATTGGCGTTCAGGAAGGCGAGGGCGATGCCCGACCGCGAACCCGGTGCGCCGGCGCTGGGATCGCGCAGGCCGAACAGCGGGCCATTGGTCACCACGGTACCGATGAAGTTGCGGACATTCTTGTTGAAGAAGCCGACCGATACGAAGCTCGAAGGCTTGTAGTACCATTCGACCGACACGTCGAAATTGTCCGATTCCAGCGGCAGCAGCGACGGATCCTGACGGGTCGCCGGTGCCGGTGCCGAGCCAAGTGCGGTCGGACGGTTCGGGCCGTTGACCCCGACCGAGGCGAACAGGCTGCCATAGTCGGCACGGGCCAGCGTACGGCTGAACGATGCTCGGGCGACGACATTGTCGACCACCTCGATGTTGAAATCGAGCGAGGGCAGCAGGTTGTCGTAGCTCGCCTTCACCTGCACGGCGCCGCCCGGGGGGCCACCATCCACGAAGAAGTCGTTATCCGCGGCCCAGCGGATCTGCGCCGGGACCGACTGCACGCCGATCGAGTTGACGTTGGTCTTCTCGTAGCGGACGCCGAACAATGCGTTGGCGCGGCGGCCACCGATCTCGCCGCCCCAGGCCATCTGGCCATAGACTGCCCATGTCTTCTCGCCGACGGTGTCGTCCGAAGGCGGGCTGGCGGTGATCGCCCGGCCCTGCGCCAGATAATAGGGCTGGAAGACGTTGAGCAGGTCTACTGCATTGGCGCGGAAGGCGACCAGTGCCGATCCGGTCGAACCGGGGTCGTACTTGTCGAACTTGCAGGTCATGCAATAGGTCTTGACGAGATCACCGGCGCGCTGCGCGACGATGCCGGTGTCGGTGATGCCCCAGTCACCCAGCAGCTGGGTGGTGTTGACCGTGGTCGAACGCATGTTCGCATCGACATAGTCGCCGCCGAAGGTGAAGCGGCTGTCATTGCCCAGGTCCCAGTTGAACTCGGCCTTGAACTGGTTGACCCGCGCATCCTGCTGCGAGGTAATGACGCGTGCCACCTGGGTGCCGAGGTCGCCGAGATCGAGCTGGTTGTTGCAGTTGCCCCCGCGCGGGGTGCAGTCGTTGATCGTCTCCGACTGCTGCGGGAAGCCGCTGGTGAAGTCCAGGCGATGCGTTGCGCGAACCGGTGCGCCGATCGAGATGGTCGTTGCCGACGATCCGTTCGAGTTGTCCGGATCGGTCGTCGACTTGGCATGGTTCGCGTCGAGGGTCAGCGACAGCGCGTCGGTGAAGTTCCACTTGAGGTTGCCGCCGAACGAATAGAGCTCGGTGCTGGTGGCGAAACGCTGCTGCTCATAGCCCTTGTCGGCCTGCACCGCCTCGGCGAGGATCACCGCGCTTTGCATCTTGGTGTTGTCGTCGAAAGTCACCTGGGTGAACGGGCGCTGGAACCAGTTGGTCTGCTCGCTGCGTTCGTCGCTCAGCTTGTTGCGCGCATACAGGCCGTCGAGGGTGATCTCGAGCGAGTCGTTCGGCTTGAACTGGACCATCGCCTGGCCGTTCAGACGCTCGCGGCGGTTCTCGGAGAACTGGTAGCGGCTGTCGTTCGGGATCTGGACATAGGGCGTGGTCGGACGGTTGGTAATCACCGTGTTCGGATTGATGTACGGGCCCGCCGGATTGAGGAAGTCGGCCAGCGGCACGATGTTCCAGTAATTCGGATTCGACTGGATCGACGTCGATTCGCGCAGCTGATAGCTGCCGAACACCGTAACGCCGAAGGTATTGGCGTCGTTCTTCCAGTTCAGCAGGCCGGAGACTTCGGGCGTGATCTTTGCCAGATCGCCTTCGGCGTTCTCGACCGTCGAATCATACAGCGCCTTGGCGCCGATCGAGCCCGAGAAGCCGTCCTCGCGCGCGTCGAGCGGGTGACGGGTGACGATGTTGATCGCGGCGCCGATGCCGCCGGAAGGGATGTTGGCGCGGCCGGTCTTGTACACTTCGAGGCGCGACACGCCTTCCGATGCCAGATTCTGGAAGTCGAACGAACGGCCGGTGCCGCGCGCGAACGCGTTGCCCGTGCTGGTGTCGATGCTGGTGGAGGGAAGCTGGCGGCCGTTGATCGTCACCAGGTTGAAGCCGCCGCTGAAGCCGCGGACCGCGACCTGCGAGCCTTCGCCGTTGGCGCGGGTGATCGACACGCCGGTGATGCGCTGCAGCGACTCGGCCAGGTTGGTGTCGGGGAACTTGCCGATGTCTTCGGCCGAGATCGCGTCGACGACGCCGGCGGAGTTGCGTTTGATCGAGATCGCCTGGTCCAGCGAGGCGCGGATGCCGGTGACGACGATTTCCTCGCCGGTATCGTCCTGAGTCGCCGGCTCCGCGGCGGTCGGTGCGCTGTCGGTGGTGGTCTGCGCCAGCGCGATACCCGGCATCAGCAGGCAGGCGGAAATGGCGATGGCGGATGCCGATCGCGCGAACGACGGCGTAAGCCGAATGCTTTTCATTTTGTCCCCTCCTAAGTCAGCGAGCCCTGGCTCGCCGCATGGTTCTATCTTGAGTCGGCCTCCACCGCTCGATGTTAACGCTAACACCTTGTCCGGCGTTGTCAACACTTCAAAGCATCCGTTGCGATTGTATTTTTGACTGGCCAACGCGATGATATGATCAGGAAATTTCGCAAATCCGGTACAGGTTACGACCATTTTATTTTACGATGCGGCAAAAATCACACAGGTCGTCTGTTCGCGTCTTCCAACGTCCTCAACATACTCAAATTGCGCGTCAATCGCGGCAACATCATTCCGATTAATCTTATCTAATCAGCCGCTCGACTTTGAGGGGCAAGCGCCGTCAGTTCGACGAGCTCGACCACTCTTCCATAAGTTCGACCACCTCGAAATCGTACCGCTCCCAATCGCGCTGCTTGGCCGCTTCGATCATGGCAGTCTTCTTGCCGGTCGCCTCGCGAAGCGACTTGGCATGGCCCCAGAACACGTCGGTCCGGCCACCGCCCAGATGCGCGACGATCCGCCAATAATGGGTGAAGGGCGCCGATGTCGGACCGATCGTCTTCACATAGCCGTCCGCCAGCCGCGCGGTCAGATATCGCTTCTTCTTCGCCATGACCTGCCGGATAGCCGAGTTTACCGGTGCTGGCGAAACGCCGGCGGCCTTCCCACATTGGCGGCAAAACGGAGACGCGCATGACCGACTATCGCAAGACCCCCGAAGCCTTGGCCGCCCTGACGCCCGAGGAGTTTCACGTCACCCAGCACAGTGGCACCGAACGGCCCGGCACCGGCAAATATCTCCACAACAAGGAGGCCGGCATCTATGTCGATATCGTCTCGGGCGAGCCGCTGTTCGCGTCGTCCGACAAATATGAATCGGGCTGTGGCTGGCCCAGCTTCACCAAGCCGATCGAGCCCGCCAATGTCGCCGAGCTGCGCGACACGACGCACGGCATGGTCCGCACCGAGGTGCGCTCCGCCAATGGCGACAGCCATCTCGGCCATGTGTTCGAGGATGGTCCGCTCGACCGCGGCGGACTGCGCTACTGCATCAACTCGGCCTCGCTGCGCTTCGTGCCCAAGGGCGAGATGGAAGCGCAGGGCTATGGCGCCTATCTCGACCAGGTCGAGGACATCTGACCGGGTGAGGGGGCGGCGCGCGACGATGCGCCGCCCTTTGCCGGGTCAGAAGTCGAACGCCTCGACGCTGCGGCGCTCGGCTACCAGGAACGCGTCGGCCACCAGCTGGATCGGATCCAGATCGACGTCCGACCCGCCGCTCCGGATCAGGTCGGCCAGGCGACGATAGAGCCTCGGATACTCCTCGTTGGTGCCCGCCGCCGCCGGTTCGCCGGGCAGCGCGATCCGGCTCCCGCCATGGGTCAGGCGCAGCAGGCCGGCATCGGTATCGACCTCGATGTCCCAGCTCTGCTCGCCGGTCTGGAGAAAGTCGAAATCGGCATCGACGGCGGCGTCGCCCGATCGCATCGCGATCCGCGCGGCGATCGGACTCGTGCGGTTCGCCGGCACCGACAGCGTCGCGCTCAGCACCGTCAGCGGCTCGGGCAGGATCCGCGTCGCGATCGACAGGGCGTTGATGCCGGGATCGAATACGCCGAACCCGCCCGCGGCCAGGATCCAGTCCTGGCCGGGATGCCAGTGGCGGATATCCTCCTTCCACCGGATCCGCACCGCGTCGATCCGGCGGGTCGCCAGCCAGTCGCGGGCCGCATCGACCTCGGCCGCCTCGCGCGAATGCCAGGTGGCGAACAGGGTCACGCCCGCCTTCTCCGCTATCTTGGCCAGCGCCTGGGCCTCGGAGACGGTGGCGCTCGGCGGCTTTTCCAGCATCAGGTGCCGTCCCGCGCGCAGCACCGACATCGCCTGGTCGAACCTGCCCTCGGGCGGGGTGCACAGCGACACCGCCTCGATCTCGGGCCTGGCGGCCAGCATCGCCTCGATCGAGTCATGGCCGTCGATGCCGTCGACCCTGCCGTGCCGGCTCGCCGTCGCGATCAGGTCGAAATCATCGCTCGCGGCAAGCGCCGGCACATGCTGGTCCCGCGCGATCTTGCCGATCCCGACAAGCCCGATCCTGATCCGCTCCATCTCTCGCCCTTTTATACGATATATATGCTTCCTATACGCGGCCCGGAGCGATATCAATGCGCTACCATTTGTAGGTGACCGCGATTTCCGGAGCGACATCGCGACTGCGTGAAAGGCATGGATTTGGGACAGGACCGCGATCGATCGACACAGAGGCTCCGGTCGCGCGCCTGGTTCGACAGCCCCGAAAATCCCGACATGACCGCGCTCTATATCGAGCGCTATCTCAATTTCGGCATCAGCCTGGACGAACTCCAGTCGGGTCGGCCGATCATCGGCATCGCCCAGACCGGCAGCGACCTGGTGCCGTGCAACCGCCATCACATCGAACTGGCCAAGCGCGTGCGCGAGGGCATTCGCGACGCCGGCGGCATCGCGCTCGAATTCCCGACCCACCCGATCCAGGAAACCGGGAAGCGCCCGACCGCCGGGCTCGACCGCAACCTCAGCTATCTCAGCCTGGTCGAATCGATCTACGGCTATCCAATGGACGGCGTGGTGCTGACGATCGGCTGCGACAAGACCACGCCTGCCTGCCTGATGGCGGCCGCCACGGTGAACATCCCCGCCATCGCGCTCTCGGTCGGCCCGATGCTCAACGGCTGGTTCAAGGGCGAGCGCACCGGATCGGGCACGATCGTGTGGAAGGCGCGCGAGATGCTCGCCGCCGGCGAGATCGACTATAAGGGCTTCATCGAACTGGTCGCCAGCTCGGCGCCGTCGACCGGCTGGTGCAACACCATGGGCACCGCGACGACGATGAACTCGCTGTGCGAAGCGCTCGGCATGTCGCTGCCCGGCTCCGCGGCGATCCCCGCGCCCTATCGCGACCGCCAGGAAAACGCCTATCGCACCGGCCTCCAGATCGTCGAGATGGTCCATGCGGACCGCAAGCCCAGCGATGTGCTCACCCGCCAGGCGTTCCTCAACGCGATCCGGGTCAATTCCGCGATCGGCGGGTCGACCAACGCGCCGATCCATCTCAACGCCATCGCCCGTCATATCGGCGTCGAGCTGACCCTGGCCGACTGGGAGGATCACGGCGCCGACGTGCCTTTGCTGGTCAACCTCCAGCCCGCCGGCACCTATCTGGGCGAGGATTTCTACCGCGCCGGCGGCGTCCCCGCGGTGATGGGCAAGCTCCTGCGCGCCGGCCTGATCGAGGGCGACGTGCTGACCGCGAACGGGCGCACCGTCGCCGACAATGTCGGCACCGCCGACAGCGAGGATGCCGACGTGATCTGGCCGCTCGACGCGCCGCTCAAGCCCGCCGCGGGCCTGACCGTCCTGTCGGGCAATCTGTTCGACAGCGCGGTGATGAAGCTCAGCGTGATCTCGGACGCGTTCCGCGCGCGCTATCTGTCCAACCCCGATGATCCGAACGCGTTCGAAGGGACCGCCTTCGTGTTCGACGGGCCGGAGGATTATCACCGCCGGATCGACGATCCCGCCTTGGGCATCGACGAACGCTCGATCCTGATCATGCGCGGGGCCGGCCCGGTCGGCTATCCCGGCGGTGCCGAGGTGGTGAACATGCGCCCGCCGGTCGCGCTGATCCAGGCGGGCGTGCACGCGCTGCCCTGCCTGGGCGACGGCCGCCAGTCGGGCACCAGCGGCAGCCCCTCGATCCTCAACGCCGCGCCCGAGGCTGCGGTCGGCGGCGGCCTGGCGCTGGTCCGCACCGGTGACCGGATCCGCATCGATCTCAACCGCCACAGCGCCGACCTGCTGGTCGACGATGCCGAGATGGACCGCCGCCGCGAGGCGCTGGGCGAGGCGCGCGACTATGTCCCGCCGTCGCAGACGCCGTGGCAGGAAATCCACCGCAGCCTGGTCGGCCAGTTCGATACCGGCGCGGTGCTGGAAAATGCGGTGAAGTATCAGCGCATCGCCCAGACCTTCGGCATTCCGCGGGACAGCCATTGATGGCGCAGCCGCGCGTCGTCGCGCGCGACCGTCGCGACCAGCTGGGCGAGGGGCCGATCTGGTCGGCGCGCGACGGCGCCGTCTACTGGACCGACATCCTCTCGGGGCGGCTCAACCGGCTGACCCTGGGCGACGACCGCGTCGAAAGCTGGAACATCGGCGGCTATCTCGGCTGGGTGATCGAGCGCGAGCGCGGCGGCTTCGTCGCCGGGATCGACCGGCGGATCGTGACGCTCGACCTCGATGGTCCTCGGATCGAGACGCTTGCGGAGCTGACCGGCGAGGACCCGGGCAACCGCGTCAACGATGCGAAAGCCGATCGTCACGGCCGCATCTGGGCCGGCACCATGCCCGTCGCTGCCGACCGCGCGAGCGGCGCCTTCTACCGGCTCGATACCGACGGCCGGGTGTCCCGGGTCGACCGCGGCTATCGCATCGCCAACGGCCCCGCGATCGCGACCGATGCGTCGCACCTGTTCCACACCGACAGCGGCCTGCGCACCATCTTCCGCTTCGACATCAACGATGACGGCAGCCTGGGCGAGCGCATGCCCTTCATCGTATTCGAACAGGGTTGGGGCGACCCCGACGGGATGACGCTCGATGCCGATGGCGGGCTGTGGGTCGCCTGCTGGGGCGCGGGCTGCGTCACCCGCTTCACGCCCGACGGCAACCGCGACCGCAGCATCGCGCTCCTGGCCAGCCAGATCACCAGCTGCGTGTTCGCCGGCCAGGCGCTCGACCGGATGTTCGTCACCTCGGCCGCGGTCGATGTCGACGAACCGCTGGGCGGCGCGCTGTTCGAGGTCGATCCGGGCTGCCGCGGCCTGCCGGCGCTCGGCTATCGCGGCTGAGCGCTCACCACAGGATGCGCATCCCCGACACCGTCTTGTCCAGCGTATCGGCCAGCGCGCGCTGATCCTTCAGCGACGGGTGCCAGTGGCAGCTGTCCAGCGCCATCTCGGGCGTGCGCATCGTCGTCACCTTGATGTGCGACGTGGCCAGTTCGGCCGCGACCGATTGAACGTCGGTGGCGAAGCTCGGCCCGCCGACCAGCACGAACTGCGCCTGGGGCTGGTTCGCGGCGATCTCGCGCACGAAGCCGACATAGCGCTGGTGCCACGCCCTGCGCAGCGCCGCCTCGTCGGCCCAGGCCTCGCCCGGCTTGACCGGGGTCGAGAAGTCGTTGGTGCCCAGATAGATGACGATCAGCTGCGGGTGCCACGCGTCACGGACCCTGAGTTCGGCCGTCTCGCCGGGAATGATCCGCGGATAGAGGAAGGGCAGGCTCTCGCCCGGCGCCTTGCCGTCATAATTGCGTACGATGCCATAGCCCGACCAGGCGATGACCCGGTAATCGGCGTCGAATCGCCTGGCCAGCAACGGGCCATAGGCCTGCTGCGTGTCGGTGGTGGCATGGACCTTCGCGGAGTCGCAATCGCGCACGGTCGAGGTGTCGGCATAGCCGACGCTGTGCGAATCGCCGATGATCTCGATCTGCCGAACGCGCGCCGTGATGGGGAGCGCCTTGCCGTCGACCGGCCAGAAGCCGAGGAAGCGGAAATCGCCCGGCTGGCTCTCGGTCAGCCGTTCCAGCCGCACCAGATGCGCGCCCGGCCTCAGCCCGCCGATCCGCTTGCGTCCGCTGAAGCCTTCGCCCAGCCGCGCCTTCTCGACCCCGTCGACCAGCACGCGGACCTGCTCGCGCTTCGTCTCGACGCCGACATCGACCGCGCGTCCGGTAAAGCGTCCCTCGAAATAGACGCCGGGCCAGCCCGATCGCAGCGCGCCATCGGCGTCGCGGACCACCCGTCCGCCCTCATAGACCGGAATCGGCGCGGGCGCATCCGCGCCCGCCACCAGCAGCATTGCCGCAACCGCCGCCCAGATCCGCTTCATTCGTCCCTCCCGTGCGGTTGCCGCGCCGCCGCGTCAGCCGTCGCCGACCCGCTCGATATCCGCGCCCACGCCCTGAAGCTTTTCCTCCAGCCGCTCGTAACCGCGGTCGAGATGATAGATGCGGGCGACCTGCGTCTCGCCTTCGGCTGCCAGCCCGGCCAGGATCAGGCTCATCGACGCGCGCAGGTCGGTCGCCATCACCGGCGCGCCGACCAGCTTCACCGATCCGCGCACCACCGCGGTGCGGCCATGGACCTCGATGTTCGCGCCCATCCGCGCCAGTTCGGGCACGTGCATGTAGCGATTCTCGAAGATCGTCTCGGTCAGCACGCTGGCGCCCTCGGCCTTGCACAGCATCGCCATGAACTGCGCCTGCATGTCGGTGGCGAAGCCGGGGAAGGGCGCGGTCGACAGCGTCAGCGGCTTCAGCGGCGCGCCGGCGGCGATCCGCACCGCGTCGTGCGTCTCCTCGACGGTGACGCCGGCCTCGATCAGCGCGTCCAGCGTCGCGCGCATGTCGCCGGCATTGGCGCCCACCAGTTCCAGGTCGCCGCCGGTGATCGCCGCGGCGCAGGCATAGCTGCCCGCCTCGATCCGGTCGGGCATCACCGCATAGGTGGCGCCGTGCAGCCGCTCGCGGCCCTCGATCTCCAGCGTCTCGCTGCCGATTCCGCGGATCGACGCGCCCATCGCGACCAGCAGGTTGCACAGGTCGACGATCTCGGGCTCGCGCGCCGCATTCTCCAGCACGGTCGTGCCGCGCGCGGTGACTGCCGCCATCAGCGCATTCTCGGTCGCGCCGACCGACACCACCGGGAAGCGGAACGTCCCGCCGGGCAGCCGCCCGCCCGGCGCGGTCGCCTTCACATAGCCCGCGGCCAGCTCGATCTCGGCGCCCATCGCCTCCAGCGCCTTCAGGTGCAGGTCGATCGGACGGTTGCCGATCGCGCAGCCGCCGGGCAGCGACACCGTCGCCTCGCCCATCCGGGCCAGCAACGGCCCCAGCACCAGGATCGACGCGCGCATCTTGCGGACGATGTCATAGGGCGCGACCGTCGAGGTCAGGTTCGCCGCGCGCATCGTCATCACCCGGCCGAAATCGGTCGGACGCCCGCCCTCGATCATCGTCGAGACGCCGAACTGGTTAAGTAGATGCCCGAAGCTGTCCACGTCCGCGAGGCGTGGCAGATTTCTCAGCGTCAGCGGTTCATCGGTCAGCAATGCACAAGGCATCAGCGTGAGCGCGGAATTCTTTGCGCCGGAAATTGCAATACGGCCGGAAAGCCGGTTGCCGCCGCGGATCAGGATACGGTCCATCTGCGGGCTTCTAGCCCTTCGCACGCGGCGCGCAAGCGGCCCTGCGATGGACGGGCATTGATCGACTTTAATGCACTGATTTCTCAGCACTGCTTTGCAGTGCGCGGGTTGGGGGTAGACGTGCGTGGCCGGTAGTTGTTTTGCCGAAGTGCTGAGCGATCTCGTCGAACTGACGGGCGCAGAGCAGGCGGCCCTGGAGAAGTTGGAGGAACGCCAGCGGACGGTGCGCCGCGGGGCGGTGCTTCAGCGCGAGAACGAGAAATGCGGAGAGCTCTACGTCCTGCGCAAGGGACTGATGATGAGCTATGTGCTGCTCGACGACGGCAGCCGCCAGATCCTGCGCTTCCTGTTCCCTGGCGACATGCTGGGCGTGTCGTCGATGATCTACCGCGAGGCGCCCGAGACGCTGGCGGCGCTGTCCGATTGCATCGTCAGCCCGTTCGACCGGTCCGCCCTGTCCGATCTGATGACCCGCCATCCCCGGCTGTCGGCGATGGTGCTGGTCTATTGCCAGGTCGAACGCGTCAGCCTGACCGATCGGCTCGCGGCGCTCGGCCGCACCAGCGCCAAGGCGCGCGTGGCCGCGCTGCTGCTCGACCTGCGCGATCGGCTGCGCACCACCGACAAGAGCGTCGAAGACGCCTTTCAGCTCGGCCTGACGCAGGAGGAGGTCGGCGACGCCACCGGCCTGACGGCGGTGCACGTCAACCGCATGCTGCGCCAGCTGGAGGAAGAGGGGCTGATCGCGCGCGACTCCGGCCGCGTCACGCTGCGCGACGAACGCGCGCTCGCCCGCGCCGCCAATTACGTCAACCGGTTCGAAGGCCTGGATCTCAGCTGGCTGCCGCGCCCGGCGTGATCGCCGCGTTGCAGGGACGCGATCCGTGGTGGCGATAAGGCCGACCGCCGGCATCACGAATCGCGCCCTGCAAGGACCCGCTCGGGCAGACAAGGCCCCGAGCGAGGATGGCCGGTCGATCGACGACCGTCGCCCTCCCATCGTCCAGCGGTTCCCGGCCCCCCCCGGATACCAGGAACGCCATGGGTACTAGGGCAGGACGCGGCCGTTCGGCAGTTGGGAATATCCCGTATTTTGTGAAGCTTTGGGGGTGAAGCTCGGACTCGGGCCCTATCCGTCGCGGACGCTGCCCACGCCGTGATGGACGACGAACAGCCCGCCGGGATCGTAGCGCGCCTTGATCGCCGCCAGCCGCCGGTAATGCCCGCCCCAGCAGGCGCGCTGCCAGTCGGCCAGCGCATAGTCGCATTCCGAGACATAGCTGCCCGCATCGGGCGCGGCGCGGCGCAGTTCGGTCATCGCCAGGCGGATGCGGGCCAGATGGTCGCGCGCCTCGGCCGCGTCTGGCGGCGGTCCGCTGCCATAGGCGGACGGCCCGTTCATCGCGATGATCGCCAGCGCGAAGGCGTCCAGCACCTGTGGGTTCATCGCCGTCGCGCGGGATGCGGCGAGGGTGTCGGGCGACGCGCCGGCCAGCCCCTTGTTGAAATGGAAGCTGGTTCTCCAGAGCCGCCCGGCCGCGACCCAGGCGTCGACCAGCCGATCGCGGCCCGCGGGACTCGCCAGCAACGATGCCGGCAGCCATGCCGATTCATAGCCGTGCCAGAAGGCGCCGGCCTCCGCGCCGTCGCCCGCCCACCACCATCGCCGCGGCGCGATGCCCGGCCGGTCGTCCCACCGGATCGCCTCGGGTGCATTGGCCTGAAGAAAGTCGCCGTCCCACAAATGTCGTGCGGGCAGGGCGACGATGCTCAGCGGCTGGTCGATACCATAGTCGTCCGGTCGCGCCGCGACCCAGTCGCCCAGCGGCGACCAGGCGCCGCGCGCGGTATCCGCGTCCAGCCCCTGGAACAGCATCGACACCTCGAACCGGTTGCCCGGTCGCGCGCTCACCTGCTCGCCCCAATGCGGGTTCATCAGCGTGTCGGCATAGAGATCGACGAAGCGCGCGATCAGCGCGCGAAAGGCGCCGTCCGACCGGGCGGTGACCTGCCAGCGTACCGCGCCGACGGTGTCGGGCAGCCGATGGGTGCGCAGCGTCAGCCGGGTGACCACGCCCCAGCTGCCGCCACCGCCGCCCTTCAGCGCCCAGAACAGGTCGGGATCGCGCGCCGCATTGACGGTCCGTACCGTGCCGTCCGCCGTCACGATCTCTGCCTCGATCAGGCTCGCCGCCGCCAGGCCATATCCCTTTGACAGGCTGCCGAACCCGCCGCCCTGGACCAGCCCCGCGACCCCGACCGTGGCGCAGCCTCCGCCCTGGACATAGCGGCCGGCCTTCGTCGTCACCGCGTCATAGACATCCTGCCAGACACAGCCCGCGCCGACCGACACCGCGGCCACCGGTGCCGCGCCGGTGTCGATCGGGACTAAGGCGTCGTGCAGCGTGATCGATTCCATGTCGCGGGTCCACACCAGTAGCGAGTCGGGCGCGGTCGATCCGCCCAGATAGCTGTGG
The DNA here is from genome assembly GCF_039652585.1 of Sphingomonas rustica. NCBI lineage: Bacteria > Pseudomonadati > Pseudomonadota > Alphaproteobacteria > Sphingomonadales > Sphingomonadaceae > Sphingomonas > Sphingomonas rustica. The sequence goes on along the minus strand of NZ_JBDIZK010000001.1, from coordinate 282,204 downwards.
CCGCCACCCTTCACGACCAGCCTCACCCGGTGCCGCGCGGCGAACCGCACCGCGGCGGCGACGTCACCGGCATGGCGTGCGCGGACGACATAGGCGCTCGGGCTGGATCGCCAGCCGTCGATGCGGCCCGACGACTGGGTCAGCCCCGGCTGATCGCGGATATAATAGGGATTGTGCAGCAGCTGCTCGGCCACCGGTTCGGGCAGGCCGCCCGGCGCCAGCCGGTCGCCGACCGCCCGGCCCAGCGACGCCCACTCGCCCGCCGCCGGCCAGCCCGCCTCCCCCGGCCGGACCCAGGTCGCGCGGGCGCTCCCGGCAAGCGCGGAGCCGGTGCCCAACGCGGCGGTCGCTGCCATCCCGCCCAGCAGGTGGCGGCGATCCAGGACAGGGGCGATCGGTTTGCGCGGCATCGTACGTTTCCGGTTCAGGCGGGCGGTTATGCCTCGCCCAGGTTCAGCGCGCTCGCCCGACGGATCAGCTCGGTCAGCGCCGCCGCGTCCAGGGCATCGCCCTCCTTCAGGTCGATTGCGCGGCGCACGCCGTCGGCCGGCACGTTGAACAACCGCGTCCCGGACGCCAGCGCCGCCCCCTTCATGAAGGTCAGCTTGACCTTGTCCTTGTAGCTTTCGCCCGTGCACAGGATGCCGCCGCGCGACCAGGTCGGCACGCCCAGCGGGTTGCTCGCCTTGCGCCACTTGATCTCCTCGACGATGTCGGGATCGGCGGCGAGGATCGCCTGGCGGATCTGCGCCAGCATCGCGCCGCGCCAGTCGTCCAGGCTCTCGATCTTGGCGGTGACCGCGTCGTCCATCACGCTGCTCCCTTCGTCACGTTCGCATCGCCGCGGGTGCCGCGCCACCACAGCGACACCAGCATCGTCATTCCGCTGATCCACAGGAACAGCAACGGGGCGAGCGGCGCATAGGTGACCCAGGCCGGCGGAGGGCCAAAGGCCATGGCCGCGAAGTTGGCGGTGACGGTCAGCGTGAAGATCACCCCGACCCATCGGTGGATCCGCCGCGTGGCGCTGCCCGTGCCTGCGCGATCCTGCGATGCGCGCTGCGGTGCCCGGCTGAAACGGCCGGCGTTCACGACCGGGCCTCGATCAGCTTCCATCCATTGCCGGACGGATCGCGAAAGCTGGCGTCGACGCTGCCGAACCGGTCGACCGGCGCCTGGGTGAACTCGACCCCCGCATCGCTGAACCGGCGATGCGCCGCGCGGCAATCCTCGACCACCAGCACCAGCGGCGGCATCGCTCCCTTTGCCACGACCTCGTCGATGGTCCGTGCGGTGTCCCGGTCGACGGTCGGCGGCTGCGGCCGGAACAGGCCCAGCTGCACCTCGGGCTGGTCCGGATGATGGACGGTCAGCCAGCGATAGCCGCCATTGCTGGCGTCGGTATGGACCGCGAATCCCAGCTTGCCGACATAGAAGTCCAGTGCCTCGTCCTGGTCGCGGACATAGATGCCGGCGACCCCGATCCCCTGTGTCATGGCAGTCTCCTTTCCTCTGCCACCGGATTATCGTCCTCGGCCCGGCGCCGCTTCTCCGAAACTGCGATTGTGAGGTCGGGACGACAGGCCGCGCTCACGAAGCAATGCGGCACCTGGTCGAGCCTGTGCGCCGCCGCCGCCTCGCGCGCGCGAAGCTCGGTCGGGCTTTCGCCGGTGATGTCGCGAAAGATCCGGCCGAACGTGCCCAGGCTCTCCCACCCGGTCCGGAACGCGATCTCGATCACCGGCAATTCGGTGTCGCGCAGTAGCGCCTTGGCGCGCTCGATCCGCCGGGTCAGCAAATAGCGGTGCGGCGGCAGCCCGAACGCCGCCTTGAACGACCGCGCGAAATGCGCCTCGGACACGCCGCTGACCTGCGCCAGCCGCCGCACCGGCCACTGCTCGTGCGACGCCGCATCCATCCGGTCCTTGGCGCGCAGCAGCCTGCGCAACAACGCCGGTCCCCTCACCGAGTCGCCTGTCGCCATCGCCGCAAAGGTGACAGGTCGCCCCCGAGCGGGCAACCGCCGCGACGCGGGTGCCTCCTGTGCTTGCAACCGGCGGCCACGCAGCCGCGCCCGTCACGCCCTCGAGGGCATCGCTTGAATGGCCCGCGCTCGCGCCCGGCTTGTGGCCATGGCGCTGGCGCGACTGGCAATCAGCGCCCCCCGCTTAAGCCGACCTTCCCCTGCATCAAACCAACGCTATGGATATGGTTTGGAGACACGCTTCAGGGCTAGGTTCGCTCGTGGTGTCACCAAGTCAGAGTTGGCGTGGACTAGGAACATTTCTGATTGGTGAGCCCATGGCGCTGGCGGCATTTTTCCTGGCTGTTTATCTGACGATTGCAGGGGCGGAGCATGGCGCACAAATAGACACCGTCATGACGGGCAACCTGGTCGGACTGGCTGTTCTGATTCTCGTGATCCAGATTTTCGAGATCTGCCTGTACAGTGGAAAGATCCGCCGCTCGGTATACCTTTGCGTGCTTGCCATTTCGTTTTCGGCGATCTGCTTTGCAAGCCGAGTCGTGATCATCGGCGGATCCACGGGTGCCATGAGAGAGTATATAGGCGTAGTGGAGCTCAGGCGTGTGCCAGTTGGACCCTCAGAATTCGGATGGTGCGTCGTTCAAGATGGACTGATCTTGACCATCAGATCGTTCGATGGCCGCCAATATTATCACACCTGGTCGGGCGTCTGGCCGTTCAAGCTGCGCGGGCAAATGGATAGCTGCGGTCAAATGGCCGCCAAAATCACCGGCAACCAATAGCACGTGTCTCGGGCACGGGCTCGTGAAGCCGAGCACCCGGCAGAATCCCATAGAATGATCCGTAATGGTTACGCCACGGCCCGACCGCGCCCGACGATCTTGCCGCCCAACATTTGCTATGTAATAACATCACATATCAATGAGGGAGAGGTGCCATGCGGGGAATCGGAATCGCCCTGATCTTTGCGGCCTGGACAGGCGGGTGCACGACGCCGGCCCAGCCCGCCACGCCGCAGGATCCCCCGATGCGCGCCTTTGCCAGCGACGCGGAACTGTCCGCCTTCATGCGCAAGGTCGCTGCCCGCCAGCGTGCGGATCAGGCCTCGGGCCCCGTCGCCTATGACAGCGTCATACCCGTGCCGCCGCCGCTCGCGATGCCCGCACCCGCGGCGCCCGCCGCGCAGGCCGAGGCGGCGCCGCCCGCCAGCCGTGCCGCGTCCAGCATCACCAACACCCAGGAGGCCGATGTCGACGAGGGCGGCATCGTCAAGACCGCGGGCGACCATCTCGTCATCCTGCGCCGCGGCCGGCTCTTCACCGTGTCGCTCGCCGCCAATGCCATGACCCCGGTCGATCATATCGACGCCTTCCCGCCGGGCACGAGCGGCGACGGCTGGTATGACGAGATGCTGGTCAGCGGCGACCGGGTGATCGTGGTCGGCTACAGCTATTCGCGCGGCGGGACCGAGATCAACCGCTTCCGCATCGCGGCCGACGGCCGCCTGCGCTACGAGGACAGCTATCATCTGCGCTCGGACGATTATTACTCCGCCAGCAACTATGCCTCGCGGCTGATCGGCTCGACGCTGATCTTCTACACGCCGCTTCGCATCGACAGCGAGCGTCCGCTCGAGACGCTGCCGGGGCTGCAGCGCTGGTCGGGCAAGCGCGACGCGCCCTTCACCCGGACGATGCCGGCGACCCGACTCTATGTCCCCGATCCGCTGCGCCGCGCGCCCACTGCCGACCTGTCGACGCTGCACACCGTCACCCAGTGCGATCTCGCCGCGCCGGTCATGGCGTGTCGCGCCACCGCCGTGCTCGGCGCTTGGTCGCGCAGCTTCTATGTCTCGGGCGAGGCGGTCTATGTCTGGACCGATGGCGCGCGGCCGGCGACCGCGCGCTCGGGCGCGTTCGTCTACCGCCTGCCGCTGGACGGATCGGCACCCGGCGCGGCCCAGGCCTGGGGCGGTCCGGTCGACCAGTTCTCCTTTTCCGAAGATCGCGCCGCCGGCCGCCTCAACGTGGTCGTGCGCGCCGACAGCGAAGGCGAGGCCATGTGGCGCTCGGAACGCAGCGGCGGCGCCACCGCGCTGCTCGCCCTGCCGCTGTCGCGCTTCGGCAATGGCTCGCACGTCCTGCCCGGCTCGGCCTATCGCCCGCTGCCGGTCGATCCCGACGGCTACAGCTTCCACAACCGCTTCGTCGGCCGGCACCTGCTCTACAGCGCCGGGACCTTCAACCAGCACAGCCAGTCGGCGCTGATCTACGCCGTCCCCCTCGACGGCAGCGCCATCGCGCAGATCCCGCTGCCGCACGGCATCGACCGGATCGACATCATCGGCAGCGACGGGATCGCGATCGGCAACGATGCCAGGGACCGGCTGGGCTTCAGCGCGATCGAGCTGAGCGGCCGCCCGCGCCACGGCGACACCTATTTCCTTCCCGCCGCGCACGAAGGCGAACGCCGCAGCCAGGCCTTCTTCTTCTCGCCAGACCCGGACAGCCGCGACGGCGCCTCGGGCATGCTCGGCCTGCCGGTCACCCGCGCGCTCGACCGGGCCGCGACCGCCCGCTTCCTCGGCTCGGGCTCGGCCATCGCCTATCTGCGCCGCGACGCCCGCCGCTTCTCCCCCGCTGGAGAGCTGGTCGCCAACGCCGCCGGCGCCCGCGACGACGCCTGCAAGGCATCGTGCGTCGACTGGTACGGCAATGCCCGCCCGATCTTCCTGAACGGCCGCGTCTTCGCGCTGATGGGCTATGAACTGGTCGAGGGCAGGGTCAGCGGCGGCCTGATCGGCGAACGCGCCCGCATCGACTTCGCACCGACACGGGGGCGGTAGGGCGAGGGCGGGGGCTACCCCGCCCGGCCCACCAGCAGAATCACGACTATGGGGTCGATCAGGGCTTCGGAACCATGCGACGACGACCCGGCTTGTCGCTCGCACTGATCTCCGTCCTCGACCTCGGGCGCGAAGCGTCCCCGACATCGGTCAATATTGCCGCCGCATCAGCACATCGACCTGCCCGTACATCTTGCTGAGCAGGCATTCCCGATCGGCGCCGCACCGGTCCCGTTCTGCCAGCCAGCGACGATGAAACGCCTTGAGTGCGTCCGGATCATCCGTCGGAGTCCAATCTAACCGTTCGGGGCCGCCGTTCAGATTCAATGCATAAGCCATGGCCACGCTACGATCCCAGTTTGCCAACGATGGATCAGCGCAGATCGTTCGTTCTGTGACGCTGTGCGCCTTGTTGCAGGGGAAGCTTGGCCTTGGGGGCGCCGAACCCCTGGGTTCGAGGATAAGGATGACTTCATCTGCCCACAAAATAGCGCGGCGCCCACCCCCCAAAGCCCAACCCACGGAACCGGCCCAGGCGTTGCCAGGGATCGCGCCGGTACGCGGGTCCCTCGGATCGTCACACTCATACGCGACGATCGCAATCCGCCCGGCCGGCATCGGCGGAAGGCCGTAGTCCCGCGGTACAGGGGGTCGTGCTGCCGCCTGGTTGCGCCTTTGGCTATGTGCTTTGAGTACGGTGGCCAATGTCTGCCGCGACCAGCGCCGCCGCACCATTTTACAGGGCGGGCCGGTGTCATCAGACAGCAGATTTGCCTGCAGGATAAAAAGTCGCCCAACGAAGCGCGGATCATCCTCGAAGAATTGCTGCTGCATGTTATCCAGCGCCGGATCAATCAGCACCCTCGTAACCACGTAGCTGCCGTAATCCACGTCGCGTGTAACGCCTGTGTCTGCTTTGGTGGAAGCTCGCGGGTCATTTTGTCGAGGGGCTTGCAAACGGTCGTTCCCGCCTACTGATGCGTCAACTAGGAGCGTGGCGGCAACCAGACATAATGCTGTAAGCCTGATCATTGCCGTGCTGCCAGCAACGCTGCCTCGAAAGCCTCGGCAGCGGTGACAATCGCAGATTGCGGGTCACGCGCATTCACAATTTCGCGAGCTCCAGCGTAATTGGTTGTCGCTCCGGCGATATACATTTGCAGCATTTTGCGATTCGCGTAGTGACGACCGGTCATCATCCCGTCCACCATAACGAAATAAGCGATGTCTGGATTCTTGGCGAGTTCTGGATTCCACAGCAGGGCAAGACCTCTATTTATTGCAATTGAGGCCATGGCATAATTATACCACCATGTGAGCTGAACGTAACCACGACCGTGGTAGACGATCTCTCGCCCGGCTGCTGACGTGTAACCAGGGTGGGCCGGCTTGCTGTAGTCTGCTCCGCCTCTTTGGCCCTGCGGGACGGTGTATCCGCTTTCGTTGACCTCGAACTGCTCGCCATCCCATTCGGTGATTCTGGCCTTCGTATCACCCAGTCTTTCAACCTTCACTGGGCGGCCGTACCGATATCCCCTGCCTGCGCCGGTCTCATCTACGGGGGCTAGTGTGAGGAACTCTCTTATAGGCCGTCCGTCAGGCCGATGTCTGACTGTGACGGCTCGTGCGGTCTCCCAATAGGCGGTGGCGAACATGTACGCCATCCAGCGAACATCAATCAGGCGCGGATCTTGTTCCATATATGTCAGCATCCGGTCGAAATTGCCCCTTGAGATCGGGGAATATCTGGCGGCGGTTGCTGGGTTGGCCCGCAGGCGAGAAGCCGATTCGTTGAGAAACAACTGATGATCGAACAAGCCCGTGTACACGTAATCCTGCGGGTTGCGCCGCTGGTCGCGCAGTGTGTCGAGTTTGGCGGCAAGCCGCCCGTGAATATAAAGCGCCTCCCACGTGCTGCCGCTGGGTAAGATCACACCGCCGACCCGCTCTTCTCTGGTGCCGACATTTGCCGTTCGCTGAAACCCGGTGATCGCCCCGGCTCGATTTGTACGGTAGCCCGAAACTTCTACCGCCATGCGAAGTTGTTCCGGCGTGACGCCGCCCCGGCCCAATGGTGCGTTGCGCAGCTCGGCGATCAACGCAAGTTGCGCATCGACGAGTGCAGTTGCCTCGGGACGGTTAATCCCGGGGTAGCCAGGTCCAGGTCGGCCCACCGGCCCCGGCAGGACGGGAAGTGTGATCTCTCCGTCAGCGAGGCGGATTTTCTTCGGTGTAACGCCCATTACTGGTCCTCCACGAGTCTTCGATCGGACAGGAGTAACGGTAAGGGTAAGGTATTCAGGGAGCTAACTGATTTGAAGCCATTATCGAGTGAAACACGAAATAGTAAAACTGGACGATGATTTGCACGGCGGGCCGCAAGGATTTCGCGTTCGCTGATAAATCGTTTGTTCTTCGGTACGAATGCGTAACAATTTTGTACGCCCCGCCAGTTTGTAACCTTGGGACGACCTCGTGCTTTGCAAGCAGTGTTATGGTCAGCGTTTCTCTTGAACTGGTTGTGATCAACCAACGACGTCGTTGCGCAGGCCCAATTCACACCAGTGGCGCGCAACCCCGCCCCGCCCTAAACCCGCCCCGATGCCCGGTCTCCCCATCCTCTACTCGTTCCGCCGCTGCCCCTACGCCATCCGCGCGCGCCTTGCGCTGCTGGCCAGCGGCACGGTTTGTACGATCCGCGAGGTCAAGCTCTCCGCAAAGCCCGCCGAGATGCTCGCCGCCTCGCCCAAGGCGACCGTCCCCGTGCTGGTCCTGCCCGACGGCGCGGTCATCGATCAGAGCCTCGATATCATGCGCTGGGCGCTTGCCCGTCACGATCCGTGCAACTGGCTCGGACCCGATGGCGACGCGCTGATCGAGGCCAATGACGGCCCGTTCAAGCACCATCTCGACCGCGCCAAATATCCCGATCGCCACGACGGCGACCCCGCGCCCCACCGCGCCGCGTGCCTCGCTCTGCTCCGCCCGCTCGAACGGCGCCTGACCGCCGCCCCCTGGCTGTGCGGCCCGACCATGAGTCTCGCCGACGCCGCGATCCTGCCCTTCGTCCGCCAGTTCGCGGCGATCGACCGCCCCTGGTTCGATGCCCAGCCGCTCCCCCGGACCCGCGAATGGCTCGACGGCCTGACAGGATCGCGCCTGTTCGAGGAGGCGATGGTCCGCCTTACGCCGTGGCGGGCGGGGGATGCGGAAGTTCGCTTCCCGACCGACTGATATTTCCAAAGCGGTGAGCGCGCGATGTTCACCCATCCCTGACAGTCGGATCGAGAAAGAAGTCGGCACGATCCGATCGGCAATAAGCGCGTTCGACTTTGGACGTCGAGGATCAGGGGCGGCTTCGACTTGGCGCACGCTTGTCTCGACTGCGCGTCACGATATGCTGCAGCCGAAACGGGGGAGACCATCACATGTACCGCAAGCTCATATTCGCCACCGCGCTGACGATCACGCTGATGAGCCCCGGCGCACGGGCCCAGGCCCTCGAATATGACTGCGACACGCAAGCCGAGCATTATTCGGTGCTCAAGGCGGTGCAGGACGGCCCCGACTATGCCGCAAGTGCCAATATCTCCCTGCGCGAAATCTTCGCCGTAAAGAAATATGTCACCCTCGGCATGCTCGAGTTCGAACCCGAAGACGGCAGCTGGCGCGCCCGGTTGGGCATTACCGCCCTGAACGCGGGGAAGCAGACGGTGATCATGGGCACGCTGGAAATCACCCGGGGCGACAAGGCCGAAGAACCGAAGATCCTGGGCGACGTTTTCGAGTTCCAGAAGGGCAAGGCCTATCCGATCGAGCTCACGCTGGGTGCCGGTGGAGGCGTCGCGAAACTGGGCGACCACAGCGTGCCGTTGGATCTCAAGGCCTCCGGCAAGGTCAACGTATCGGTCATCTGCTCGGGCGGCGAGTTCCTGTTCACCGACCTGAAGCTGGGCAAATAGCGACGCGATCCGTCGCGCGCCGCTCCTTCGTCATGCGCTGGTCTGGCGCTTCCGCGGTCAGAAGCCCGCCATCTTCCTGACGGCCCGGCGCTGCGACACGGGAATCGTGATTTGCACCATCCTGAAGAAGCGGCCCCGCGCACTGCACGCCTCACCAAGCGAATCGTTATACCCGTCGGGTGGACCGACCAACGCTTCCTCGCCCGCAAACTTCACGACATCTCCCCGTACCGCCAACGGATCGTCATCACCCCGCTGGACACCGAAGCTGCCGCTCGCCGGATTGAAATCGAGCAGTATCGGACCCAGGGAGCAAAAATGGCCGTTGTCGACATATGCCTCGCCGCTGGCACGGACGCGGGCGGACCCGACCCCGCGAACAACCAGTCTTGAATCGGCTGTCGCGATCAGGACCGGGAAGATCCGCGAATAAAGTGCGGTTCGCGCGAATGTCGGTTGGGGCACCAGTTCGGGTGTGATGAACAGGCGTTCCTCCCCCGGTTTCATTTTTGAGAGGACCGGCATAACCTCCCTCAGTTCAGCGAGGCGTCCCTGGTAAGCCCTGCTGATGCACAACTCCCGCTCAAACTTCGCTTCGGGTTTAGCGCCGCAAGTCTCCCGCTCGGCAAGCCAGCGCCGTTGGGCGCGGATGTTGGTCGTGTTGGTCGCGCGCGCATGGCGATAGAGCCGCGCGAGTTCCCGATCGGTCGCCGCCAAATGATCCGACCCGCAGATCATATGTTCCACGGCCGACCGCGCGTGCGCACAGTCAAAGTCAGGGCCGCTGACCCAGTTCGACATCAATTGTCGCCATTCCGCCGGACTCAGACGGACCCGCACGTCGTTATTGTATTCGCCGCTTTCGAGGATGACCGTCCCTCTCGCCTTGGCAGCGGCGAGTTGCTTCAGCTGCTGCACCTGAACGACGGTGCGATCGAGCTTCGCTCCCTCGAAGTTCCAGTTCTCCGTGTTGAAGACATCCAATCGTGCATGCGTCAGATCGGTGTCACGCGCGTCCAGGCCGCGCGTCTCCACCCCCTCGCATTTGTGATTGCCACTGACCAAGCTGCAGTAAAACTGGAACGCTCGCATGCGTGCCCTGCGCAGATTGAGCCCGTCGAAGCTTCCCCCCTCGACCCGCGCCCCGGTCAGATCTGCTCCGGAGACATCGGCGCCGTCCAGTTGGGAATCGGAGAATAGGGCGTGTCGCAGATTGGCATCCGTCATCACCGCATCGGTTACATTGCTGCGAAAGACCCTCACGCCTTGCGCAGTCACGTCGCGCCAATCGGTACGCGACAGATCGACGTGTTCGAAACACACATTGGACAAATCCGCGCCCGCAAGACGCCAGCCCGCAAATTTGGCTTGATGGACTATGACGGGGCGCTCGCTCAGCTTCGCGAGCGTGGCGATATCGGGGATTTGCGCGCCGGAGACCACATCGGCCTTTTGCCACCGCTGGTTGCTGAAAATCGCAGATCCACACCGTAGCTGGGAGGCGGTGAGGCGCGGTGCCTCCACTGCGGCGGGCTGCTTCTCGGCGACATCGATCACCGGCGCGGGCGCCAACCGCGGCCCGACCAGCAGGCATACCGCTAGAACAGCCCATTTCCAGTGGATCCGCATAAACGCCTCGTCGCCGGTTTGCAACGGATTGTCGCTCAGATTGTGAGTCTCCGCTAGAGGTGTCCTCTCTGCCACGATTAGGCCAACTGCTCGGGAGCGCGCTGATCGAGGTCAGCTCTGCCTTCTCCCAACAATATCTCAAACGTGCCGAATGCAACGATCGCTAGACGGCGCCCCCGCTGCCCCGCCTGTGCATCCAGTCGTCTGGCTCGCAGATGAGGCGAGGACATATACTTACTAAGCTGGATATGTACGCTCTATTCTGGAGCCGATGGATGTTTCAGTTTTGTAACCAATGCTGCGATCGTGTTTAAACGCAACTCGGAGCCTTTCGCAGCCTGATCAGTTCCTCCCAGCTTCTCATAAAGTTTTAGAACGTGGTCGATCGCAGTTTCAATGTCACTGTCAGTGATACCTTTAATGTCAATTCCCGCAATGTTGGCAGGCGTCAAGACCGATCTGCCAGCGGCCACGCTGGCAACCCAGAGAAGAACGTAGAAACGCAGATTGGTACGATCTCGTGCTTTCAAGTCGGTTCGTGCGCGAAGCACTCTATCTACCTTTCCGATCATTAACGCTGCGTTTGAGTAAAGGGCAATCGGCATTGCTTGGGAGAACACTTGACGGTAATCGCTGTCATCTTTAATAAGCGTAGAGGGACGCGCCCTTGCCGCATCTGGACGCGCTAGTAGGATCGTCATCACCGATTGCGCCATCAATGATATACTTAGAATACGATCAGCTGGTTTTCCTTCGTTCTTATAAAAGTTCTTCCGCCTATCGTAGAATAGCCCGAACGGTTTCAACGCTTCTTCAATGTCCCTTTGAATTTTGTCAGTAGCACGCAAAGTAGCCGGTTGGACATAATTTTGACTGTTAGTGGCTTTTATGATCTTATCGCGCGTCTCTTCATCATCAGATGATATTATCTTCACCATAACGCTTCGATGGTCGCCTGGTTGCTGATTAAAGTGCTGTGCGATCTGCGTCGATGTTTGTAGGCCGTTAACGATCTGTGGATTCTCTACAGTTACCGTGTCGCCATTAAGGCTCGCTTTCGTTGCGATTATGGTAACACCATTGTTCATCCACCAGAAATCTACGACCTTTTCTTTATTCAAAGTGTTAATAATTTCGGCATTAACTTCAGTATTCCCTTGGAAATCTCTAACATTTGACTCAAACAGATCGGCTCTCACTCGGCCGTCGGAATGTTTCAGGAAAGAGGCGTATTCCTGTAGGGGGCTAAGTACGACAAGGCTGTTAGCGGCATTAAAGCTTTTGCTAACTCGTAGTTCGTAAGTTGTCTTAGGTCGACGACGGGCAAGCTCTAACAACCTGCGTGCACCGAGAAACTCAAAGCTTACTTCAGCGTCAGGAAATAATTCATTTGCAACTTCTTTAAGCTCTTCGGTCTTCTTGATAAGGTTGTTGTGCACGGTCGCGTCGGCTTTTTTCGATGCATAGTGATAATGGATATGCAGCGAAGGGAATTTGGCGGCCAGCCCGCGATACGCTCTTCGAAAATTATCGAGGGCGCCCTTTACGGCTTCATTATACTGGGGAAGGTCGTCGTATTTTGCGGTTAGGTTAAGAAGTTTCCGAGTTACCGAGATAAGCTTATTGATGGGATTTTCACTAAAACCGCCAGAAGTCTTTGACTGTATTAGATGAAGATCAATGCGGATATCTCTTTTAAATGAAGTTACATCAAAGTCCTCTACTACCGTCTCGCCGTTTACGAAGGAATATATAGAGTCGAGGCCACCATCGTGTTCACCGTCCACAACTCCAGTATTAACCTCTTCGTACGATAGGTCGTACTCTTTCAGTATCTGTTCCGCACAAAATACTTCGAAATAATCCTGCTCTGACATAGATGGTGCAATTTCTTGACGGCGTTGGCTCAGAACGTCGCTGAGCAGCTGTTGAGAATTGTCGGTCAAAATATCCCCCCGAGAACCCAAAGCGACGTTTCGCGCCTCAATCTCATTTTTGCAAGCGCTTTAACCAGTTTTGGAAAGGAGCCTCTGATCAAGGTGAGCCTTAACATGGCCACGGCGCTCGCAAGTCCGATCATCGACCTCGCAGTCGACTATGCCCACGACGCGACCCGACGTCAGCTCGACAAGTTGACTTGGCGCTTTCTTCCGCGCTTTTGAGCCATATGTCGGACACTGATCGACGCGCATCGCTGATCCTGGGCCTGGGTATGGCGGCGCTTGCGCTGGTGCTGTGCTGGATCGCCTGGGACAGCGCCCTCTCTTTTGCCCGGAATCTTGCCGCAGGCCGAACCGTCGAGGTGCGCACCGGCGCCGGCGCGGCGGCAATCGGCGCGGTGCAGCTCGCGCTATTGGTAGCCATACTGTTGCGCAGTCCCTCCCGGGCACAGTCACGTCTGCTCCGCGCGGTTCTGGTGCTTTCGCCGCTGCTCTTGCTGCTGCCGCTGGCGCTGCTGCTCGCCGCCGACACGCTCCTGCCCGGACAGGGTTATGCGCGCTGCCAGCCCGTGAGCGGACAGCGCTTCCTTACCAGTTCCTGGGCGCCAGTCGGCGCGCCATGCCTGAGATAAGGGCGAAACCGGCCAGTCCGCTTCCGGCGACCGACACTCTGATTGGGAATGGCCGAGATTGGGTGGAAAGCGGTTACAGAGCGATGTCCCGCCGTCCTCCTTTGGCCGCTAGCCACGAGTTGATGGCCGCGCCGCCTGTGACACTAACGACGAAACTCACGACCATTAGAAGTGCCGCCGCTCGAATGAACAGCAATGTGATAGTTGAGCCGGTTGCAAGTGCGGTCAGCCATCCAGCCAGCAAAATGCCGCAACTAAAAAGAAGTGCAACCCGCAGTAGAACCCACCCGACAATGGGGTAGGTTTCCAAATAGAGCCCTGTGGTCTGACCGACGCGGATTCGTCGCGTAGCCCAAGCTGCAGCAGACCAAGCGACCATCGCGACGATGATCCATGTCGTAGCATCATAGTGAAATAGGATGCCGAGAACGTCCCCGAAGGTGTAGGATGAAACAAAAGCTGCGATTGACAACGCTATGGTTTCGATCCCGAGAATCAAGCGGTAGCGCGTCCCGGCTGTCCTTCGTCGTTCCATCGCGTGTACATCGCATTGTCACGTCATGTCCGCAAGAGGGGCGCTTCCTGCCGTTCCGCAACCTTCGCTTGGACGGCAGCTATTGCGGTCGCGATGCCTGAAGGCGGGCAGACCGCAACCGGCCCAGTAGCTGTCACGCCACTTTTGTGCGTTGCTCAGGTCCAAGCCGCGGCATTTGAGGCTGTTCGATCCCGCTCAACCCAAGGTCGCACGTGATAGTGGAGATACGCCGACCGTTACCCTACGCCCGCTCACCACATATCTCGTGCCCTTCGCCGCGCAGTCCCGCAGCTTCCGGTCCAGCCAGGTCCGCGAAATCAGATAGGTGCTGCTGCCGATATCGGCATCGGTCGGCACGACGTCCTTGTTGAGATCGAGCTGGCGGTTGGAATCGACGATGGAGTCGATGCGATAGTCGGGATCCGACCCGCCACGCCAGAAGATCAGCCGCCGCTGCTCGCGGACATGACGGGGCAATTGCGGTTCCGGTCGGGCGACTACGCGCTGACGCTGGATGGCCGGTTCGGTGATCGCATCGCGTCAGATCTTCCAGAAGCCCAGGCTCCGGCTTCCTAGCGGCAGTCTCCTGTTCGATGCCAAACCGCAGCCTGGGCTGAGGCGGGCAGGGGAGATTGTCCCGCACCAGCCGAGGCGTGCGGGAACGCGACGGATCGGCAATGGTCTCGGTCGGCCGTAGGCGGCTCAATGCGCGGTCGGGCTGCCGCCGTTCGCCAGACGCTTGAGCGCCAGGTCGATTAGCCGGTCGTCGAAGATCGCTTCCTTACGGCGCGCGGCATCCGGGCCGCCCGGCCAGGCCTTGATGCCTTGGCGGATTGCCGGCAGTGTCGCCTCGACACCCTCGACCGAGATCAACCAGTCGATCGTCGACAGCAATTCCATGCCGAGCGGTGACTCGAACCCGTCGATCAGTTGCGCCGTGGCCTCGAGTGCTGCCCGATAGGGCTTCGCTTCTTCCGTGGTGAAGTAGGCGTGCAGCTTGTCCTTCTTCTCGTCATTGAAACGGATGACGTCGAAAGGGCCTGCATCGTTGATGCGCTTGTCGCAGGCCAGATAGCTGCCATCGAGCGAGTTTAGAAGATGGCGCAGGTCATCGGCGTAGGGGCCGTAGCGATTGGCGGCGAACTGCAGGTCGAGCGGGTCTTTCTCGGCAAGCCGCTTGGTCGCGGATCCGAGGAACCATGCGAGCTTCTGAACCTCGAGAAGCGTGCATTCGATGCCGAGCACCCAATAGCGGCGCACAATCTCCGCGACCAATGCGCGCGCGGGGGTGAGCTTCCCCACCCCGGCGCGCTTGGCGACATTCTGATATTTGGACGTTGGCTCGAAGACGATGATCTCGACATCCGACAGATCGATAAAAGCGCGCTCGATCTCGGGCCTAACCTGATCCCATTCGAGCCCGCCATTGCCCGCGCCGAGCGGCGGAATCGCGATCGAGCGTATATGGTTGGTGGTGATGAACCGGTGCAGCTCCGAGAGCCCCGAGCGGATCCATTCGATCCGTGATGGGTGGCGCCAATGCTTCTTGGTCGAGAAGTTAACGATCCAGCGCGGACCAAACATGTCGCTATTCTGGGTGACGAAGATCGAGCCGGGCTCCAGCGCGTCGTCCGCGCAGGCGCGCTCGTAGAGCTTAGCATTCTCCGGATACTTCTCCTTGAACATCAATGCGATGCCCTTACCCATCACTCCCACAGTGTTCACGGTATTGACCAGCGCATCAGCGGGCGCGTCGAGCAGATTGCCTGTGGTGTAACGAATCATGGGAAATACCATCCGGGACGGGTGCGTGCCTTCACTTCTGTTCCGCCCGCCGTCAACTCGGCTGCGACGGATGCGGTGACCGTATCGCTGTAGCAGCCGATTCCGATCAATGCTTCGACGGGTACATGCGTGCGGACGAGTGCCTCCGCCTCGTAGCGCTCGAACTTCGATGGGTCGTTAGGATCGCGCTTGAAGTTGCGCGTCGCAAGCATTCCCCAGTCGATCCAACCCAAATCGTCGGGATTGGCGCTGAACTGAGCCGCCTGGAGATAGGCATGACGATCAGAGAATACAAACGGGAGGCCGAACTCGCCCAAGCGAGAGATCGACGAGACCAGAATCACGATATCCTCATTGCGTTGCTTCTCGATCCCCCCATAGCCGGTATGAATGTTATACATCATCGGTGAGTACGGCGTGAAATAGAAAGGTACATAGTCGCTTAGGACGCCTCCATAAGCGGTCGGAAGCGCACGGTGTCGGCGTTTTCCAATCAATTCAGGATTGCCGATAGGCCGGAACGCCGGGTCCTGCATCGGAGATGTAGCGCAATGGATGCCGTTCGCTACGAGCCAAGGGATATTGGCGCGGTGGGTAATCCGGAAGATAAGTGCCTTTCCCCGGTTGATGAGTTCAGCGGACATCGCGTCCGTGTATCAGATCGGGTGCCATCGTGAACCTCCGCGCAAGCCTAAGAAATCCGCGGAACTGGCGGCCGGCACGCCGAAAAATCTTATAGGCAACAGTTTCGCGACCGGTCGAGCTCATCATGTCCGCTTTCGCGAGCCGGCCGCTGAAAGCGGTCACACCACATTTGTGCGTTGCTCACGTTCAAGCCGCTGCATGTGGGGCTGTTCGATTCCACTCAACCCAAGGTCGCACGTGATCGTAGAGATACGCCGATCGTCACCTAGGGCCGCTCACCACATACCGCGCGCCCTTGGCCGCGCAGTCCCGCAGCTTCCGGTCGAGCCAGGTCCGCGAAATCAGATAGGTGCTGCTGCCAACATCGGCATCGGTCGGCACCACGTCCTTGTCGAGATCGAGCTGACGGCGGGAGTTCACGATGGAGTCGCTGCGATATTCGGGATCCGATCCGCCGAGCCAGAAGATCAGCCGCCGCCGCTCGCGCCAATGCACCAACGCGATCTTGTCACCGCCATCGCCGATATAGCCGATGATGCAGAAATGCTGCGGGCCGATCGCCCTTTGCCTGGCGGCGGCGATCAGTTTTCTCAGCGCCGGGGTGGCGTCACCGAAGTCGGGGTCGGTCGCGGTGGGGATGATCGTGCCAGGCTCATCGCTGTCATCGGACTGGGCCGCCGCCTCGCCTCCCGTCGCAACAACCGTCATCAGCGACAGGCCACACATCATCCGTAGTGCCTGTCGCATATCGCCTCGTCGGGTTGGGGGTCGGTTAAGCCTTCTCCAGCGTGCACTGCAGCGGGTGCTGGTTCTCGCGGGCGAAGTCCATCACCTGCGACACCTTGGTCTCGGCGACTTCGTAGCTGAACACGCCGCACACGCCCACGCCGCGCTGGTGGACGTGGAGCATCACCTGCGTCGCTTCCTCGATCGTCATCCGGAAATAGCGCTGGAGCACCAGCACCACGAATTCCATCGGGGTATAATCGTCGTTCAGCATCAGGACGCGGTAGGGCGTCGGTTTCTTGGTCCGCGTGCGGGTGCGCGTGGCGAGGCCGATCGACGGGTCGCGGCCGTTGCCGTCGTCGTCGCCGTCATCTTCGGCCATGCGGATCTGGAATGGGCGTGTCACAGGGCTGAAAATATGTCGCGCTCCTGACTGAGGCAAGGCCGCAGCGTCCGCCACGGCCCGGAAATCGCCGCCGGTACGGCCGAAAACCCGGCAACCCCGGCGGGATGACCGCGCCAATGCGGCCCGGGGCAGGCGGCCCTCGCGGGCAGGCTGGGATGGGCAGGGCAGGCGGGCAGGGCCGGGTCGGCCGATCGGCGGGGCCGCCACCGCTACCCGGCGCCGCCGCCAAATGAAAAAGGGGCGCCCGCCTTGGCGGACGCCCCTCAATCTCGGCGATCGGCCCGCTTACGCGGCGATCTTGGCCTTCTCGGCTGCAACCGCGACGCGGTTGGACAGCGGCTGGGCGGCTTCGCCGGCCAGCTTCAGCATGGCTTCGGTGTTCTTCGACGCTTCGGCGACATAGGAGTCGAACGAGGTGCGGATGAAGTCGCTCTGCAGCTTGAAGAACTCGGTCGGCGACTTGGCCGATGCCATGCTCTTCAGCGCGGCGGTCGCGCTCTCGAACGAACGGCGGCCATAATCGGCTGCGTCCTGGCCCAGCGTCTCGAAGCCCTTGGCTGCGATCTTGCCCGACTCGACGATCGCCTCGACATTGCCCTTGGCGAACTCGTTGGCTTCCTCGATCATCTTCGTCGACTTCTCGACGGCGACCTTGCCGCGCTCGTTGACGTCGCTGAAGAAATTCTGGGTCTTGGCGGTGGCGTTCTCGAAGGTTTCCATGATGCTGCTTTCCTTGACTGCGGCCGGAATGACGGACTCGACGGCCTCGATGACGGGTTCGACTGCCGGCGCTTCCGGCTGCACTTGCTCGACGACGGCTTCGATCGCCTCGGCTGCGGTTTCCACCACGGCCGCGGGCGCCTCTGCCGCAACTTTGACTTCCTGCGACGCTGCCTGCGCGACCGCGGCCGGCTCGATCGTCACCGGGGCCGTGGCCACGGGCGGGATCGGCGCGGTCTCTCCGGACGCGACCTCAGCAACCTTGGCCTTCGCTGCGACCTTGGGACGCGCGGCGGCCTTGACGATCGCCGGCGGCTTGCCGGCGAAATTCTTGGGACCTTTGCTTGCCATTCGCTCACCTCGACAGGGTTGTTGCTGCAATGCAGCATATATGAGGAATCGCGATGGAATGCAAGGGGGTCATTGTGCAGTGCAGCATGTAACGAACTGTTTCCGGATCAACGACTTAACGTGTCCGGACATAGCTCCCGGGCGCATCTTCTAGCGCCTGCAGCGCGCCGGCTCCAGGACGCCGTGCGCCCTCTGCCGGAACCTGCTCGCCATCGGCTGCAACCACCCATGCGGCCCAGTCCGGCCACCAGCTGCCCCTGGTTTCCTTCGCTCCTGCAACGAACTCGGCCAGCGTCGCTGCGTTCCCGTCATTGGTCCAATATTGATATTTCTGTGCCGAAGGCGGGTTCACCACCCCGGCGATATGCCCCGATCCCGCCAGCACGAAGCGCAGCGGCCCCTGGAAATGATGGGTGATCTTCCACACGCTGGCCGCCGGCGCGATATGGTCCTCCCGTCCCGCCTGGACATAGACCGGGGTGTGCACCCGGGTCAGGTCGATCGGCGTGTCGCCAATCGCGATCGATCCCGGCTCGACCAGCCGGTTGTCGCGGTACAGGTCGCTCAGATAGCTCAGATGCCATTTGGCGGGCAGGTTGGTGACGTCCGAATTCCAGTGAAGCAGGTCGAACGGCGCATAGTCCTGGCCCATCAGGTAATTGTTGGTGACATAGTTCCAGATCAGGTCGCGCCCGCGCAGCAGGTTGAACGTCGCCGCCATGTACCGCCCGTCCAGGAATCCCTCGCCGCCCAGCGACCGGATCAGCTTCAGCTGCTCCTCGTCGACGAACAGGTTCAGGTCGCCGGCTTCCGAGAAATCGACCTGCGCGGTGAAGAAGGTCGCGCTCGCCACCTTGGCCGCCTCGTCCCGCGCCGCCAGCACCGCCAGCGTCGCCGCCAGCGTGGTGCCCGCCACGCAATAGCCGATGGCATGGACCGACGGCACGTCCAGCAATTCGCGCACCGTGTCGATCGCGTCGATCTGGCCGCGCTCGACATAATCGTCCCACACCACGTCCTTCATCGTCGCGTCGGCCGATTTCCACGACACCACGAACACCGTCAGACCCTGTTCCACCGCCCATCGGATGAAGCTCTTCTCGGGCGTCAGGTCGAGGATGTAGAAGCGGTTGATCCACGGCGGAAAGATGACGATCGGCGTGCGGTACACGCTCTCGGTCACCGGCGCATACTGGATCAGCTCGTACAGCGGGGTGCGCTTCACCACCTTGCCGGGGGTGGTCGCCAGGTTGCGGCCCACCTCGAACGCGTCGGGCGCGACCTGCGTCATCTGCCCCTTGGCCAGGTCGGCCATCATGTGCTGCAGGCCCTTCAGCAGGCTCTCGCCCTTGGTCTCGACCACCTTTTCCAGCACTTCGGGATTGGTCGCGGGGAAATTGGTCGGGCTCACCGCGTCGATGAAGCCGCGCGTGGCGAAGCGGATCTGCTCCTTCTGCCTGGCGTCCACGCCCTCGATCGCGTCGACCCCCTTCAACAGGTGATCGGCGATCATGAAATAGCTCTGGCGCAGGAAGTCCCACACCGGCTCCTCGCGCCACGCCTTCGCCTTGAAACGCTTGTCGCGTGCCTGTTCGGGGGTCTCCTCGAACGGCGGGGCATGATCGGGGTCCAGGAAGCGCTGCCACAGCGTCATCGAATCGGCCCAGAACGCCGCGGTCGCCTGCATCGCCCGGGTCGGATCGACCATGCCGGGGACCTGCATCCCCGGCATGGCGGGCATCTCCGGCATGCTGGCCATGCCCGGCATCCCGGCCATCGCCGACATCGGCGCGGCGGCGGCCGCCCCGTCCTTCAACAGGTCGAATCCCTGCTCCATCATCATCTGCTGCGCCCGGCCGAGCACCCAGGTCCAGTGCTGCAATTCTTCCAATGTGGGCGTGTCGACGGTTTCGGGCATCGGCGATCCTCCTCAAGGGGCGGTTTAGCGCACCCCCGGCAACTCGTCATTCCCGTTGGCACGCGAATGGCGTAGAAACCGCGGCACGGCACACGGTCGTGCCGCTATCCCAACCCGAAAGATCGAGGAAATGTCCGAAGAGTTCTACCGCATGAAGCGTCTGCCCCCCTATGTCATCGCCGAAGTCAACGGCATGCGGGCAGCGGCGCGAGCGGCGGGCGAGGACATCATCGACCTCGGCATGGGCAATCCCGACCTGCCGCCGCCCCAGCATGTCATCGACAAGCTGTGCGAGGTCGCGCAGAAGCCCGACGCCCACGGCTATTCCCAGTCCAAGGGCATTCCCGGGCTGCGCCGCGCCCAGGCCAATTATTATGGCCGCCGCTTCGGCGTCGATCTCGATCCCGAGACCGAGGTCGTCGTGACGATGGGGTCGAAGGAGGGGCTGGCCAGCCTCGCCACCGCGATCACCGCGCCCGGCGACGTCGTGCTGGCGCCCAACCCCAGCTATCCGATCCACACCTTCGGCTTCATCATCGCCGGCGCGACGATCCGCGCGGTGCCGACCACGCCGGACGACGCCTATTTCGAAAGCCTCGAACGGGCGATGAGCTTCACCGTGCCGCGCCCGTCGGTGCTGGTGGTCAACTATCCGTCCAACCCCACCGCCGAGACGGTCGACCTCGCCTTCTACGAACGGCTGGTCGCCTGGGCGCGCGAGAACAAGGTGTGGATCCTCTCCGACCTCGCCTATTCCGAACTCTATTATGACGGAAAGCCGACCCCCTCGATCCTCCAGGTCAAGGGCGCCAAGGACGTCGCGATCGAATTCACCTCGCTGTCGAAGACCTATTCGATGGCCGGCTGGCGCATGGGCTTCGCGGTCGGCAACCGCCACCTGATCGCGGCGATGTCGCGGGTGAAATCCTATCTCGACTATGGCGCATTCACCCCGATCCAGGCGGCAGCCTGCGCCGCGCTGAACGGGCCGCAGGACATCGTCGAGAAGAACCGCGAGCTCTATCACAAGCGCCGCGACGTGCTGGTCGAAAGCTTCGGCCGCGCCGGCTGGGACATTCCCTCGCCGCGCGCCTCGATGTTCGCCTGGGCGCCACTCCCGCCCGCGCTCGCCCATCTCGGCAGCCTCGAATTTTCCAAGCAGCTGCTCAGCCATGCCAAGGTCGCGGTCGCGCCCGGCGTCGGCTATGGCGAAAATGGCGAGGGCTATGTGCGCATCGCCATGGTCGAGAACGAACAGCGCCTGCGCCAGGCCGCGCGCAACGTCCGCAAATATCTCCAGTCGATGGGCGTCAACACGCCCGGCATCAAGGCGGGCTGACCGCCTGGTGGATCGGTCCGGGACGCGCGCCGCCGGGTGCGCGTCCCGAACTGGCGAATCCATGCGCGGGCGGCTAAGCGCTCGCCCATGCCCAGCACCGACTTCTCCACCCGCTTCCGCGTCCGCTATTCCGAGATCGACGGCCAGAAGATCGTCTTCAACTCGCGCTATCTCGAATATGCCGATGTCGTCCTCGGCGATTTCTGGCGCTGGACCGGGCTTGAGGAGATCGGCGCCGACTGGCTCGATGCCGAGTTCAACATCGTCCGCGCCACGCTCAACTATCGCCAGCCCTTCCGCTTCGGCGACACGGTCGAGGGCCGCGCGCGGATCGACAGGGTCGGCAATTCCAGCCTGACCCACACGGTCGAGCTGCTCCACGCCGAAACCGGCGAGCTCCACGCGACGATCGAGATCGTCTCGGTCCATGTCGACCTGGCCACGCGCAAGTCGGTTGCGATCCCGGACAGCGTCCGCGGCCGGCTCGAGGCATTGGTCAACTAAACGGACCATTCAAAAGGCAATAGGATTTTTCCTACGCTGGTCGCGACGGCCGGGCTTCCCTACATTGTTCGACGGACGGATCTTGTGTTGCATAATTGCAACACTATCTCTCGCAGTGCGAACTGAACAGGGACCAAGATGAACCTCGAGAAATTCACCGACCGCGCCAAGGGCTTTCTCCAGTCCGCGCAAACCGTGTCGATCCGCAACAGCCACCAGCGCATCAGCACCGAGCACCTCCTGAAGGCCCTGCTCGAGGACGAACAGGGCATGGCCAGCGGCCTGATCGCCGCCGCCGGCGGCGACGCCAAGCGCGCCCTCGCCGAAACCGACGCCGCCCTCGCCAGGGTCCCCGCTGTCACCGGCGGCGGCGCCCAGCAGACCCCCGGCCTCGACAACGATCTGGTCCGCGTCCTCGACCAGGCCGAGCAGATCGCCCAGAAGGCCGGCGACAGCTATGTCACCGTCGAGCGCATGCTCCTCGCCCTCGTCCTCGCGACCACCACCGCCGCCGGCAAGGCGCTGGCCGCCGCCGGCGTGAAGGCAGGGGCGCTCAACGCCGCGATCACCCAGCTGCGCGGCGGCCGCACCGCCGACACTGCGGGTGCCGAAGATCGCTACGACGCGCTCAAGAAATTCGCCCGCGACCTCACCGCAGACGCCCGCGCCGGCAAGCTCGATCCGGTCATCGGCCGCGACGAGGAAATCCGCCGCACCATCCAGATCCTGGCCCGCCGCACCAAAAACAACCCCGTCCTGATCGGCGAACCCGGCGTCGGCAAGACCGCGATCGCCGAAGGCCTCGCGCTGCGCATGGTCAATGGCGACGTCCCCGACGGCCTGAAGGACCGCACGCTGATGGCGCTCGACATGGGCAGCCTGATCGCCGGCGCGAAATATCGCGGCGAGTTCGAGGAACGGCTGAAGGGCGTGCTCGACGAAGTGAAGGCTGCCGAGGGCGACATCGTCCTGTTCATCGACGAGATGCACACGCTGATCGGCGCGGGCAAGAGCGAAGGCGCGATGGACGCCGGCAATTTGCTGAAGCCCGCCCTGGCGCGCGGCGAGCTCCACTGTATCGGCGCGACCACGCTCGACGAATATCGCAAATATGTCGAAAAGGACGCCGCGCTCCAGCGCCGCTTCCAGCCGGTGTTCGTCGGCGAGCCGACGGTCGAGGACACGATCTCGATCCTGCGCGGGCTGAAGGAAAAGTACGAGCTGCACCACGGCGTGCGGATCACCGACGGCGCGATCGTCGCCGCCGCGACATTGTCGCATCGCTACATCACCGACCGGTTCCTGCCCGACAAGGCGATCGACCTGATGGACGAGGCCGCGTCGCGCATCCGCATGGAAGTGGAGTCCAAGCCCGAGGAGATCGAGACGCTCGACCGGCGGATCATCCAGCTCAAGATCGAGCGCGAGGCGCTGAAGAAGGAAACCGATGCGGGATCGCGCGACCGTTTGACCAACCTCGAGGCCGAGCTGGCGAATCTGGAACAGCAATCGACCGAGCTGACCACCCGCTGGCAGGCGGAAAAGGACAAGATCAACGCCGAGAGCAAGCTGAAGGAACAGCTGGACCAGGCACGGATCGAGCTGGAGCAGGCGCAGCGTCAGGGCGACCTGGCGAAGATGGCCGAACTCAACTACGGCACCATCCCCGCGCTGACCAAGCAGCTCGACGCGGCGCAGGCGACGACCAAGGGCGCGATGCTGCGCGAGGAAGTCACCGCCGACGATATCGGCGGGGTCGTCAGCCGCTGGACCGGCATCCCGGTCGATCGGATGATGGAGGGCGAGCGCGAGAAGCTGCTGAACATGGAATCGGTGCTCGCCAAGCGGGTTATCGGCCAGGCCGATGCGGTGAAGGCCGTGTCGACCGCGGTGCGCCGCAGCCGCGCGGGGCTGCAGGATCCGAACCGGCCGCTGGGCAGCTTCCTGTTCCTGGGGCCGACGGGCGTGGGCAAGACCGAGCTGACCAAGGCGCTGGCCGAATTCCTGTTCGACGATCCCAACGCGATGGTGCGCATCGACATGAGCGAGTTCATGGAGAAGCACGCGGTCGCGCGGCTGATCGGCGCGCCTCCGGGCTATGTCGGTTATGAGGAAGGCGGCGTGCTGACCGAGGCGGTGCGGCGGCGTCCCTATCAGGTCGTCCTGTTCGACGAGGTGGAGAAGGCGCATGGCGACGTGTTCAACATCCTGTTGCAGGTGCTGGACGACGGGCGGCTGACCGACGGCCAGGGCCGCACGGTCGACTTCTCGAACACGATCGTGATCCTGACCTCGAACCTGGGCAGCCAGTTCCTGACCAACCTGAGCGAGGGGCAGTCGGTCGACGATGTCGAGCCGCAGGTGATGGAGATCGTCCGCGCGCATTTCCGCCCGGAATTCCTCAACCGGCTGGACGAGATCATCCTGTTTCACCGGCTGGCCGCGGACCATATGGCGCCGATCGTCGACATCCAGGTCGCGCGCGTCGGCAAGCTGCTGAAGGACCGCAAGATCACGATCAACCTGACCGATGCCGCGCGCGCCTGGCTGGGCCGGGTCGGCTATGATCCCGTCTATGGCGCGCGCCCGCTGAAGCGCGCGGTCCAGCGCTATCTGCAGGATCCGCTGGCGGACCTGATCCTGCGCGGCGACGTGCGCGACGGATCGACGGTCGATGTCGATGAGGGCGACGGCGCGCTGACGCTGACCGTGGCCTGAGCCTTCGGGCTCAGCGTGCGGCCTGCGCCAGGACGCGCGGATGATCGGGCGGCAGCGGGGGTTCGAAATCCCGCTGTCGCCAGATCGCGTTCGCCGGTTCCTCGGGATCGGGAATGGCGAAGTCGAGATAGCCGAAGAAGGTCGCGATCAGCCGCTCGCCCGGATCGATGATCGCGGTGCGCCCGTGCATGAAGCGGCTATTGTCGAGCATCAGCACATCGCCCTGCTGCCACCCGACCGGCACGGCCAGCCGGTCGCCCGTGGCCTTGATCGCCTGCAGCCAGGCCTCGGGCACGGGATGGCCATCGTCGAGCACCGGATGGTCGGGGCGGCCGTTGTTGAACCGTGCGAACAACAGGAAATTGCCGAACGCGGGCGCATCGGTGAACATCGGCTTGTGCAGCGCCGGCCGGGTGAACACGCGAACGATGCGCCCGTCGGGCAGGCGGTGGAAACTGTACGGACAGGCAGGCGGCGGCGCGCCGAGCTGCGCATCGCTGGGGTTGGGCGTGCCGAGCCAATAGCGAAGCAGCTCGGGCCAGACCGGCTTGATGTAGAGCAAACGCCTCGGTTCGAGCGCCCGGCGCACCGCCTCCGGCATTTCGCGCACCAGCGCGACCCCGTCGCAGATCATTGTCTGGCCGCCGCGGCTGGGCGCCGACAGGCAGCCGAAAAAGGCGACATCGGGCTTCCACGGTTCGCGCGACAATTCGGGATGCAGCGCGAACGCGCCGGTGCCGCCGTCGACGGTGTGGATATTCGCCTGGGGATCGAGCGGTTGACGACCC
This sequence comes from Sphingomonas rustica, assembly GCF_039652585.1. NCBI lineage: Bacteria > Pseudomonadati > Pseudomonadota > Alphaproteobacteria > Sphingomonadales > Sphingomonadaceae > Sphingomonas > Sphingomonas rustica. The sequence continues at coordinate 256,774 of NZ_JBDIZK010000001.1, read as the reverse complement.
GGGCTCTCGTTCACCACCCCGGTCGAACAGAAGCTGCGCGCAAAGCCGCGAAATTGCGGCACATCGGCGCCGAAGCCGCGAAACAGCAGGGCGCCATGGGTCTTGTACAGATCGACGATCGCGGTCCGATCGAGATCGGCAAGCGCGGCCTCGCCGTCGGCCTCGATCACGACGTGCGGCTGGCCCGGCTGGGGAAGGCGGATGGTCGGCATGGTCCCGCCGGGATAGCCGCCCCGATGGCCGCGCGCTATAGCCGGACGCGATGTCCCTGACGATCGACGACCTGTTCGCCTCGCCCGACCATTATCTCCATTCTTACGAGGGGGATGCGGCGCTGTTCGTGCCGATGCACCGGGCGGCCTATCATCGATCGATCTTCCTCGACGGGCGGATCCAGCCCGCGGCAACCGGGACGATGGCGCTTCCCGTGGCGACGCTCGCCGGCTCGATTCCTCCCCCGGCAGCGACCGCCTGGATCTTTCACATGGCGCATTGCGGATCGACCCTGCTTGCCCGCGCGCTCGACGATCCGGGGGGCAGCCTGGTGCTGCGCGAGCCCCTGGCGCTGCGCCAGACCGCGATCCAGTCCGATCCGCTCAGGCTGGCGCTGACCACCGCGATGATCGGCAAGCGCTACCGCGCCGATGCGCCGACGTTGGTCAAGGCGAACGTCCCGGTGAATTTCCTGCTGCCTCAGCTGACCGCGATCGATGGGGAGGCAGCAGCGATCCTGCTCTATCTGCCGCTGCGCGACTATCTGCTGGCGATCCTGCGCAGCGACAATCACCGCAACTGGCTGCGCAATGTCACCGGGTTGATGGCGCCGCATCTGGGCGACCTGTCGGCGCTGAGCGATGCCGAACGCGCCGCCGCCTTGTGGCTGGGGCAGATCGATCGCTTTGCCCAGGCGTTGGCGGCACTGCCGAATGCGCGGGTGCTGGATGCCGAGCGGTTCTTCACCGATCCGCTGCCGGTCCTGACGGCTGCCGCGACGCAGCTTGGCCTGCCGCTGGAGCCGGCCGAGTTGGCGCGGACCGTCGCCGGACCCTTGTTCGCGACCTATTCGAAGAATCCGCAGGTCGCGTTCGACAATGCCGACCGCCTGGCGCGCCGCGCCGAGCTGGAACGTGCGATCGGACCCGAACTCGATGCGGCAAGCGCCTGGATCGAGAGCGCGGCGCCGGGCCGCGATCCGCTCGCGCCGCTGGTCGAACGCGCGCTTATTCGCTGATGTCGATCGCGCCGCGGGGCGCATCCTGCGAATTGCCGGCGATCGAATAGAAGCGCTTCAACAGCGCGCGCTCGGCGTCGGAAATATAGGGGTTCCAGACGTCGAAGATCAGGATGGCGCGCAGCTGGTCCGATCGGTTCCACGCCTCATGCTCGATCGTGTCGTCGAACGCCCAGGCCTCGCCCTCGCGCCAGTCGCGCGTCTCGCCGCCGACGCGGAAGCTGCAGCCGGGCGGAACGATCAGCGGCAGGTGGATGATCGTCCGGACGTTGCTAACCCCAGTGTGCGCCGGAAGATGGGCACCGGGTCGCAGCAGCGAGAAGAAAACGGTCGGCGTGCGGCCGGGCAGGTCCGACAGCGGCAGCGTGTCGATCAGCGCGGCGGTCTGGGGCACGCGGGCGCAGATGGCGTCGTCGCGCTTCCCGTCCTTCCACAAATGCATCGCGCCCCAGTCGAGCGACTGATCGAGCGCGGACCATTTGTTCTGCGGGGTGCCCGGCGCCATCGCGACATAGGGACGGATCGCCGCGGCATCCTGCGCCAGCACCGCCTCGAGCTCGGCGCGGATCACGCCGGTGTTCGCCTCCAGCTCGGAAAACCAGGGGAACAGCTCGCGCGGGAAGAACTCGTCGGCGGGCAGGAAGGGGAAGTGCAGCCCGGCGCACTGATTTGCGTAGATTTGCCGCCGCCCCAGCGCATGGTCGATACAGGCATCGAAACGACGCAGGTCGCCAGGCGCGCAGTCCGATCGCGCGTCCGCAAGTTCGCGCGTCACCGTGTCGGCGAAGCCGCTGCGCTGGCGCGTCACCACGTCGCGAGCATGTTCGAGCATCATGTCCAGCGCGGGGCTGCGCTCCTCGATCATCGGCGCCATCGCGAGCACGCCGCTCCAGCGATCGGCGGCGCCCTCCAGATCCCCGGTACGCTCATGCAGTTCGGCGAGCCTGACCAGCGCCATGAAGTGCCGTTGGTCGATCGACAGCGCACCTTCCAGCGCGGCCCGCTCTCCGTCCGCATCCCCCTGTTCGCGCATCGCCCGCGCCAGGTTCATCCGCAATTCGGGTGAGGCCGGATCGGCGGCGATCGCTCGGTTCAGCAGCGATATGGCCTCCTCGAACCTGCCAAGTCCGATTGCATGAAGGCCGAGCGCATTGAGCGCCAGCGGATGGTCGCCCGCACGCGCAATCACGTCGCGGAAGATTTCCGCTGCCCGTTCGGCGCGTCCCGCGCGGCGTTCGCCGATCGCGGTACGCAGCATCTGATCGATCTGCCCCTGGTCCACGACGGGAGGCATAACCGGCCCCCAGCCGCTAGACAATGGAGGCGGGGTCGCGCAGAAATGGTCCATCATGGCACTGCCGACATCGATCCCCGCCGCGGTCGCCGATCCCTCGTGGCTGGCCCATCGCTACGACCCCGGTCACGATGCCGTGCACTTGGTGCGGGTGCCGCGCGAGACGCATCGCCGCGTCACGTTCCTGACCGACGACTATCTGCCCGCAGGCGCGCCGCCGCTGATCGTCCGCCGCGCCGATGCGATGGCAGCACGACCAATGCCGGCGCCGATCCACTTCATCTTCCATTCGGCCTATTGCTGCTCGACGCTGCTGGCGCGCGCGGTCGACCGGCCCGGATGGGCAATGGGGCTGAAGGAGCCGGTGATCCTCAACGACCTGGTCGGCTGGCGCCGCCGGGGCGGGGCGGTGCCGGACATGGCGCGCGTGCTGGACGATGTGTTGACGCTGCTCGCCCGCCCGTTCGCACCCGGAGAGGCAGTGATCGTCAAGCCGTCGACCGTCGCCAACTCGATTGCCGGCGCGATGCTGACGGTGCGACCGGAGGCGCGAGCGCTGCTGCTCCATGCGCCGCTGCGTACCTATCTAGGCTCGATCGCGAAAAAGGGGATCGACGGGCGGCTGTGGGTCCGCACGATGCTGACCGGGATGCTCGACGACGGGCTGATCGACCTGGGCTTCACGCCGCGCGACCTGCTCGGCTTGACCGATCTTCAGGTCGCGGCAGTCACCTGGCTGGCGCATCAGAAACTGTTTGCCGCGCTGGTCGCGAAGTTCGGACCGGATCGTATCCGGACGATCGACAGCGCGATGCTGATGGCGCGTCCCGGGGACAGCCTGGACGCGCTGGCGCGACTCTATGCCCGTCCGCTCGACCCGGACGCTGTCGCTGAAATCACTGCCGGCCCGGCCTTCCAGACGCATTCCAAGTCGGGCGACCGGTTCGACGCGGGCGATCGATCGGCCGAGCACCGCGATGCCGCGACGCTCCATGCCGACGAGATCGACAAGGTGGCGCGGTGGAGCGACGCGGTGGCCGCCAATGCCGGCGTGCCGGTCAGCCTCGCCGCGCCGCTGATCGGCTGACGCGGCGCGCGGTCGAAATCAGCAGGGACCGCCGCTTCCGCTGTTGCGGCAGGAATTCGCGGGAGCGCTGTTGGATCGTACCTCGGCAGTTTCGCGGTCCCACTCGCGCCGGGTCTTGCAGGTCTTGTAGCCCTTTACGAGCGATCCGGTTTCCACGAACCGTTTGCAGACCTTCTCGTCCTGCCGATCGACGGCGGGCGCTTTCGGTGCAGGCGTGGACGTCTGCCCGGCGGTCTGGACCGAGAGCAGCGATAACGACATCAAGCTAATGGCAATCACGACAAAGCCTCCGCAAATGCTGATACAGCACAGCCCGCAACGATGATAGAAACGGTGTCTCAGACATGTCAAACAGAGTCATCAAGCGCCCGCCATCGGCCGGCGATGTCCAGCAATTCAGGGTGAAAATCGGGCAGTCGCTCGCGACCGGCGAGATCGTGCGCGCGGCCGAAACGGCGCTCGCCGCGCTTGAGCGCGGAATCGAGGAACCGCTGATCCTGAATCTTGCCGCATGGCGTCGTGAGGAGGATGGAGATTTCGGCGCCGCGCACGATCTGCTCCAGCGCGCGCTGGTCCTGTCGCCGGGCGATGTGATGATCCTGGGGTCGATCGGCGCGGTCCTGCGCAAGCAGGGATTTTACGAGGCTGCGATCGAGATCCTCGACAAGGTGGTCGCGACCGAACCGCGTCATAGCGCCGCCTGGCTGGAGCGCGGTTATGTGCTCGACGCACTGCGCCGCGAGAGCGACGCCGCGGACAGCTATCGACAGGCGCTGACGATCGATCCGCGGCTGGCACCGGCGCTCGGCAAGCTGGCGGACGCCGCCGCCCGGCGCGGGGAGGGAGAGGGCGCGCGCGATCTTGCGGATCGTGCGCTGGCGATCGATCCACAAGAGCCCGCGGCGACCTGCGCGCTGGCGATCCTTGCCAATGAAGCGAAGGACGGGGCGACGGCGGAAGCGCTGCTGCGCCCGCTGCTGGCAGGATCGGTGGCGCCTGAGGATCGGACGCGGGCGCTGACCCTGCTGGGCGACGCGCTCGACCGGCAGGACCGCACCACCGAGGCGTTCGCGACCTGGCGCGACGCGCAGCGCAGCTTTCGCGACGCCTATCGCGCGCGGCTGGAGCCCGGGCCGGACCGTCCCGCCCACCGAGCGTTCATCGACCGCATCCGCGAGCAGGTCGAGGAGACGGGTCCGGTCACTGCGCTGCCGGCGGCCGCGCCGGTCGACGGGCAAGCGGCCATCCATGTGTTCCTGCTGGGCTATCCCCGGTCGGGCACCACATTGATCGAGAATGTCCTGGCGAGCGCCCCCGATGTCGTCGCGCTCGAGGAGCGCGACACGTTGATCGATACCGATCGGGCATTGCTGGGCAATGACGGGACGATGGCGGACCTCGACGCGCTGTCGCCGGGCAAACTGGAGCGGCTGCGATCGGCCTATTGGGCCCGGGTTGCCGATCTGGGCGGCCCGGTCGCCGGCAAGACGCTGGTCGACATGAACCCGTTCAACGGCGTCAAGCTGCCGATCCTGGCGCGGATCTTCCCGCAGGCACGGTTCGTGATCATGCGCCGCGATCCGCGCGACGTGGTTCTGAGCTGTTTCCGGATCAATTTCACGCCGGGGTCGGCCGCCTGGGCGTTCAGCGATCTGGAAGAGGCCGCGCTTCATTATGATGCGCTGAAGCGGCTGATCGATCGCTGCATGGAGATGTTGCCGGTCGCCTTCCACGAAGTCCGATACGACCGGCTGGTCACCGAGTTCGAACCGACAGTGCGCGCGCTGGCCGACTTCATCGGGCTGGAATGGACCGACGATTTCGCACGGTTCGACCGGACGGCAAAGAATCGCGGCGTCCGGACGGCAAGCGAAACCCAGGTGCGCAAGGGCCTGTACAATGGCGGCGGACAATGGCGCCGCTATGCCGATGAACTCGCCCCGGTCCTGCCGATCCTCGCGCCCTGGATCGATCGCTTCGGCGCCGATTAGAAGTAAAAAAAAGGGGGCGGGCATTGCTGCCCACCCCCCTCTTGTCTTGTGGAACGTGCCTTAGAACTTGAGGCGCGCACCGACTGCATAACGGCGACCCAGCGCGTCGTAGGTCGACGGATAGGTGTTGCCGCTGTTGAACGAGGTCGAGCCGATGGTGCCGCCGACGATCGGCGGTTCGCGGTCGAACAGGTTCTGGACGGTGAAGGTCAGGTCGAAATGCTCGCCCACGCCGAAACGGGTCGAGAGATCGAAATAGTCGTATGACGGGATCCGCCCGAAATTGACTTCGCGACCTGCAAGAACGCCCGCGCCGATCGTGCCGGAGAAGGCAACGGTGCCCGGCTCGGCCTGCATCTTGCCGATGTGGCGCCACTGCAGCGACACGTCGACATCGCCGAAGCTGAGCGTGGTGCGCTGCCGCCAGCTGAACTCCGGCTGGATCGAGCCCGCCGAAGACGACGGGCCGGCCGAACCCGGCGAACCGCAATCCTGGCTGTAATAGCCGACGCACTCACGCGGTGCGACGACCGGAAGCGCGCCGCCAGCACCCGGATAGGTCGGCGGGATCACTGCACCTGGAGCGAGCGACTGGAACCGCGAACGGTTGGTCCAGTTGCCGAAGAAGGTGAAGTTCAGCTTCGCAAAGCCCAGGTCGCGACGATAGGCCGCGTTCAGGTCGATACCGTCGGTCAGGATGATGCCCGAGTTCGATGCCGGGAAGATCAGACCACGGGTCGTGGCCGGATCGCCGTCAAGACCGCCGGTAACCGGGTTGCGCGAGAAGAGTGCGCAAATCGGGTTGGTGGTGCTGGCGCCGGCGCCGGTGTTGTCACCGAAACAGCCATCGACCAGATCGCCCGGCGTGGGCTGCGAAATCGCCTTCTCGATGCGGATGTTGTAATAGTCGACCGAGATCGACAGACCCGGAACGAAGCTGGGCTGGAACACCACACCGCCGGTGAAGCTGTCCGACGTTTCCGGCCGCAGATAGGTACCGCCCGCAGTGGTGGCGTTTGCCTGACCTGAGGTCGGGTTCTGGATCGAGCCGATCGAGCTGAGCGGCGCGCCCTGGGCGAGACAGACGGCGCGCAGCGTCGCATTGTTCACCGGATTCGCACCGCGGCACGGATCGACCGCCAGGTTGGTCAGGCCGGTGTTAACCGGAGAGAACAGTTCGGCGATGTTCGGTGCACGGACCGCGCGCTGATAGTTGCCGCGGACCTTGAAGCCCTCGACCGGTTCCCAGGTACCACCGACCTTGTAGGTGGTGGTGTTGTAGCTGGGGTCGCCCGGCGCTTCGACGCTGTACGACGAGTAGCGGATACCGCCTTCCAGGGTGAAGCCGTCGAACACCGGGGCGATCAACTCGCCATAGACTTCCTTGACGTCATAGGCGCCGTAGAAGTTGGGCACGGCACCGCCGGCACCGCCGAGTTCGCCCGCGGTCTGCGAGAGAACGTCCGCGGTCTGGCGTGCGGTGTACTTGCGATACTCGGCACCGAGCGCGAAGCCGATCGACTGATCCGAGAACAGGTTAACGCCGAGATCACCGCTCAACAGGGCACGTGCCTGGGTGAGTGAGGTGAGCTGGGCAGTCCCGGCCGATGCGGTGAGGTACGGCGCCATCGCTGGCGTGATCGAGCCGTCCGCGCCGAAGATGTTGACGGGGACGCAGCCCGAGCCCGCATTGGTCGCGGCACCGGCGCTTGCGAGCGGCGGCAGCAACGGGTTCGGGTTGTTGACCGTCGGCGAGGCGCCGAGGTTACAGCTGGTTGCGCTGGTGGTGTAGACCGCGGTGCGCAGACGCGAGATCAGCACATAGCCGTCCTGCTGCTGGCGGTTCTCGGACTCACCATAGCTGCCCGAAACATCCAGCGAGACGCTCTCGCTGAACTTGACCTTCACGCCCGCGCGGTAATCGAAGAACTGCGTCACGAACTCGGACGTGCGCGGCCCAAGCTCGGTGGTGCGGCGGCCGACGGTCGTCGTGAAGCTGCGGAAATTGGGGTCGTTCGGGTTGGTGGCTGCCGCCGCTGCATCGCACTGTGCGGTGGTCAGCGTCTGGATGCCGGCGGTGTTGGGATCGAAGTCGTTGTTCGCGCAGAACTGGGCACGAGCCGAGGCCGGCAGGAACGGGTTGCTGACCGGGATGGTCAGCAGCTGACCGAACACACCCGACGGCGCGATGATCGTGTTGACCTTGTTCTTCGAGAAGATGCCGCGGGTATAGACCTCGACATTGTCGGTCACTTCGTAGCGCGCGGCGCCGAAGATGTTGAACCGCTCGAACGGCGTCTGGAAGACGTTGTACGGGTTGAAGTTGAAGCCGTCGCGTGCGCCCGAATAGGGACGAAGCGTGCCGGTGCCCGGAACGATCGAGAAATACGAGCTCGGCAGGGTGAAGCGCGCCGGAACCGTCGTGCCGGAACCGCCGCGGCTGCCCGAGGTCGAGGTGTAGTTGTTCAGCGAAATCTCGCGCGCGCCCTGATAGACCGCGTTCGAGTGCTGGTAACCGATCGACAGCACCGCGTTGCCGCGGCCGTCGTCGAAGTTTGCGCCCATGGTGATGTCACCACGGAAATAGGCGCCGTCGCCGCGCTCGGTCAGCTGGTTCGACAGCGAAACCTCGAGGCCCGAGAAATCGCGCTTGGTGATGAAGTTCAGCACGCCCGAAACCGCGTCCGCACCATAGGTGGTCGCAGCACCGCCGGTCAGGGCGTCGACGCGCTCGACAAGCGCCAGCGGAATGTTGTTGAGATCGACGCGACCCACGCTGCTGGACGGGGTGATGCGAGTGCCGTCGAGCAGGACGACGTTACGGAAGTTGCCGAGGCCGCGAAGATCGGCGAAGGCCGAGCCGCCATTGCCGTTGTTCACCGCCGAGCCGATGCTGGGCACCGCGCCGGGAAGGTCGCGCAGCACTTCCTCTGCAGTGTTGCTCTGACGCAGGCCGATTTCCTCGGACCCGATCACGGCCACGGGGCTGGATGCGGAGAGGTTCGGATTGCCGATCAGCGTGCCGGTGACGACGATCTCGTCGGTCGGCTGTGCCTCGGTCGTTTGTGCTTCGTCCTGCGCGAACGCGGGCGTCGCGAAGGCTGCTGCGCCGACGAAAAGCGTCGATGCAAGCAACCGCGAACGGAATGCTACTTTCATTTGAGTACCCCCTAGAAGGCGCCTGTGCCTGTCTGGTGTGTTCCTGCGCACAGCTCCTCCCTTGAAAAGCTGCCACAAGTGGTAACAATCTTATCGAACCACGCGAAACGGCAAACCGTATTGTTGCAGGCGCGAAAAAATCCGGACACATTGTGGCAAATTCATCACAGTGATGTAACGGGACGACGGCATCGCTGATGTCGCGCTTGTGGCGCGCGCAGTTCCGACGGATAGTCGGCGTCGGAGGCAAGCATGCGATCAGGATATCTGTTGGGCGCGGCGCTGATCGCGGTCGTGCCCGTTTCCGCACATGCACAGGACAAGGCCGGCGAGGCGAGCGCGCTGATCGATGGGTTGATGGCCTGCCGCGGCGTCGCCGATTCAGGCGCGCGGCTCGCCTGCATGGACAAGGCGACCGCGGCGATTGCCGAGGCACGCGACAGCCGGCGGATCGTGGTCCTGGACCGGGAGAGCGCGCGCAAGGCGAAGCGGACCGTGTTCGGGTTCTCGCTGCCCAACATCAAGCTGTTCGGCGGCAATGACGAGCCTGAGGTGACCGAGATCACCGACACGGTGGAGAGCGCGGCCGAGACCGGTCACGGCCTTTGGGTGATCCGGTTGAAGGACGGTAGCAGCTGGCAGACGACCGAGGAGCAGCTCAGCTTCGGCGCCAAGGTTGGCGACAGCATCCGGATCCAGGCGGGGATCCTCGGGAGCTATCGCGCCTCCGTCAATGGCCGCCGCTCGATCCGGATCAAGCGCCTGCGCTGAGATGGCGCGCTAATTTGCCGCCGGCATCGCTCCGGCGAACAGCAACGGATCGATGCGGGCATCGCGCCATTTCATGCCCCAGTGGAGATGCGGGCCGGTCGCGCGGCCGGTGGCGCCGATCGCGCCGATCGTCTGGCCCTGGCGCACGCGGTCGCCGACGCGCACGTCGATGCGCGACAGGTGCATGAAGGCGCTGTTGAGCCCGGCGCCGTGATCGATCATCAGCAGCCGCCCTTCGAGGGTGAACGGTGCCGTGGTCGCCAGGATCACCACCCCGTCGGCAGGGGCGACGATCGGCGTTCCGGTCGGCCGGGCGACGTCGACGCCCGAATGATAGGCGCCGGGTTCGCCGGCATAGATGCGCTGCGATCCGAAGCGGGTCGAAATCCGGCCGGTCACGGGCCAGACGAAATGCTGACGCCAGCCTTCGGCGCCGGTCGTTTGCGCGCGGGCAGCGGCGATCTGTTCGAGTTCGGGCTGGCGCAGGCGGACGAATTCGGGTTGCGGGACCGGGAAGCGGGGCAGGCGATTGAGCCGGGAAATCTGCCAGGCACGCGGCGCGATGGTCAGGCTTTTCGTGACCCGGCTGCCGTCGTTGCGAGCCGCGACCAACAGCGCTTGCGGCCCGGCGTCGCGGTCGAAGGCGATCAGGAAAGCGCCGTCGCGTTCGACCGGCACCGCTGTTCCATCGAGGCTGAGGCCGGTAGTGCCGGGAGGGGCGGTACCGATGGCCCAGCCGCCCTGGGTCAATTCACCGCGCAGGCGAAACGGATCGCTCGGGTCGGACGCCGGTGCAGCAGACAGGGACTGGGCCGAGGCGGTGGCGATGCCCGCCGGCAGCTCGGCGGCGAGCAGCAACAGGACGATACCGGCCCGGACGACGCCGCGCGACAATGGCATCAGGCGAGGAGAGTCCGGGTCGCGAGTTCGGCACTGGCATAGGGTTCCTGGCGGGCAACGCTCCAGTAGCGCAGCACTTCCAGCGGAACGCGCTCGCCCGAGGCGGCGCAGACGACATGATCGCCCGGCGACAGCATGCGAAAGCCATTTGCCATATAGTGGAGCTTGGCGGCGCGAGGATTGTTCGACATCAACATGGCAGGCTCGATCCGCAAACGGTTCTGATCACAACAGGCTCGGCTGTTCGGGCCTGGATCCTTCATAGGATTTGCCGCCCGCACGCTCAACCCGGGCATCTATCGGCCCGTCCCTGAACTGGAGCGTAATGGCCCCGGCCGCGCGGGCTTCCTCGGCGGTGGTGATCACCTTACCCGAAGGCCGCGCGCCGACGCGGACATAGCCGCGCTGGAGCAGATTGTCGGGGTTGACCGAGTCCAGCAGGCGCGATGCGCCCTCCAGCCGGTGCCGCGCCGTCTCCAGCCGCTGGTCGAGCGTGGCGGGGCGCAGCGCGCCGGCCGCGCGGTCGAGCTCGCCGCGGGATCGCTGGACCTTGCGCTCGAGCCCGCGATCCAGCCGCGCGCCGAGATCGTCGACCTTCTGGCGCTGCGGCCCGAGCAGCGCGTCGCGCTTCGGCAGGACCCGGACCAGCGCCGCGAGATGCTCGCAGGCGCGCTCGTGATAGCGTTTCGCGCAACGCTGGGTGCGCAGCGCCAGGCTGGCGATGCCGTGGCGCAGTTCGGCGAGCACCGGCACCGCCATCTCCGCCGCCGCGGTGGGGGTTGGCGCGCGCAGGTCCGCGGCAAAATCGGACAGGCTGGTGTCGGTTTCGTGGCCCACCGCCGAGATCAGCGGAATGGAGCAGCCGGCGATAGCGCGGACCACGACTTCCTCGTTGAACGACCACAGGTCCTCGATCGAGCCGCCGCCGCGCGCGACGATCAGCAGGTCGGGCCGGGGAAGCGGACCGCCAGGTGCGATGGCGTCGAAACCGCGGATCGCCGCGGCGATCTCGGCCGCGGATCCGTCGCCCTGGACCTTGACCGGCCAGACGAGGACATGCGTCGGGCAGCGGTCCTCGAGCCGGTGGAGAATGTCGCGGATCACTGCGCCGGTGGGCGAGGTGACCACGCCGATCACCCTGGGCAGATAGGGCAGCGGCTGCTTGCGCTCGCGATCGAACAGGCCTTCCGCCGCGAGCCTGGCCTTCAGCTTTTCGAGCAGCGCCATCAGCTGGCCTTCGCCGGCCAGCTCCATCCGCTCGATCACGATCTGGTATTTCGAGCGGCCGGGATAGATGGTCAGCTTGCCGGTTGCGACCACCTCCAGCCCGTCCTGCGGCTGGAAGGGCAGCGCGCTGGCAGCGCCGCGCCAAATGACGCCGTCGATCACCGCATCGGCATCCTTCAGCGCGAGATAGGCATGACCCGATGCGGCGCGCTTCCACCCCGAAATCTCGCCGCGCAGCCGGACATGGCCGAACTCACCCTCGACCATCCGCTTCAGCTTCGAGGACATTTCGCTGATGCTGAGCGGCGCGGCGTTGTCGCCGGGCGTCGGCTCGGCTACCAGCCGCCCCGATGGTGCGTCAAAAAAGGGATCAGGCATGAACGTCCTGCTGGTGGGATCGGGCGGACGCGAACATGCGCTCGCCTGGAAGCTCGCGCAATCGCCGCTGCTGGATACGCTTTATGCCGCGCCGGGCAACCCCGGCATCGCGCAGCATGCGCAGATTGCGGACATCGCGGCGGGCGATCACCGCGCGCTGATCGATTTCTGCATCCGCCATTCGATCCAGTTCGTCGTGGTCGGGCCGGAGGCGCCGCTGGTCGAGGGGCTGGGCGACAATCTGCGCACGATGGGGATCGGCGTGTTCGGGCCGAACCGCTTTCCCGCGCAGCTGGAGGGGTCGAAGGGCTTCACCAAGGATCTGTGCGCGCGCGAGAATATCCCGACTGCCGCCTATGCGCGGGCGGAATCTAAGGACGGCGCGCTGGCCGCGCTCGACGATTTCGGCGTGCCGGTGGTGGTGAAGGCGGACGGCCTGGCCGCGGGCAAGGGCGTGACCGTCGCGATGACCCGCGAGGATGCCGAAGCGGCGATCGCCGACATCTTCTCGGGCACCGGCGGCAGCGTGGTGATCGAGGAGTTCCTGGAGGGCGAGGAGGCGAGCCTGTTCGTGCTGACCGACGGCACCGCCTATGTCTCGTTCGGATCGGCGCAGGATCACAAGCGCGTCGGCGAGGGCGATACCGGTCCGAACACCGGTGGCATGGGCGCCTATAGCCCCGCGCCGGTGCTGACCGCCGAGCTGGAGGCGCGCGCGATCGACGAGATCGTCCGCCCCACGGTCGAGGCGCTGGCGCGGCAGGGCAATCCCTATTCGGGCGTGCTCTATGCCGGGCTGATGCTGACTGCCGACGGTCCCAAGCTGATTGAATATAACGCGCGCTTCGGCGATCCCGAATGCCAGGTGCTGATGATGCGGCTGGAGGACGACCTGCTCGAATGGATGGTCGCCGCTGAGAAGGGCGAGCTGGCCGGACGCGCGCCGCCGCGCTTCTCCGACGATACCGCGCTGACGGTGGTGATGGCGGCGAACGGCTATCCCGGCACGCCCGAGGCGGGTGGGAGGATCGACGGGATCGACGCGGCCGAGGCGACCGGCGCGCGGGTGTTCCATGCGGGCACCCGGCTGGCGGACGGCCGGCTGGTCGCCAGCGGCGGGCGGGTGCTGACCGTCACCGCCACCGGCGCGTCGGTCCGCGAGGCGCAGGCGGCCGCCTATCGCGCGGTCGATGCGATCGACTTCCCGACCGGCTTCTGCCGCCGCGACATCGGCTGGCGCGAGGTCGAGCGCGAACAGGGCTGATCGCCGGGGCGCTGCGCGCTGGACGCGGCACGATCCGGCGCTATGTCTTTGAGACGTTTCGAGACACCAAGCTGGGAAGGCGCCCGCGATGGAAATGCTGCAATCGACCGCTCCGCTGCTGCCCGGCGGCCCCGTATGGCTGACGCTGCCGTTCGTCATCATCGGCATCGGCGTGATCATCGGTGTCGCCATCCTGTGGTGGGGCGCGGTCTGCGCGCGCCGCGCGGCGAACACCCGCCGCGCGCTGGAAGCGCAGAACGAGATCCATGAAGGCCCGTCCGAGGCGGCGTCGCCCTTCGCCGATCTGCCCGCTGCCCGCCCGCTGCCGCCGATCGCACCGCCGCCGGCGCCGGAACCGGAACCCGCGCCGCCGCCGCCGACCCGCGAGCCGGTCGTCGAGGAGGCGCCCGCCCCGTCGCCGCTGGCCGACGAGCCGATCGCCGCGGCCGCGCCGCTCGATGCCGGCCCCGCCGCACTGGCAGCGGATCTCGCCGAGCCGGTATCGGCCGAGCCGGCGACGGACGACCTGACGCGCATGAAGGGCGTCGGGCCGCGGCTGGCACAGCGGCTCAACGGCCTGGGCATTACCCGTTTCGAGCAGATCGCGTCGCTCTCGCCCAGCGCGGCGGAAGCGCTCGACGCACAGCTTGGCGACTTCCAGGGGCGCATGGCGCGCGATCGCTGGATCGAGCAGGCAGGCTATCTCGCCAAGGACGACCTGGCGGGGTTCGAAGGCGTGTTCGGAAAGCTCTGAGCCGCGCGTTCAGGCGGCGATCGGGAAGCGCAGCAGCTTCCCGTTGAGCGCGATCAGCGCCTCGGCACGCCGGCCGACGGCGCGCACGATCTCCGGATGATGCGCGTCGAGGCCGCCGGTGAGCGCGCCGAACGCCGGCAGGATCAGCTTGGCGCCGGTCGCGACGAAGCAGCGGCGCGAGACCTGGCGTCCGCGCACCGACACGCGCAGCTTGGGGTGGAAATGGCCTGACAGCTCGGGGCGCAGCTCGCGGGGATCGGCCTCGTGCCGCAGCAGCAGGCCGTCGACCTCGGCTTCCTCCAGGATCGTGCCGCCGCAGTGATCGACGAACCTCGAATCATGGTTGCCGGTGATCCAGCGCCAGTCGAGGCGGCCGGTCAGGCCGGTCAGCAGCGCCCGCGCGCGATCGGGCAGGCGCTCGCACCCGAGCGAATCGTGGAAGCTGTCGCCCAGGCACCACAGCTCGCGCGCGTCGGTGCGCAGGACCAGCGCCTCCAGCTCGCTCAGCGTCGCGATCGAATCATAGGGCGGCAGCATCTGGCCGCGTGCCGCGAACCAGCTCGCCTTTTCGAAATGCAGGTCGGCGACCAGCAGCGCGCGCCGCGCAGGCCAGTAGAGCGCGCCTTCGGGCAGCGCCATGAACTCGTGGCCGGCGAACGAAAGGGGAACCATGGTCCCGCTATCGTCCGCCCGCACGGCCACGTCAACCGCTCCGGCCGGAGCGTCGGCCCGCCGGATCAGGCCGCGGCGACCGCATCGCGCGCATCGGCCATCTCGCCGAGCTTGCCCAGGATCCGCACCCAGCTGCGCATGCCCTTGTGGAAGCTCTTCAGCTCGTACTTCTCGTTGGGGGAGTGGATATTGTCGTCCGGCAGGGCGAAGCCGACGAGCACCGTGTCCATGTCGAGGATCGAACGGATCGAGTTGACGACCGGGATCGAGCCCCCGCAACCGAGCAGCGCCGACTTGCCCCATTCGGCATCGAGCGCCTCGCGTGTGGCGAGCAGCGCGGCGCTGTCGCTGGGGACGGTGATCGCGCGGCTGCCCGGGCCGCGCAGGCTGAACTCGGCGGTGCAGTCGGCCGGCAGGCGGTCGCGGACATGCGCCTCGAACGCCGCCCAGACCTTGTCAGGGTCCTGGTCGCCGACCAGGCGGAAGCTGATCTTGGCATGTGCCTCGGCCGGGATGACGGTCTTGAAGCCTTCGCCGGTATAGCCGCCCCAGATGCCGTTCACCTCGGCGGTCGGCCGCGCCCACGCCTGTTCGAGGACATCGTGTCCGGCCTCGCCCGCGGGCTGGCTGAGGCCGACTTCGCCCAGATATTCGGCACCGTCGAAGCCCAGCCGATCCCAATCGGCCCGCACCGCGTCGCCGACCGGATGGACGCCGTCATAGAAACCGGCCAGCGTGACCCGGCCATCCTTGTCCTTCATCTCGCCCAGGATGGTGGCGAGCAACTGGATCGGATTGCGCGCCGGGCCGCCATAGAGGCCGGAATGGAGATCGCGCGACGGGCCGCGCACCGTGACTTCGCCGGCGGCCATGCCGCGCAGGCCGATCGTCAGGCCGGGCGTCTCGCGATCCCACATCAGCGTGTCGCAGATCAGCGCGAAGTCGGCCTGCAGTTCCTCGGCATGCTCGCGCAGGAACGGGTCGAGGCTCTGCGAACCGGACTCCTCCTCGCCCTCGAACAGGATGGTGATCTTGCAGGGAAGCGAGCCGGTGGTTTCCTTCCACGCGCGGCAGGCCTCGACGAAGGTGCGCAGCTGCCCCTTGTCGTCGCTGGCGCCGCGGCCGGTGATGATGCGGCTGCCATCGTCGCGCGATTCGAGCGAGGGGTCGAACGGATCGCGCGTCCACAGCTCGATCGGGTCGATCGGCTGCACGTCGTAATGGCCGTAGAACAGGATATGCGGTCCCGGCCCGTCATAATGGGCGACGACCATCGGATGGCCCGGCGTGGGCGCGACCCGCGCATCGAAGCCGATCCCGGCCAGTTCTTCGGCCAGCAGCGCTGCGGCACGCCGGCATTGCTCGGCATAGGCCGGGTCGGTGGACACGGACTGGACGCGCATCAGCGAGAAGAGCCGTTCGATCGCGTCGTCGAGATGCGTCTCGATATGGTCGAGCGCAGCGGAGTCGGAATTCTTCATGATCGCGAGGTACGCCTCGCACCCGGCGGCTTCAACCCCGGGACGGCGCCCCGCGAAGGGCGGACGCGCCGAACGCATCCGCCCTTGCGGCCGGTCCGGTCAGCCGATGCCGGAGACCAGATATCCCAGCAGGATCACCGTCGCGCTGAGCAGTCCGACAAGGACATAGCCCGTCGACCCGTTACGGAACGCCTTGGGGTGATCGCGGCGCAGCCGGTCGATCTTGGCCTGCATGCCGGGCCGTGCCGACAGCACCGCGCGCTGCAGGACCGGGGCGCTGGACAGGAACATCACGGCCCGGTCGATCTCGACCTGGAAGACCTTGGGATAGCGACGCAGGATATCCTCGATCGCGTCCGTCGTGACGTCGGCCCCGCTGCGGCGATCAAGCGCGCGCGAGGTGGCTTCATGTTCGATAATCATCTTCATTGCCTTGCTGGCGTGCGTCCGCACGTCATGAACGGGGCACGCCGAATATGATGGGTCGCCGGACGGTTCCGGCGTCGATCAGGACAAGGTCAGGGGAGGGGCGGTGCCCGCGGCTGGGCCCGGGGGCGCCAGCGATGCAGCTCGATTCGATACGCCGTGGCCGCGGCCGGTACGCTGCCGACCGGCTCAACGCCGGCCAGCATCTGCGGATCGATCGGCAGCAAGGCGCCGCCGTCGAGGTCGCTGCGATTGCTTTCGGGCCGCCAGTCCTTGGAGAGCCGTCGCCCGTCGATATAGCGATCGGGGACGAGCAGCTGGATCCCGGCGTCATGCTCGCTGAACGCAGCGCGCTCATAGGCGGCCACCGCCACGCCCTGTGGCAGCAGCGACACGAACAGCGCGACCGCGATGCTGAAGCTCGCGAACGCCGACCACCAGGAGCGCTGCAGGTTCACCTGCACTTCCGTAGCGGAAAGTGCCGGAAAAGGCGATCCCGGCGTTACAGCGATCGGGCGATCAGTAACTTCATGATTTCGCTGGATCCGCCATAAATCCGCTGCACTCGCGCGTTCCGCCACATCCGCGCGATCGGATACTCATTGATATAGCCATAGCCGCCATGAAGCTGGAGGCAGGCGTCGACGACCTCCCATTCCGCCTCGGTCACCCACAGCTTGGCGATTGCCGCAGTGGTCAGGTCGAGCGTCCCGTCCATGTAGCGGCGGACGCAATCCTCGACATAGACGCGCGCGACCTCCGCCTTGGCCTTGCATTCGGCCAGCTTGAACTGGGTATTCTGGAAGTCGAAGATGCGCTGCCCGAAGGCCTGGCGTTCCTTGACATAGTCGCTGGTGACCTGGACCGCCTTGGCCATGGTCTGGACCGATCCGACCGCGATGATCAGCCGTTCGCGCGGCAGCTCGGCCATCAGCTGGCGGAATCCCTGTCCCTCCTCGGTGCCGAGAAGATTTTCGGCAGGCACCCAGACATCGTCGAAGAACAGCTCCGACGTGTCCTGCGCGTCCAGGCCGATCTTGTCGAGCGCCTGGCCGCGGCGAAAGCCTTCGGCCTGGTCGGTTTCCACCACCAGCAGCGACACGCCCTTGCCGCCCTTGGCCGGATCGGTCTTGGCGACGACGATGACGAAATCGGCGATCTGACCGTTCGAGATGAAGGTCTTGGCGCCGTTGATGCGATAGCCGTTGCCGTCCTTCAGCGCGGTCGTGCGGATCGCCTGCAGGTCCGATCCCGCGCCGGGCTCGCTCATCGCGATCGCCGCGACGCTTTCGCCCGAGCACAGCCTGGGCAGCCAGCGGTGCTTCTGCTCCTCGGTCCCGTGCGCCAGGACATAGGGGAGGATGATCACATTGTGGAGCGACAGGGCGAATCCCTCGACGCCGTGCTTCGCCACTTCCTCGACCAGGGCGACGTCGTGCCGGAAATCGCCGCCGCCGCCGCCATATTCCGTCGGGATCGATGCGCCGAGCAGGCCGGCCTCGCCAGCCTGGCGCCAGAAGGCGCGCTCGACGCGCCCCTCCTCGCGCCATTTCGCAATCCGCTCGGGCGTCGCCTCCCGCTCGAAGAACCGCGCCGCGCTGTCGGCCAGCAAGCCGATTTCCGGATCCTGCATCACCCTCTCCCTCTCCCTCTTGTTTACACAAGTGTAAGTCCAAGGCGGGCGTCGCGGCAACCGGTGATCCCGATTATTCGGCACCAAAGCGGCGGCGAAGGCGGAACAGGGGCGGGGGGTCGCTCAGCCGCGCAGGGCGCTCACAAATGCGCGGGCGTTGGCGCCGACCTCGTCCGCCGACAGGCCCGGCTTGTAGAGCGCCGAGCCCAGACCGAAGCCCGCCGCGCCCGCGGCCAGCCAGGGGGCCATCGTGTCGGGCGAGATGCCGCCGACGGGCAGCATGCGCGTGCCCCTGGGCAACACCGCGCCCATCGCCTTCAGCACGGCGGGGCTCGCCGCCTCGGCGGGGAACAGCTTCAGCGCGGTCGCGCCGGCGTCGATCGCGGCGAACGCCTCGCTGGGGGTGGCGATGCCCGGCAGCGAGACGAGGCCAGCCGCTGCGCTGGCGCGGATCACCTCGACATTGGCGTTGGGCGAGATGATCATCGTGCCGCCCGCGTCCTGGACGGCCCGCACCTGATCGACGCGCAGCACCGTGCCGGCACCGATCACGGCGCGTCCGGCGAAGCGCGTCGCCAGGCGGGCGATGCTGTCGAGCGGATCGGGCGAGTTCATCGGCACCTCGATCAGGTCGAAGCCCGAGGCGACCAGCGCTTCGCCGATCGCCTCCACCTCGCCGGGCTGCACCCCGCGCAGGATCGCCACCAGCGGCAGCCGCGCAAATGCGGCGTCGAACGCGTCGGTAAAGCTCATCGTCTCGCTACCTCGATAATGCCGGACACGAACGCGTCGTGACTGTCGACCCGATGCGCGGTGCAGCCATTGGCCTGAATCGCCGCGCGGTACAGGTCGCCCAGCGCCGCATCCGCCAGGATATAAAGCGTCTGGCCGCTGCGGCCTTCCAGCCGGGCGGCGACATCGCTGCCGATCAGCAGCCCGCTGGCATAGCTGGCGGCATCGGCGTCGTCGCGCTGGCCGAGCAGCCGGGCGGCGCGGATGCCGAACAGCGAAGCCGCCAGGTCGCGCTTTCGCCCCTCCTCGACGCCGGCGGCGAAGGCGGGGCCGGGGATGACCTCGCTGCCCAGCTGGGTCGCCAGCAGGCCATGGCTGCGCAGCAGGGCGAACAGCTCGCCGGTCATCGCGGTGCGGAAACCGGCAATGGCGCCGCCGCGCATGTCGACCCATTTGCAATGGGTGCCGGGTTGAACCAGCAGCGCATCGCCCGGCACCAGCCCGGCGGCCACCGCGCCCAGCAGCTGCACTTCCTCGCCCCGCATCACGTCCGCGGGATCCGCGGCGCATACGCCGGGGACGATCGCGGTGCGTGCGTCGATCCGCAGCAGCTTCGCCGCCAGCGCATCGATGCCCGCAGGGGCGGGGACATAGGGCGCCGCCCGCCAGCCGATATTCGATCCGACCATCCCCGCCATCAGCATCGGCAGGTCGCCGAAGCGTGCCCGGATGCCGGCTGCTTCGGCTTCGAAATCCTGCACCGCGGTGACGCCGCGGCCGTCGCGTTCGGTGCGCACGACCTGGCCGTCCTCGATCAGGAAGACGCGGCGATTGGTGGTCCCCCAGTCGATCGCGAGGAAGGTGCCGGCGAAGCTCACCACCAGGTCGCGTACAGGACGATGAGGATCACGACGACGAGCGCGCTGGCGATGTTGAACAGCAGCGGAGTCGAGAAGGTGACGCCTTCCATGGTGACCCGGTTGCTGCCGGTCGGGACGGGCCGGACGAGGCTGACCAGCACCGCAAGGGCCAGCGCGGCGAAGAAAACGATCGACATGCGGTTCATGAACGGCACGGCGTTCAGCGTCGCGCTGCCGCCCCAGGCTGCGGGGAACCAGAAGATGGCGGACAGCAGGAGCGACGTGACCGCCGCGACGATCGCGCCGGCTTCGGTCGCCCGCTTCCAGAACAGGCCGAGCAGGAAGATCACGGTGATGCCCGGGGTGAAGAAGCCCGAGAATTCCTGGATGAACTGGAACGCCTGATCGAAATTGCCGAGCAGCGGCCGGGCAACCAGCAGCGCGATGACGATCGCGATCGCTGCGGTGATGCGGCCGATCAGCACGAGGTGTTTTTCCTGCCCCGCGGAGGTCACGGCGCCGTCCTCGCCGCGCGTCTTGATGCCGCGCGCCTTGGCATAGAGGTCGAGGGTGAAGATCGTGGCGATCGAATTGATCTTGCTGGCGGTCGAGGCGATGATCGCTGCGATCAGCGCGGCGAACACCAGGCCGAGCAGGCCGGGCGGCAGCAGCCGCATCATTGTCGGATAGGCCTCGTCGGGCTTGGCGAGGTCGGGCGCGAGCACGACCGCGGCGATGCCGGGCAGGACGATGATCACCGGCATCAGCAGCTTGAGATAGGCGGCGAAGACGACGCCCTTCTGCGCTTCGCCCAGGTTCTTGGCCGCAAGCGCACGCTGGATGATATACTGGTTGAAGCCCCAATAGCTGAGGTTCGCGATCCACATGCCGCCGACCAGCACGGCGATGCCGGGCAGGTCCTTGTAGAAGGGATTGTCGGGTTCGAGGATCATGTCGAACTTCTCGGGCACGCGGCTGGTCAGCACGTCGAAGCCGGCCAGCACGCCCTGGCCGCCGCCGATCTGGTTCAGCGTCAGATAGGATACGACCAGCCCGCCCAGCACCAGCAGCGTGACCTGGACGATGTCGGTCAGCGCCACCGCCTTGAGGCCGCCGTAGAGCTGATAGAGCAGCGCGAACAGGCCGAGCGCGATCAGCGCCGCGTCCTGGTTGATGCCGGCCACCTTGTTCACCGCGATCGAGCCGAGCCAGATGATCGAGGTCAGATTCACGAAGATGTAGAGGATGAGCCAGAACACCGCCATGATGATCGGCAGCACCTTGCCGTACCGCTGTTCCAGGAACTGCGGCATCGTGTAGATCTGGTTCTTCAGGAAGATCGGCAGGAAATATTTGCCGACGATCAGCAGCGTCAGCGCCGCCATCCATTCGTAGGACGCGATCGCAAGGCCCACCGCATAGCCCGACCCGGACATGCCGACGATCTGTTCGGCGGAGATGTTCGCCGCGATCAGCGACGCGCCGATCGCCCACCAGGGAAGCGATTTGGAGGCGAGGAAATAGTCCGACGTGTCCTTGGCGTGGCCCGCCTTTTCGCGGCTGACCCATTGGGCGAGCCCGAAGATGCCGATCGCATAGGCGATGACCACGATGATATCGATTTGCGAGAGACTCGTCACGGCTTACCCTCCCCGGACCGCTTCGGCCGAACCGGCGGCGTCATCGTTCATTTATCTTATTAATTGGTCTTGTCTAGCGCTTCGTCCGACCATCCGGTAGACGTCGGGCACAGAGAAACGAAGGGGAGTGGCGGTTGGCCGACATGTCTAGGCTCGCTCTGGAGGACACCCGTCCCCAGCTCGGGCGCAATCTCACCTATGGTATGCTGGACAGCCTGGGTCGCGCCATCGTCACCGGGCATTTCGACGGCAAGGCGTTCCCGACCGAGGCGGAACTCGCCAAGCAGCATGGCGTCAGCCGGTCGGTCACCCGCGAGGCGGTGAAGATGCTGACCGCCAAGGGACTGTTGAGCGCGCGTCCGCGCCAGGGAACGGTGATCCAGCCGACGGCGTCGTGGAACCTGTTCGACACCGACGTACTGCGCTGGCTGCTCGAGCGGCAATTCTCGGTCGAACTGCTGAAGCATTTCAACCAGCTGCGCGTCGCGATCGAACCCGAGGCGGCGGCGCTGGCCGCGCGGTTCGCCAGCGATGCGGAGCTGGAGCGGATCGGCGAGGGGCTGGCGCGGATGGAAGCGGCCGAGCGCGGGCTGGACGATACGCTGGAGGCGGACATCGCCTTTCACGTCGCGATCCTGCGGGCGTCGCGCAACCCGTTCTACATCCAGTTTCGCGATGTCGTGACCACCGCGCTGCGCACGTCGATCCGCTTTACCAACCGGATCAAGGGCCGCAGCGCCAGCGTCTCCGATCACGCCGCGGTGCGCGACGCGATCCAGGCGGGGGACCCGGACGGCGCACGCATCGCGATGCGCGACCTGATCGGCGACGTGCTGACGCTGATCGACGAATCGGAAGCACGAAAAGGCTGATCGGCGGCGGTTGGCCCCGGATTTCGCCGGGGCCCGCCTCGTCAGACCGACTTCAGCGCTTCTTCGAAGTCGGCGACCAGATCGTCGGCATCCTCGACGCCGATCGAGATGCGCACCAGATTGTCGGTGATGCCCAGCGCCTGCTTGCGCGCCTCGGGCACCGACAAATGGGTCATTCCCGCCGGGTGGCTGGCCAGGGTCTCGGTCCCGCCCAGGCTGACCGCCAGCTTGGCGATCTTGAGCGAATCGAGGAAGGCGAAGGCCTCCTTCTCGCCGCCCTTCAGGTAGAGCGAGAAGGTCGAGCCGGCGCCGGTGCAGTGGCGGTTGTAGATGTCGGCCTGGCGGCTGCCCTCTTCGAGGAAGCCGAGATAGCCGACGCGCTCGACCTTGGGGTGATCGCGCAGGAAGGCGCAGACCTTTACGGCATTCTCGCCCGCGCGGCTCATCCGCAGTTCCAGCGTCTCGAGGCTGCGCAACAGCATCCATGCAGTGTTCGGGTCGCAGATCGTGCCGATCGTGTTGCGCATCGAACGGATGGTGTTGATGTGCTCCTTGGTGCCGAGAACGCCGCCCGCCACCAGGTCCGAATGGCCGCCGGCATATTTGGTCAGCGAATAGACGACGATGTCCGCGCCCTGCTTGAGCGGTTGCGCCCAGAGCGGTCCCAGGAAGGTGTTGTCGATCGCGATCGGCGGCTTGTTCGCGCCGGTGAAGATCGCGTCGCGGCTGGCGGCGACCGCTTCGACATCGACCAGCGCGTTGGTCGGGTTCGCGGGCGATTCGAGATAGATCAGCGCGACGTTACCGCTTGCCGCCTTGGACAGGACCGCGTCGATCTCCTCACGGGTGGCGCCGGCGGGGAAGTCGAGCCAGTGCACGCCGAAGCGTCCGAGGATGCGGGCGATCAGCGTCTCGGTCGCGGCATAGAGCGGGCCCGAATGGACGATCGTGTCGCCCGGCTTCAC
Organism: Sphingomonas rustica; assembly: GCF_039652585.1. Classification (NCBI taxonomy): domain Bacteria; kingdom Pseudomonadati; phylum Pseudomonadota; class Alphaproteobacteria; order Sphingomonadales; family Sphingomonadaceae; genus Sphingomonas; species Sphingomonas rustica. The sequence continues at coordinate 233,437 of NZ_JBDIZK010000001.1, read as the reverse complement.
CATCGACAGGAACAGCGTGGCGATCGCCGACATGCCGGACGAGAAGGCAAGCGCATCCTCGGCCTCTTCCCAGACTGCCAGGCGATCCTCGAGGATTTCCTGGTTCGGCCCGTTGAAGCGCGAATAGACGAGACCCTCGGCACCGCCGGGACGCTTGCCGGTCACGCCCTCGAAATGGCGCTTGCCCGCGGCCGCATTGGGAAAGACGAAGGTCGAGGTCAGGAACACCGGCGGCTTCAGCGAGCCTTCCGACAGGACGGGATCGTAGCCATGGCCCATCATCAGCGTCGACGGCTTCAGCTTGCGACCGCCAACTTCGTCGATCGACGGCTTGGGGCGGACGCGCGGGGTGGTGCCGGTCAGCTCGGCTTCGGTCTCGTCGGTCATTCAAAGTCTCCTTGGGTCCCGCTCTAACGCATGCGAGACGCTCAAGAAACGTCTCAAATGATACCAATCACCGAAATCTGCCGTCCGTAATCGGGCTCCGATCGGTGGGTGGAGCGGCGATAGCTGAAGAAACGATCCGGCTGGGCATAGGTGTCCTCGCCCAGCGCCTCGATCCGGCGGACGCCTGCCGTTGCCAGGCGATGGGCGACATAGGCCTCGAGGTCGAACTGATAGTGATCGGGCCGCCCCGCCGCGAAGAAGCGCTCGTTCTCCGGATCCATCTCGGCGAAGCGACGCAGGAAAGCTTCGTCCACCTCGTAGCTGGCGCGAGCGATGCAGGGCCCGATCGCGGCGACGATCCGTTCGCGCTGCGCGCTCAGGCTTTCCATCAGCGCGATGGTCGAATCGGTGACGCCGCCGATCGCCCCCTTCCACCCGGCATGGGCGGCGCCGACCACGCCCGCCTCGCGGTCGGCGAACAGCACCGGCGCGCAGTCGGCGGTCAGGATGCCCAGCGCCACGCCGGGCCGGTCGGTGACCAGCGCATCGGCGTGCGGCCGGGCGTCGAGCGGCCAGGCGCGGGTGGCGACCACCGCCTCGGCCGAATGGATCTGGAACACCGTCGCAAGTTGGCCGCCCGGCACCACCGCCTCGGTCGCGCGCCGGCGGTTTTCGGCGATCGCGGCGGGATCGTCGCTCGATCCGGTTCCGACATTCAGTCCCGACAGGATCCCGGTCGATACGCCGCCGCGCCGACCGAGAAAGCCATGCGCAACCCCGTCCAGCGCGCGGGCGCGGACGACTTCCACCCCCTCGCTCACAGGTCGAGCACCATCAGCACATCCTCGTCGACATGGGTTCCGACCTTGAACTCGTACCGGCCGACCTCGCGCATTCCGTATCGCGCATAGAAGCGGCGGGCGCGGTGATTGTCGACGAACACGCTGAGCACCAGGCGCCTGAACCCGCGCGCTCGTGCGGTCTCGATCGCCCAGTCCATCAGCGCTGCGCCGATCCCGCTGCCGAACCAGCCGGACAGGACATAGATCTGGTACAGCTCGATATCGCTGTCCGACCAGTCGCCGGGAAAGGCGACCGGCCCGACCTTGGCGAAGCCGACGACGCGGCCCGCATCGGTGGCGACCTGGATGGTGAAGTCGGGGTGGCCGATCTGGCTGGGCAGGCCCGACGGGCCGAACGTCTGGTCGAGAAACTGGGCCAGATCCTCGGGCCGGTAGAGATGGCCGAAGGTTTCGGTGAAGCTTTCGCTCGCCGTGGCGGACAGGGCGGGGCCGTCGGCGGCGACGGCGGGACGATAGTCGATCATCGGAATCCCTCGGGTGCCGGCCAGCCGGGCGCGGTCAGCGCGAGCACCTTGAACAGGTCGCCCATCTGATCGTCCTCGACCAGGCGGTTGCGGTCGGTTGCGATATCGGCGGCGCGATCGGGCTGAGCGCGCGCCAGGGACTGGGCCCGCGCATCGATGCCGAGCGACCTGAGGAACGCACCCTGCGTCACGGGGCCGTGAACGGTCAGTCCCTCGACCTCCGCCGCCTCGCGCAGCGTGCCGAAATCGACATGGGCGGTCAGGTCCGCCTCGCCCGGTGTCTCGAACGGATTGGCATAGTCGTGGCCGCGCACCGCCTGAAGCGTGTCGCCGATCGCAGGCCCCGAATAGCCATAGTCGATGAGGATCGCCGCGCCGCCCTGAGCCAGCAATCGTCCGGCCAGCGCGCGCAGGATCGCGACCGAGGCGGGCGAGGTTTCGAGGATCGAGCCCGGCGGCGCGTCGCGCAAGGCGGGGGGAATGACCTGATCGAACGAACGCGTTCCGGCAATCGGCAGGAACAGCGTGTCCTGGCAGGCGACCAGCCGCTCGACCCAGCCCTCGGCCGTCTTCACCAACTGGCGGATCGGAAGCGCGTCGAAGAATTCATTGGCCACGATCAGCAGCGGTCGATCCTCAGCGATGCCGAGCAGGTCGAGGCTCCATTCCGCGGCCGGCACGCGTTCCTTCTGCGCCTCGCGCAGGGTCGGGCTGTTCTCGACGAAATGGATCGGCGGAGTCAGGCCGCCGCGCGCCATGGCGCGAAGCGCATCCGCGGCCAGCGTGCCGCGCCCGGGGCCAAGCTCGACATAGCGCGCCTCGGGCCGGCCGGCGCGGTCCCACAGGTCGGCGAGGCACAGGCCGACCAGTTCACCGAACATCTGGCTGATCTCGGGCGCGGTGGTGAAGTCGCCGCGCGCGCCCAGCGGGTCGCGCGTCGCATAATAATGGGCGTTTGCCGCGCCCATATATTGCGACAGCGGAATCGGCCCGGCCAGGGTGATCGCGCGGGACAGGCGTTCGGCGAGAAGGGGTTCGGCGTCGGTCACCATTCCCCCCTATCGTCTCGCATCGGCCTTGGGGAGGCCCCGCGACTGCGCGTCAGGCGACGCTTTCGCTGCCCGCGATCGGCTCGACCCGCTGGCGGCGCTTCTTCGCGGTCAGGATCAGGTAGATGCCGCCCGCGATCATCGGAAGGCACAGCAGCTGGCCCATGTGAATCGTGGTCTCGAAGACGGTGTTTTTGAACTGGCTGTCGGGTTCGCGGAAGAATTCGACGAAGAAGCGGAAGGCACCGTAGCCGAGCAGAAAGACGCCGACGAGCTTGCCCGGTTCGTAGCGCGCCTTGGTCCGCCAGAACATCCAGGCGAGGATCGCGAACAGGACCAGGCCCTCGAGGCCCGCCTCGTACAGCTGGCTGGGATGGCGGGCGGGTTCGACAAGGCCGGCTTCCACGGTGCGGTTGAACACGATCGCCCAAGGCATTTCGCTCGGCTTGCCCCACAATTCGCCGTTCACGAAATTGGCGAGGCGGCCGAAGAACAGGCCGAAGGGGGCGCAGCAGGCGACATAGTCGTGGACGCGCAGCCAGTTGAGGCCGTTGCGCCTGGACAGCCACAGGATGGCGACAGTGGTGCCGATGACGCCGCCGTGCAGCGACATGCCGCCTTCCCACAGCTTCAGGAACTGAAGCGGGTTCACCAGCAGCGCGGGGTCGTAGAAGATCGCATAGCCCAGCCGCCCGCCGATGATGATGCCCAAGGTCGCGTAGAAGACCAGGTCGTCGGCGTGACGCCGCGACATCGGCGCGCCCGGCTGCGCCAGCAGGCGCAGCAGATACCACCAGCCGATCAGGATGCCCGCGATATAGGCGAGCGAATACCATTTGATCGCGAAGCTGCCGATCTTCAGCGCCACCGGATCCAGCCCGAGGCCGGCATAGGTGAGATGGTCGGAGGCAGCGGCGGAAAGCACGGAAAGCAGCACGGTGGTCGGTCCCCCGGGGTCGGTATGTCGCCCGTCCTTACCCCCCGACGGCGGCAAACCCAAGTGTATTGTATAAATGATACACCATTTCGGTCACTGGCGCGCCGCGCGACCGCACGATAGAGCAGCCGGCATGGCGGAAAGGCGAGAGCAGGCGGGCTCCGGAAAGCTCAAGCTGGACAGGAGAAGCCTGCTGATCGGCGGCGGTGCGGGCGTGGGCCTGCTGGTCGCCTGGGCGGTCTGGCCGCGCACCTATTTGCCGAACCTGACCGCCGATGCGAACGAGACGCTGTTCGGCGCCTGGATCAAGATCGGCACCGACGGCCATGTCACCGTTGCCGTGCCGCAGCTGGAAATGGGGCAGGGCGTCTTCACCGCCTTTCCCCAGGTGATCGCCGACGAGTTGGGCGCGTCCTGGTCGCAGGTTGGGGTCGAGCCGGCACCGCTCAACCCGCTCTATGCCAATGCGCTGGGTGCGGCGACGCTGTTCGAGACGGCGCTGGGCGGGCTGTCGGACTCGCTCCGGCGGACCTATGCGGCGCGATCGGCGCTGGTGCTGACCGGCGGGTCGAGCTCGATCCGCAATTTCGAAGATGTGCTGCGCCGGGCGGGCGCCGCGGCGCGCGTCGCGCTGTGCAAGGCGGCGGCGGCGCGCTGGGGCGTCGACTGGCAGGCCTGCGGCACCGCCGACGGTCAGGTGGTTCACGGCGACCAGAAGATCGGCTTCGGCGAGGTCGCCGGCGATGCTGCCGGACAGAGCGTCGCCGAGCCGGTGCCGCTGCGCAGCGGCGACGCCAACCGGCTCCAGGGCCAGACGGTGCCCCGGCTCGACGTTCCGTCGAAGGTCGATGGCAGCGCCAATTTCGCCGGCGACATCCGGTTGCCGAACATGGTCTTCGCCTCGATCCGCCAGGGGCAGGTGGGTTCGGCGGGGCTGGCCCGGGTCGACGAGGCGGCGGCGGGGAAGATCCCGGGCATGCGGTCGGTCGTGCGCACCAATGACTGGGTGGCGGCGGTCGCCGATACCTGGTGGGCGGCGGAGCGGGCGCTGGAGGCGATGCGCCCGCGCTTCCAGGTGCCCGAGACAGTGGTCAACGACGATTCGATCGCCGCGGCTTTGGGCGGCGCGTTCGATGCCGACGGGGTGCGGATCGCCGAATCGGGCGACCTTGCCGGGGAGTTTCGCGGCGCGCGGGTGGTTTCGGCCGAATATCACGTGAATCTTGCGGTCCATGCCGCGATCGAGCCGATGACCTGCACCGCGTCGTTCAGCCAGGGGCGGCTGTCGCTGTGGCTCCCGACCCAGGCACCGGCCCTTGCGCGGGCCGCCGCGGCGCGTGCGGTGGGGCTCGGCGAGGGCGATGTCGTCATCTACCCGGTGATGGCGGGCGGGTCGTTCGGCGCGAAGCTGGAGCATCAGGTCGCGGCTCAGGCGGCGGTGATCGCGACCAAGATAGAGCGGCCGGTCCAGCTGACCTGGTCGCGCGTCGAGGATCTGCGCCATGACCGTTTCCGTCCCGCCGCCGCGGCGCGGATGACCGGCAAGGTCGTCGGCGCGAAGACGGTGTCGGGCTGGCTGGCCAAGATCGCCGCGCCGCCGACCGGGCGGCAGCTGGCCGAGCGGCTGCTGGGAAGCGACCCGGTGGTGGCGACCTCGCTCGCGCTGCCGGGGGCGACCGACCCCTCGGCAGTCGCCGGTGCGATCCCACCCTATGCCATTCCCAATTATGCGATCGATCACCATCCGGCCGAACTCGGGGTGCCGACCGGCCATTGGCGGTCCGATTCGCACAGCTACACCGCGTTCTTCACCGAAAGCTTCATCGACGAACTGGCGCATGTCGCCGAGGTCGACGCGCTGGTGTTCCGCATGGCGATGCTGGGCGGCAATGCGCGGCTGGCGCGCTGCCTTCAGCTCGCGGCACAGCTGGGCAACTGGCAGGGCGGCGCGCCGGGCAGCGGCCAGGGTATCGCCTGCCACAGCTTCCGCGGATCGCATGTCGCACTGCTGGCCGAGGCGCAACTGACCGGGCGGACGATCAAGGTCGGCCGGATGGTTGCGGTGGTCGATGTCGGCCGGATCATCAATCCCGACCTGGTCCAGCAGCAGATCGAGGGGGGGCTGATCTTCGGCCTGGCCGCGACGATCGGCGCATCGACCGGCTTCACCGACAATTTCGCGGCGGTAGACGACCTTGCCGACCTGTCGCTGCCCCGGCTGGCGGATACGCCCGACATCACCGTAGAGATCGTGCGCAGCGATGCCGATCCGGGCGGGGTGGGCGAACTCGCCGTGCCGGTGGTCGCGCCCGCCATTGCCAATGCCATCCAGGCGGCAAGCGGCGTTCGCCTCCGCTCGCTCCCCCTCTTGTCGGACATCGAATGACCCTTCCGCCTGACCATCCACCGGTCGCGACCGGCAAGATCGGCGTTCTGCTGATCAACCTCGGCACCCCCGACGCGCCCACCGCTGCCGCGGTGCGGCGCTATCTCGCCGAGTTCCTGTCCGACCGGCGCGTGGTCGAGATACCGCCGCTTCTCTGGCAGCCGATCCTGCGCGGGATCATCCTCACCACCCGTCCGAAAAAATCGGCCCATGCCTATCAACAGGTATGGCGCGAGGACGGATCGCCGCTGGCGGCGATCACCGCAGCGCAGGCACGCGCGCTCCAGGCGGTGCTGGGCGAGGCGGCGATCGTCGATCATGCGATGCGCTATGGCCGACCGGCGATCGCCGACCGGCTCGCCGCGCTGAAGGCGCGCGGGTGCGAGCGGATCCTGGTCGCGCCGCTCTATCCGCAATATTGCGGGGCGACGACCGCGACCGCCAACGACATGGTGTTCGCCGCGCTGGCGAAGATGCGCTGGCAGCCGGCGCTGCGTACCCTGCCGCCCTATTTCGACGATGCCGGCTATATCGCCGCGCTGAAGGTCTCGGTCGAGACGTCGCTCGCGTCGCTCGATTTCGAACCCGACGCGATCGTCGCCAGCTTTCACGGCATGCCGCAGCGCACGCTGGAGCTGGGCGATCCCTATCATTGCCATTGCCGCAAGACGGCGCGGCTGTTGTCCGAAGCGATGGGTCGCGAGCTGGTGGTCGCGTTCCAGTCGCGCTTCGGCCGCGCCAAGTGGCTGGAGCCCGCGACCGACACGACCCTGGTCCGGCTGGCCGGCGAAGGAAAGAAACGGGTCGCGATTCTGGCGCCCGGCTTTTCCGCCGACTGCCTGGAAACGCTCGAGGAACTGTCGATCCGCGGGCAGGAAAGCTTCCTGACCGCGGGCGGGGAACGCTTCGCCTATCTTCCCTGCCTCAACGACAGCGAAGCAGGCATGGAAATGGTGTCGAATCTGGTGCGGCGGGAACTTGCAGGCTGGATCGAGCCCGCCTAGCCTCTGCGTAAATCTACCTAGTCTAGAGAGGAAGCTGAATGGCACGCGTGGCGATCGTAACGGGCGGGACCCGAGGTATTGGTGAAGCGATCAGCCTGGCGCTTCAGGAAAAGGGTGTGACGGTTGCCGCCAATTACGGCGGCAATGACGAGAAGGCGCGCGAGTTTACCGAGCGCACCGGGATCAAGGCGTTCAAATGGGACGTGGGCGATTTCGACGCCTGCGCCGCCGGGGTTGCGGAAGTCGAGGCGGCGCTGGGGCCGGTCGACATCGTCGTCAACAATGCCGGCATCACCCGCGACGGCACGATCCTGAAGATGAGCCGCGACATGTGGGAGGATGTGATCCGCATCAACCTGGGCGGCTGCTTCAACATGGCGCACGCCACCTTCCCCGGCATGCGCAGCCGCAAATGGGGCCGGATCGTCAATATCGGATCGATCAACGGCCAGGCTGGCCAATATGGCCAGGTGAACTATGCCGCCGCGAAGTCGGGCATCCACGGCTTCACCAAGGCGCTGGCGCAGGAAGGCGCACGTGCCGGCGTCACCGTCAACGCGATCGCACCGGGCTATATCGACACCGACATGGTCGCGGCGGTTCCCGCCGAGGTGCTGGAGAAGATCGTGGCGAAGATCCCGGTTGGGCGACTGGGACAGGCGACCGAGATCGCGCGGGGCGTGACGTTCCTGTGCTCGGAAGAGGGCGGTTTCGTCACCGGATCGACGCTGAGCATAAACGGCGGCCAGCACATGTACTGATCGGGGTGCGGCCCCGTGCCGCACAAACGAAGAGGGCCGGTCCTTCGGACCGGCCCTCTACCCTCGATACACCACGCGAGGGGAACTCGTACGCCAACAACGATTCGGATCTAATCCGGTTCCCGTGATTCGAAACTGAACGCACTTGTTATCTGAGGTTCAGCTTTCTGCGCTGTCCCCGCCGGGGGCAGCGGCTATGACCGGCGGATGCGTGCGTGGCTGCTGATCCTCATCCTGTTCTGGCTGAACTTCCCGACATCGGGGCCGGAGCCGCTCGAGTCATTCAAGCCGGGCGAGGTGCTGATGGTCGATCGCGTCCCGCTCGATCGCTCCGATCCCACACGCACCCGGCTCGGCGCGCTGACCTATCTGGGGGGCATCCGCCTGCGCGGCACCCAACCGCCCTTTGGCGGCTTTTCGGCGATGAAGATCGATGGCGACCGGTTCATGCTGGTCAGCGACGCCGGCAATGTCCTGCGATTTCGCATGGGAAAGGACTGGATTCCGCGAGACGTCTCGTTCGGCGACCTGAGCGGCGGGCCGGGCACCGGCTGGCTGAAAATCGATCGCGACAGCGAATCCCTGACCTGGAATCCGGCGACCGGACAATATTGGGTCGGGTTCGAACAATATAATGCGATCTGGCGGTTTGCGGCGGATGGCCGGTTCGAGGCGCATGCCGAACCGGAGCCGATGGCGAACTGGGCGGTCAATGGCGGTCCCGAATCGATGGTCCGCCTGCGCAGCGGCGTCTTTCTGGTGATCAGCGAGATGTCACGGCCGAGGGCGCGACGCGACGCGCGTCTGGCGTTGCGCTTCCTGGGCGATCCTGCCGAGGCCGGAACGCCGTTCGAGCGATGGTCCTATGTCCCGCCCGAGGGCTATGACCCGACCGACATGGCGGAACTGCCCGACGGCCGGCTGCTGATCCTCAACCGCCGGGTGACGCTGCGCGACCTGTTCACCGCCAAGCTGGTGATCGTCGACGGACGCAAGGTGCGCAAGGATGCGGTCGTGCGCGGGCAGGAGATCGCGACCTTCGCCGCGCCGGTACAGCACGACAATTTCGAAGCGCTGGCGGTGACGCGGGAGGGCGAGGACACGATCCTGTGGATCGCGTCGGATGACAATCAGCTGTGGTTCGAGGAATCGCTGCTGCTGAAGTTCAGGCTGGAAACGCCCTGAGCCGGTCACGCGAAAGACCCGCTCTCCGCACGGGAGAACGGGCTCGCAATCCGCATGGAGCGGAATGGGTTAGGCGGCCGCCTGTTCGGCGGTCGACGCCTTGCGGACTTCCCGCTTCAGGCGGCGGCAGCGCAGCGACAGGTCGTCGTCGCGGGTCTTCAGCAGCCAATTGTCCAGGCCGCCGACATGCTCGACCGAGCGCAGGCCGTGGGTCGACACGCGAAGGCGCACGCTGCGGCCCAGCGAATCCGACAGGAGCGTGACATTCTGCAGGTTGGGCAGGAAAGTCCGCTTGGTCTTGTTGTTGGCGTGGGAAACGTTGTTACCCACCTGCCGGCCCTTGCCGGTCAGCTCGCAAATGCGCGACATCGCTGTAAATCCTGGTTTTGACCTGGGCAGACCCGGGCCGGAAAGGCCGCGCCGATACCCCGGTTGGGACAGTGCGTCAACCGATTCGACCGGGAATCTGTATGTCGACGCGCAACCCTCATGATCAATCGGGCGTTATTACGCAAACGATTCGATGGGGAAGATTGCAATGCGCGGAATTCTGATCCTTGTAGGCCTGCTTGCCCTGATCGCTGTGGTGCTGATCTACAGCGGCCTGCTCAACGTCCAGATGCAGTCCGGCCAGATGCCGAAGGTCAGCGTCGACGGCGGCCAGATGCCCAAGGTGAAGGCGGAAACCGGTTCGATCGATCTGACCACGACTAACAAGACCGTCGAGGTGCCGGCGATCGAAGTGAAGAAGGCCGACGGCACCCCGGTCGACAACAAGTGATCGCGCCCCGCCCGGGCAGGATCGCGGCGGCGGTGTTCGCGCCGCCGCTGGCGACCTACCTCTCGGGTGGAGCATCCCGGAACTTCTGGATCACGATCGGTCTGACGATGCTCGGCTTCGTGCCCGGCATGGCCCATGCCCTGTGGCTGGTCGCTTCCGGTCGTGGATCGGCCGCGCCGGTGTGACGGGTGACGCGGGCATCGGCCTGGGCTAGGTCGTCGCCATGTTCCCGCTCCCCGATCCGATGCGCGCCGCGCTCGATGCCGCCCATGCGGCCGCGGAAGCGGACGAAGTGCCGGTGGGCGCCGCCCTGGTCCATGCCGGCCGGATCGTGGCGGTTGCGGCGAATGCGCCGCGCCGGCTGACCGACCCCACCGCCCATGCCGAGATGCTGGCGATCCGCGAGGCGGCACGGCTGCTGGGTCGCGAACGGCTGGAGGATTGCGACCTGTGGGTGACGCTGGAGCCCTGCGCCATGTGTGCCGGCGCCATCGCCCATGCGCGTATCGCCCGGCTCTATTATGGCGCTGCCGACCCCAAGGGCGGCGCGGTCGAACATGGTGCGCGCGTCTTTGCCCAGCCGACCTGCCATCACCGCCCCGAAATCTATTCGGGGATCGGCGAAAGCGAGGCGGCCGGGCTGCTCCGCGACTTCTTCAGGCAGCGCCGCGGCTGACGGCCGCGATCAGCGGCCGTTTTCGATCGGCACCAGCTTGATCTCGACACGGCGATTGGCGGCGCGGCCTTCCTCGGTGTCGTTGCTTGCGATCGGCTGGGTCTCGCCGAAGCCGCGGGTGGCGATCCGAACGCTGCGCACGCCGCGGGTCGAGAGATAGTCGGCGACCGACCGCGCGCGACGCTCCGACAGCGTCTGGTTATAGGCATCCGCGCCGGTCGAATCGGTGTGGCCATAGATGTCGACATAGGTCTGGTCATATTGGCCGAGCACTTCACCCACCCGGTCGAGCGTCGGGCGGAACTGCGGATCGATAGTCGCGCTGTCGGTGGCGAAGGTGATTCCCGACGGCATGCGCAGTATCAGGTCGTCGCCGTTGCGGATCACCTGCACGTCGCTGCCCGCGGTCCGCTCGCGCAGTTCGCGCTCCTGCCGGTCCATATAGGATCCGATCGCGACGCCGGCGAGGCCGCCAAGCCCGGCACCGACCAGCTTTTCGGTGCGGTCGTTGCGGCCGCCGACGATGTCGCCCAGCAGATAGCCGCCCAGCGCACCGGTGATTCCGCCGATCGCGGTGTTCGACACCCGTCGCTCGCCGGTCACCGGATCGGTCATGCAACCACCGGTCAGCAGCGCCGCGCCCAGCGCGGTTGCGATCAGAAAGCGAGTGCGCATTGGAAGACTCCCCTGGTTCCTGGTTATCGAGGTGAAACCCGTTTCGCGCGAGTCTTGTTCCGCTTGCGCATCGAAAGCCGATCCTGCTTGCGAGATGCGCGGTTGTGAAAGGCATCGGCTTGCCGCTATGGCTGGCGCGAATCGATGGACCCGCTTCCACCCTTCCCCTGGATCGATGTCGCGATCATCCTCGCGCTGATCGCACTCAATGGCGTCTTCGCGATGTCGGAGCTTGCGATCGTGTCCGCGCGCCCGGCGCGGATCGAGGCGATGGCCCGGTCCGGCAAGCGCAGCGCGCGCACCGCGATGGCCCTGGCGGCGGATCCCGGCCGGTTCCTGTCGACCGTGCAGATCGGCATCACCCTGATCGGCATCATCGCCGGCGCCTATTCGGGCGCGAGCCTGGGCAGCCCGACGGCGGCGCGGATCCAGCTTTTCGGCGTCGAGCCGCAGACTGCCGAGACGATCGGCTTCACCATCGTCATCGCGCTGACCACCTATGCCTCGCTGATCGTCGGCGAACTGGTGCCCAAGCAATTCGCGCTGCGCTCGCCAGAGCCGATCGCGGTGCTGGTCGCGGTGCCGATGCTGTGGCTCAGCAAGGCGACCGCCCCGGTGGTGTGGCTGCTCGACCGGAGCAGCGCGCTGGTCTTCCGCCTGGTCGGGCTGAGCCGCGAATCGGAAAATCGCGTCACTGCCGAGGAGCTCCACCTGCTGGTGGCGGAGGCGACCCGATCGGGCGTGATCGAGGAGCATGAGCGATCGATCATCTCCAGCGTCGTCCGGCTGGCCGATCGTCCGGTGCGCGAAGTCATGACGCCGCGCACCGAAGTCGATTGGCTGGACCTCAACCTCGACAATGACGGGATCCGCGCGGCGCTGGTGGCGACGCCGCACACGCGCCTGCCGGTCGGCGACGGGTCGATCGACGCTGTCGTCGGCGTCGTCCAGTCGCGCGACATCGTCGCGGCGATGATCCGCGGGGAGGCACTCGACCTGCGCGCGCTGATGCGCGCCGCACCGGTCCTGCCCGACCAGGTCGATGCGATGGACGCACTGGGGGCGCTGCGTCGCGCCGAGGTGCCGATGGGCTTCGTCCATGACGAATATGGCCATTTTGAAGGGATCGTGACGCCGGCCAACCTGCTGGCCGCGATCGCCGGTGAACAGGCATCCGACGCGACCCCCGGCGAGAATCCCAATATCGTCGTTCGCGAGGACGGATCGTTCCTGGTCGCGGGCCAGACCCCGGCGGACTCGCTTGCCGAGCGGCTGGGCCTCGATCTGGACGAGGACCGCGACTATGCGACGGTCGCCGGCCTGGCGCTGGCCATCCTCAAGCACCTGCCGCACGAAGGTGAGCATTTCGTCACCCAGGGCTGGCGGTTCGAGATCGTCGACATGGACGAGCGCAAGATCGACAAGCTGCTGGTGAGCCGGGCGAAGCGCGAGGGCTGATCGTCGGATCTTCCGCACGCTGCGCGACGCCGCGCAGGATCGTCGCCAAGGGCGCGGGCCGAGGCTAAGAGAGGCGGCATGATCGACCTTCCGTCCTCCGCCAGGCGCTATCTCCTCCCCACGCAGTTCGTCGACACGCCGATCGGTCGCGACGGCCAGGTCGTGCGGCTGGCGGGGGGGCTCAGCTGGTTTGCTGCCTATGACGTCATCGCGGTCCAGGACGGAAAGCGGATCACGCAGACGACGCTCCCCGTGGCCGACCTGGCCGGGCTATGCGACCCTGTGCTGGACGCGATCGCCGCGCGCATCACGTCCCCGCGGCCGCCGCTGGCACTGGGAGACCGCACGCTTCGGCTCGATCAGCCGCTGGTCATGGGGATCCTGAACCTGACCCCAGACAGTTTCTCCGACGGCGGCGCGCATATCGACGATGCCGAGGCCGCCGCACGCGCCGGGGTCGATATGACCATCGCCGGCACCGCGATCATCGATGTCGGCGGCGAATCCACGCGACCCGGTGCGGAAACCGTGTGGGAAGGCGAAGAAATCAGGCGGGTCGCCCCGGTGATCGAGCGGCTGGCGCGCAGCGGTGCCGCCGTCTCGATCGACACGCGCAAGGCGGGGGTGATGGAAGCGGCGCTGGCCGCCGGCGCGCATGTCGTGAACGATGTCGCGGCGCTGTTGTGGGACGACCGCGCGCTCGACGTGGTGGTCAAGGCGGAGTGCCCGGTGGTGCTGATGCATTCGCCCGACCCGCGAAAGGGGCCGCATGGCGGCGTGATGGGCGGCAATTACCGCGATGTCCTGATCGACACCTATGACTGGCTGGAGGCGCGGGTCGAGGCGGTGGTCGCTGCCGGTGTCGACCGGTCGAACATCCTGGTCGATCCGGGCATCGGGTTCGGCAAGTCGCTGGCGGAGAATCTGGCGCTGCTCAACGGCCTGGCGCTGTTCCACGGCCTGGGGTGCCCGATCCTGCTGGGCGCGAGCCGCAAGCGGATGATCGGTGCGCTGTCGAACGAGGCACCGGCCGAGGCGCGGCTGGGCGGATCGATCGCGCTTGCGCTGAAGGGGGCCGATCTCGGCTGTCAGCTCATCCGCGTCCACGACGTGTTCGAAACCGCGCAGGCGCTGCGCGTCTGGCGCGGACTGCGCGATCAGGCGCTGGTCGGCCGCTGAGCGGCCGCCGGTCGCGTCAAGCCGCGCTCTGATCGATCCCCAGCTCGACGAGCTTGCGGTACAGCGTCGATCGCCCGATCCCCAGGCGCCGGGCAACCTCGGTCATCCGCCCGCGATAATGGCCGATCGCGAGGCGGATCACGTCCGCTTCGATCTCGTGCAGTGTGCGCAGATTGCCGTCGGCGCGGAACAGCGTGACGCCGCCATTCCCCGAGGGCTGGCCGCCGGTGGTGCTCGCCGGCCGGCCGAGCGAGAGCTGGGCGAGTTGGGGGAAGTCGGCGCGGGTCAGGCCATCGCCCTCGCAGAGAACCGAGGCGCGGAACAAGGCGTTCTGCAACTGCCGGACATTGCCGGGCCAGTCATAGCTGCCGAGCAAGGCAAGCGCTTCGTCGGTGATGCCCAGCGGACGCAGGCCCGGTTGTTCGGCGATTCGCGCCAGGAGGTGGCGGGCAAGCGCGGGGATGTCACCCGTGCGGTCGCGCAGCGGCGGGATCATGACCTGGACGACGTTGAGCCGGTAATAAAGGTCCTCGCGGAACCGTCCCGCCTCGACCTCGGCGGCAAGGCTCTTGTTGGTGGCGGCAATGACGCGGACGTCCACTTCGCGCGGATGGCGCGCGCCGATCGGCTGGATCTCGCCCGACTGGAGCAGGCGCAACAGCCTGACCTGTGCGTCCAGCGGGATTTCGCCGACCTCGTCGAGGAAGATCGTGCCGCCGTCCGCATCCTGGAAACGGCCGATCTTGCGTTCGAATGCACCGGTAAAGGCACCTTTCTCGTGCCCGAACAATTCCGATTCGACGAGGTTGGACGGGATCGCGCCGCAATTGACGCGGACTATCTCCTTGCGGCTGCGCGGGGAAGCCGCGTGTATCGCCTCGGCTACCACTTCCTTGCCGACGCCGCTTTCGCCCTCGATCAGCATCGGCACGCGCGCGCGCGCTGCCTTGGCGGCGATCGCCAGCGCCGCGCGGAACAGCGGGGCCGACCCGACGATCTCGTCAAAGGCGAGCGGGGTCGACAGCTTCTCGCTGAGCGGGCGCAATTCGCCATCGGCCTCGCCGCCCAGCACGGCCTCCAGCGCGGCGAGCAGGCGTTCCGCCGCCAGCGGCTTGACGAGGAAATCGGTCGCGCCCGCCCGCATCGCCGAAACGGCGGCCGCAACCGAATCATTGGCGGTGAGCACCAGAATCGGCAGCAGGGGGCGTCGCACCCGCAGTTCGGCGATCAGCGCGGCAGCGTCGAAGTCGGGCGCGCTGTGGTCGAGCAGGATCGCATCGAGCGCCATGCCGTCGGGCGTGCCCAGCGTGGCGATCGCAGTCTCCGCGTCGCCCGCAAATACGGTGCGCCAGCCGCGGCGCGCTGCGATCGCGCCGACCAGGCGGCGCTGCGCCGGCTCGTCGTCGATCAGCATCATAAGGCGTTGCCCGTTTCGCGTCATTTCGCTGTATCTCGTCCCCACTGTCCCGTTTCAGAGCAGTCCGGATAGGAAACAGAGGTAAAGTTCAGCTTAAGTGCGAATTAGGGGGCGGCCCTTGAGGCGAGGGCGCAGCGCGGTTAGGAAGTCCGGCAACAGCACATCAGGGGAGATCACATGGCCGACGAATCGAACTCGACGCATGAGATCAAGCAGCACACCCAGACCTGGGGCGGCTTCGTCACGATGATGACCTGGGGCACCGCGATCTGCGTCGTGGTTGCCCTTTGCGTCGTCGTGCTGATCGCCAGCTGAGGTGAAGATCGCGGTATTGAAGGAAGTCGCGGCCGGCGAACGCCGGGTCGCGGCCACGCCCGAGACCGTCAAGAAGTTCGTCGCCCTGGGCGCGGAGGTGGCGGTCGAGGCCGGCGCCGGCGCCACGGCATCGATCGACGATGCGGGCTATGCGGCAGCCGGAGCGACGGTGGGCGATCGCGGCGCGGTGCTGGGCGGCGCGGACATCGTGCTGGGGGTGCAGGGCCCCGATCCCGCGACGCTTGCCGGCGTGGCGCCGGGTGCCTGGGTCGTCGCCGGGCTGAACCCCTTTGGCGAGCGCGCCAGGGTCGACGCCTATGCCGCGGCAGGGCTCGAAGCGCTGGCGATGGAATTCATGCCGCGCATCACCCGTGCGCAGTCGATGGACATCCTGTCCTCGCAGTCGAACCTGTCGGGCTACAAGGCAGTGCTGGACGCCGCCGCCGAATATGGCCGCGCCTTTCCGATGATGATGACCGCGGCGGGCACCGTCTCCGCCGCCAAGGTCTTCGTGATGGGCGTCGGCGTTGCCGGGCTCCAGGCGATCGCGACCGCGCGCCGTCTGGGCGCGCAGGTTTCCGCCACCGACGTGCGCGCCGCGACCAAGGAGCAGATCCAGTCGCTTGGTGCCAAGCCGATCTTCGTCGAGAATGTCGCAGGTATCGAGGGCGAGGGCTCGGGCGGCTATGCCACCGAGATGAGCGAGGAATATCAGAAGGCGCAGGCCGAGCTGGTATCGTCGCATATCGCGAAGCAGGACATCGTCATCACGACCGCGCTGATCCCCGGCCGCGCTGCGCCGCGGCTGATCAGCGACGCGCAGATCGCGACGATGAAGCCGGGTAGCGTCATCGTCGACCTGGCGGTCGAGCAGGGCGGCAATGTCGAGGGCGCGGTCGCCGGCGAGATCGTCGAGCGCCACGGCGTCCGCATCGTCGGCCACCGCAACGTGCCGTCGCGGCTGGCGGCGGACACCTCGGCGCTGTTCTCGCGCAACCTCTACAATTTCCTCTCGGCCTTCTGGGACAAGGACGCCGGCAAGCCGGTGCTCGACGAGGAAATCGGCGATGCGATCCGCCTGACCCAGGGCGGCAAGGTGGTGAACGCGCGGCTACTCGGCTGACGCACGAAGGGGGCTATCATGGACTTCATCTCGATCCTCTCGATCTTCGTGCTGGCCTGTTTCGTCGGCTATTACGTCGTCTGGTCGGTCACGCCGGCGCTGCATACGCCGCTGATGGCGGTGACCAACGCGATCTCGTCGGTGATCATCGTCGGTGCGCTGATCGCCGCGGCGGCCGGGGGCAGCGCGAGCGCCAAATGGCTCGGCCTCGTCGCGGTCGTGTTCGCCAGCATCAACATCTTCGGCGGGTTCGCCGTGACCGAGCGGATGCTCGCCATGTACAAGAAGAAGGGCTGAGCCGATGCATGAGGTGAACCCCTGGATCCCGCTCGCCTATCTGGTGTCGGGCGTCTGCTTCATCCTGGCGCTGCGCGGGCTTTCCAACCCGGCGTCGAGCCGGCGCGGCAACCGGTTCGGCATGGCGGGCATGCTGCTGGCGGTCGTGACCACGCTGATCACGCACGAGATCGCGGCATTGCCCGAAATCCTGGGCGCGATCGCGATCGGCGGCGTGATCGGCTTCGTCATCGCGCGCAAGATCGCGATGACCGACATGCCGCAGCTGGTCGCCGCGTTCCACTCGCTGGTCGGCCTCGCCGCGGTGCTCGTGGCGGCAGCCGCCTTCCTCAATCCCGAAGCGTTCGGCATTTCCGAGAATGGCGTGATCCACCAGGTCAGCCGGATCGAAATGGGGCTGGGCGTCGCGATCGGCGCGATCACCTTCTCCGGGTCGGTGATCGCCTTCCTTAAGCTGAACGGCAACATGTCGGGCAAGCCGATCCTGCTGCCGGGCCGCCACATCATCAACCTGGGGACGCTGGCCGCGATCCTCGGTCTGATCGGCTATTTCCTGACCGACCAGAGCCCCTGGGTGTTCTGGACGGTGACCGGACTCAGCTTTCTGATCGGTTTCCTGCTGATCGTGCCGATCGGCGGCGCGGACATGCCGGTCGTGGTGTCGATGCTGAACAGCTATTCGGGCTGGGCGGCGGCGGCGATGGGCTTCACGCTGCACAATACCGCGATGATCGTCACCGGCGCGCTCGTGGGCAGCTCGGGCGCGATCCTCAGCTACATCATGTGCCGGGCGATGAACCGCAGCTTCATCAGCGTGATCGCCGGCGGGTTCGGCGGCGACGCCGGGGGCGGCGCCGCCGCGGCGGCGAGCGACCGGCCGTGGACGCGCGGATCGGCCGAGGATGCGGCCTTCCTGATGAGCCAGGCGGAACAGGTCATCATCGTGCCCGGATACGGCATGGCGGTGGCGCAGGCGCAGCATGTGCTGCGCGAGATGGGCGACAAGCTGAAGGAGCACGGCGTCCGCGTCAAATATGCGATCCACCCGGTGGCGGGACGCATGCCGGGGCATATGAACGTTCTGCTGGCCGAAGCGAACGTGCCCTATGACGAGGTGTTCGAGCTGGAGGACATCAACTCCGAATTCTCGCAGACCGACGTTGCCTTCGTCATCGGCGCCAACGACGTCACCAATCCGGCGGCCAAGACCGACAAGAGCTCGCCCATCTACGGCATGCCGATCCTGGACGTGGAGAAGGCCAAGACCGTGCTGTTCGTGAAGCGCAGCATGGGCGGCGTCGGCTATGCCGGCGTCGACAATGACGTCTTCTACATGGACAACACCATGATGCTCCTCGCCGACGCCAAGAAGATGGTAGAGGAGATCGTTAAGTCTCTGGACTAACGGGGGCGTTTCAGGCCACGATCCCGGCCAGGGTATTTTTGGTAGGGGGAATGACATGGCGACTGTCGGCTCGATCATCGGCGGCACGTTCCGCCTGATCCGGGAACGGCCGGGGGCGGTAGCGATATGGGGCGTCACCTATATCGTCGGAATGATCGCGATCTACGCCGCGTTCGGTCTCTTGCTGGGCACCAGCATGATATTCATGCCTGGTCAGGCAGCCGATCCGTCCGCCATGGGGCAGTTCGGCGCGGGCGCGCTCCTGATGATTCTGCTCGTGTATCTGCTGCAGTTCTTCCTCTCGATCATCCTGATCAATGCCGTGTACCGCGCAATGCTGCGACCCAGCGAAAGCAGTTTCGCCTTCATGCGGATCGGCGGCGACGAGTTCCGCATGCTGGGGCTGGCGGTCATCTTCTTCATCGGCATTGTAATCCTCTACCTGCTCATGCTCCTGGCGACGATGGTGGTGGCATTCGTGATCGGAGCGATCGCCGGCCAGAACACGGCCGTCGCGGGCGTGCTGACATTCGTGCTGGGGATCGGTTTCTTCGCGCTGTGGATCTGGGTGCTGGTTCGTCTGTCGCTGATCTTTCCGATGACATTTCATCGCCGGCGTATCGCGATCGACGAAGGATGGGCGCTCGGCAAGGGCCGGTTCTGGACGTTGTTCGGCTCGTATCTGGTCGTCTGGCTTTTGATTGTGGTGCTGGCGCTGGTGTTCTTCTGGTCGATCTTCGCCGCGATCTTCGCCGCTGCTGGATCGGGTGACCCGACGGCGGCGCAATTCGCGGTGGCGCAGATGATGGGGTCGGTCGCGACGGTCATCATGTTTGTGATCGGCACGTTCGTCCTCTCCCTGATGGCGTTCGTGCTCGGCTATGGCGTGGTCGGCAGCGCCGCGCGCGAATTGCTGGCCGAAACGGGCGACGTGCCCGAGGCCGACGCCTATCGCACCGCGGAAATCTTCGAGTAACCCGCGGCTTCCTCTCCCCTCGCGCGGGGTCGTCGACGGTCCTGATTGCTCCGAAACGGAGGAACTCGGACTCTCGACGGCCCGCGCGGTGCGGCATCCCTAAGCCGATGTCGATTCGAGATAATCATGACGGATGAGTATCGGCCGGCGCCGGTTGCGCCCGACCTCGAGCTGGATTTCTCCGAGGCGCTTGTCATCGCCGGCGACGTTGAAGGCGGCCGGGTGGCGGCCGAAGCGCTCGCCCTGGCGGAAGTCCGCGTGGACGAGCGGATCGGATTCGACGCTGCATCGGCGGCTCTGTCCCGTCCGCACGGACGAATGATCGTGATCGAGGCGACCGGCGCACCGGATGCGCTGGTCGAGCCGGTGCTGGTGCAGGCCAACCGGATCGCACTGGAGCATCGATTGCCGATCGTCGCAACGGTGGACGCTGGCCAGATCGATCTCGCCACCTCGCTGCTGATGAGCGGCAATGCGAAGGTGCTGAGCGCGCCGTCGCTGGCCGAGCGGGTGGCGGCGATCGCTGCGGCGCGCTTCGGCCTGGTTGCACCCGAGACGGGCGAGGACCGGCAATCCGTGGCACCGCCACGATGGGCGGACGAGGTCGCGCGAATCGCCGAGACGCTCACCCGGCTGAGCCGCGGCGACCTTTCCGGTCCGGGTGTCCGCGATCCCGGCCGCGGCTATCGCGGCGAAGATCCTGACGGCGTCGAGGATGCCAACCCGCGCGAGATCCGCACCGCGATCCGCGCGCGGCGAATGCGCGCCCAGTATTTCGATGCCGAACTGTTCGCCGATCCGGCCTGGGACATGCTGCTCGACCTCTACGCCTCGGCGCTGGAGCGGCGGCAGGTATCGGTGTCCAGCCTGTGCATTGCGGCCGCCGTGCCGCCGACCACGGCATTGCGCTGGATCAGCACGCTGAACGAGGCCGGTCTGTTCGAACGCAACGCCGATCCCAGCGACCGGCGGCGCGCCTATATCGCGTTGAGTCCCAAGGGGCTGGCCGGAATGCGCGCCTATGTCGCGGCGCTGCGGCGTCAGGGCCTGCCGCTCATCTGAGCCAACGCAAAAGCCGCGATAATCACCGCGCAGGGCTTTGACGCGCGACGAAAACCGCCTAAAGCGCGGCTTCCCGAGATACGGGCGCTTAGCTCAGTTGGTAGAGCATCTCGTTTACACCGAGAGGGTCGGCGGTTCGAGCCCGTCAGCGCCCACCAGGACCCAGATCAGGATCCCTCGCGCTGCCGCGGCGCCGGCCTGTCCGGATCGCCGCGACGCGGATGCAGATCAGTTGACCGTGAAGGTCGCCGTGTCGTTCGCATACTTGATCGTGACATAGGCGGCGTCGCAGATGTTGATGCCCGACCATACCGCAGTCGCGCCATCCCCGAAGGTCGCCTTCAGGTCATATTTGCACTGCGAACCTTCCTTGTCGAAATGAATGGTGGTGCGGCCGCCATTCTTGACCTCGGGCTCGCGCTTCATTTCGGGATCGACCTTGTTCGCCTGCCACTTGTTGGCGCCGGCCGGCGAGATCTCGAACGTCTTGATGCCCTTGCCGGTGCTGTTGGTCAGGACGAAGTCCCATTCCTCGGCGAGGGCGGGCGCTGCCGCAAGCAGTGCGGCGGCGGCGAATGCAGCGAATTTATAAGCCATCAGATACCCCTCCAGATCGCTTTCGAATGCGCCTCTTTCGCGCGTTCGGCAAGGGGTCAGGCTGTGGTCAGAGCGGCCGGACGAGACGGACCGCACAGCCGATCCAGGCGGGGTCGGCGACCACCTGCTGACGCGCGCCGGCGCCTAGCGGAAGCAGGTGCAGCCTGCCCGTGCCGTCGGGGGTCCGGTCGCCCGGCTCGCGCCCGATCAGGCGGCCGAACAGGAACCGGCCGCCGGGGCGCGGGACCAGCACGTCGCGATTGAGCGCGGCAGCGAAGTCATCGGGATCGAGTCGCCGGCACCAGATCTCGTCGCCCGTGCGATAATCGCCGATTCCGCCCGCAACGCTGACCGCGACGGTGCCGGGTTCGGCGCGGACCGGGGTCAGCATCGCGTCGCGGCGGGGCGCCTGTGCGCC
Source organism: Sphingomonas rustica (assembly GCF_039652585.1). Classification (NCBI taxonomy): domain Bacteria; kingdom Pseudomonadati; phylum Pseudomonadota; class Alphaproteobacteria; order Sphingomonadales; family Sphingomonadaceae; genus Sphingomonas; species Sphingomonas rustica. The sequence continues at coordinate 212,022 of NZ_JBDIZK010000001.1, read as the reverse complement.
GCCGCCGTCGAGCACGGCCGCCACCGGAATTTCGGGCCGGTCCGCCACGCGCACCAGGTCCGATGCCTCGACGCCCAGCGCCTTGGCGATGCGGTTGAGCCAGCCGACCGAAACGGTTCGCGTGCCGGTCTCCAGCCTGCCAATCGTCTGTGCCGTGGTCGGCGGCACGCATCGGCGAGCGACATCGTCCAGCGTCAGCCCCCTGGCCCGGCGCACCTCGCGGATGGCGGTGATCATTGCGGCTCCCCTAACCCATCAGGTTGCGGAGTCTTTCTCAGTTTTCCCGCTCCGGCAAGCCGGCAATTGCCGGCGCCGGCGCCGCGCCCTTGCCCACGAACCTGCCATAGGCCCAGCCGATCACGATCAGCGCCAACCCCAGCCCCAGGAAGGACAGGATGCGAAGGATGCCATCGAGTGCCGCCGCGTCGATCAGGAACACCTTGAGCGTCACCAGCGTCAGCAGCGCGAGGCCGGCGATGCGCAGCGGCTTCGCTTCCCCGGCGATACCGCGCCACAGCCACAGCAAGGCGACCACCAGCAGGGCGGCCGAATAGGCGCCATTCTCCAGCGTCGAGACGGGGCCGGTGAGGAACCAGCCGTGCGTCAGCCAGCGCACCGCCGCGGCGACCGCCAGCAGGAGGAACCCCAGTCCCGCCAAGTCGAGGCGACGCTCGCGCGCGCCGGGCAGGCTTCGCAACCACAGGCCCGTCGCTGCAAGGTGGAGCGGGACGAACGGCCCGCTCCATTGCCCGACGACGACCGGGTTCAGCGCGAGCAGGTCGAACCAGACGACCCGAAACAGCCCCAGCACGATCAGGATCCAGCCCAGCCGCGGCTGGCGCGCGCGGACCAGCAACGCCCAGCCCGCAGCCAAACAGGCCTGGGTGAAGATCGTCCGCTCGACAAAGCCCTGCATCGTCAGTGCCTGGGGCGTATCGAGATGCAGGACCTGCTTCGCCAGCACCCAGGCGACCAGGATCGCAAGCGCGATGATCGCGCCTGCCACCCCGGCGCGCGCCTTGCCGAACTGGCGGCGGTCGGTCAGCAACAAGGCCGATGCCGCGAGCAGCGGAAGTGCCAGCGCACGGAGCGCTTCGCCCGGACCGGGAAGCAGGGTGAAGCCGCCAGGCAGCCCGAACAGAGACGCGCTGATAGCGCTGGCCAGCGCGACCAGGATCGGGGTCGCGGCGATCAACGCCGCGGCGAGCGGGAGCGTCGGCAACTCGAACAGCGTCGGCGCCTCGATCCTGCGAGCCCAGAGCGCGGCGGCGACCAGTATCGCCGTCAGCGGCAGGGCGAGCCAGACGGTCGGCACCAGCACGCCCAGTCCGATCGCGGCAAGCAGGCCGGCCACCAGGGTGGCTGCGACGAGGATGCGCTCCAGACGCTCGCCGCGATAGCGCCAGGCAAGGCTGGCCGCGGCCGCAGCGGCAACCAGTTCGAGCGCGCTCCAGCCGATCGGGGCCAGCAGCACGCGCGCGCAGCCATGGGCGATCAGCACCGGCCCGGCGGTGCCGGCAAGCGCGATCGCTGCCCAGCCGGCATGTCGGCGGGCCAGCACGTGCCCCGCACCCGCGAACAACGCCGTGGCGATGACGGCTGCGACCGGCGTGACGCCAAGCTCGGGCTGGACGAGCGCCAGCGCCTCCAGCAGCAACAGGAGGCCGATCGCGGCAAGCGCGCCCGGCAGGAACACCCGGTCGCGCCACGCCAGGAACAGCGATGCTGCCGCAAGGACGAGGTAGAAGCTCCAGGCAAGCGCATCGAACTGGAGCACGGGGGCGATCGCGATCAGCTGGATCAGTCCCGCCACCAGCGGCAACAGCCTCAGCCAGGGCGTGCGGATGCCGGTCGCGGGCAGCGCGGCGCTAGCGCCCGCCGCCAGGACCACGACGAACCCGCCGACCGTCGCCAGATCGCCACCGCCCAGCATCGCCAGCAGGAAATTGACCCAGGCGAAGCCCGCGCCGGTTGCCGCCAGCGCCAGCCAGCCCCAGCGCCGATTGACCGCCAGCCCGAAGATCGCGGCGGTGAACAGGCCGAGATAGACGAGCAGCGGGCCGATGCCGGCCGCATTCCATCCCGCCACGAGCGGAGCGATGAACCCGCCGCCCAGCGCCATGATCGCGGTCGGCGGCCCGTGCCGCAGCGACAGCGCCAGCGCCAGCGCGGTGATCGCCAGCATCAACCCGAACCCGGTGACCGGGCCGACCAGGTGATAGAGCGCCGCCGCCATGTAGAGCGTGGCGTAGAAGCTCGCGACGCCGGCGCCGGCCAGTGCTTGGGCCACGCGCGGATCATCGCGGGTGGCGGCGATCCGCCGGGTGACCTCGCTTCCGACGATCAGCGTCGCGGCGAAGATCGCTGCCAGGATCGTCCGCGTCGTCGGCCCCAGCAGACCCGCTTCGATCGAATAGCGGACCAGGAAGAAGCCGGCGAGAACCAGCGCTACGCCGCCGATCCAGATCGGCAAGCGGCCGCCGATCAGAGATTCGAAACTGATCGCCGGGCGCGGCTGCGGCGCGGGGGCGGGAGCCGGTGGCGCGGGCCGATCGACCCGCGGCTGCGGTGCGGCGGCAAGCGCCGGCACCGGTGGGACAGGGCGCGACGCGCGTTGCGGATGTGCGGGTTCAGCTGGCGGTGTGTCGACAATAGCCGGGCCGGCAGGGCGCAGTCCGCTATCACGGCGACGCTCGACCAGGCCCAGGCGCTGGTCGTAATGATCGAGGTCCTGCCTCAGCCGGGCCAGGTTGCGATGCTGGTTATACGCAACGATGCCCAGGACGATGACGGCGAGAAGCAGGAGGGAGATCACGACCGCCGGTCTTGCACGCTACGCCGCGCTTGTCGCCTATTATCCAGTTGTCCAATGCAACCTATCTGTTACGATGCCGCATCGATTTCTAGGAGAGGACTTTGGCCATGATCGTCTTCGGTTCCACCCTGTCGCCCTATGTGCGCAAGGTGATGGTGTTCGGCGCGGAAAAGGGACTCGATATGGAGCTCAGGATGGCCGGCATGGGCCGCGGTGGGCCGGAGTTCGCCGCGGCCAGCCCGTTCGGCAAGATGCCGGGCTTTGTCGACGGCGACTTCGCGATCTCCGATTCCAGCGCGATCGTCGCCTATCTCGACGCGAAATATCCCGATCCCAACCTGATCCCGGCCGCCCCGGAGGCGCGGGCGCGCACCATCTGGTATGACGAGCTGGCCGACACGATCGTGATGGCCGCGGGCAGCGCGATCTTCGGCAACCGTTTCGTGATCCCGCGCGTGATGAAGGGCCAGCCCGATCACGACGCCGCCGACAAAGCGGAAACCGCCGTCCTTCCGCCGATTCTCGACTATCTGGAAGGCGTGATCCCGCAAAGCGGCTTCCTGGTCGAGGATCGGCTGACGCTCGCCGATATCGCCGTGGCCAGCCCGTTCGCCACCCTGGGCTGTGTCGACTGCCGGGTCGATCCCGCACGCTGGCCGAAGACCGCGGCCTGGGTCGATGCGATCCACGCCCGGCCCAGTTTCGCCGCGATCATCGCCAAGGACCAGGCGGCGGTCGCCGCGATGGGCGGGCCGGTGATGCAAAGCGCCGCTGCCTGAGCGGATTGCCCATGACGCATGGCGGTCCTAAGGGGCGGCCATGCGCTTCGCTTTCGTCAAATGCCACGGGTCGGGGAACGACTTTCCGCTGATCGACGCCCGCTCCCTGTCGCTGGGCGATGCGGAATGGGCGGTCGTCGCCCGCGCGCTGGCCGATCGCGCCGGCACGGCCGGCGGTGACGGCCTGTTGTTGCTGACCGCGGGCGATGGCGAGCATGACTTCGGCATGCGCATGTTCAATTCGGACGGGTCGGAGGCCGAGACCTGCCTCAACGGCCTGCGCTGCGTCGCCCGGGCGGGGTTCGAGGCGCTGGGGCTCGAGACTGCGCGCGTCCGCCTGAAGACGAGCAGCGCCGATGTCGCCCGCGTTGCCGATCTCGCGCCCGGCGTAACCACGATCCGTACCCGCGTCGGCCCTGCCTCGACCGATCTGGCCGATGTCGGCCTGACCGGGCCGCTGTCCGACCTGCCCAGCGCGCGCAGCTTCGTGGCGGTCGCGATGCCGAATCCGCATCTCGTCACTTTCGTCGATCGCGTCGACGAGGCCGAACTGGTCGCGCTTGGCGAATGGTGCGAGGCAGCGCCGCCGCTGATCCCCGGTCGGGCCAATGTCTCGTTCGTCGAGCAGCGCGGGCCCGACCTCTATGTCCGCACCTTCGAACGCGGCGTCGGCCTGACCAATAGCTGTGGCAGCGCGATGGCCTCGTCGGTCTATGCCGCCGGGCTGACCGACCGCGTTCCGTTCGGAGCAGCCACGACCGTCTTCAACAAGGGTGGACTGGTTCGCGGGACGGCGAGCGCCGAGGGGATCGTCACGATCGAGGGCAATGCCACCTTCCTGTACGACGCGCAGGTCGAGATTGCCGACGGTATCGCGGGACCGGTCGAGGACCGCATCGATCGCGACGGCGAGGCTGACGCCTGGGCGAATGCAGTCGCAGCGCTGGCCTGAAGAGACCGCTGCGCGAATCGTCACGGGCTCGGGACCCCGATCGCGCAACGCACGTTGCGCCAGGGTCCCGGACGTGCGCCGCGACAGCATGCGCCGTCTCGGCACGGACCACGCGAGGAAGGGCCGCTCCGCTCGGGCGGCCCTTTTTCACGGGCGCCCGATCGGCTAAGGGTACCCGGTGCGCCGGCTGTTCGCCCTTCTTGCATCGCTGTTCCTGCTCGCGGGTCTCGTGAACGGGTCGGTGATCCATGCGGCCGAGACATCGGGCCACGGCGTCGCCAGTAGCTGGCTCCATGCCGATGACGAGCATGACCATTCGGCGCCGGCCGATGCCGATGTCGAACGACCCGCGCCCGGCGAGCCCGAAACCGGGATCGATCACGGCGTGCCGCATGGCGGTCATGGCTGTCATGGCCATGATCTGGGCGCGCAGTTCGCCTTTGCCCGCCAGTCCGCCCTGCGTCCGCTGCCTGCGGCACCCGGCATGACCCCGGCACGGCTCCTCGACCAGCAGCTTGCTGCCCGGATGCTGAGGCCCCCGATCGCCTGACGATGTCCGCCGCCGCCCCTGCGCGGCGCCGATGATCATCATCAGGAGCATTTCAAATGACCGTCACTATCGCGGCGCGGTGCGCCGCATGGTCGTGTCGGCTTGCGCCCGCGCTTCTGCTGCTGCCGCTTGCCGGCTGCGGCGAGGGCGGCGCGCCCGCCGGCCATAACAAGACCGAAGCCGAACCGCATGTGGCAGCGGGCGAGATCGCGCTGAGCGACGATCAGGTCGCCGCCGCCGGAATTACGCTCGTCCGGCCCGAACGCGGATCGGGCGGGGGCACCATCGCCGCGCCTGCGCTGCTCGAGGGGGATCCGCAGGCGACCCAGATTGTCTCGGCCGCGATCGGCGGGCGGGTCGTATCGCTCGCCCGCAACCTGGGCGACCCGGTCCGCCGGGGAGAGACGCTGGCAGTGATCGAGAGCCGCGAGGCGGCCGCCCTCAATGCCGAGGTCGAGCGGGCGGCGGCGCGCGCCGAACTCGCCCGCGCCAATCTCAGCCGCGACGAGGCGCTGTTCGCCAAGGGGCACCGGCCCGAGCGCGAGGTCCAGACCTCGCGCGCCGCCGCACGCGAGGCGGAGGTGAGCCTGAACATGGCGCGCCAGCAGGTGGCGGCATCGGGCCTGCGGCGCGGCGGCCTCAACCGGATCGTGATCGCCGCGCCGATCGGTGGCCGGGTAATCGGCCGCACCGCGATGCTGGGCCAGACCGTCGCGGCCGATGCCGAGCTGTTTCGAGTCGCCAACCTGACCCGGATCAGCGTCACGCTGTCGTTGCCGCCCGCCGATGCCAGCCGGGTGCAACCCGGCATGACGCTCACCCTAGCGGCGCCCGGCCGCGAGGGGCAGGCTCGGGTCCGGTTCGTCTCGCCGGTCCTCGATTCCGAGACCCGGCTGGTGCGGGTCATCGCCGATCTCGACAATCGCGACGGGCGCTGGCGCGTCGGCGAGCCGGTCCAGGTGGAAATCCGGACCGAGACCGGCGCCGGGCCGGCCGACCGGCTGAGCGTTCCGGCCGACGCGGTCCAGACCATCGGCAACCGACCGACGGTGTTCGTCCGGACCCCCGCAGGGTTCCGTGCGGTCCCCGTCACGCTGGGCAGGCGCGACGGCCCGCGGGTGATCATTGTCTCCGGCCTGACCGGCGGCGAGCGGATCGCGGCCACCAACAGCTTCACGCTCAAGGCCGAACTCGGCAAGGGCGACGCCGATCATGGGGATCATTGAGCCATGATCGGACGGATCGTCACCCTGTCGGTCGAGCGGCGCTGGCTGGTGTTGCTGTTGACCGTGATCGCCGCCGCGATCGGCGCCGCCGCGCTGGTGCGGCTGCCGATCGATGCCGTGCCCGACATCACCAATAACCAGGTCCAGGTGAATGTCCGCGCCAGCGGCCTGTCGCCCGAACTGGTCGAGAAGCAGATCGCCTATCCAATCGAGACCGCGTTGGCGGGCACCCCCGGGCTGGACCATACGCGGTCGCTCAGCCGCAACGGCTTCGCGCAGGTCACCGCGGTCTTCAGCGATTCGACCGACATCTATTTCGCCCGCGCCCAGGTGCTCGAACGGCTGCGCGCGGTGGAACAGGACCTGCCCGTCGGCGCCGAGCCCGAACTGGGCCCGATCGCCACCGGGCTGGGCGAGGTGTTCATGTGGACCGTCCGCATGGCGCATCGACCGGGCGACCGGCACGCGCCCGGCGAACCGGGGCTTCAGCCCGACGGCAGCTATGTCACGCCTGATGGCGACCATCTCCAGACCGAGGCCGACCGCGCCACCTATCTGCGCACCGCGCAGGACTGGATCGTCGCGCCGCTGCTGCGCAACGTCGACGGGCTCGCCGGCGTCGATTCGATCGGCGGCCATGAGAAGCAGTATCTGGTGGTCCCCGATCTGCAGCGCCTCGCGGCGCTGCGCATCGATCTCGACGCGCTCGCCCGCGCGATCGAGGCGAACAATGGCGCGATCGGCGCGGGAACCGTCAATCGCAACGGCGAGGGGCTGGAGGTGCGGTCCGATGCTCGGCTGACCGGGATCGCCGATCTGGCGAAGACCCCGATCGCGACGCGCGACGGCGTGCCAGTCCTGCTGGATACGGTCGCCCGGGTGAGGCTGGGCCAGGCGTTGCGCACCGGATCGGCGTCGGAGAACGGAACCGAGGTCGTGGTCGGGACCGCGATCATGCGCATCGGCGAGAACAGCCGCCAGGTCGCCTCGGGCGTCGCCCGGCGGCTGGGCGAGATCAACGCGTCATTGCCGCCCGACATCATCGTCGAGCCGGTGCTGGACCGGACCGCGCTGGTCAACGCGACGATCGCCACCGTGACGCGCAACCTGAGCGAGGGCGCGCTGCTGGTGATCGTCGTGCTGTTCGCGCTGCTCGGCAATTTCCGCGCCGCGATCATCGCCGCGCTGGTCATTCCGGTCACGATGATGCTGGCCGGCTTCGGCATGCTGCAGGCGGGCGTGTCGGCGAACCTGATGAGCCTGGGTGCGCTCGATTTCGGGCTGATCGTCGACGGGGCGGTGATCATCGTCGAGAATGCGCTGCGCCGCATCGGCGAGCGTCAGCACGAGGCCGGCGGGCAGCTGACCCGGCAGGAGCGGCTGGACACGATCGCCGCCGCCGCCCGCGAGATGGTGCGCCCTTCGGTCTATGGCCAGGCGATCATCATGCTGGTCTATGTCCCGCTGCTGATGCTGGGCGGGGTCGAGGGCAAGACCTTCGCGCCGATGGCGCTGACGGTGATCCTGGCGCTGATCGCCGCATTCCTGTTGTCGATCAGCTTCGTGCCGGCGGCGATCGCCGCCTGGCTGACTGGACCAGTCGAGGAACAGGAAGGGCGCGTCGTCCGCTGGCTGAAGCGGGGCTATGCCCCCGGCCTGGAACAGGCGCTCGCGCGTCCGCGCATCGTGATCGGCGGCGCCCTGGCGGGCATTGCCGCGGCGGCGCTGCTGTTTGCCACGCTGGGGCAGGAATTCCTGCCGCAACTCGACGAAGGCGACCTGACGGTCCAGCTTCTGCGCCTGCCGGGCACGTCGATCGAGCAGAGCCAGGCGATGCAGTCGCGGGTCGAGCGGAGGCTCTCGACCCTGCCCGAAGTGCGGTTCGTCTTTTCCAAGACCGGCACTGCCGAACTGGCGTCCGATCCGATGCCGCCCAACATTTCCGACACGTTCGTCGTGATGAAGCCGCGGGCGCAATGGCCTGATCCGGGCCTGCCAAAGGCCGAACTGGTCGAGCGGGTTGAACGGGTGCTTGCCGGCCTGCCGGGCCAGGCATTCGAGATCAGCCAGCCGATCCAGATGCGTTTCAACGAGCTGATCGCCGGGGTGCGCGGCGATATCGCGGTCAAGGTCTTCGGCGACGATCCCGCGGCGATGGCGGACACCGCGGGCCGGATCGCGGCGATCCTGCGCGACACGCCGGGCGCCGCCGATGTGCGGGTCGAGCAGGCGTCAGGCCTGCCGATGCTCGATGTCCGCCCGGATCGCGACGCGATGGCGCGACTGGGCATCGCGGCAAGCACCGTCCAGGACACGGTCGCCGCCGCGGTGGGGGGCCGCGACGCGGGCCTGATCTTCGAAGGCGACCGGCGATTCTCGGTCACGATCCGGCTGGACGACGCCGCGCGCGCCGATCCCGATGTGCTGGCGCAGGTCCCGGTGGCGACGCCATCGGGGGGCTTCGTGCCCCTGTCCACCGTCGCCGCGATCGCCGTGACCGAGGGGCCGAACCAGATCAGCCGCGAGAATGGCCAGCGCCGGCTGGTGGTCCAGGCCAATGTCCGCGGGCGCGACATCGCCGGCGTGGTCGCGGATGCCGAGGCACGGATTGCCCGCGAGGTGCGGCTGCCGACCGGCGTGCATCTGCAATGGGGCGGCCAGTTCGAAAATCTCGCCTCGGCGCGCGAGCGGCTGATGCTGGTGGTGCCCGCCTGCCTGGCGATCATCGTCCTGCTGCTCTTCGGCGCGCTGGGGAGCATGCGCGAGGCGGCGATCGTCTTCACCGGCGTTCCGCTTGCGCTGGTCGGCGGGGTGGTGGCCCTCTGGCTGCGCGGCATGCCCTTCTCGATCTCGGCGGCGGCAGGGTTCATCGCACTGTCGGGGGTCGCGGTCCTGAACGGGCTGGTGATGGTGACCGCCATCCAGCGCCTGCGCGCGTCCGGGATGGCGCCGGTCGAAGCCGCCCGGCAGGGTGCGCTTCAGCGGCTGCGGCCGGTGGTCATGACCGCGCTCGTCGCCTCGCTGGGCTTCGTTCCGATGGCGCTGGGCCATGGGGCCGGGGCGGAGGTGCAGAAGCCGCTGGCGACGGTAGTGATCGGCGGTCTGGTTTCGGCAACGCTGCTCACCCTGTTGCTGGTCCCGGTGCTGATGGCCCGTTTCGGATCCGAAATCGGGACGGAGGCGAAATAACCCGCGGTCCGTGGGGATATAATCGGACCGTTCCGGTGTTATGGCCGCCAACTTCCTCATTCCGTTTCCGAGTTTGCCCGCACGATGAGCGCCATTTCGCCACCGGAAGGTCCTGCCCCGAACGTCGATCCCGAGCCCGCCAATGGCCGGTACCGGGCGCTGTTCGAATCGATGGACGAGGGATTCTGCATCATCGAGTTCCTCGACGGACCGCATGGCCCCTTGTCGGACTATATCCATATCGAGGCGAACGCCGCCTATGAACGCCATGCCGGCATTCCCAATGTCGTCGGCCAGAAGGTGCGCGAGATGGTGCCCGACGAGGCCGATGGCTGGGTCGAGCTATATGGCGGGGTGCTGCGGACCGGACAGCCGATCCGGTTCCAGCGCGAGCTGGTTGCCACCGGCCGCTATCTGGAGGTCTCGTCGTTCCGGGTCGGCGACCCGTCCGATCGGCTTGTGGCGGTGCTGTTCAACGACGTGACCGAGCGGATGCGCGCCGAGGCGGCGATGCGGACGTTGAACGAGACGCTGGAGGCGCGCATCGCCGAGGCGCTGGCGGAGCGCGAGCAGGTCGAATCGGCGCTTCGCCAGGCGCAGAAGATGGAGGCGGTCGGCCAGCTGACCGGTGGCCTGGCGCACGACTTCAACAATATCCTGGCCGGGATCAGCGGCGCGTTCGAGATGATCGGGACCCGCATCGCCCAGGGGCGGACCGCCGATGTCGAACGCTATCTGGCGGCCGGGCAGGGCGCGGCACGGCGCGCTGCGGCGCTGACGCACCGGCTGCTGGCCTTTTCGCGCCGCCAGACGCTGACTCCGCGGCCGATCGTCATCAACCGCCTGCTGGCCGACATCACCGAGCTGTTCCAGCGCACGGCAGGTCCCGGCATCATGGTCGAGACCGTTGCCGCCAGCGCGCTATGGCCCGCGCTGGTCGACGACAACCAGCTCGAAAACGCGCTGCTCAACCTGTGCATCAACGCCCGCGATGCGATGCCCGACGGGGGCCGGATCACGATCGAGACCGGCAATCGCTGGCTCGACCACACCACCGCCCATGCGCTGGGGCTCGATCCCGGCCAATATGTGACCGTATGCGTCAGCGACACCGGCATCGGCATCGCGAAGGAGGATCTGGAGCGCGTCTTCGACCCCTTCTTCACGACCAAGCCGATGGGGCAGGGGACCGGGCTGGGGCTGTCGATGGTCTATGGCTTTGCCCGCCAGAGCCATGGCCATGTCCGCATCTATTCCGAGGTCGGCCAGGGGACGATGGTGTGCATCTACCTGCCGCGATACCATGGCGAGGAGGAAGTCGACGCGCCGCTGGTGCCCGCCGACTCGGTTCCGGTCGAGGCGGGCGAGACCGTGCTGGTGATCGACGACGAACCCTCGGTGCGGATGCTGATCGCCGATGCGCTCGGCGATCGCGGCTATGCCTGTCTCGAGGCGCAGGACGGCCCGGCGGGGCTCAAGCTGCTCCAGTCGGGCGCGCGGATCGACCTGCTGATCACCGATGTCGGCCTGCCCGGCGGGTTGAACGGCCGTCAGGTCGCCGATGCCGCGCGCGCGCTGCGGCCGGGGCTGCGCATCCTGTTCGTCACCGGCTATGCCGAGAATGCGGTGCTGAACCACGGCCATATCGAACATGGCATGGAGGTGCTGACCAAGCCGTTCGCCATCGAGGATCTGATGCGCCGCGTCGCGCGGTTGATGCAGAAGGATTAGCCTATTCGCGGATGCGCAGCGGCGTGCCGATGCGCTCCGCCGCGATCTCGCGATCGGTGAACGGCAGTCGCAGCCATTGCTTGGCCGAATAGGCGCGGGTGCCATCCGCCGAATTGGGCGACGCGGGATCGCTCGACTGCGAATAGCTCAGCATCGATCGCGCGACGGGGCCATCCTTGCCGAAGGTGACGAGCTGGACATAGCTGGTGCCGTGGAAGGGCGTGAGATGGCCGTCCGCAACGGCTGACTCCATCGCGTTGAGGATGCCTGCCCCGCCCGGGCCGCCATGGATTCCGATGCGCTGGCCGTTTCGCTCGACATACTGGACCGCGCTCCAGGGGGTGTCGAGCGCGATGTTCAGGCTCTCCAGCGACTTCTGTCCTGCCTCCAGCGCGTCGAGCAGCGCGGGCCCGGCGGCCTTCAGGTCGAGCCCGGACGGCGTGTCCGTGGGCCTGGCGGGATCGAACGGTGTCGACCACAGGTTCGGAATGCGCTGGGCGGACTGCCATAGGGCAAGAAACAGCGCCGCCCCGCGGCTGTCAGCGTCGACCTTGCCGTCCCAGGCCGCCAGGATCGCGCAGGCCCGCGCGAGTTCGGGGCGTGACGGGCAGATCGTCATCAGGCCGGGCACCAGCGAGGCTGCTGCAGGAACCTTGTTCGAAAATGCCATCGCCGCCACGACGTCCGGATCGATCTTGCCGGTCGCCAGCGCGCGGTCGATCTCGTTGATGGCGGCGCGGGTACGCAGGCCCTGCGGCTTGCCCCATGGACCCAGCATCGGCGACAATTCGGCGTGCGGCGCGCGCGGACTGGAGAGCCAGTAGCTGTCGTTCGAATTCTGAACCACATCGCGGCGCTCGATCACCGCGAGCTTCGTCAGCGGCATCAGGCCAGGTGCTGGCGTCGACGCGTCGATCGCCCAGTTGCAGGAGGATCGCGCCCCGTCGAGCAGGAAGATGCTCGCACCGCGCGCCAGCGGCGACTTCCCCGAGGGCGCAGCGCAGTCCTTGAGCAGGTCGGCGGACACGTTCGGCACCGCGGTCACGTCGGCGTAGAGCGCATTGCCGTCGGCGTCGGCGGCGATCGTGTTGACCCAGGGAATCCCCAATGTGCTGCCGATCGCCGTGCGGATGTCTCCGACATTGCGCGCCCGGGCGATGCCGAGCCAGGCGTCACCGGAGCGGAAATTGGCCTGGTTCGCGTCGCGCAGCGCATAGGCGGTGGTCGCCGTCCAGCCGAAGCCCACGCTGGGCATCGCGGCGATCGGCCCATAGCGACTGGACCACAGGGTGCGGGTGATCGGCGCGGTGCCCTTCACCTCGACGATGATCTGGCGTCCGGTCATCTTCTCGGGCTTGCCGTCGACCAGATAGGCGGTGGGATCGGCGGGGTCGAGCTTCAGCTCGTGCAGGGTGAAATGGCTGGCGGTCGTGACCGTGTGCGTCCAGGCGATCGACCGATTGAAGCCGATGCCGACCGTCGGCATGAAGACCAGGCCGCCGCCCATCACGTCGAACTTGCCCGGGATGGTCAGGTGCAGCCGGCGGAACCGGTTCGGCCCCTGCCAGGGAAAATGGGGATTCCCGATCAGCAGGCCGCGGCCGTCGCGGGTCACGTCGCCGCCGAACGCCCAGCCATTGCTGCCCAGCCCGATCCGGTCCGCCGCGACCGGAAAGCCCGCGTCGAGCGATGCCGCCCTGGGCGAGGGCGGCGCCGCCCCGGCAATCTGCTGGGCGAGTGCCGCAGAGCTGATCAGCGTCATCGCGGCGTTGACCAGCAGCAGCGAATCGTCGGCGCTCATCGGACGAACCCAGTCCGCGTCCCGGCAGCTTTCGGCCAGCGCCTGGCGATGATCGCGAAGATAGCGGTTATACCCGAACCGGAATCCGTCGATGATCGCGCGGTTGTCCGCGCTGGTCGCCGCCTGCGCTGCCCGGAGCGCGGGCAGGTCGGCGATCGACCGGTGATAGAAGTCGCTCTCGATATTGGGGATGGTGCGGAACCCGACCGAGACGCTGCCCTCGCCCAGGAATTTCGCCCGCTCGCCCCGCACGGTCAGGAGCATGTCGGCGATGACGCAGCCATTGTCCTGCGCCGCGGCATAGCCCGAGCCATAGCCGAGCCCGGCCATGTCCTTCGCGACGATATGCGAAGCGCCCTGCGTCGTGCGGGTAAGGGTGGCATCGAGGCGCTGGGCGGCTGCCGGAACGGCGCCGGCCAGGGTCAGTGCCGCGAAGGTGACGGTCGCACGGCGCAGCTTCATCGATCTCTCCCCCGGACGCTTGTATCGGTCGAGCCTAGCGTCCGCGCGCCCGCTGTCTAGGTCGCCCGGCCCCGCGCGGTCACTGGCCATTCTGCGACGATCCGCTCGCCCTCCAGCAGGTGGAAGCGGTCGTACAGATTCACCGTGGGGTCGCAGTGCGGCGGCTGCAGCACGACGCGCTCGCCCAGCATTGGCAGCGGGCCGTCGGACAGCAGCGCGCCATGTTCGTCGCCCATGAAATGATAACGGGCACCGGGCCAGAGCGGGCGTGGCGGTCCGGCGTCGGTGGCCATCGCCTTAAGCCCGGCATCGAGCGTGACGATTCCTGCATGGTTCGCGCTGATGACGGTGGAATCGAGGAACAGCGCGCGCTCGAAGGCCGGGGCTCCGCCGCCGCCCAGCTCGCAATCCTCATATTCGCGATCGAGGAAGATGTAGGAGCCGCATTGAAGCTCGGTGAGGACGCCGAGCTCCGCGTCGATCGCGAAGCTGCCGGTGCCGCCCCCGGTCACCACCGGAACCGGGTGGCCATCGTCGCGCAGCGCGTCCAATAGGGTTGCGAGCCGGGTGGTCAGCTGCGTGATCGCGGCGTTACGCTCGGTCCGGGTCGCAATGTGCTGCTGCGCCCCGCAATAGAATTGCACCCCGCCCAGCCGCAGCGCCGGTGCTGCGGCGATGCTGCGCGCCAGCGCCACCGCCGCCCCGGGCGAGGCCACGCCGGTGCGACGGGTGCCGGGATCGACGTCGATGAAGAGCGTCAGGGTCCGCCCCGCCGCTTCCGCCGCCCGGGCCAGCGCTTCGACGATCGCTGGATGATCGACCACCAGAGACAGCGTTATACGATCGTTCAACAGGATCAGCCGGCGGATGGCGTCGGACCGGACGACCGGCGAGGTCAGGTGGATGTCGGCGATCCCCTCGGCTGCCAGTGCCTCTGCCTCGCCCAGCTTGGCGCAACAGATGCCGACGGCGCCTGCGGCGACCTGGCGGCGGGCGATGTCGGCCGATTTGTGCGTCTTGGCATGCGGACGCAGCGCCAGGCCGCGATCGGCGACGAACCTGGCCATCGCGGCGATGTTGCGGTCCAGCGCCGGGCGATCGACCAGCAGGGCGGGGGTAGCAAGCTCGGTGCGGGCGATGCCGGTCATGGCCGGACGACGGGCGGGGATCGGGTCACCACGCCACCCTAATCGCGCGGCCGGCGATTGCCCAGCGAGCGCTGGCGACTGTTGATCGCGCCCGCTATTCCCTTCGCATGGCCTGGCATCATCGTCTTGCGGGCAGGGCTGCGCGGCTGGTGTGGTTCGTCACGCGGCCGCGGACCTTTGGCGTGCGCGCGGTCGTGACCGACGCAGCGGGCAGGGTGGCGCTCGTCCACCACACCTATCTTCGGGGCTGGTACCTCCCCGGTGGCGGGGTCAAGAAGGGCGAGGGCGCGGCCGCCGCCCTGGCGCGCGAGCTGGCCGAGGAGATCGCGATCGCCGAGTTCCGGATCGACCGGGTGCTGGGCGTCTATCATGCCCGTCGGGAATATAAGGACGACCATGTCGTCGTCTATGTGGTCAGCGTGCCCGAAGATGCCGAAGGATCGATGCGCCGCGCAGATGCGCTCGAGATCGCGGAGGCGCGCTGGTTCGCGATCGACGACCTTCCCGAGGACATCTCGCCCGCCACGCGCCGCCGGCTCGACGAATACCGCGCAGGAGCGGTCGGCGGCGGCACGTGGTAGACCCCGTGCTGCACTGCAAAAAACAGCAGGTCAAAATGTTGGGACGCACGCCCTGGGCGGAACTGCGGGTCCGCCTGGCTCGGACCGTCGCATTTTGCGGCGTGCGCCGCGCACAAATGATCGGTTCCGTTTTGACGTGTAAAACGCTTCATCGCCGCCGATCAGCGGTTCGTCGTGACGATCCGCGCTGCCCCACTGCCGATTTCAAGCCGACGTTCCTGAACTAAGCTTGCGATTTCATCGGCTTGGAACCTCAACCTCGATAATGCGGTGGCGCATCCGCGTGATTACGGGTTGTATGATGCGAACCGAGCTGCCCTCCAACCGAGACACCCAATTGTTACGGTTACCGAACAAGCGGCTGGAAATGCGGAAAAACTGTGTCGTTCCCGCAACACCACACCTATTTGTGCGCTTGCGTGGAAACTTTCGTTTCGGTAGTGAGTTTGCGCTGTCCGTAGTGACAACTCAGAAAGGGGATTATGATGCGGAAGCTTGCCGTCACATTGGCACTGGCCACGACTGCGCTAAGCACGCCTGCTCTCGCCCGCGACGACTCGTGGTATGTGGGTGTTGAAGGCGGCGCTATGCTCGTCGAAGACATCTCATTCGACATCGGCGCTGCGAAGGATGCAGGAACTGTCGACCATCGCGCCGGTTGGGACGTTGGTGGCACCATTGGTTACGACTTCGGTGGCTTCCGCCTCGAAGCAGAGGTTGGCTATCGCCAGGCTTTCGTAAATGGATATCGTTCGACGGTGACGACGCCGTTCGTCAACAGCAACAACCTGATCCAGAACGCACCGGCTGGTAACTACGACTATGCCGGTGGCAAGACGTCGGCCCTGTCGTTCATGGTCAACGCGATGCTCGACTTCGGTGAAGACGACGGCATCCAGGGTTTTGTCGGCGGTGGTGCGGGCGTCGCTCGCGTCAGCAGCGAGATCGGCCTGAACACCCGTCGCGACTTCCTCGACGATTCGGACACCGTGTTCGCGTGGCAGGCAATTGCCGGCGTTCGCGCTCCGCTGAGCGACTCGGTCGACATCTCGCTGAAGTATCGCTTCTTCAACGCGGACAACTTCAACCTGGTGGACGTCACCGGTCGCAACTATGAGGGTCGTCTCCGTACGCACTCGATCATGGGTGGCCTGACGTTCAACTTCGGTGGTCCGGAGCCCGAGCCGGAGCCCGTACCGGCCCCGACCCCGGCACCGGCTTGGACGCCCCCGCCGGAGCCGGCCCCGCAGCCGACCCCGACCGTGGTCTGCACCCCGGGACCGTACATCGTGTTCTTCGACTGGGATAAGTCGGACATCACCCCGGAAGCCGCTGGCATCCTGGATAACGCGATCAGCAACTACCAGAGCTGCGGCAACGCGTCGGTCATGCTCGCCGGTCACGCTGACCGTTCGGGCGCAGCCAGCTACAACGTTGGCCTGTCTCAGCGTCGCGCTGACTCGGTCAAGGCGTATCTGTCGTCGCGTGGCATCCCCAACGGCGTCATCGGCACCGAAGCGTTTGGTGAAAGCCAGCCGCGCGTTGCCACCGCCGACGGTGTCCGCGAACTGCAGAACCGCCGCGTGGAAGTCACCTACGGTCCGGGTTCGGGCAACTAAGCCCAACCAGTTCCGACAGGGACTGACAAGAATAGGGGAGGTCGGGAAACCGGCCTCCCTTTTTCTATGAGTGCCGTCGCGGCGGCGCGGGCCACCCGACCGGCCCGGCGTTGCCTGCGCGTCCTGATATCAATGCTTTCCCGCGCGGACATGGCAGCCTATAGCCTGCGGTCATCATGACTTCCGCAGCCACCATGAATGCAACTGCAACACCGCTGCCGGCCGAATGGCGGGATTTCCTGGCGCTGACCAAGCCCCGGGTGATGACCCTTGTCGTCTTCACCGGGCTGGCCGGGATGATCGCCGCACCCGGCGCGATCCACCCCGTGCTGGGGTTCACCGCGATTCTCTGCATCGCCCTGGGAGCCGGCGCCGCGGGCGCGCTCAACCAGTGGTACGAGGCCGATCTCGACGCCAAGATGAAGCGCACCCAGGGACGGCCTCTGCCCGCCGGTCGGATGGATCGCCAGTCGGCGCTCCATTTCGGCGTCGGCCTGGCCGCTTTCTCGGTCATCCTGATGTTCTTCGCGCTGAACCTGGCGGCGGCGGCCATCCTGACCGTGTCGATCCTGTTCTATGTCTTCATCTACACGATCTGGCTGAAGCGCCGCACCGCGCAGAACATCGTCATCGGCGGTGCCGCCGGTGCCTTCCCGCCGCTGATCGGCTGGGCCGCCGCCACCGGCGACGTGGCCACGCTCCCGGTGCTGTTGTTCGCGCTGATCTTCCTGTGGACGCCGCCGCATTTCTGGGCGCTCGCGCTGTTCGTGAAGACCGATTACGCCAATGCCGGCGTGCCGATGCTTCCGGTCGTCGCCGGTGAGCGCGTCACCCGCGTCCAGATCGGCATCTACACCGTGCCGATGATCGCCGCCGCGATCGCGCCCTGGGCACTTGGCCTGGTCGGCAGCATCTATGGCTGGACCGCGATCGCGCTGAACCTGGTCTTCGCGGCGTTCGCGCTGCAGGTCGCGCTTCGCCAGTCGCAGCCGAACGACACGATGCAGCCCGAAAAGCGCCTGTTCAAATTCTCGATCCTCTACCTCTTCCTCATGTTCGGCGCCGTGATCGCCGATCGGTGGATGGCATGAACGCGCCGCAGGATCGCGACCCCGCGCCGATGTCGGTCGAACAGATTCGTGCCCGCCAGCAGGCGCGGGCCAGGGTCATGGCGTGGCTGCTGGTCGCGTTCGTCCTGCTCGTGTTCGCCATCGCCTTCGTCAGGATCCAGGGCGGGGTCGAGTGACGCTCAGCCGCAAGCTTCGTACCGCCCTGCTGGGCGGAACCTTCGTGTGCTGCATGGGCGGGCTCGGGTTCGCCAGCGTGCCGCTCTACCGGATGTTCTGCGAAGTGACCGGATTCGACGGCACGACGCAGCGCGGCACCGAGGCTCCGGGCGCCACCGGCCGGATGGTCACGGTCGCGTTCGACGCCAATACCAGCCCCAAGCTTCCGTGGAAGTTCAAGCCCGAGGTCGCGTCCGAGCGGGTGAATGTCGGCGCGCGCGACATGGCGTTCTTCACCGCCCGCAACGACAGCGACAAGCCGGTCACCGGCACCGCGACGTTCAACGTGTCGCCGGGGCAGGCAGGCAAGTATTTCACCAAGATCCAGTGTTTCTGCTTCACCGAACAGACGCTGGCGCCGGGCGAAGAGGTGCGGATGCCGGTGATCTATTATGTCGATCCCGCGATCCTGAACGATCCCGATGCCCGCGACGTGGAGAAGATCACCCTCTCCTACACATTTTACCCTGTGGATTCCGCGAAGACACCGGGTTAAGCACGCCCCACACCATGTAACAGGGACCGACCATGGCCGGAGCCAAGAACCACCAATATCACATCCTGCCGCCCAGCATCTGGCCGCTGGTCGGCTCGCTGTCCGCTTTCGTTCTCGCGGTCGGCGGCATCATGTGGATGCACCAGCCGGCCGACGCGACGAACAGCGTTCCGGCGCTGGTGTTCTTCTTGGGCGTCGCCCTGCTGGCACTGACCTTCTTCGGCTGGTGGTCGAAGGTGATCCAGGAAGCGCATGCCGGCGATCATACGCCGATCGTGCAGCTCCACCTGCGCTATGGCATGATCCTGTTCATCGCCTCCGAAGTGATGTTCTTCGTCGGCTGGTTCTGGGCTTGGTTCGATTTCTCGCTCTTCCCCTCGATGGTCGAGTCCGTCGGCGGTCAGTGGCCGCCCAAGGGCATGCACGTCATCGACGCCTGGTCGCTGCCGCTGCTCAACACGCTGCTGCTGCTGTGCTCGGGCACGACGATCACCTGGGCGCACCATGCGATGCTCCATGATCGCCGCGACGACGTGAAGACGGGCCTGTGGCTGACGATCATCCTCGGCGTCGTCTTCTCGATGATCCAGGCCTATGAATACATGCACGCGCCATTCCCGTTCAAGGCGGAGAGCGAGGGCGGCAGCGCCTATGGCGGCGTGTTCTTCATGGCGACCGGCTTTCACGGCTTCCACGTCCTGGTCGGCACGATCTTCCTGATCGTGAACCTGATCCGCGTGTACAAGGGCGACTTCACCCCGAAGCAGCATTTCGGCTTCGAGGCGGCTGCCTGGTACTGGCACTTCGTCGACGTGGTGTGGCTGTTCCTGTTCGCCTCGATCTATGTCTGGGGCGGCTGGGGCGCTCCGGTTCACTGATCGTGACGGCGGGCACGGTCACCGAGCCGGCGCCCGCCGAAGCTGCGCTGAAAGGCGTCTGCCCTCGCTGCGGCGGGGGCAAGATGTTTTCCGGCTGGATCCGCTTTGCCGACACCTGCGGCAAATGCGGGTTCGACTTCACCCGCTTCAATGTCGGTGACGGCCCCGTCGTCTTCCTGACGCTGGGTATCGGCACGATCATCACCATCCTGGCCGTCACGGTCGAGCTGGCCTTCGAACCCGGCCTGCTGATCCATGTCCTGCTCTGGGGGCCGCTCACCGCGGTCATGGTCCTGTTCGCGCTGCGCTTCGCCAAGGGGCTGCTGCTCGCACTCGAATATCGCAACGATGCGCGCGAAGGGCGCGTTGGACCCTGATGCCCCGCTTTCCGCTGATCCCGACCGTCATCGTCGCGCTCGCCATCGCCGCGATGATCGCGCTGGGCGTCTGGCAGCTTGATCGTCGCGCCGAAAAGGAACGCGCGATCGCGGTCTATGCTCAGAATTTCGAGAAGCCGACGATCGCGTTCCCGCGCATCCCGGTCGGCGACGAGCTGCTGTTCCGCCATGCCAGCGCGATGTGCCTCGAAGTGATCGGCTGGCAGAGCCAGGGCGGCCGCTCGCGCAAGGGCGAAAGCGGATGGCGTCAGATCGCACAGTGCCGCACCGGTGCCGAAGGCCCGGTGCTCCTGGTCGATGTCGGCGTCTCGACCGATCCCAAGGTGAAGCCGCAATGGGGCGGTGGGCCGATCACCGGCACCATCACCCACGCTCCCGATTCGCGATCGCTGATCGGCCAGTGGTTCGACCGGCGCCCGCGCTCGCTGATGCTGGTCGCCGACCTTGCCGCACCCGGCCTGTCGGCAACCGCACGGCCCGATCTGTCCAGCGTCCCGAACAACCACCTGGCCTATGCGGTCCAGTGGTTTCTCTTCGCGCTGATCGCCGCGGTGATCTACGTCCTTGCGCTGCGCTGGCGCGCAAAGACGCCGGCATCCGATGGCGAAGCCGGAAACGACCGCACCTAAAGAAGCGCTGTCCTTGCCCCTGGCGACCCGCGCAGCTAGTCCGCGCACCATGCGCTATCTCAGCACCCGCGGCACCGCGCCGACGCTCGGCTTTCGTGATGTGACCCTTGCGGGTCTCGCCAGCGATGGCGGCCTCTATATTCCCGAAGCCTGGCCGCAATTCGGCGCGGACGAGATCGCCGCGATGGCCGGCCTGTCCTATGCCGAGACCGCGGTACGGGTGATGCTCCCCTTTGTCGGCGACGATCTGAGCGAGGACGAACTGCGCGACCTGTGCACCCAGGCCTATGGCCGGTTCGCGCATGCCGCGGTCACGCCGCTGGTGCAGCTGGACCAGCGCCACTGGCTGCTCGAACTGTTCCACGGCCCGACCCTGGCGTTCAAGGACGTCGCGCTCCAGCTGCTTGGCCTGTTGTTCGAGAAGTTCCTGACCGGCAGCAGCACGCATCTGACGATCGTCGGCGCGACCTCGGGCGATACCGGGTCGGCGGCGATCGATGCCGTTGCCGGACGGCACGGCGTCGACATCTTCATGCTCCACCCCCAGGGCCGCGTGTCGGATGTCCAGCGTCGCCAGATGACCACGGTGCTGGCGCCCAACGTCCACAACATCGCGATCGACGGCAGCTTCGACGATGCGCAGGCGCTGGTGAAGGCGATGTTCAACGATCCCGGCTTTTCGGGACGGTTCGCCCTGTCGGCGGTGAACTCGATCAACTGGGCGCGGCTGATGGCCCAGATCGTCTATTATTTCTACGCCGCGGTCCGCCTCGGCGCGCCCGACCGCAAGATTGCCTTTGCGGTGCCGACCGGCAATTTCGGCGACGTGTTCGCCGGCTATGCCGCCGCGCGCATGGGACTGCCGATCGAACGGCTGGTGGTTGCCACCAACGTCAACGACATCCTCCACCGCGCGTTGTCGAGCGGGGATTATTCGGCCGGCACGGTCACGCCGACGGCGGCGCCGAGCATGGACATCCAGGTCAGCTCGAATTTCGAGCGGCTGCTGTTCGACGCCGGGGGCCGCGAGGGACAGGCGCTTGCCGAACAGATGCGCGGGTTCGAATCGACCCGGGCGATGCGGCTCACCAATATTCAGCAGACCGAGGCGGCGCGCTGGCTGGTCAGCGACCGGGTCGATGCGGGTGAGATGGCGCAGACGATGCGCTGGGCAGCGGAATCGGGCCAGATCGTCGATCCCCACACCGCGATCGGCCTCGCCGCCGCCCGCCGTGCGGAGACCGGCGTGGCGCCGATCGTGACGCTCGCCACGGCGCATCCCGCGAAATTCCCCGATGCGGTCGAGCGCTCGACCGGGATCCGACCCGGACTGCCGGGCAGGGTCGGCGACCTGTTCGAGCGCGAGGAGCGCTACGACGCGCTTCCCGCCGATTTCGACGCGATCACGGCCTATATCGCGGAGCGCGCCCAACCTCGCTAAGGGGCAGTGATGGACCTGATCACTCTCACCGGCGAACCCTGGGCGGACTATGGCCTGATCGACAGCGGTCATGGCCGCAAGCTCGAACGTTATGGCCGCTTCCGCTTCATCCGCCCCGAGCCGCAGGCGATGTGGGCGCCCGCCAGTGCGCAATGGGACGCGCATGCCGAATTCCTGCCCGGATCGGACGAGGAAGGCGGCGGACGCTGGGTGTTCGACCAGCCGGTGCCGCGCGACGGCTGGCCGCTGAGCTGGCGCGAGGTTCGCTTCACCGCGCAGAACACGCCGTTCCGCCATCTCGGCTTCTTTCCCGACATGGCGCCCGTGTGGGACTGGATGCGCGGCCAGATCGACGGCATCGACCAGGCCGAATGCATGAACCTGTTCGGCTATACCGGCGTCGGCACGCTGGCGCTGTCGGCAAAGGGCGCGCGCATGACCCATGTCGATGCGTCGAAAAAGTCGGTGGCGGAAGCCAAGGAGAACGCCGCGCTGTCGGGCATGACCGATCGTCCGGTCCGCTGGATGATCGACGACGCCGCCAAGTTCGTCGCGCGCGAGGTGCGCCGCGAGCGTCGTTATGACGGCATCATCCTCGATCCGCCGAAATGGGGCCGCGGCCCCAATGGCGAAGTGTGGAAACTCGAAGAAGGCCTGCCCGCACTCGTCGCCGACTGCCGCAAGCTGCTCGACGAGAAATCGCGCTTCCTGTTCCTCACCGTCTATGCGGTGCGCATGTCGGCGCTGGCGATCGGCGAACTGGTGCGCCAGCACTTCGCCGATCTGGGCGGGGTGGTCGAGGCGGGCGAACTCGCGGTGCGCGAGGAAGCACGCGGACTGCAACTGCCGACGGCGATCTTCGCGCGCTGGCGGCGCGACTGAGGCTCAGCCGCGTCCCATCTTCATCGCCGCGCCGGCGACGAACGGGCATCCCGCGACCAGCACGAGGCTGACCGCGGCGAGCAGCTTGAGCGCGCCGACCTCGCCATCGACCGCGCCGGCGCCGAAGATCAGCAGCGGAATGGCGAAGGGCAGCATCACCAGGCCGGCCAGCGCCCCGGCGCCGCGCAGGCCCGAGGTCAGCGCCGCCGTCGCGATGCCCAGCGCCGCGAGCCCGGGCGTGCCGAGGGCCAGCGCGATCTCGATCCGCAGCAATGCCTCGCCCGGCAGTCGCAGCAAGGCAGAGGCGATGACCGTCGCCGCAAGCAGGCTGGGCGCGAAGCCGAGCCAGTGGCCGGCCATCTTCGCCGCTGCCACCGTCGCGTCGGACAATCCGCGCGCGACGAACTGATCGATCATGCCGCTCTCGGCATCGGGGCCGACCAGCCGCTCGACCGGCAGGAGCGCCGCCAGCAGCGCCGCCGCCCAGATGACCCCGCCGCCGATCCGGGCGAGCAATTGCCCGTCGGGCCCGACCGCAAAGGGGAACAGGATCGCGGTCAGCAGGAAGAAGGCGACCGGCAGGACCAGCCCGCCGCTGGTCCAGCTGCGGCGCAATTCGCGCAGGATGATGGCGGCGACGGCGCTCATGATGCGAAGCCCGCTGCGCCTCACAGCGCCACCTCAGTGGTTGCCGGGCAGGCAGCGCCCTTCGACAGGCTCAGGGCGAACGGAGGTTTCGTGGACACGCCCAAACCTCGTTCGGGCTGAGCTTGTCGAAGCCCGCTGCGCCTCACAACGCCACCTCGCTCGCGCCAGGCATCGCCACCGGCAGGTGCGTCGCGACCACTACCGCGCCGCCTTTCGCACGATGCGCTGCGATCAGAGCCTCCAGCAACCCGATCGACCGGACGTCCAGGCCATTGGCGGGCTCGTCGAGCAGCCAGAGCGGCGCGCCCGATGCCGCGACCCGTGCCAGCCCGGCCCGCCGGCGCTGCCCGGTCGACAGCAACCGCACCGGAACCTCCGCCAGATGCGCCAGGTCGAGTGCGGCAAGTGCCGCATCAACCGCCGCCCGCGGCTGCCCGTCGATCCCCGCCCAGAACGCCAGTGCCCGCACCAGCGGCAGTTCGGGGTCGAGCGCGCTCGGCTCGCCCAGCAACGCGCGCGGTCCGGCTTCGACCGACCCCGCCGCGGCATCGAGCAGCCCCGCCGCCAGCCGGACGAGGCTCGACTTGCCCGCCCCGTTCGGCCCGGTCACCAGGCACCCGCCGCCGGCCTCGACCGCGAAGCTCAGCCCCTCGAACAACATCCGTCCCCCGCGCGCGCAGGTCACGTCGCGGAAGACGAGCAGGCTCACTCGGCGGAGTCCTCCAGCGCATGGATGTCGTCGTCGGACAGGCCGAAATGATGGCCGACTTCATGCACCACGACATTGTTGATCAGCGCCTCGAACTCGACGCCTGTCTCGCACCACTCATACAGGATAGGCATACGATACAGGTAGATCTCGTCGGGAAAGCTCATGGCGTCGAACGAGGATTTTGCGCCGACCGGCCGGCCGCGATACTGGCCCGTCAGCGCCAAGGGGTCCTCGATCCCCATTTCTGCCAGCGTTTCCTCATCGGCGAATTCCTCGACGATCAGAACCACATCGGCCAGATGGGTGGCGAAGGGTTCGGGAATGCGCGCCAGCGCCGCGCGGGCGAGGCGCTCGATCGCGGCTGCGTCAGGGGCTTGTCCGGTCATGCTGCCGGGAATAGGCGTTGCATTCGGCCAAGGGCAAGGAGGCGATGATGGTGACGCGACTGACCGACGGACTGCGCGACGAATCACTGGCCAGCCTGCCCGAGTGGCGGCACGAGCCGGCGCGCGACGCGATCGTGCGCAGCTTCGCCTTCAGGGACTTTGTCGAGGCGTTCGGCTTCATGACGCGCGTCGCGCTGCTGGCGGAGAAAGCCGATCACCATCCGGAGTGGTCGAACGTCTGGAACAAGGTCGACATCCTGCTGACCACCCATGACGCGGGCGGCCTGTCGATCCGCGACATCCAGATGGCCCAGGCGATCGACGCGTTGGTCGGCTGAGCGCGGGCCGGCGGGTTCAGCCCATTCCGCGGCCGCGGCGCATCTGCTTGCGCAGCCCGCCGGGCATCCAGCGCGCGGCAAAGGCCAGGCGGCGCGCGGTCTTGCCGATGATGACATGCACCTTGTCGCGCTCGATCCCGTCCCAGATCTGCTGCGCCACCTCGTCCAGCGGCGTGAATTCCAGCTTCGCCGCACGGACCGCGTCGCGGGCGGTGTAATTGGTGCCCGACACGTTCGAATCGAGCAGCGGCGTGTCGATGAAGCTGGGCATCACCACCCTGACCCTGATCCCGTCGGCCGCCCATTCGCAGTCCAGCGCCTCGGACAGGCCACGCACGCCGAACTTCACCGCCGCATATAGTGCGAGGCCGCCCGAGCCATAGATGGCGGCGGCGCTGGCGGTGTTGACCAGTGCCGATCCGGGCGTCGCCTTGAGATGGGGATAGGCGGCACGCGCGCCGTTGATCACGCCGGTCAGGTTGATGCCGACGATTCGGTCGATCTCCTCCCCGCTCGCATTGGCCAGCGGACCGCCGATGGCGATACCCGCATTGTTGAACAGCACGTCCAGCCGCCCGCCGCTGGCGGCGGTGAATTCCGCGAGCGCGGTCGCCCATTGGTCGCGGTCGCGCACGTCCATGACATGAGTGGTGGCCATGCCGTCGGGCAGCATCGCCCGGGTCGCGGCAAGGCCGGCGGCGTTGACATCGGCCAGTCCGACGAACCATCCGCGCGCCGCGAAGAACCGCGCCACCGCCTGGCCGATCCCCGACGCCCCGCCCGTGATGAAGATCGCCTTCGCCATGCCTCGCTCCTCCCACCGTCTTTTTTGACTGTTGCCGCACCATCCCGCACAATCGCGGGCGATGCCAGAGCGATCGCGCAGCGTTTCCTTCGAAAATGTCAGCAAGCGATACGCGGTCGCGGTCGCGGTTGACGACGTGTCGCTGGCGATCGAGGGCGGCAGCTTCGTCGCACTGGTCGGCGCGTCGGGATCGGGCAAGTCGACCCTGCTCAAGATGATCAATCGCCTGATCGAGCCCAGCGCGGGCGAGGTCCAGGTCGAGAGCGCGCCGGTCTCCGCCCGCCCGGTCCACGAACTTCGGCGGCAGATCGGCTATGTCTTCCAGAATGTCGGCCTCTTCCCGCACATGACCGTCGGGGAGAATGTCGCCATCGGCCTGCGGCTGGCGGGGGTGCGGGACACGGCGGCGCGCGTCGCCGAACTGCTCGACCTGGTCGAGCTTGCCCCCGACCTGGCGATGCGCATGCCCGACGCGCTGTCGGGCGGCCAGCGCCAGCGGGTCGGCGTTGCACGGGCGCTGGCGACCGGCCCCGGGCTGATGCTGATGGACGAGCCGTTCGGCGCGCTCGACCCCGTCACCCGCGACGCGCTGGGCAAGGCGATCCGCGCGCTGCACGACCGGATCGGGCTCACCACCCTTATGGTCACCCACGACATGGCGGAGGCGCTGTTGCTGGCGGATCGCATCCTGGTGATGGATGCCGGCCGCATCGTCGCCGACATGACGCCCGCGCAGCTGATCGCCGGGGAGGGGGGCGCGGTCGCCCAGGCGCTGGTCGCGGTCCCGCGAGAGCAGGCCGCCCGCCTGGCGGCAATGGGCGCGTGATGGCGTCGCCCCGATGACCGCAGCCTTCGCCCGGGTCCCCGACCTTCTCGCGCAACATCTGCTGCTGGCCTTCGCCGCGCTGCTGCTGGGCATCGTCATCAGCCTGCCGCTCGCGATTCTCTCGGCGCGCAACCGCATGGTCGGACGGGTTGCACTGGGCTTTGCCAGCCTGGTCCAGACGATCCCCAGCCTCGCGCTGCTCGCGCTCTTCTATCCGATCCTGTTGTCGCTCTCGACGCTGGTCGGCGGCGGCATTCCCGCGCTAGGATTCCTGCCGTCGCTGCTCGCGCTGATGCTCTATGCGCTGCTGCCGATCCTGCGCAACGCGGTGACCGGGCTGGCGACGATCGACCCTGCGGTGATCGAGGCGGCGGACGGGGTCGGCATGACCCGCTGGCAGAAATTGCGGCTGGTCGAGGCGCCTCTGGTGCTGCCGGTGCTGATGGCAGGCATTCGCACTGCCGCCGTGTGGACGATCGGCGCCGCGACGTTGTCGACCACCGTCGGACAGCCCAGCCTGGGCGACCTGATCTTTGCCGGGTTGCAGACCCAGAACTGGGCGCTGGTGCTGGCGGGATGCATCGCCGCGGCCGGGCTGGCGCTGGCGGTCGACGCGCTGCTCGGCCTCGCCGAATATGGCATCGCCCGGCGGCGGCGCGGCCTTGCCTGGGGCAGCCTGGCCGCGTTGCTGATCGCCGCCGCGGTTGCGCTCGCGCCCGCGCTTCCCTCGGGCAGGGGCACGGTGGTGGTGGGCGCGAAGGGCTTTTCGGAGCAGTTCATCCTCGCCCGGCTGATCGGCCAGCGGCTGGAACAGGCCGGCTACCGCGTCGATTATCGCGAGGGGCTGGGCTCGGCGGTGGCGTTCAGCGCACTCGCGGCGGGCGATATCGACGTTTATGTCGATTATTCGGGCACGATCTGGACCAACCAGATGCAGCGCACCGACGTGCCGCCGCGCGCGGCGATCGTCGACGGCGTCGGCCGCTGGGCGCGCGAGCGGCACGGCGTCCTGTCGATGGGTTCGCTCGGCTTCGAGAATGCCTATGCCTTCGCGATGCGCGCGGACGAGGCGCAGCGCCGCGGCATCCGCAGCATCGCCGATCTCGCATCCCAGGCGCCGACGCTGCGCCTGGCCACCGATATCGAATTTCTCGAGCGGCCCGAATGGCGCGCGGTGCGCGACGCCTATGGCCTGCGCTTCCGGTCGGCCCACCCCTATCAGCCGACCTTCATGTACAAGGCGCTGGCCGGGGGCGAGGCGGACGTCATCCCCGCCTTCTCGTCCGACGGCCGGATCGCTGCCGACAGGCTGACGGTGCTCGCCGATCCCAAGGGGGCGATACCGGGCTATGACGCGATCCTGCTGCTGTCTCCGAAACGGGCGGAGGATGCCCGGTTTCAGGCGGCGCTGCGCCCGCTGATCGGCGCGATCCGGGTCGAGGATATGCGCGAGGCGAATTACCGCGTGGACCGCGACTCGGACAAGGTGAGCCCTGGCGCCGCTGCAAATTGGCTCGCAAGTCACCTGCAAAGGTAGATTTTTCTCGCGGTACGGCTATTCTGATAACGATATCATCTTTTAGGAGAGACCTGATGCGGAAGCTGCTTCTGGCAACGACCATCCTTTGCGCAGCGCCGGCGATTGCGCAGCAGGATCCGACAACGGTGTCAGCGACGACCGTCGCCCAGCCCGACAAATGGCCTGCCGCCGCAAGCCAGGGGCTGGTCGATCCCGCCACCGAAAAGCGCATCGACGAGCTGATCGCGAAGATGACGCTGGAGCAGAAGGTCGGCCAGATGATCCAGGGCGACATCTCGACGGTGAAGCCCGAGGATCTGCGCACCTATCCGCTCGGCTCGATCCTGGCGGGCGGCAACTCGCCGCCGCTCGGCGCGCCCGACGATCGTTCGTATCAGAAGGACTGGGTGGCGACGGCGCGCGCCTTCCGCGCCGTGGCGATGGAGCAGCGCGCGGGCAATCTGCGCATCCCGCTGATCTTCGGCGTCGATGCCGTGCACGGCAACAACAACGTGATCGGTGCGGTGATCTTCCCGCACAATATCGCGCTGGGCGCGATGCGCGATCCCGACGTGATCCGCCGCATCGGCCAGGTGACGGCGACCGAGACCGCGGCGGCCGGCCCCGACTGGGCGTTCGGCCCGACGCTGGCGGTGCCGCAGAACGATCGCTGGGGCCGCACCTATGAAGGCTATTCGGAGGATCCGTCGGTCGTCGCCAGCTATGCCGGCGCGATGATCGAGGGGCTTCAGGGCAAGCCCGGCGAGAGCCGTATCCAGAAGGGGCATGTCGCGGCATCGGCCAAGCATTTCCTGGGCGATGGCGGCACCACCGATGGCATCGACCAGGGCAATACCGAGGTCGACGAGGATACGCTGATCCGCATCCACAATGCCGGCTATCCCAATGCGATCAACGCCGGGGCGATGACGATCATGGCGTCCTACTCCAGCTGGAACGGCGGCAAGATGCACGGCAACAAGCCGCTGCTGACCGACGTGCTGAAGGGGCGGATGGGTTTCCAGGGCTTCGTCGTCGGCGACTGGAACGGCCATGGCCAGATTCCGGGCTGCACCAAGGACGATTGCCCCCAGACCTTCCTCGCCGGGCTCGACATGGCGATGGCGCCGGACAGCTGGAAGGGCATGTTCGACTCGACCATCAAGCATGTCCGCGAAGGCCGCATCCCGATGGCGCGGATCGACGATGCCGTTCGCCGCATCCTGCGGGTGAAGTTCGCGCTGGGCCTGTTCGACGAGGCGCGTCCGGTCGAGGGCACCGACGCGCTCGGCACGCCCGAGCACCGCGCGGTCGCGCGCGAGGCGGTGGTCAAGTCGCTGGTCCTGCTGAAGAACGAGGGCGTGC
This sequence comes from Sphingomonas rustica, assembly GCF_039652585.1. Classification (NCBI taxonomy): domain Bacteria; kingdom Pseudomonadati; phylum Pseudomonadota; class Alphaproteobacteria; order Sphingomonadales; family Sphingomonadaceae; genus Sphingomonas; species Sphingomonas rustica. The sequence goes on along the minus strand of NZ_JBDIZK010000001.1, from coordinate 182,560 downwards.
TGCCGATCAAGTCGAGCGCCAACATCCTGGTCGCCGGCCCCAGCGCCGATTCGTTCGAGATGCAGACCGGCGGCTGGACGCTGACCTGGCAGGGTGAGGAGAACCCCAATTCCCTGTTCCCTAACGGCCAGACGATCTTCTCCGGCATTGCCGAGGCGGCAAAGGCGGGCGGCGGCACCGCGACCCTGTCGGTCGACGGCAGCTTCACGAAGAAGCCGGACGTCGCGATCGTCGTGTTCGGCGAAAAGCCCTATGCGGAGATGCGCGGCGACATCCGCACGCTGGAATTCCAGCCGGGCGACAAGCAGGCGCTGGCCACGCTGCGCAAGCTGCGCAGCCAGGGCATCCCGACCGTGTCGGTGTTCCTGTCGGGCCGTCCTTTGTGGGTGAACCCCGAGATCAACCAGTCGAACGCCTTCGTCGCCGCCTGGCTGCCGGGCACCGAGGGCGGCGGCATTGCCGACGTGATCATCGGCGACAAGACGGGCAAGCCGCGCACCGACTTCCACGGCAAGCTGTCGTACAGCTGGCCCAAGACCGCCGGCCAGTTCGTGCTGAACCAGGGGATGAAGGGCTATGATCCGCTGTTCCCGTTCGGCTACGGCCTGACCTATGCCAAGCCCGGCAAGGTCGGGAAGCTGGGAGAGGTGTCGGGGATCGACGCATCGGCGCTCAACACCAGCATCTTCTTCTCCCGCGGCCAGACCCCGGCGCCCTTCTCGATCGCGACCGACAGCGGCATCACCCGCACCGTGGCCGAGGCACAGGCGCAGCAGGAAGGCGCGGTGCGGCTGACCTGGCCGAACGGCCCGGCCACCTTCCGCATCGGTGGCGCGGCGCCGATCGACTTCTCGCGCGATGCCAATGCCGATCTGTCACTGCAGATCACCTACCGCGTCGAGACCGCGCCGACCGGTCCGGTCAAGCTGATGATGGAAGGCGACACCAAGGGTGGCGCGATCGATGCGACCAGCCTGTTCGGCAAGGTGGGCGCGTGGCAGACGAGCAAGGTGTTCCTGAAGTGCTACCAGTCGAACGGCGTCGATCTCGCCCGTGTGACCGCACCCTTCGTGCTGCAGGCGAGCGGGCCGTTCGCCGTGACGATCGCCGACATTCGGGTCGTGTCCGATCCCAACAACTCGGTCTGTCCGGCCAAGTGAGGATCGGGTGACGCGGGTCGAGATCGCCAACGGGGTGTTTCGCGCCGAGCTTCTGACGCTCGGCGCGACGCTCCGGCGGCTCGAAGTGCCCGACCGGACGGGCCGCAGCGCGAACATCGTGCTCGGCCTGGCCGATCTCGACGATTATCGCGGGGCGCCGCGCTATCTGGGCTCGGTCGTCGGCCGTTATGCCAATCGCATTGCCGGCGGCCGGTTCGCGCTCGACGGGCGCGAGGTTCGTCTGCCGGTCAATGACGGCCCCAATACGCTGCATGGCGGGGTGCCGGGCTTCGACCAGCGCGACTGGGACCTGGTGTCGCACGACGCGACCAGCGCGGTGTTGGCGCTGACCAGCCCCGACGGCGAGAATGGCTTTCCCGGCACCGTCCGGGTCGAGGCGCGATACGAGATGCTGGCCGACGGGCTGGAGGTCACGCTCGGCGCGACTACCGATGCGCCGACCATCCTCAACCTCACCCATCACGCCTATTTCAACCTGGCGGGGGAGGGGCGCGGTACGTCGATCCTCGATCACCGGCTGCGAATCCGGGGGAGCCGGATGACGCCGGTCGATGCGACGCTCATCCCGACCGGCGAACTGGCCGAGGTGGCGGGCAGCGTGTTCGATTTCCGCGATCCCAAGCCGGTCGGCCGCGATATCGGCGTGGACGACGCCCAGCTCGCGCTGGGCAAGGGCTATGACCATAATTGGGTGATCGACCGCCCTGGCGTGGTCGCGACGCTCTACGATCCCGTGTCGGGCCGGGTGCTCGACCTCGAATCGGATCGCCCCGGACTGCAATTCTATTCGGGCAATCATCTGGCCGATGGCCCGCCGGGCACCTCGGGTCGCCCCTATGCGGCGCGCGACGGGCTGTGCCTTGAGCCCCAGCTGTTTCCGGACAGCCCGAACCGGCCGGAATTTCCAACCGCGCGGCTCGATCCCGGCCAGCGCTACGAGCACCGCATCGCGTTTCGCTTTCGCACCGCCGACGACGAGGCCGCCGCCTTCTGACCGCCATATGAGAAAGGGGCCCGCCATCGGCGAGCCCCTTTCCGGATCGACTGGTCGAGCCGAGCTTACAGCGTCGGCTTGCCGTCCACGCGGCGCGGGATGCCGCTATAGCCTTCGCGCAGTTCCTCCGGCAGCAGCGCTTCCGGCAGGTCCTGGTAGGAGACCGGGCGCAGGAAACGGTCGATCGCGAGCGTGCCGACCGAGGTGCTGCGGCCGTCCGAGGTGGACGGGAACGGTCCGCCATGGACGATCGCGTCGGTCACCTCGACGCCGGTCGGCCAGCCATTGGCCAGGATGCGGCCGACCTTGCGCTCCAGCACCGGCAGCAGCTGCCGCGCGAGATCGGTGTCGCCGTCGTCGACCTGCAGCGTCGCGGTCAGCTGCCCCTCGATCGAGGCGAGTACGGTGTTCAGCTCGTCGATATCGGCGCAGCGCACGATCATGCTGGTCGCGCCGAACACTTCCTCGGCATGCTCGGGATCGGCGATGAAGTCCTTCGCCGAGATGCTGAACAGCGCCGCGCGGCCGCAATGCGGACCGCCGGGCTCGGCACCCTGGGCAAGCTGGGTGAAGGCCGGGGCCGACGCCATCCGCGCCACGCCGCTCTCATAGGCGCGGTGGATGCCCGGGGTCAGCATCGTCGCGGCCGGCGCGACGCCCACCAGATCCGATGCGGCGGTGAGGAAACGGTCGAGCGCGGGGCCCTCGATCGCCAGCACCAGGCCGGGATTGGTGCAGAACTGGCCGGCGCCCATGGTCAGCGACGCGACGAAGCCCTGCGCGATCGCCTCGGCGCGTGCCTCGAGTGCGGCGGGAAGCAGGATGACCGGGTTGATGCTGCTCATCTCGGCATAGACCGGGATCGGCACCGGGCGGCTCGCGGCCAGCTTCATCAGCTGGGTGCCGCCGCCGAACGAGCCGGTGAAGCCGACTGCCTTGATCCGCGGATCGGTGACCAGTGCCGATCCGACCGAATTGCCGGGGCCGTTGATCAGGCTGAACACGCCCTTCGGCATGCCGGTCTTTTCGGCAGCGCGATTGATTGCACCTGCAACCAATTCCGCGGTCCCGGGATGCGCCGAATGGCCCTTCACGATCACCGGGCAGCCGGCCGCGAGCGCCGAGGCGGTGTCGCCGCCGGCGGTCGAGAAGGCGAGCGGGAAGTTGCTGGCGCCGAACACGGTGACCGGGCCCAGCGGGACCATGCGCAGGCGCAGGTCGGCGCGCGGCGGGGTGCGTTCGGGCAGGGCATGGTCGATGCGCGCGCGCAGATAGTCACCCAGGCGCAGTTCGCGGGCGAACATGCGCAACTGGCCGACCGTCCGGCCGCGCTCGCCGGTCAGGCGCGCGTGCGGCAGGCCGGTCTCGGCCATGGCGCGCTCGGTCAGCGTCTCGCCCAGTGCGTCGATCTCGTCGGCAATCGTCTCGAGGAACTCGGCGCGCTTCTCGCGCGGCAGGGCGGCATAGACCGGGAAAGCCGCTTCGGCGGCGATGGCCGCGGTCTCGACATCCTCGGTGGTGGCGACGGTGAAGCTCGGCTCGATCTCGGCGCCGGTCGCGGGCGATACCGCGCGGAACCCCTCGCCGTCGCGCTTCACGCGCTCGGAAGCAATGAACAATTCCCCGGTAAGCGCCATGGCTGGATCCCTCCTGTTGGTTCCGCGTCGAAAAGTTAGCGGTAACATGATCTGATCGGGATTTAGGCCCTGGGCGGTCCGGGTTCAACCATCTGCCGATGCAAAAGCGGACTTGGGCGGTGGCCGCTCAGCAGCAGCCGCGGGCTTCCCGCGCGTCGTTCAGCCCGTCGGCGACCAGCGCCGCCATCGAATCATGCGCCCTCTCGGCATCGCCGGCCTCGATCGCCTCCAGCACGCGAAGATGGCCGGGAAGCGCATCGCGCGGCGCCGGCAGCTTGTCCTGCTTGAAGGCGGTCGTCAGCGCGATCGCAGTGGCGACCCCATGGGCCAGCGAGATCACGAAGTCGTTATGGCTCGCCTCGAGCAGCGCCGAATGGAATTCATGGTCGCACGCCCGGCCTTCCTCAGTCGCGAAGCTGTGCCGGCTGACCCCGTCCAGGCCCGACCGCATCCGCGCCAGCTGTTCGGGCGTGCGCCGCATCGCCGCCAGTCGCGCCGCATCGGGTTCGACGATCCGGCGCAGCTCGAACAGGCTCTCGATCAGCGCCTGGTCGGGCACGTCGGTGGCGAACATCCAGCTGAGCACATCGGGGTCGAGCAGGTGCCAGCCGGTTCGCGGGCTCACCTGCGTGCCGATCTTGGGACGGGACTGGACCAGGCCCTTGGCGGACAGGATGCGGATCGCCTCGCGATAGGCGGTGCGGCTGACCTTGAACTGCTCGCTTGCCTGGATTTCGCCGTCGAGCAGCTCGCCGGGCTGCAACACGCCGGTGACGATGCGGATGCCCAGGTCACGCGCAACCGTGCCGTGAAGACGGAGCGACTTGGGCTTGGGCTTGCGTTTGATCGGTCTGGCGATGGGCTGGATCACACCGGCTCCTGTGCGGATATTCGGCAGGGCGGTGGCGGAGACGGAGGGATTCGAACCCTCGGTACGGTTTCCCGTACGACGCTTTAGCAAAGCGTTGGTTTCAGCCACTCACCCACGTCTCCGGACAGGACCGAAGGGCGGCCTATAGCGACGGACTCTGTCCGGATCAACGCCCCGATTGGCGCATTTTCGACTCGAATCGTCGCCTGTTCATTGCCGGGTCAGGCATGGGGGTCTAGCGGGATGGCTGTACGGTCATGTTTGGGGACGGGGAATGAAGCGATTTGGTGCGCTTGCGGCGATGGCGGCGGCGACGCTGCTCGCCCTGGGCTCGGCTCCGGCCTCGGCGCAGGTGACGCGAATCGATCCCAATTCGCAGATCGATTCGGATCTCGACACGCCGCCCGCGGCGCAGCAGCCGGACGATCCCTATCGCGGCGCCGATCCCTCGCCGCCGCGCTATGAGGATCCGTCGCAGGACCCCGCGCGCGATCCCTATCCCGAACCCTATCAGCCGCAACCCGCACAGCAGCCTTATCCCGCGCCGGGCCAGCCCGGCCAGGGGCCATCGACGCGTCCCGGCAGCAGCTACGACATGCCGCAGAGTGCCGAGCAGGCGGGTGCGCGTGCGCAGGCGACCGACACCTTCCAGCAGGACGACCTGATCGGCGCGGCCGAGGGCGTGTTTGGCAAGGGCGCGGCCGGGCTGGCCGGCCTGATCGAGAATATCCTGAAGGAACAGGGCGAGCCCAATGCCTATATCGCCGGCCGCGAGGCCGGCGGCGCGATCGCGATCGGCGTGCGCTATGGCTCGGGCACGCTGTTCCACAAGATCGAGGGACAGCGCAAAGTCTATTGGACCGGCCCGTCGATCGGCTTCGACGTAGGCGGCGACGCCAGCAACGTCTTCGTGCTGGTCTATAATCTTCACGACAGCCAGGAACTCTACAAGCGCTTCCCCGGCGGGGAGGGGCGCGTGTTCGTGGTCGGCGGCTTCTCCGCCACCTATATGCGCCGCGGCGACATCGTGCTGATCCCGGTCCGGCTGGGCGTCGGCTGGCGGCTGGGCGTCAATGCCGGCTATATGAACTTCACCGAGAAGAAGCGCTGGCTCCCCTTCTGAAGGCCGCGGCGGGCGCCGCTGTTGCCGTCAACCTGCTCACCTTCCTGAGCTTCCGGCGCGACAAGCAGCGCGCCGTCGTCGGCGGACGCCGCATTCCCGAGCGGCGCCTGCTCGGGCTGGCGCTGCTCGGCGGAACCCCGGCCGCCTTCGCGGCGCGCGCGATGCTGCGCCACAAGACGCGCAAGCAGCCCTTCTCGGCCTGGCTCACCCTGATCGCCGCGGCGCAGGCGGGACTACTTCTGGCGTTCGCCCTGTAGCGCAGGCCCTGCGGCGGCTCAGCCGAACTCGACCGCCTCGAAGCGGACCGGCGCGCCGATCGCCTGGTTGGCGAGTTCCGCGTCCCACATCACCCGGTTGCCGCGGATGATCGTGCCGATCGGCTTGCCGGTCAGCGCCATGCCGGTGAAGGGAGACCAGCCGCAGCGCGATGCCAGCCAGCTTTCCTCGATGGTCCAGCGTGCCTTGAGATCGACGACGGTGAAGTCGGCATCATACCCGACCGCGATGCGTCCCTTGCCGGCGATGCCGAACACCCGCTGCGGCCCGGCGCTGGTCATGTCGATCAGCCGCTGCAGCGTCAGCCGGCCCTCGGCGACGTGATTGAGCATCAGCGGCAGCAGCGTCTGCACGCCCGGCATGCCGCTCGGCGAGGCGGGATATTCCTTTGCCTTTTCCTCGCGCGTGTGCGGCGCGTGATCCGATCCGATCACGTCGGGAACGCCCTGAACCAGCCAGTTCCACAGCCCGTCGCGATGTGCGCCAGAGCGGATCGGCGGGTTCATCTGGGCAAAGGTGCCGAGGCGCGGATAGGCGTCCTCGCCGGCCAGCGTCAGATGCTGCGGCGTCACCTCGCAGGTCGCGATGTCCTTGTGCTTGCCGATCAGCTCGAGTTCGGCGGGCGTCGTGACATGAAGGATGTGAATGCGCCGCCGGGCCTCGCGCGCCAGGCGCAGGATGCGCTGCGTCGCCAGCATCGCGCTCTCGTCGTCGCGCCACACCGGATGCGATGCGGGATCGCCGGCGACCCGCTCGTCGGCGCGCGCGTTCATCCGCGCCTCGTCCTCGGCATGGATCGCCACCCGGCGATGGCCCGACGCAAGGACGCGGGCGAGCTGGTCGTCCTCGGCGACCAGCAGGTCGCCGGTCGAGGCGCCCATGAAGATCTTGACGCCCGCGGTGCCCGGCAGCCGTTCCAGCTCGGCAAGCTGCGGCGCATTGGCTGCGGTAGCCCCGACATAGAAGGCGTGGTCGCACCACATCCGGTCCTTCGCACGCGCCAGCTTGTCGTTGATCGCATCGGCCGAATCGGTGTTCGGCTTGGTGTTCGGCATCTCGAACACGGCGGTGACGCCGCCCAGCACCGCAGCGCGCGCGCCGCTTTCCAGGTCTTCCTTCGCCTCGAGTCCCGGCTCGCGGAAATGGACCTGGCTGTCGATCACGCCGGGAAGGATATCCAGGCCGGTACAGTCGATCGTCTCCCCGGCATCGCCGACCGATCCGATCGCGACGATCTTGCCCGCGGTGACGCCGACCGCGACATCGGCAGGGCCGCCCGGCAGATGCACGCGTCCGCCTACAAGCTTCAGATCGACGCTAGCCATGATCGCCTCTTTCGCTGGAGTGTGGGGCCTCCTACCTGTTCCCGATGAGCCACGCCACCCTGCTGCCCGACCGCGCCCTGATCCGATTGTCCGGCGAGGATGTGCGCGGCTTTCTTCAGGGGCTGGTGACGCAGGACATGGCCAGCGTCGCGCCCGACGCGCCGCAATGGGCGGGATTGCTGACCCCACAGGGGAAGGCGTTGTTCGACTTCATCCTGTGGGACGGGGGCGACGGATCGATCCTGCTGGACGGCGAGGCCGAGCAGCGCGACGCGCTGCTGCGCCGGCTGACGCTGTATCGCCTGCGGCGCGCGATCACGATTCAGGCGGTGGATGGCGGCGTCCACTGGTCGCGCGAGCCGGGGCAGGGCGTCCCCGATCCGCGCCTCGCCGACCTGGGTTGGCGCTGGATCGGCGCGGCGGCGGGAGAGGCGGCCCCGGACTGGCGGGCGCACCGGCTGTCGCTCGGCGTGACGGAGGGCGCGGGCGAACTCGGCCAGGACAAGACGCTCTGGCTCGAATGCAACGCGCAGGAACTGAACGGCGTCAGCTTCACCAAGGGCTGTTATGTCGGGCAGGAGAATACCGCGCGGATGCACTACCGCGCGAAGGTCAATCGCCGGCTGGTCGTCGCCCCCCTTGGCGAGCCGGGGGACCGGACCCGCGCGACCTATCCCGACCTTGGCCTGATGATCGAGCTTCGCCGGGCCGAGGCACTGGGCGATGCGCTCATGCCGGGCTGGCTGGCCGAGGCGCTTGCCGAGGGGTGAGGGACCAGGGCTGCCACGGCGGCTGACTGCCTTCCGGTGAAACGAAAAACGCCCCGGAGTGTCCTCCGGGGCGTTTCGGTTTCGGCGAGGACGCGAAGCTTAGTGGTGCTTGTCGTCGTCGATGATCGGCAGCGTCTCGAACTGGTGGAACGGCGGCGGGCTGGACAGCGTCCATTCCAGCGTCGTCGCACCTTCGCCCCACGGATTGTCGGGGGCCTGCTTGCCCGCGATCAGCGAGTAGATGACGTTGATGAAGAAGATCACGATGCCGGCCGCCATGATCAGATAGCCGATGCTCGCGATCTGGTTCCAATAGGCATAGGCGTCCGGATAATCCGGGTAGCGACGCGGCATGCCCTGCAGGCCCAGGAAGTGCATCGGGAAGAACATGACGTTCACGCCGATGAAGAACACCCAGAAGTGCAGCTGGCCGAGGAACTCGCTGTACATCTTCCCGAACATCTTCGGGAACCAGTAGTAGAAGCCCGCGAACAGGCCGAACACCGCGCCCAGCGACAGCACATAGTGGAAGTGCGCCACGACGTAATAGGTGTCGTGCATATAGTCGTCGACGCCGCCATTGGCGAGCACGACGCCGGTCACGCCGCCGACGGTGAACATGAAGATGAAGCCGATCGCCCACACCATCGGGGTGCGGAAGCTGATCGAACCGCCCCACATGGTGGCGATCCACGAGAAGATCTTCACGCCGGTCGGCACCGCGATGACCATCGTCGCTGCGGTGAAGTACATCTTCACGTTCACGCTCAGGCCGGTGGTGAACATGTGGTGCGCCCAAACGACGAAGCCGACGACGCCGATCGCGACCATGGCATAGGCCATGCCGAGATAGCCGAACACCGGCTTGCGGCTGAAGGTCGCCACGATCTGGCTGACGATGCCGAAGCCCGGCAGGATCATGATGTACACTTCGGGGTGACCGAAGAACCAGAACAGGTGCTGGTACAGGACCGGGTTGCCGCCGCCCTGGGGGTCGTAGAAGGCCGTGCCGAAATTGCGGTCGGTCAGCAGCATGGTGATCGCCGCGGCCAGCACCGGCAGCGCGAGCAGCAGCAGGAAGGCGGTGACCAGCACCGACCACACGAACAGCGGCATCTTGTGCAGGGTCATGCCCGGCGCGCGCATGTTGAAGATGGTGGTGATGAAGTTGATCGCGCCGAGGATCGAGCTGGCGCCGGCGATGTGCAGCGACAGGATCGCCATGTCGACCGAGGGTCCCGGTTCACCGGAGGTCGACAGCGGCGCATAGACCGTCCAGCCCGTGCCCGCACCCTCGCCGACAAAGGCGGAGCCCAGCAGCAGTGCGAAGGCCGGGATCAGCAGCCAGAACGAGATGTTGTTCATCCGCGGAAACGCCATGTCGGGCGCGCCGATCATGATGGGGACGAACCAGTTGCCGAAGCCGCCGATCATCGCCGGCATGACCATGAAGAACACCATGATCAGGCCGTGTGCGGTGATCAGCACGTTCCAGAAGTGGTAAGAGGATTCGACGGCATGACCAGAAAGCCAGGGCAGCCACTGGATGCCCGGCTCGGCCAGCTCGAGCCGCATCAGGCCCGAAATACCGCCGCCGATGATGCCCGCGACGATCGCGAAGATCAGGTAGAGGGTGCCGATGTCCTTGTGGTTGGTCGACATGAACCAGCGGGCGAAGAAGCCCGGCAGGTGATCCTCATGATGGTCGTGCGCGTGGTCGTGACCGTGCGCGTCGAAAGTCGTTGTGCTCATGGTCTCAGTTCCCTGCGCCGGCGGGGTTCGCCGTGGCGGCCTGGTTGGTGGTCGCGGGCACGTCGATCGCGTTCACGACCGGCCCGGTGCCGTTGGCGGGGGTGGCGGTGTCGTCGGTGGCGTCGCTGCCGGGCTGTGCCGGCGTTGCCGCGCTGGGCTTGCCGACGGCCGGCATCGTGCCGCCCTTGGCACGGACCCAGGCCTCGAACTGGGCCGGCGTCACTGCCTCGACCACGATCGGCATGAAGGCGTGACGCGCGCCGCACAGTTCCGAGCACTGACCATAATAGACGCCCGGCTTCTCGATGGTGAACGACGTCTCGTTGATGCGGCCAGGTACCGCGTCGAGCTTGATCCAGAAAGCGGGGATCGCCCAGGAGTGGATCACGTCGTTCGCGGTGGCGAGCAGTCGGATCGGTACCCCGACAGGCAGCACGACGCGGGTGTCGGTCGCCAGCAGACGGGGGCCGTCCGCTTCGGTGCGATAGCGGGTGCCGGCAGCGACCTGGTCCTTTTCCTTCAGCATGTTCGCGGTCAGCTCGATCCCGCCATGGTCGGGATATTCATAGCTCCAGAACCACTGGTTGCCGATCGCCTTCAGCGTCACGGCATTGTCGGGTGCAGGCTTGAACTGATTGGCCAGAAGCCGGATCGACGGGACCGCCACGACCACCAGGATCAGGACCGGCAGCAGCGTCCAGACCACCTCGATCGCGGTATTGTGCGCGGTCTTGGACGGGGTCGGGTTGGCTGCCCGGCGATAGCGGAAGATCACCCACATCAGCAGGATCAGGACGAAGATCGAGATCGCGATGACCAGCGGGAGCAGGATGGCATCGTGAAACCAATGCGCCTCGCGGCCGTTCGGAGTCACCTGCTGCTGCAGCGTGATATGCCCGTCGACGGGCATGCCGATGCCTGCCTGCGGTGCCGTTTTCGGCGTGCCGTCGGCATTGAGCAGCGGGTCGGCGACCGCAGGTGCGGGCGCGTCGGCAGTTGCCGGAGCCGAGCTGTTGGCCTGTGCGCCACCGGCCGAAGCCTCGGTCGGCGCGTTGGCGGCGGCCGGGGCCGCGGTGTTCTGGGCGGTTGCCGGGCCTGCGAGCGCGAGGCCCGCCGCCAGGACAATCGTGGTCAACCCAAGCATGCGCATCGTCGATATTCACCCTGTTCAGAAGCGCCGAAGCGAGCGGAATCTGCTTACGAAACTTGCCGTATCGTGGGGCCTATACGCTGGCAGGGGGTCTGCTCAACAGCTTTTTGCATTGCCGTTGCGGCACCGGCGCACGAGTCCTAAGTACGCGCCAACCCTGTTGACCCTGGGAGCGCGCGTGACCGAAGACCCGATTCTTGCCGAATTCCGTGACGCCGGTGCGTTGCTGGAAGGACATTTCATTCTCTCGTCGGGGCTGCGCTCGCCGGTGTTCCTGCAGAAGATGCGAATCTTCGAGGATCCGGCGCGGACCGAGCGCGTCTGTTCGCGGCTCGGCGCGCTGATCCGCGACACGTTCGGCGAGGTCGACCTGGTGGTCTCGCCCGCGATCGGCGGGATCATCCCGGGATACGAGACTGCGCGCGCACTCGGCTGCAAGGCGGTGTTCGTCGAGCGCGAGGACGGCGAGTTCCAGCTGCGCCGCGGCTTCGAGATTCCCGAGGGCGCCCGGATCGTGATGGTCGAGGACATCGTCACCACCGGCCTGTCGTCGCGCGAATGCATCGCCTCGATTCGCAAGTTTCCGGGCACGCTGCTCGGCGCGGCCTGCATCGTCGACCGGTCGAACGGCACCGCCGATATCGGCGTGCCGCTGGTCTCGCTGCTGAAGATGGACGTGCCCGCCTATCCGGCCGACCAGCTGCCGCCGGAGCTGGCGGCGATTCCCGCGATCAAGCCCGGAAGCCGCGTGACGGCGTGAGCGGCAAGCTGCGCCTGGGGGTCAATATCGACCATGTCGCCACGGTGCGAAACGCACGCGGCAGCGGCTATCCCGACCCGGTCCGCGCCGCGCTGCTCGCGGCCGAGGCCGGGGCCGACGGCATCACCGCGCATCTGCGCGAGGACCGCCGCCACATCACCGACGACGACATCGCGCGCCTGTCGACCGGGCTGACCGTGCCGCTCAACCTGGAGATGGCGGCGACCGAGGAGATGCTGGCGATCGCGCTGCGTCATCGCCCGCACGCGGTGTGCATCGTGCCCGAGAAGCGCGAGGAGCGCACCACCGAGGGCGGGCTCGATGCCGCGGGCCAGCACAACCACCTCGCGCCGATGATCGCGCAGCTGAACGATGCCGGATGCCGCGTCAGCCTGTTCATCGAACCCGATCCGCGCCAGATCGAGGCCGCGCTGCGCCTGCGCGCGCCGGTCGTCGAACTGCACACCGGCCGCTACGCCGAACTCGAGGGCCCGGCTCAGGCGGAGGAACTGCGTCGACTCGCCGACGCTGCCGCGCTGGCGGCCAAGAACGGGATCGAGCCGCATGCCGGCCACGGCCTGACCTTCGACAATGTCGTGCCCGTCGCCGCCATCCCGCAGCTGGCCGAGCTCAATATCGGCCATTTCCTGATCGGCGAGGCGATCTTCGACGGCCTCGCGCCCGTCGTGATGCGCATGCGCGCGCTGATGGACGAAGCGCGGTGAGCGAGGAACGGTTCACCTTCTTCTGGAACGATCCCTTTTCGCAGTGGCATCCCAGCCCGTTCGAGATCGATGGGACGCGCTACGTCACCGCCGAGCAATATATGATGGCGGAAAAGGCGAGGCTGTTCGAGGATCAGACGACGCTTGCCGAAATCCTGGCGACGGACAGCCCGCGCGAGCAGAAGGCGCTGGGCCGCCGCGTCGCCAATTTCGACGCGGAGCGGTGGAATGCCGTCGCGCGCGAGATCGTTCTGAAGGGCAATCGCGCCAAATATGCCGCGAATCCCGACCTCAAGGCGCTGCTGCTCGAAACCGCCGGCACGACGCTGGTCGAGGCGAGCCCGTTCGACCGGATCTGGGGCATCGGCCTGGCCGCGGATGATCCAGCCGCCCTCGACAGGAGCCGTTGGCGCGGGACCAACTGGCTGGGAGAGGTCCTGACGCGGGTCCGCGACGAGTTGATCACCGAGGCTGCGTCCGCCGGAGAAGAGTCATGATCGTCGGCCTGGGTTCCGACCTGTGCAATATCGAGCGGATCCGCAACTCGCTCGAGCGGTTCGGCGAGCGGTTCGAAAATCGCGTCTTTACCGAGGTCGAGCTGGGCAAGGCCCGACGCCGGCCGCACACCCGCGCCGCCACGCTGGCCAAGCGGTTCGCGGCCAAGGAAGCCTTTTCCAAGGCCGTGGGAACGGGGTTCCGCCGCGGCGTGTTCATGAAGGATATCGGCGTGGTCAACGCGCCGTCGGGTGCTCCGACGCTGGCGCTGGCCGGCGGGGCGCAGGCGGCGCTCGACCGGCTGATCCCCGATGGCCATGAGGCGCGCGTGCACCTGACCCTGACCGACGACGACCCCTGGGCCCAGGCCTTTGTCGTGATCGAAGCGATCCCGATCGCGTGATCGCCGAAAGCCCCGAATTGACCGCACCCGATATCGTCCTGACCCGAAAGCGTCCCCCCCGTCGAACCGACTGGTGGGCGGAGGTGCGCGGCGTCTTCTGGCTGGTGATCGCGGTGCTGGGCTTCCACAGCCTGATCGCCAAACCCTTCTACATCCCGTCCGAATCGATGCTGCCCGGCATGCTGGTCGGTGATCGGCTGGTGGTGACCAAATATCCCTATGGCTATTCGTTCGTCACCCCGACCTTCCACCTGCTGCCGTTCATGAAGGGCAGGCTGTTCGGCCATATGCCCGAGCGCGGCGACGTGGTGATCGTCACCCCGCCGGGATCCGATACCGACTATATCAAGCGCGTGGTCGGCCTGCCGGGCGACCGGCTGGCGGTGCAGGGCGGGATCCTGTTCCTCAACGGCAAGCCGGTGCCGCGGCGCTATACGGGCGACCGGCTGATCCCGATCGATGGGAACACGCGCTGTGACCCGATCGAATATCCCGGGCGGCGGGTCGAGGGCGCCGACGGCAAGCCTTATTGCAGCCTGCCGATCTATCGCGAGACGCTGCCCAACGGCGTGTCCTACGATACGGTCGACCTGGGCGTGATGCCGAACGACACCTATGCCGAGCGGACCATTCCCAAGGATCATGTGTTCCTGATGGGCGACAATCGCGATCGCAGCGCCGACAGCCGCTACCCGCTCGAGCTCAAGGGGCTGGGCGGGCCGGTGCCGTGGGAGAATATCGGCGGCCGCGCCGAATTCATCACCTTCTCGCTCGACGGCAGCGCCAGCTGGAACCCGCTCACCTGGTTCGGATCGCTCCGCCCCGGCCGCACCGGCCAGTCGCTTCACCCGAGCGCCACCCCGACTCCGGCGCCGGCCGCGCCATGAGCGACGAATCGGCCCGGACCGCAGCGGCCGAATCGGTCGATATCGTCCACGAGCCCGGGCCCAACGAGATGCGCGACCCGGTCGTGCGCGCCGAACTTCGCCGCGCCTCGGTGTGGTTCGGCCTGGCGATCGGCATCGCCCTGATCGTGCTGCTGATCCAGCCGCTGCTGATCATCTTCGGCGCGCTGGTGTTCGCCTCGATGCTGGACGGCGGCGTGCGCCTGCTCGGCAAGGTCGCGCCGCTGCCGCGCGGGCTGCGGCTGCTGATCGTCGTGGTGCTGGTGGCCGTCTTCGTCATCGGTACCTTCTATCTGGCCGGCGTCCAGATCGCCCAGCAGGTCGAGCAGCTGCGCTCGACGCTCGACGTCCAGGCGCAGCGGGTGACCGGCTGGATCGCGCAGACGGGGCTGATGCCCGGCCGGTCCGACCTGACCGGCATCGCCCAGCAGGCGCTGGGATCGATCGGCAAGCTCACCTCGGCGGTCGGCACCGTGCTCGGCGTCGCCGGCAGCTTCCTGATGATCGTGACGATCGGCCTGTTCATCGCGATCGAGCCGCGGCTGTACGAGCGTGGGCTGCAATGGATGGTGCCGATCGATGCGCGCGACGAGTTCGCCGTCACGCTCGCCCGCATGGCGCGCACGCTGCGCGTGCTGCTGGCCGGGCGGCTGCTCGGCATGTTGTTCGAAGGGACGCTGACCTGGCTGCTGCTCTGGTATGCCGGGGTTCCGATGGCGCTGCTGCTGGGGATCATCACCGGCATCCTCGCCTTCGTGCCCAATATCGGCGCGTTCGTCTCGGGCGTGCTGATGGTCTCGGTCGGGTTCAGTGCCGGCTATGAACAGGGGCTTTGGGCGATCGGCATCTATTTCGGGGTCCAGACCTTCGACGGCTATGTCCTGATCCCGCTGGTGGCGAAGCGCACCGTCGACCTGCCGCCTGCCCTGACCCTGTCGGCGCAGATCCTGGCCAGCACGCTGTTCGGCCTCATGGGCCTGGCCCTCGCCGATCCGATGGTCGCGATGATCAAGGTCGCGCTGCAACGCGAATCGGAACGCGCGGCAAAGGCGGGCATCGCCCGCGAGCGCCGCTTCCGCTGGCGCCGCGACGCCGCCGAGGAAGCGGCGGAGCGGGGATCGGGCAGCTAGGAGACCGTTTGGGGATGCGCCTGTGGGCGCCTTGCGGGCCGGTGCCGGACCAAAAATCGCCCTTTCGCGATTTTTCAAACAGTCGCTAAGGCCAAGGCCATGCTGCTCCACGATTATTTCCGCTCCTCCGCCGCCTATCGGGTGCGCATCGCGCTGAACCTCAAGGGACTGGCCTATGAGCGGCGCGACGTCATGCTGCTCGAGAATCAGCAGCGCAGCCCGGAGCATCTGCGGCTGAACCCGCAGGGGTTCGTCCCCGCGCTGGAGGTCGATGGGCTGGTGCTGACGCAGAGCCTGGCGATCATCGACTGGCTCGATGCGACCCATCCCGACCCGCGGCTGATCCCCTCCGATCCGGCCGCCCGCGCCGCGGCGATCGCCCAGGCGCTGGTGGTCGGCTGCGACGTGCATCCGCTGAACAATCTCAGGGTGATGCGCTATCTCGGCCGCGAGCTGGGCGCGGACGAGGAGCAGCGCAACGCCTGGACGCGCCACTGGATCGCCGAGGGGTTCGGGGCGCTGGAGGCGATGGCCGGCGACCGCGATTATCTCGGCGGCGACGCGCCGGGCATCGCCGACATCTTCCTGGTGCCGCAGATGTACAATGCCCGCCGGTTCGAGGTTCCGCTCGACGCCTTTCCCCGGCTCGTCGCGATCGATGCGGCGGCACAGGCGCTGCCCGCATTCGCCGCCGCGCATCCCGATCGCACCGCGACGTGAGGCGGATCGCAGGGCTGGTCGCCGCCGGCCTGGTCGTGCCCGCCGCTGCCCAGGCGCAGCAGCAGGACGGCGAGCCGGTGGCGGAGATCGTCGTCACCGGGCGAGGGCTCGACGCGCCGCCGGGGGAGGCGGCCTATGCCGTCACGACGATCGATGCCGAGCGGCTGGCGGGCACGGCGAGCAACCGCCTCGACGATGCGCTGCGCGACGCTGCCGGCCTTGCTCAGTTCCGCCGTTCCGATTCGCGCTCGTCGCATCCGACCGCCCAGGGGATCACCTTGCGCGGCCTCGGCGGCAATGCGTCCAGCCGCGCCTTGCTGCTGCTCGACGGCGTGCCCCAGGCCGATCCGTTCGGCGGCTGGGTCGCCTTCCCGGCCTATCTGCCGTCGCGGCTGGCGGCGGTGCGGATCACCCGGGGCGGGGGCAGCGGCTATGCCGGTCCAGGCGCGCTGGCCGGTACGATCGAATTGATCAGCGCGACCCGTCTACCGCTGGCGGCGCAGCTTGCCTATGGCAACCGCGACAGCATCGATGCCAGCCTGGTCGCCTCGGCCGGCAACGACCGTGGCTTCGCGATGGTCGCCGCCCAATATGCGCGGGGCGACGGCTTCATCCCGATCGTGGAGGAGGATCGCGGGCCGGTCGACCGGGCGGCGCCCTATGAACAGGCCAGCCTCGCCCTGCGCGGGGTCATCGACCTTGGCGGTGCTGAGCTTCAGGCGAACCTGTCGGGCTTCCGCGACCGGCGCGATCGCGGCATCGACTTCACGCCGGTGGCAAGCGACGGGGTCGATGCCAGCCTGCGCATCGTCGGGCGAGGCGACTGGGCATGGTCGGCGCTTGCCTATGTCCAGGCACGCCAGTTCGCGAGCGGCTTCGCCAGCGTCAACGACGGCCGGACCGTCGCCACCCCGACGCTCGACCAGTATAGCGTGCCGGCGACCGGCATCGGCGGCCGGATCGAGATCGCCCCGCCGCTGGGCGGCGGCGCGACGCTGCGCGTCGGGCTCGACGTGCGCGCGACCGAGGGCCGGACGCAGGAGCGCTACACCTATGTCGCGGGTGCGCCGACCCGGCGGCGCGAGGCGGGCGGGCGCAGCGCGACCTATGGCGGTTTTGCCGACCTGAGCTACGAGGCCGGGGCGCTGACGCTCAACGCCGGCGGCCGGCTGGACGGCTGGACGATTGCCGGCGGCATGCTGCGCGAAACCCCGCTGGCGGGCGGGGCGGCGCTGACCGATCTGACCTTTGCCGATCGCAGCGGCATCGAGGCGACCGGGCGGCTCGGGGCCGCGCTCCGCCTGGACGACGCGGTGGCGGTGCGCGCGGCCGGCTATCGCGGCTGGCGGCTGCCGACCCTGAACGAGCTGTACCGCCCCTTCCGCGTCGGCGCCGATGCGACCGCCGCCAATGCCGCGCTCGATCCCGAACGGCTGATCGGGGCGGAGCTGGGGCTCGATCTCACGCCGCTGCCCGATGTCACGCTGCGCACCACCGGCTATTGGAGCCGGATCGACGGTGCGATCGCCAATGTGACCGTCGCCACCGGCCCGGGCAATTTTCCCGGCGTCGGCTTCGTGTCGGCTGCCGGGGTCTATCGCCGGCGCGAGAATCTCGATGCGGTCGAGGCTCGCGGGATCGAGAGCGACATCCGCTGGCAGCTCGGGTCGTTCAGCGTGGGCGCATCCTATGCCTTCACCGATGCGCGGGTGCGCGGTGCCGGGCTGTCCGCGCCGCTGGACGGGCTGCGCCCCGCCCAGACGGCGATGCACCAGGGGTCGGCGACGCTCGGTTGGGCGCGGGGCGGCAAGGGCGCGTCCTTGACCGCGCGCTATGTCGGGCCGCAGTTCGAGGACGATCAGAACCAGCGCCAGCTTCGCGGCGCGTTCACGCTCGACGGGGCGGTTCGCATGCCCGTGACCGGCGGCCTGGCGGTTCAGCTTCGCGGCGAGAACCTGTTCGACGCGCGGGTCGAGGCCGGGATCAGCGGCCCCGGGCTGGTCGAGCGCGCGAGCCCGCGGACGCTGTGGATCGGGCTGAGCTACGCCGGCGCGCGCTGAGCGACCCGGTCGAACAGGTCGAGATAGGCCGACACCGGGTCGCTGCCGTCGGGCCCGACGGGGCTCGGACGGACGGCATCGGGGCGGAGCCATCGATCCAGCGCGGCGACCAACGCATGCCGGTCGTCACGCGCCACCACATCGCCGTGGCCGGGGCCGGCGATGAGCTCGCGCACCGCCACGCTCGACTCGGTCGCCACCACCGGGGTGCCCAGCGCCAGCGCTTCGCGAATCACCCCCGGCACGCCTTCATAGTCGGAGGTGAGCGCCAGCACCGCGGCATCGCGCAGCGCCGGGAGCGGATCGGCGGCATGGCCGGGCAGGGACACCCGCGACCCCAGCCCCAATGCCGCGACCTGCGCCTCCAGCGCGCCGCGAAGGCTCCCTTCGCCCAGGATCAGGAGCCGTACATCGCCGCGTTCGAGCGACGGGAGCGCCTCGATCAGCCGGTCCCACCGCTTCTGCGGCTCCAGTCGGCCGATCCCCAGCAGGAACGGGCGATCGGGCAGGGCGAGGACGGGCGCGCCCGGGATCGGGACGGCAGGCGGATTGGGAATGACGCTCACCCGGTCGGAGTGCAGCCGCATCTCGCGCCGCGCTTCCGCCGCGGTCGCCGGGGTCATCGCGACGACGTGATCGAGGAACCGGCGATGCAGGTGCAACCAGCGGCGATAGCTCCAGGCGGACAGGCCCGTCATGTCGGGCCGCACCAGCGCATTGGAGATCTTGGCGACGATCGGCGGCGTCCCGCGGCCCAGCTTGAGCCGCACGAAGCCTGCGACGGCGGAATAATGATTGCCCGGGCAGAACAGGATATCGGGCCGCTCGCGCCGCGCGATATCCGCCACCGCGCGGGCCAGTGCCGCATAGCTGCCATCGTTCAGGCGATGGACCGTCACCCCTTCGGGAATCTCGCGCGCCAGCGGACCGTCGCCATCGCCGATGATCAGCGTCACCCGGCGCCCCGCACGCTGCCAGCCCAGCGCCAGACGCATCAGCGCGCGTTCTACCCCGCCCCCCTGCAATCGTTGCGCAAACGACAGGATATGATGCGCTTCGCCTTGTTTGCGCTGCAGCATGGTCTTGCGAGACGCCTTTCTAACGCCCAAATCCACCCCCAAGGAAACCGCAATCTGTTTCCAGTGGGAGGTCGCGGACCCCAATGGAATATACGCAGTTGATGCCGATCGTGTCGCGAATGTTTCATCTCGAAGCGGAATTTTGGCTTGGTGACTAGTCCCGGAACCGACGCCTCGTTGACCAATCCGGTCGATGCGGCGCTGCAGAACACGCCCGACCTTGCGGGACTGGAACCGATCGAGAAGATCAAGCGCCGCTGGCCGCTGGCGGTGGCCGGTGTCCTGACGGTGCTGATGATCGCCGCGCTCGGCCGCGAACTGTTCGGATCGGGGCTGGCGGGATTGCAGCAGACGATCCCGACCCATCCGCTGTTCTACGTCGCGATCGCGATCTTCTATCTCGGGCCGCCGACCTTCGACTATCTCATCTACCGCCGTCTCTGGGGCATTCCGCTCAGCGGGATGGCGGCGCTTCACAAGAAGCGCATCGCGAACGAGGCAGTGGTCGGCTATTCGGGCGAGGCCTATTTCTACGCCTGGGCGCGCCAGCGGACCCAGATGGTCGCGGCCCCGTTCGGCGCGGTGAAGGACGTGACGATCCAGTCGGCGATCGCCGGCAACGTCTTCACGCTCCTGCTGATCCTGCTGCTGATCCCGTTCATGGACATGCTGCCGCGCGACATCGTCAACCCGAAGACGGTTGCGATTTCCGCGGCGGTGATCATCGCCATGTGCCTGCCCTTCGTGCTGTTCTCGAAGCGCGTCTTCTCGCTGCCGCGCGGCAGGCTGGTGTGGATCTTCTCGATCCACATGCTGCGGCTCAGCGTCGGCACGATGTCGCTCGCCTTCGCCTGGCATTTCGCCATGCCCGAGGTCGCGGTCGGCACCTGGCTGTTCCTTGCGGCAGTCCGGATGCTCGCCTCGCGTGTGCCGCTCTTGCCGAACAAGGAAGCGATTTTCGCCACCGCGACGATCTGGCTGATCGGGTCCGGGGATTCGCTCAGCGAGCTGATGGCACTGGTCGCGGCGCTCAGCCTGCTGGCGCACATCGCCCTGCTCGGCGTGTTCAGCGTACAGTCAGCCGCGAAGCGCTTAGGCTGGATATGATGAAAATAGTTCCTCAAGCATTTGTTATCGCGGGCGTTTTTGCTGCGATCCCGGCTGCGGCCCAGTCTCCCCAGCCGGCCACTGCGTCCTGCTCTGCCCAGGGCGGACCGGCGATCCGCGTATCGGTCGTCGGCCTGCAGGACCGCGCCGGTCGCCTGAAACTCGAACTCTATCCCGCAACCGAGGCCGATTTCCTGAAGGACGATCGCGACCTGGTGAAGGAGCACAAGGACTTCGCCCGAATCTGGGCGCAGACGCCGCAGAGCGGCGCAGTCAATCTGTGCATCCGCGCGCCGCGCGCCGGTCGCTTCGCGATCCTCTTCACCCATGACCGCGACGGCAAGAACAAGTTCAACATCTGGAAGGACGGCGTCGGCGTCGTCAGCGGCCAGAAGATCGGGCGCAGCCGCCCCAAGGTCGGCCAGGCGATCGTGAACGTGCCGGCGACCGGCACCTCGATCACGATCCGCGCGCAATATGTCAGCGGACTCGCAGGTTTTTCTCCGGTGAAGTAAGGTACCCGTCATGCGGGTGGTCGACGTCAACGAATATTACTCGCCCACCGGCGGGGGCGTGCGGACCTATCTCGACCGCAAGATGGGGATCATGGCCGATCTGGGTCATGAACTGATCGTCATCGCCCCCGGGCCCAGGGACGGCGTCGAGGAGCGCCCGGGTGGTGGCCGTATCTATTGGGTGAAGTCGCCGTCGCTGATCGTCGATCGCAACTATTCGATCTTCGTCCATGACGAGCCGATCTGGCGGCTGCTCGACGAATTGCGGCCCGACGTGGTCGAGAACGCCGCGCCGCACCGTCCGGCCTGGACCGTGGGCAAATGGCAGGGCGATGCGCTGAAGGTCTGCTTCGCGCATAACGACAATATCGGCGCCTATCCGCAACGCTGGCTCGACGGCCTCGCGACCACCGAGCAGGTGGAGAAGGCGTTCGGCTGGTACACACGCTACATGGCGCGCTTCCTCCAGCTTTACGACGTCTTCGTCACCAACGGCCCCGCGCTGGCCAAGCGCTACACGAGGCGGGGGCTGACCGTGCATGCGTCGATGCCGCTGGGCATCGAGCGCGGCTATTTCTCGCCCGATCTGCGCGACGAACGGCTGCGCGCATCGATCCTCGCCCAGATCGGCCTTCCGCCCGAGGGGCATCTGCTGCTCGGTATGGGGCGCCATCACCGTGAAAAGCGCTGGTCGCTGGTGATCGACGCGGTCGAGGCGGCGGGTGCCAACATGCCGGTGGGGTTGATCATGCTGGGCGACGGGATGGATCGCGGCCGGCTGGAGGCGCGGGTGGCGGGCAGCCCGCACATCCGCATGTTCCGGCCGGTCTATGATCGCGAACGGCTCGCGCGGATCATGGCGAGCTGCGATGCGCTGATCCACGGCTCCGACGCCGAACCATTCGGCCTGGTCGCTTCCGAGGCGGTCGCGTCCGGCCTGCCGCTGATCGTCCCGGACGAGGGCGGATGCGCCGAGATCGCGGAACCCGAATTTGCCGAGACCTATCGCGCGCGCGACGCGCGCTCGGCTGCCGATGCGATCCGTCGCCTGTTCCGCCGCGAACCCGCCATCCTCCGGGCGGCGAGCATTCATGCCGCGGGACAGGTGCGAACCGACCGCGACCACGCGATTGCGCTGATGGACTATTACCAGACCCTGCTCGATGCCCGACGCGCCGGTGGCGGTCAGCGCGCCGGTGTCTCCTTCGCCTCGTAGAGGTCGACCATCAGATTGCCGACGGGCCATTCGCCGCGTCGCCGATAATCCTGCTTCAGATGGGCGATGGCGCGGGCGCGGATTTCCGGACGTTCGCCCGGATAGGGCGGCCGCATCACGACGAACTCCGGACGCTTTTCGAAGATGCGGTCGATCTCCTGCGCCTGATCGACACCCACCGCGCCTTCTTCGCGGTTGCGCGTCAGGTGGCTCGGAAAGGTCCAGCGCGTGACGGCGCAGCGCCGGGTATAGGTGTAGAGCGCGGAATTGCCCGAATAGAGATAGAGACAGCCGGGACCCCGTCCGATCGCTTGGGCGAACGCCTCGATCTGATGATCCGTGCCGCGGATCAGGATCGAGCTGATCACGACGATCTGGCCGATCGCCAGCGATCCGATCACCAGCGGCAGCGCCAGCCGCCGCCCCAGCCCGTCGCTGCCGATGAAACCGCTGGCGCAGATCGCTGCCGGCACCATCACCGGCAGCGTATAATGGTTGAACCAGGATCCGAAGACCAGGAAGCCGAAGAGCGAGGCGGCAAGCCAGCCAAAGGCGAGATCACGGACTGCTCCCGCGGGGGCGTTGCCGACCGGCATCTTCCATGTCCGGCTGGCCAGCCACAGCAGCGGGGCGAGGATCAGTACGCATTTGAGGAAATTGAGGAGCAGCAGGTACCAGAGGTCGCTGCGGCGATCGAGAATCGATCCGAAATTGGCGTAGAGGAAGTCGTCGCCATGGCCGATCGCGGCGAAACTGGCCCAGGCGACGATCGTCGGCAGGCTGGCAAGCAGGACCAGGGGCAGCGCGATGCGCGCGATGCGCGCCGGCGACCCGCCCAAACGGTGTTCCCGCCACAACAGCCACAGGCCCAGGAACGCGCCCTCGAACATGGCTGAATATTTGACCTGCATCGC
Source organism: Sphingomonas rustica (assembly GCF_039652585.1). NCBI lineage: Bacteria > Pseudomonadati > Pseudomonadota > Alphaproteobacteria > Sphingomonadales > Sphingomonadaceae > Sphingomonas > Sphingomonas rustica. The sequence goes on along the minus strand of NZ_JBDIZK010000001.1, from coordinate 159,452 downwards.
CAGGCCGAACAGCAGCATCGCGGCCGCTGCGCGCGCGAATCGGCGCGGGTCGTCGAGCCGGTCCTCGACGCGCGGCAGCACCACCGCGAAGGCGGCGATCACCAGCAGGTTGTAGAAGATCGGCGACTGGCCGCCCTGGCCGTCGGCGAAATTCAGGAACAGGATGTACAGCACGGCGCCGGTGGTTGCACCCGACTGCCAGCCGGCGCGATCGGCGATTCTCGCGATCAGCAGCGCGGTCATCACCACGCTGGCCAGCGCCATCAACTGATAGGCATAGATGCCGAGCGGAACGCCCAGCGCCGCGGCGGGCAGGTAGATCAGGAACAGCCCGACGGGCTTGCGATCCCACACATCGACATAGGGCAACGCCCCTTCGAGCCAGCGAGTCGCGGTCGTGAAATAGAAATCCTCGTCGACATGGACGATCGGATTCCCGAACGTGATCATCCGCGCGAGGACCGCCACGAACAGAAGCGTGGCCCAACGCGGCACTGCGCCATAGGCGCGCGACACGATGGCCGGCGACGCTGCGATCATCCGATATTCCCTCTAGCTCGTTCGAAACCGAGCCCCCATCAAGGCCCTTAGCCCGGTCGGGCGCCGCTGTCACGATCTCGACACGGGACGGGCGCACAGCGGTCGATGAAAGGGAGCAACCGAGCTCATGACCGTCTCGATCGATCGTCGTTCCTTCGTCCTCACCGGCAGCCTCGGCCTGGGCGCCCTGTCGATCCCGGGCTTCGCCCACGCCGGCACCGTCGCCGACCTGACCGGCTTCACCCATAACGTCGCCAGCGGCGAGCCCGGCACCGACACGATGCTGCTCTGGACGCGCTATGTCGCGACGGGCAGCGATCTGGTTCGAGTCCGCGCCGAGATATCCGAACAGGCCGATTTCTCGCGGATCGTCGCGGGCGCGGAGGTCGAGACCGGGCCTTGGCGCGACTGGACGGTCAAGCCGGTGGTCCAGGGCCTGAAGCCCGGCACGCGCTATTTCTATCGCTTCATCGCGCCCGACGGGACCCGGTCGCCGGTCGGCCAGACAAAGACGCTTCCCGAGGGGAATGTGCGGCGCTTCGGCATCGCGATCTTCTCCTGCTCGAACCTGCCCTTCGGCTATTTCAACGCCTATGGTCATGCCGCCGCGCGCGAAGACATCGATCTTGCGGTCCATCTCGGCGACTATTTCTACGAATATTCGAAGACCGGCTATGCGCCCGCCGGCGGGCCGGTCGACGGCCGCTACCCGCAACCGGACAACGAGACGCTGACGCTGGCCGACTATCGCCTGCGCTATGCCAGCTATCGCGCCGATCCCGACCTGCAGGCGCTTCATGCCGCCAAGCCGATGCTGGCGCAGATGGACGATCACGAATCGGCCAACAACAGCTGGGAAGGCGGTGCCCAGAACCACCAGCCCAACGAAGGCGACTGGTCGGTCCGGCGCGGCGCGGCGCTCCAGGCATGGCGCGAGTGGATGCCGGTGTCCGACCGGCCGTTCGGCAGCTACGATATCGGCACGCTGGTCACCCTGTTCCGCACCGAGAGCCGGCTGCTGGGGCGCACGCCCGAACGCTCGCTCACCAAATTCCTCAGGGATCCCGATCCGGCAAAGGCGCTCGCCGCCTTTCGCGACGGTGCCTATCACGATCCCAGCGTCTCGATGCTGGGCAGCGAACAAGAGGCGTGGCTCGGCCATGCGCTCGCAGACTCGGTTCGCCGCGGCCAGCGCTGGCAGATGGCCGGGTTCGGCACGATCATGGGCAACACGCTCGCCCCGGTCGAGGCGCTCGACTGGCTGAAGCCCGATTCGGATGCGCGCACCCGTGCCTATGTCACGGCCGGGGTGACCGCCGGCAAGGCTGGCCTGCCCAGCGACATGGACAATTGGGGCGGCTTCCCCGCGGCCCGCGAGCGGTTCCTCAAATCGGCGCAGGCCGTCAATGCCAACCTGATCGTGATCTCGGGCGACAGCCACAATGCCTGGGCCTATGACCTGGCCCAGGACGGCCGGGCGGCCGGGGTCGAATTCGCCGGCCATGCGGTCACCTCTCCGGGATATGAAAGCGCGGTGGGCACCGATCCCAAGACCGTCGCCGCGGCGATGGTGCGGCACAATCCGGAGCTGAAATGGTGCGACACGAGCCGGCGCGGCTATATGGCGACGATGCTGATGCCCGATCGGGTGACCAACGACTGGGTATTCGTCGACACCATCACCCAGCGGTTGCTCAAGGCTACGATCGGCCACCGCGCGACGGTGATGCGCGGCCGCAATGTGATGAGCGCGTGACGCCTAGCTGACGATCAGCGCGGCGGCGATCAGGCCGCCACCGCCCAGGATCGACCAGGCGATCCAGCGGCCGGCGGTCAGGATCGCCGCTCCGCTGCTTGCCTGGGCCGGCGGCTCGGCCTCGAGCCTGCGGACCGCCGCCTGGATCAGCCGCGGCGCACCGTTGCCGATCCGGCTCAGCTCCCACACCATTGCCTGTGCCGTCGCCGCCCAGCGCTCGGGCGACAGCCGATCGGCCAGGATCCGCCCCTGCGCGCGGCGCATCGCCGCCGACAGGTCGAAACCGGGTGCGATCCGCGTCAGCACGCCGTCCATCGTCATCAGCGCCTTGAACATCAGCAGCAGGTCGGGCGGCATCACCAGTCCGTCCTCGCGCAGCAACCGCAGGAAATCCGGAACCAGCTTCGACATGACCAGCGGTCCCTGGCCGTGCCGCGCGACGACCTCGCCCGCTGCGCGCTCGATCCGGCTGCGCGGCACGTTCGCATCCGCCGACCAGACCGCCAGCGTGTCCGCCAGCGCGGCGGGGTCGCCCGACTGGAGCGACTGGAGAAAGCCGACGAATTCGTCGCGCCGCCGCGCGCTGACCTGGCCGACCGAGCCGAGATCGAGCAGCGCCAGCCGGTTGCCGGGCAGGCAGAGCAGGTTGCCGGGATGCGGATCGCCGTGGAAGCGCCCGTTGATCATCACCATTTCCAGCACGAGGTCGGCGCCCAGATCGGCGATTGCCTGCGGATCAATTCCCGCCTCGACCAGCCGCTCCGCCGAATCGGGCTTCACCCCGGCGACATGGTCCATCACCAGCAACGTCTCGGACGACCATTGCCAGTGGATCACCGGCACCACGACATCGGGATTGCGCGCCAGATCCTCGCGCAGCCGGTCGGCGTTGCGCCCCTCATGGGTGAAATCGAGTTCCTCGAGCAGCGCGCGGGCAAGCTGGCGCGCCATGGCCAGCGGCTGGAACCGCCGCGCCTCGGCATTCGACGCCTCGATCGCCTCGGCCAGTCCGGCCAGTAGCCGCAGGTCGGCTTCCATCTGCGGCCGGATGCCGGGCCGGCGGATCTTGAGCACCACCTCGCGACCGTCGCGCAGCGTCGCGCGGTGGACCTGCGCCATCGACGCCGCCGCCAGCGGCTCGGGATCGAAGCTCGCGAATGCCGTCTCGGGCGGCTCGCCCAGCGCCGCCTCGACCGCGTCGCGGATCGCCTCGAAGGGCAGGCGCGGGGCATCGCTGTGCAGTTGGTCGAGCTCGCTGGTCCATTCGGGACCGATCAGGTCGCCGCGCGTCGCCAGGATCTGGCCCATCTTGACGAAGGTGGGGCCCAGCGCCTCCAGCGCCTCGCGCGTCCGACGGGGCAGGGTCGCGGCATCCTGATCGGCATCGCCCGGCGAGCCGATCCCGATCCGGCCGAGCAGCCAGCCCAGGCCGAAGCGCGTCGCCACGCCCAGGATTTCGCTCAGCCGCGCGCGGTCGCGCGTCGTAGCCGCCAGCAGCTTGATCATGCGGGAGTTCGTCGTGATGCCACGACAGGGAAACGCGGAGCGGCGCGCTTGGCTCCGCTCCGCGTTGCGCCGGGTTCAGTCGAGGCTCTTCGATGCCTGTTCGAACATGTCCTTCGACAGGCCGGGCGTGGCCACGATCCGCTCCAGCTCGGCGCGCATCTTGGCAGCGCGGCCCGCATCGAAGCGCTTCCACCGGCCCAGCGGCGGCAACAGCTTCGCCGCGGTCTGCGGATTGAGCTTGTCGAGCGCCAGCAGCTGGTCCGCCAGGAAGCGATAGCCGCGCCCCGACACGTCATGGAAGGCGCGCTGGTTGACGCCGAACGCGCCGATCAGCGATCGCGCGCGGTTCGGATTGGCCAGCGTGAAGGCCGGATGCGCGGCCAGTGCCTCGACCGCCTGAGCGGTATCGTCGCGGCTCGACAGCGCCTGGGTCTGGAACCACTTGTCCAGCACCAGCGCATTGTCGGCATAGCGGCGGTAGAAGGCATCGATCGCGGTCGCGCGCTGCTCGGTGGCGGTCGAGCTCACCAGCACGCCCAGCGCGCCCTGGCGGTCGGTCATGTTGTCCGACGCCTCGAACTGCGCCAGCGCCAGGTCGGCGGCATCGCGCGCGCCGCTGGCGGCGATATAGCCGAGCGACACGTTCTTGATCCGCCGCGCGCCCTTGCCCGCAGGCGAATATTCGAAGCGGTTGTTGCGCACCGCCTCATGGGCCGAACGCCACAGCGCCTCATGCTCGCGGCCCAGGTCGCGGCGCAGCGCCTCGCGCGCGGCGAAGATCGCGTCAGGATCGACCAGCGCCATCTGGTCGCCGATGAAGCTGTCCGAGGGCAGCAGCACCGCTTCGGCGACGAACGCCGGGTCCAGCGCCGGATCGGTCAGCGTGTTGCGCACCGCGTCGATCACCGCGTCATGGTCCGGCCGGCCGCTGGTCACCGACGCGACCAGCGTGTCCAGCATCAGCTGCTGCATCGCCTCGTACCGGGCGAACGGATCGTCGTCATGCGCCGACAGGAACGCCAGATCGCGCGCGCTGCGGTTGGTGTCGACGACCACCGGGGCGGAAAAGCCGCGGTTGATCGACAGCACCGGCGGCTCGGGGATCGATTCGAACACGATCTCCGCGGTCGGGTCGCGCAGCTGGATCAGCTGCTCGTCGCACAGCGGCCGGCCGGTCACCGACCCGAACAGCCGCAGCTTCAGCGGCAGCACCATCGGCTGCTTGTCGGGCTGGCCCGGCGTCGGCGGCACCGTCTGGCTGAGCGTCAGCCGGGCGCGGCCGCCCTCCTGCTTCAGGCTGGCGGTGACGCGCGGCGTGCCCGCCTGGCTGTACCAGCGACGGAACTGCGTCAGGTCGGTCCCGCCCGCATCCTCCATGCAGCGCACGAAATCCTCGCACGTCGCGGCGGTGCCGTCGAACCGCTCGAAATACAGGTCGGTCGCGGCGCGGAACTTCTCCGGGCCCAGGATCGTGGCCATCATCCGGATGACCTCGGCGCCCTTGTTGTAGATCGTCGCGGTGTAGAAGTTCGAGATCTCGATATAGCTGTCGGGGCGGACGGGATGCGCCAGCGGGCCGGCATCCTCGGGGAACTGGCTGGCGCGCAGCCCGCGGACATCCTCGATCCGCTTGACCGCGGCCGAGCCCTGATCGGCCGAGAATCCCTGGTCGCGAAAGACGGTGAAGCCTTCCTTCAGGCTCAGCTGGAACCAGTCGCGGCAGGTGATCCGGTTGCCCGACCAGTTGTGGAAATATTCATGCGCCACCACCGCGGCGATCGCGTCATAGTCATAGTCAGTCGCGATGTCGGGGTCGGCCAGGATGTAGCGGCTGTTGAAGACGTTCAGCCCCTTGTTCTCCATCGCGCCGAAATTGAAGTCGTCGACCGCGACGATGTTGAACACGTCCAGGTCATACTCGCGGCCATAGACCTGCTCGTCCCAGCGCATCGACGTCTCGAGCGCGTTCAGCGCATGGTGCGTCCGCTCCAGGTCGCCCGCGCGCACCCAGATGCCCAGCTGGACCTCGCGCCCGTTCATCGTCGTGAAGGTCGAGCGGTTGGCGACCAGGTCGCCCGCGACCAGCGCGAACAGATAGCTCGGCTTGGGGAAGGGGTCGTGCCATTCGGCCCAGTGGCGCCCGTCGTCCAGCGCGCCCGACCCGACCGGATCGCCGTTCGACAGCAGCACCGGGAAGCGCGCCTTGTCCGCGGTCATCCGCACCTTGTAGCGGCTCAACACGTCGGGCCGGTCGGGGAAGAAGGTGATCCGGCGAAAGCCCTCGGCCTCGCACTGGGTGCACAGCATCCCGTTCGACGCGTACAGCCCCTGGAGCTGGGTGTTGCGCTCGGGCGCGATCTCGACTTCGGTCTCGACCAGATGCGCGCTGCCCGAAAGCCGCACGACCAGGTTCGGCCCGTCCATCTCGACCGGCACCTCGACCCCGTCGACGCGCACGCGCGATGCGGTCAGCCCGTCGCCGTCCAGCACCAGCGGCCGGTCATGCTCGCTGCTGCGCTGGACCCACAGCCGGGCGACCACTCGGGTCGCGGCGGGATCGAGCTGGAAGTCCAGTTCGATCTCGGGCACGCGCCAGTCGGGCTCGCGATAGTCCTCGCGCCGCGTGATCCGGGGCGCCTCGGCTGCACTGTGAATGTCTGCCATGATGTCCTGCATATAGGGCGGGGCCACGACGCCGCTAGCCCAATCCTGCTCCCCCGCGCTTTGCGCGCCGGCCTGTTCCGGCGCTTGCGCGCGGCGGGTCGCGTGCTACCGCTGCGCCACGCTTAAGTCTTTCGAGGAATTCGATGATCCTTCGCTTTGCCGCCCCGCTGACGCTCGTCGCGCTCGCCCTTCCCGCATCGGCGCAGCAGGCCGCGCCCACCGCCGCCGCCGCGCCGACCCCGGCCGAGAAGAACGCCTATATCAACGCCGAGCTTCCCGCCGACCAGGCGGCGATGAAGGCGCATGTCATGTTCCTCGCGTCGGACCAGCTGCGAGGCCGCGACGCCGGCAGCCCGGAATATGACATCGCCGCGCAATATGTCGCGTCGCAATTCTACGCTGCGGGCCTGCGCCCGGCCGGCGACGAGGGCAGCTATCTCCAGCGCGTGCCGCTGCTGTCGTTCAAGCCGGCGGACAAGGGCAGCTTCACCCTGACGCCAAAGGGCAAGGGCGCCGCGCCGATCGCGCTGGAGTTCGGCAAGGACTATCTGCCGACCGCAGATCCGACCCAGGCCGAAACGCAGGTCAGCGGCCAGGTGGTGTTCGTCGGCTACGGCATCACCGCGCCGACGCTGGGTCGCGACGATTATCGCGGCGTCGATGCGAAGGGAAAGATCGTCGCCTTCTTCTCCGGCGCCCCGTCCAGCCTTCCGGGCGAGGAGCGTGCGCATCTCGGCAGTGCCTCGACCAAGGCAGTGATCGCGAAGGAACATGGCGCGATCGGCTTCATCACGATCGAAACGCCCGCCGCGGCCAAGGCGCGCGCCTTCGCCGCCGGCGCGACCGGCTATGACCGCGTCCGCATGACCTGGCAGCGCCCCGACGGCACCGGCTTCTTCGCCGCGCCCGGCACGCCACAGCTGGGCAGCATCAGCATGGTCGCCGCCGAGAAGCTGTTCGCCGGCGCCCGCACGCCCTGGGCAAAGGTGGCGAAGCTCGCCGAAGGCGAAAACCCGAAATACAAGGCAGAGGTCCTGCCCGGCACGCTCAGCGTCACGCTGAAGACCGAGACGAAGCCGGTGGTCAGCTACAATGTCGCCGGCATCATCCCCGGCAGCGATCCGTCCGTCGGCAGCGAAGTGGTCGTGCTGACCGCGCATCTCGACCATGTCGGCGTCGGCAAGGCGGATGCGAAGGGCGACACGATCTATAACGGCGCGATGGACAATGCCGTCGGCATCGCCTCGCTGATCGAGGAGGCCAAGCGGTTCAAGGCGTCGGGCAAGGCGCCGCGCCGCACGGTCATGTTCCTGGCGGTCACCGCCGAGGAAAAAGGCCTGGTCGGCGCGGACTATTTCGCCCGGAACCCGACCGTCCCGAAGGACCGGCTGGTCGCCAACGTCAATCTCGACATGCCGATCATCACCTACAAGTTCAGCGACGTGATCGTGTTCGGCGCGCCGCGCTCGACCCTCGGCCCGATCGTCGATCGCGCGGCAAAGGGGATCAACGTCACCATCTCGCCCGATCCGATGCCGGACGAGGGGCTGTTCGTCCGTTCCGACCATTATCGCTTCGTCCAGCAGGGCATTCCCTCGGTCTTCCTGTGGCCCGGCACGGCGGGCCCGGGCAAGGCGGCGGTCGAGAAGTTCCTGGCGACCAACTATCACCAACCCTCGGACGAGATCGTCCAGGATCCGGCGATCGACTGGGAGTCGGGCGTGCGTTTCATCGACGTGAACTATGCGATCGCGCGCGAGATCGCCGATGCCGATCAGCGGCCGGTCTGGAACAAGGGCGACTTCTTCGGTACGCTTTTCGGGGGCCCCGGCGCAAAATGATCGCGCCTCGTTCTCCACGAGCTTGAAACCCAGCGCGGGCGGCGGACTTTCCGTCGCCCGCGTGCCGCGAAAGGCGCCCGATGCTGCGTACCCTGGTTGCCCTGCCGCTGCTGCTCGTCGCCCCGATCGCGGCGGCGCAGACGCTTCCGCCCGACCAGGCGGCGATCAAGGCGCATGTCCAGTTCCTCGCATCGGATGCGATGCGCGGGCGCGAGGCGGGAACGCGCGACTTCGACGTGGCGGCGGAATATGCCGCGGCGCAGATGCTGGCCGCCGGGCTGAAGCCGGGCGGCGCGAACGGCAGCTGGTTCCAGCCGGTCAGCCTCGCCTCGTTCAACCCGACCGGCAAGGGCAGCTTCACCCTGACCCGCGGCGCCGCGGCCGAACCGCTCGTGCACGGCAAGGACTATCTGCCCTCGCCGGTGCCCAGTTCGCCCGAGTTCAGCGTGACCGGCAACATGGTCTTTGTCGGCTGGGGGATCGTCTATCCGGAGGGCAAGCGCGACGATTATCGCGGGCTCGACGTGAAGGGAAAGATCGTCGTGATGATGCCGGGCGTGCCCAAGGGCCTGCCCACCGAAGTCACCGCGCATCTCAGCGACGACGACCAGAAGGCCCGCATCGCCCAGGCCCGCGGCGCCCGCGCCGTGCTGATCCTCGAATCGGGCGAGAATCGGAAGAATTTCCCGTTCGACGCGATCGTTCCCTATTGGGAATATCAGCGCACGACCTGGGCCGGTCCCGACGGCAAGGCCCACGACACCGCCCCCGGCGCGCCGGTCGCCGCCTATGTCAGTCAGGCGGGCGCCGAAAAGCTGTTCGCCGGATCGAAGATCAAGTTCGCCGACGTGCTCGCGGCCGAGGCGTCGGGCGGGCGGATGCCGACCGGCAATCTGGTCGGCACTGCCGCGGTCTCGACCAAGACCAATGTGCGCACCGTCGCCAGCCGCAACGTGATCGGCCTGCTTGAAGGGTCGGATCCGACGCTGAAGGCGCAATATGTCGTGCTGTCCGCCCATCTCGACCATGTCGGCGTGGGCGAGGCGGTCAATGGCGACCGCATCTATAACGGCGCGATGGACAATGCGCTGGGCATCGCCTCGATCCTCCAGGTCGCGCGCAGCTTCCAGGCATCGGGCAAGGCGCCGCGCCGCAGCCTGTTGTTCATCGCCCTGACCGCCGAGGAAAAGGGGCTGATCGGGTCGGACTATTTCGTCCATTATCCGACCGTGGCCAAGGACAGCCTGGTCGCCGACATCAATCTCGACATGCCGATCATGACCTATGACGTGAAGGACCTGGTGGTGCAGGGCGGCGAACGCTCCAGCATCGGCCCGGCCGTCGCGAAGGCAGCCGCGGCCGAGGGGCTGGCGGTCGTCCCCGATCCCACGCCCGAGGAAATGTTCTTCGTCCGCTCCGATCATTACAGCTTCGTCAAGGCGGGCATCCCTGCGGTCTCGGTCGATACCGGTCCCGGCGGCGAGGGCGCGGTCGCGCAGAAGAAGTTCCTCGAGGAAAATTACCACAAGCCGTCGGACCAGATCGACCTGCCGTTCCACTGGCCCTCGGCCGCCCGTTTCGTGCGCATCAACTACGCCGTCGCCCGCGCCCTGGCCGACGACGACGCGCGCCCGAGCTGGAACAAGGGCGACTTCTTCGGCACCCTGTTCGACGGCTACGGCGCGAAATAGGGGCGGCAACTCCTCTCCTCCCCAGGAGCCTGCGGCTCCGGGGGAGGGGGACCGCGACGCGCAGCGTCGTGGTGGAGGGGGCTACCACGGCTGTTGTGGACCCCCACCACCAAGCTTCGCATGGTCCCCCTCCCCCGGATGCGCAGCATCCGGGGGAGGAGAGGGCGATCGTACAGACAAGCGGAAGCCCACCCCATGCCCGGCACCCTCTTCCTCTTCGGCCGCACCGGCTACACCGCCACCCGTCTCGCCGACGCGCTGCGCACCCAGGGCTGGCGCGTCACGGGCACCACGCGCGACAGCTTCGCCGGCCGCGAGTCCGATCTTGCCGCCGCGACCCATATCCTGTCTTCGGTCCCGCCAGGCGAGACCGACCCCGTTCTCGACGCCTATCGCGACACGCTGGCCGCCGGCCGCGCATGGCTCGGCTATCTGTCCTCCACCGGCGTCTATGGCGACGTGCAGGGCGCCTGGGTCGACGAGAGCGCTCCGACCGGGACCGGCCGCCGCACCGCGCGTGCGGCCGCCGATGCCGAATGGCTGGCGCTCGGCGCGCGGGTGTTCCGCCTGCCCGGCATCTACGGTCCCGGCCGCTCGCCACTCGACCGGATCCCGGCGCAGCGGGTGGTGAAGCCGGGACAGAAGTTCAGCCGCGTCCATGTCGACGACATCGTCTCCGGCGTCCTCGCCGCGCTCGATGCACCGGCCGGCGCCTATAATCTCGCCGACGACCTGCCCGCGCCGCAGCATGAGGTGATCGGCTATGCCTGCGCGCTGCTCGGCCGCCCGCTGCCCCCGCTGGTCCCGATCGAGCAGGCCGAGCTCAGCCCGGCGGCGCAAGGCTTCTGGCGCGAGAATCGCCGCGTGGCGAACGGCAAGGCGAAGCGGCTGCTCGGCTGGCGGCCGCGCTACCCCGACTATCGGTTGGGCCTGCGCGCCCTCAGCGCCACGACCAGCCCGGCCAGCACCAGCACCGCGCCGGCCACCGCCAGCAGCGACCAGCGGTAATTCTCGAAGATCGTCGAGAAGAACATCGCGACCACCGGGATCACGACGCTGGTATAGGCCGCCTTGGCCGGGCCGATTTCGCGGATCAGCCGGAAATACAGGCTGAAGCTCAAGGCCGATCCCAGCACCGCGAGGTACAGCAGCCCGGCAAGATAGCTCGGCCGCCAGTCGAACACCGGCGGGCCCGAGGTAATCAGCGCGAAGCCGGCATCGACCATCGCCCCCAGCAGCATCGCCCAGCCGATCATTGCCGCCATCGGATAGCGTTTCGCGGTTTCGCTTGCCTGCATCACATTGGCGGTCGAGGCCGACATCACGCCCGCCAGCGCCAGCGCGATCCCGGTCAGCGCCTCGGCCGGCCCGACCGGGCTCAGCCGCGCCTCGCGCACGAACAGCAGCGCGACCCCGGCAATGGCGATCGCCGACCCGATCAGCAGCTGTCGGCCCATCCGCTGGCCCAGGAAGATGCGCGACAGGATCGCATTGGGCACCAGCAGCAGCGCGAACACGATCGCGACCACGCCCGAGGTGATGTGCTGCTCCGCGCGGTAGACGAAGTTGAAATTGAACACGAACTGCATCGCGCCCAGCGCAAGCGCGAAGGCCATGCCGCGCGCGCCGAGATTGACGCTCTCGCCGCGTAGCTTCGCCCAGCCGAGCATCACGATGCCCGCCAGCGCGAAGCGATAGCTGACCGACCAGCTGGGCGGCACATGCGCCAGCTGGTCGCGGATCACGATCCACGTCGTCCCCCAGATCAGCGTGACGATCGCGAAGGGGATCAGCACCGACAGGCGCGAGGAGCTGGGCGGCGGCGCGTTCACGCCAGCGCTGCGATCGCGTCTGCCAGCGGCCGGATGTCCTCGGCGCGCTGGTTCCACGAGATCACCAGCCGCGCCTCGCCCACACCCCAGTCGTAGAAGTCGAATCCCAGCGCGCGAAGGCTGGCCGCTTCCGCCGCCGACACCTTGAGGAACACCTCGTTCGCCTCGACCGGATGGACCAGCCGTTCGCCTGCCGCCTGCGCCAGCAGCTGTGCGCCCGCATTGGCCGCGCGCGCATTTGTCAGCCACAGGTCATTGTCGAGCATCGCCAGGATCTGCGCCGCGAGATAGCGGCCCTTGGAGAACAGCAACCCGGCGCGCTTGCGCCGCACCAGCGTCGCATCGGCCAGCTCGGGCTTGAAGAAGATCAGCGCCTCGGCGCTCATGCCGCCATTCTTGACGAAGCCGAAGCTCAGCGCGTCGACGCCCGCGCGCCACGTCACATCGGCCGGATCGCAGCCGAGACGCGCGACCGCATTGGCGAAGCGCGCGCCGTCCATGTGGAAGCCCAGCTTGCGGTCCTTCGCCACCGCACCGATCGCCGCGACCTCGTCCGGCGTATAGGCCAGGCCATATTCGGTCGCATTGGTGATCGACACCGCATGCGGCTGGATCTGGTGCACGTCTGCGCGGATCGGATCGATCACCACGCGGATCGCATCGGGGGTCAGCTTCGCGCCATCGCCCTCGCCGAGCAGCAGCGTGGCGCCATTGGTGTAGAACACCGGCGCGCCGGCCTCGTCGACCTGAATATGGGCGTCGCGGTGGCAGACGATGCCGCCATAGGAGGGGCAGAGCGCCGCCAGCGCCAGGCTGTTCGCCGCGGTGCCGGTCGGGACCCACAGCGCGCGGACCTGCGTGCCGAACAGGTCGGAGAAGCGTCCGTCCAGTTCCTTGCTCCACCGGTCGCCGTCATAGGCGGTGTCGAGCACGTTCACCTGCGCGAGCGCGTCGAGCACCTGGGGGGAGACGGGGGCGGCGTTGTCGGAGAAGAAGCGCATGACGCGCCCTTGCTGCCGCTGTCGTCCAAGGTCAACCGCGCGTCGCGCCGGCCGGTCAGAAGCGGTCGTCGGGACGTATGTCGTCGCCTTGCGAGCGCCGCGGACCGCGATCGTCGAAGCTGCCCCGCGGCGTCGGCATCGCATCCTCGCGGCGGCGATCCTCGGGCGGCAGCGGCGGCGGCACGTCGCGCCCGTCGGGGGCGACCTGGGTCTCGATCTCGCCCCGGTCGATCGCGTCGAGAATATCGTCGAGGATCGTGCCGTTGTCGGTCGCCTCTTCCTCGACCACCGGCTCGGGCGCTGCGGCGGCGGGGATGTCGAGCGTGCGCGTCATGAAGTCACGCCACACCCGCGCCGGGGTGCCCCCGCCCGACAGGCCGGGGATCGGCGAATTGTCGTCATTGCCGATCCACACCCCGACCACGAGCCCGCCCGAATAACCGATGAACAAGGCGTCGCGGCCGTCCTGCGACGTGCCCGACTTGCCGAACGCCGGGATCGACAGCGCCGCGCCCCGCCCGGTGCCCGAGGTGACGACCGACGACAGCAGCTGGCGCATGTCGCCCAGCGTGCGGTCGGGATAGTCGCTCGGGCCGCTCAGCGTGCGTCCCAGCCAGTCCTGGTCCTCGTCCTCGGCAGCGAGACCGCGCGGCCGCACCGGATAGCTTCCCTCGGCGACCGAGGCATAGGCCGAGGTCAGTTCGAGCAGCGAGACGGTCGAGGTGCCCAGCGCGATCGATGCCTCGTCGGCGATCGGGGTCGAGATGCCCAGGTCGCGCGCGGCCTTGATCACGTTCGGGATGCCGACGCGCTGCGCGATGCGGACCGCCGCGACGTTGCTCGACTTGGCGAATGCCTGTTGCAGCGTGATCGACCCCGAATACCGGCCGCCGCTGTTCGCCGGGGACCAGTCGCCGATCTTCAGCGGCGTGTCCTCGACCATCGTGTCGGGAGTCATGCCGGCGCGCAGCGCGGCGAGATAGACGAACAGCTTGAAGGTCGATCCCGGCTGGCGGCGCGCCTGCGTCGCGCGGTTGAACGCGCTGCCCGAATAGCTGTTGCCGCCGACCATCGCGATGACACGCCCGTCGGGACGCATCGCGACCAGCGCGATCTGGGTCTTCTTCAGGCCCGCCGCCTTCACCGCGCGCTCGGCGGCACGCTGGGCCTTGGTCTCCAGCGTGGTGCGGACGGTCTGCTGCGTGGCGATCTCGCCGGCGCGGTCGCGTGCCTGAGGCAGGACCCAGTCGGCGAAATAGCCGCCATTGGGCAGCTGCTTGACCTTGTACGGCTTCAGCACCGCCGGACGCACCCGGCTTGCCTCGGCCTTGGTCAGCATGCCGGCATCCACCATCGCGCCGACGACCAGCTTCTGCCGGGCGCGCGCCCCGGCCAGGTTGCCGGTGGGGGCGAGCCGCGACGGCGCCTGGACCAGGCCGGCCAGCATCGACGCCTGGCTGACGGTCAGTTCCTCGGGCTCACAGCTGAAATAATGGCGCGCGGCGGCACGCAGCCCGTACACATTGTCGCCGAAATAGACGTAGCTGAGGTAGCGCGACAGGATCTCCTGCTTGCTCAGCCAGGCCTCCAGCCAGAAGGCGATCAGCACTTCCTGGAACTTGCGCCCCGCGGTCCGCTTCGAGGTCAGGAAGGCGTTCTTGGCGAGCTGCTGGGTGATCGTGCTGCCGCCTTGCGATCCGCCGTCGCTGCTGATGTTATGCACCAGCGCACGCAGGATGCCGCGCGGATCGATTCCCCAATGGCTGGCGAAACGGCGATCCTCGATCGCGATGAAGGCGTCGGCGACGTGCGCCGGCAGCTTGGTCGCGTCTATGGGGTCGCCGATGATCGCCCCGCGCCGCGCGATCGGCGTGCCGTCGGCGGCGAGCAGCGTGATCGATGGCGGCGCCGGCGGCTCGAGCGACTTGGACAGCGGCGCGGTGAAGGCAAGCCAGGCGACCGTCAGGATGAACAGGATGATGAACGCGCCCAGCGCGCGCATCGTCCAGCGCCACCAGTTGATCCGGCGGCGCGGCCGCTGCGGGTCGCCCGTCTCGTCGTCGGGCAGGGGCGGGGGCGATACCGGTGGCGGGCCGGGCGGGGACGCGGGAGGGACGGCGCCGCCGCCGCCCGCCGGGGCAGTCCGTCGCGATCCCAGCCAGCCCTGCAGCATCGCCAGGCCGCGGGCGAGCGCGGGTGCGGGCTCCGGCAACGGATTCGGCACGCCGCCCACCGGCTGCCACAGGTCGCGCGGCATGGCCGGCGCCGGCACCGGGCGCGCGCGCGGCGTCTCCTGAGGCGTCGCGGGGCGCCTCAGGGGAAATCGCCGGTCCTGATCGTCGTTGTTGGGCATCTATGCTCGAATAACTGTATTGCTGGTATAATACGCCTGGCGGCTGCGCGCAATTCCTAGCCGATCCGCATGCCCCGACCCATTGGGGATAGGGCGTATCCCGCTCAGCGCACCGGGGCGAAGTCGAGATGGTGGAAGTCGTAGCTGAAGTCGGCCAGCGGCGAGAGCGCCTTCATCGTCAGCCGCACGACCGCACCGTCCTTCACCTCGAAGCTCAGCACCGCATCCTCGCCCGCGCCGGCCGGAAAGCGGGTACGGAACGCGTCCGGCCCCCAGGGTTCCAGCGCACTCTTGAACGCCGCGGTCGGCACGAACTGGATCGCGAGCCTGCCGCGCGCCTCGGTGATCACGACGTCGCCATACCAGGGGTCGCGGTAGCGGCCGGCATAGGCCTTGAGCGGCAACGAAGGCGTGCCCGGCGGTGCGGTGTCGATCCCGCCGGATACCTCGGCAAGTGCCGATTCCTGTGCCTTCTTCGTGCGACCGACATAGCTCGACACCCAGTCGAACGCCGGCGCGCCGATCAGCGCGTCGAGCAGGGCGTTGCGGATCCCGCCCGACACGCCGTCCTCGACATTGCTGAACACCGCCACGCCGATGCCGCGCGACGGGATCATCGCGGTCTGGGTCACCTGCCCCGACAGGCCGCCGCTGTGCGAGACCATGCGGATGCCGCGATAATCCTGGACGAACCAGCCCAGCGCATAGGTCGAGGTGACCGCTCGCGTCGGATTCTCGGGCGTGGGGCCGTCGCTCGATGCCACGATCGTCTCGGGCGTCCACATCGCCTTGGCCTGTTCCGGGCCCCACAGCGCCCTGCCGTCGGGCAGGCGCCCGCCGGCCATCTGCACCTGCAGCCATTTGGCGATGTCGGTGACGCTGGCGTTGATTCCGCCGGCGGCGTCCACCATCGGGCCCTCGTCGGGCTGAATGACCTTCATCGGTCCCATGCCGCGGATCGGCGGTCCCAGCCGGGCGTGACGCCCGGCGACATTGTCGCCGGTCAGCTGCCCGCGCGTCGGCACCGCGTCGCTCATGCCCAGCGGCGCCAGCAGCCGCGTCGCGACGAACCGGTCCCAGGGCATGCCCGAGACGCGTTCGATCAGGACGCCGGCGACGATGTAGAGGATGTTGTCGTAATCATAGCCGGCGCGAAATCCGCGCGCGGGCTTCAGATAGGGCAATGCCTTCAACACGTCGGGCGCGACATGGGTCGATGCCGGAAAGAACATCAGGTCGCCCGCGCCCAGCGGCAGGCCGCTGCGATGCACCAGCAGGTCGCGCACCGTCATCATCTGCGTGACCGCGGGGTCGTACATGCGGAATTCGGGCAGGTGCTTCACGACCGGGTCGTCCCAGCCGATCTTCTTCTCCTCGACCAGCAGCGCCAGTGCGGCTGCGGTAAAGCTCTTCGAATTGGACGCGATGCCGAACCGGGTATGCGTATCGACCGCCCCCGCCTTGCCCAGGGTGCGAACGCCATAGCCCTTGAGGAAGGGCGGCAGGTTCGGGCGCACGATCGCGACCCCGATTCCCGGCGTCTCGAACGCCGCCATGAACGGCCGCACCAGCGCGTCCACGCCGGCCTCGTCCAGTTCCGCCGCCGCCGCCCAGGCCCAGCCCGGCACCGCCAGCGCCGCCGCGCTCCCCAGCGACAGGGCCAGCGCCTGCCTGCGATTCACCTCAAACCCGCTCATCGACCCACTCCCGCCGCAATGGCGGATGCTTAGCCGGACCCGCGATGCGGTGCCAGCGTGGGTTGGGGGAGAAAAACTGGAAGCGATCGGGGTTACGTCTCCTCCCCAGGAGCCTGCGGCTCCGGGGGAGGGGGACCGCGCCCGAAGGGCGTGGTGGAGGGGGCTGCAACAGATGTTGTGAACCCCCTCCACCATTCGCTGCGCGAATGATCCCCCTCCCCCGGATGCGCAGCATCCGGGGGAGGAAAAGGGTCACCTGACAGTTATGGAAAGGGCAGGGCCCCGGCGCTAAGCCTCCAGCTCCACATCCCAGTACAGCCAGTCGTGCCAGGTCTCGTGCAGATGGTTCGGCGGGAAGCGGCGGCCATGTTCCTGGAGGTGCCAGTTGGTCGGCCGGATCGGCTGGATCATCAGCGGCATCGCCGCCTGTTTCGGGGTGCGCCCGCCCTTCTTGAGGTTGCAGGGCGCACAGGCCGTCGCGACATTTTCCCAGGTGGTCCGGCCACCCTGCGCGCGGGGAATGACGTGGTCGAAGGTCAGGTCCTTCGGAGAGCCGCAATATTGGCAGGCGAACTTGTCGCGAAGGAACAGGTTGAACCGGGTGAAGGCGGGGAACTGGGACGGTTTGACATAGTGTTTGAGCGCGATGACCGAAGGCAGCTTCAGCCTCGCGCTGGGACTTCGGATCTCGCGTTCATAGTGCGAGACGATGTCCACGCGGTCGAGGAACACCGCCTTGATCGCGGTCTGCCAGGGCCACACGCTCAGCGGATAATAGCTCAGCGGCGTATAGTCCGCATTCAGCACGAGCGCAGGACAACTGTCCGGGTGACGGATCAGATCGGGATGATACATGCCAGTGCCATGTCCCCTTCGATTGCGCCCGCTCCAGTCGCCCGGCAGCGTGACACCGTCATGACAGCATATCGCGCGACTCGCGGTCAAGGGCCGGTTTGATGGTTATCCACACCCGATTCGCGCCCAGCCCGACCGGGCGGCTGCATTTGGGCCATGCCTGGTCGGCGATCCTGGCGCATGATTTCGCCCGCGAGCGCGGCGGCCGCTTCACCCTGCGGATCGAGGATATTGACGGCACGCGCAGTCGGCCGGAGCATGTCGCGGCGATCCTCGCCGATCTCGACTGGCTCGGGCTGGGCTGGGACGGAGAGGTGGTGTTCCAGTCGCAGCGGCTGGCGCTGTACGAGGCGGCGCTCGACCGGCTGCGCGGTGCCGGGCTGCTCTATCCCTGTTTCTGCACCCGCGCCGACATCGCCGCCAGCCTGACCGCGCCGCACGGGCCCGAGGGGGCGCTCTATCCCGGCACCTGCCGCGCGCTGCCGCCCGATCCCGAACGGCTGGCGCGCGAGCCGCATTGCTGGCGGCTCGACACCGCGGCGGCGCTTGCCGGCCTGCCGGAGCGCGGCGCGGGACTGCGCTGGCACGACGATGCCGCGGGCTGGGTGGCGGCCGATCCGATGTCGCACGGCGACGTCGTGCTGGCACGCAAGGATGCGCCCGCCTCCTATCATCTGGCGGTGACGATCGACGATGCGGCGCAGGGGATCAGCCATGTCGTGCGCGGGCGCGACCTGTTCACCGCCACCCATGTCCACCGGCTGCTGCAGGCGCTGCTCGATCTGCCGGTCCCCGACTATCGCCATCACGCGCTGCTGACCGGTCCCGATGGGGAACGCCTTGCCAAGCGTCACGGCGCGCCGACGCTGGAGGCGTTGCGGCTTGCCGGGCAGGACGGACGTGCGCTCGCGGAAAGCGTGCGCCGGGGTGAGCTTCCGGTTGGAATCGGACCTGCGAAGGCATAGATAGGGGCATGGCACTTTTCCTCTCCCTGCTGGCGCTCGCCGCAATGCTCGCGACCGGGTTCGTCCTCATCCGCGGCCTGGTGAACATGGCCGGTACGACCACCACCGAACTGGAGGGCGACGACCAGGGGCCGAGCGAGCGCGCGAAGCGATCGAACAAGCTGATGCAGCAGCGCATCATCTTTCAGGCCGGCGCGATCCTGCTGCTCGCGCTGCTGCTGCTGATCGCACAGGCCGGCAAGTGATCCGCGCAGCCGCGTGGTAAAGCTCAACAAGATCTACACGCGCACCGGCGACGACGGCACCACCGGCCTCGTCGACGGATCGCGCGTCGCCAAGTCCGATCCGCGGATGGCGGCGATCGGCGATGTCGACGAGGCCAATTCGGCGATCGGCGTCGCGCGGACGCATCTCGATCCCGATGGCGCGTTCGACCGGATGCTGGCGCGCATCCAGAACGACCTGTTCGATCTCGGCGCCGATCTGGCTACCCCGCTGGCGGGCGACCAGAGCTATGCGCTGCGCGTCACCGCCGCGCAGGCCGAGTGGCTCGAGGGCGCGATCGACCGGATGAACCTCGATCTCGAGCCGCTGCGCAGCTTCGTGCTCCCCGCGGGGGAGCCGGCCGCGGCGGCGCTGCATCTCGCGCGGGCGATCACGCGGCGCGCCGAACGCTCGGCGGTCGCCGCCAGCGCCGCGTCCGATATCCGGGCCGAGCCGCTGATCTATCTGAATAGACTGTCGGATTTCCTGTTTGTCGCGTCGCGCGCGGTGAACAAAAACGGGGGCGGCGACGTTCTATGGGTGCCAGGGGCATCGCGGGCAGGCTGATCTCCTTGATTCACTCCGGGACCGTTCCGATCTCGGATTGACTTGACCGGATGCGACCCGGAAAAGGAGAACGTAATGCGAACGAACCCTCTTCCGGTCGATGCCGCCCTATCGACCCGCTTCCGCCAGGTTCGCGGGCTCAGCGTCGATCTGGCGGCGCCGCTGTCGGACGCCGACGCGACGATTCAGTCGATGGACGATGCCTCGCCCGCCAAATGGCATCTCGCGCACGTCACCTGGTTCTTCGAGACGTTCGTGCTGCGCGATCACGTGCCCGGCTACCGGCTGCACGACGAACGCTGGCCGTTCCTGTTCAACAGCTATTACGAGGCCGAGGGGGTGCGCCACGCCCGGCCCAGCCGCGGCATGCTCTCGCGGCCCAGCCTCGACGAGGTGCTGGCCTATCGCCGCGCGGTCGATGCCGCGCTGCTCGACGCGCTGCCCGGCCTTTCGCCCGAGGGGCAGGCGCTGGTCCAGCTCGGCTGCCATCATGAGGAGCAGCATCAGGAATTGCTGCTGACCGACATCCTCCATCATTTCTCGGTCAATCCGCTCCAGCCTGCGGTCTGGCCCGGCGATCCGAAGGTGCCGGTGGCGATGCCGGGTCCGATCGGGTGGATCGAGGGGGTCGTCGGCGACGTCGAGATCGGCCGCTCGATTGTGCAGAACTCGCAGGATTTTTCCTACGATTGCGAGGGACCGCGACACCGAACCGTGTCGCATCCGCACGCGATCGCGGACCGTACGGTAACCAATGGCGAATGGGCGGCGTTCATCGCCGATGGCGGCTATCGCACCCCCACCCACTGGTTGTCCGACGGCTGGGCCTGGGTCCAGGCGCAGGGGATCGAGGCACCGCTATACTGGCAGCGCGACGGCAATGGCGAGGGCTGGACTCGCTTCGGCCTGGACGGTCGCCGGCCGATCGATCCCGCCGCGCCAGTCACGCATATCAGCTTCTTCGAGGCGGACGCCTATGCCAGCTGGGCGGGCGCGCGCCTGCCGACCGAGTTCGAATGGGAGGCGGCGGCCGCTGCCCATGATCCCGCGGGCGGCAACCAGCTCGACAGCGCCGGCGCGGTCGAGCCGCGGCCCTCGACCGGCGGCCCGGCCTTTTTCGGCGACGTCTGGGAGTGGACCGGCAGCAGCTACCGCCCCTATCCCGGCTTCCGCGCGGCGGAGGGTGCGGTCGGCGAATATAACGGCAAGTTCATGAGCGGGCAGTTCGTGCTGCGCGGCGGCAGCTGCGCCACGCCGCGCGGCCATGCCCGCGCCAGCTACCGCAACTTCTTCTACCCTCATCAGCGCTGGCAGTTCACCGGCCTGCGCCTCGCCAAGGATCTCTGAATGCTGAAACAGGAAGCCGAGGACGGCCAGGCCAGCCTGGTCGATCCGAATTTCCGCGCCGATGTGCTCACCGGCCTGTCGGCGCGCCCGCGCGCGATTCCGGCGCGCTGGTTCTACGATCGCCGCGGGTCGGAATTGTTCGAGGAGATCACCCAGCTCCCCGAATATTATCCCGCCCGCACCGAAACCGCGCTGCTGCGCGAGGTCTGTCCGCGGCTGGGCATCGCCCCGGGCGCGGCGGTGGTCGAGTTCGGGTCGGGATCGTCGGTGAAGACGCCGACGCTGCTCGCCGCGATCGATTCCGCCGCCTATGTGCCGATCGACATTTCGGGCGACTTCCTGCGCCAGTCCGCGCGCGAGCTGGGCCAGGCCTTTCCCGGCCTGCCGGTCCATCCGGTCGAGGCCGATTTCCTGCGCCCGGTGCCGCTGCCGGCGCAGGTCGCCGACCTGCCCAAGCTGGGGTTCTTTCCCGGATCGACGATCGGCAACATGAACGCCTGGCACGCGGTCGACCTGCTCCGGGCGATGCGCGAATGGCTGGGCGAGGGTGCGCAGCTGCTGATCGGCATGGACCGGGTCAAGTCGCCCGACGTGCTGGTCCCAGCCTATGACGATGCGCAGGGCGTGACCGCGGCGTTCAACCTCAACCTGCTCGAGCGGATCAACCGCGAGCTGGGCGGTACGATCCCCGTCGATGCGTTTCGCCACCGCGCGATCTGGAACGCCGATGCGGCGCGGATCGAGATGCATCTGGAAGCGCAGCGCGACGTGGCGTTCGAGGTCGACGGCCGCCCCTTCGCGATCGCCGCGGGGGAGACGATCCACACCGAGAACAGCCACAAATACGGGCCCAATGGCGGCCGCATGCTGTTGCGGGCGGGCGGGTGGACGCCGGTGCGCGAATGGACCGATCCGGACGACTGGTTCGCGCTGATCCTGTGCGAGGCCCAGCCGATCCGGCGCGCGCCCTAGGCGTTCAGCGCCAGATCGGATCGGCGCGGTAGCTGGTGAGCCAGACGCCCCCGCGCCAGCACGCGCCGAGCTCGTTCGACAGGGTCTGGCGGAAGCGCTCGCCGTCCCAAACCCAGATATGGGCGTTGCCGCAATCGCCGGTATTGTTGCGCACGCTGCTGACCAGCTCGCCGTTCGACCATTCGTAGTTGGTGATGCCGACGACCCCGGCCGCTCCCTGGTCGTCGGGCGTGCGGTCGAACCGGGCAGGGGTCGCCCGACCGTCGCGCACCAGGAAGGCGAGGTGCTGGGTATTGGTCGCACCCGCCACGCACGGGATCATCGCCAGCGTCGTGCGCGAATCGAGCCGGTGATAGCCCGTCGTCATGCCCCCCGGACGACAGCCGGCCAGGCCGGGCAGCCCGCGCAGGGCGGATGCCGACAGCGGCCGCGTCGCGGTGCGCGGCGGGCGGAGCGCGGCGATGCGCGGTAGCGGTTGCGACGCGGGAACCCAGGACGCGGGCCGGCGACCGCGCGCCACCAGTGCGGTGACGCCGTCGGCACGCCCCTGCTGGTCGTCGATATGGCGCAGCATCGCTGCCGATCCGATCAGCGATACGGTCGCGACGACCTGCCGGTTCGATCGCAGCGTCAGCACCCGGCCGCTCGCCATCGCCCGGGCCAGCCCCTCGGCGGTCGCGCCATTGACCCGCACGGTGTCGCCGCGCTGGGTCGCCGTGGTGAGCAGCCGGTCGTCGATGAGAATGTCGACGAGTCCGGTCAGCCGCGCCGCCGGCCAGAATTCGATATTCATCATGCCCGTCGGCCCCGGCTCACGCGAGAGCCGCATCTCGCGGTAACTGTCCACGTCCCGTCCGGCGGGCTGAAGTGCCGTCGCCTCGCACCGCGCGACATTGTCGCAAGTCACGGCCCAATTGCCGTACAACTTCTCGCCGGCAGGTTGTGCGGCGAGGGCGAGCATCATGGTAAACAGCATGACAGCTGTCATTACGGCGCGCTATTTTCCTGTCGATAGTCAGAAAGTGACCTATTTCGGGACAGTATTGGCCCGCAGGGTGCGGAGCCAGTTGGCCGAGCCGCGACAGTCGGGCATGTCACGCTCCTCAATTTGGCGAAAAATACTGCCGTCCCACACGTAGCTGGCGGAACTTCCGCAATCGCCGACCCCGCGGCCCTTGGAACGGCTGCCGAGAATGCCCGTCTTCGAGTCGAACCAGGCATTGATCAGCGCGGGCGCATCGCCCGCCGCCCCGGTGTCGTCCGGGGACGAATCGAACCCGGCGATCTCGGCCTTTCCGCCGGCGAGGATATAGGGAACGCTCGGCACATTATAGGCGGCCCGGCCGCACGGCAGCAGCGCGAGCGTCTTGCCGCCGCCCAGCGCGAAGGTGTCGACTTCCGGCAGGGAGCCGACGTCGCCCTCGAACTCGGCACCGCACCCGCTCTCGGCATCGAGGCGCTCGCGCAGGGCCCGGTCCATCCGCTCGGGGGTGCCGGACGGGCGGATCGAGCGGATGGTCGCAATCGGCGGGGGCGCCGGTACCGACGCGGCCGGCTTTCTGCCTGTGGCCACGATCGCGGTCACGGTGCCGGCCCGGCCCTGGCCGGCATCGATGAAGCGCAGCGCCGCCGATGCACCGCTCAGCGATACCGTGCCGACCGCGGCGCCTGACGCGTCGGCCACCTCGATCGTCTTGCCGGCAACCATCGCGCGGGCGATGCGCAGCGCCGGGTCGCCCTCGAACCGCGCGCTGTCGTTCCGGACCGCCTGCGAGGCGAGTGAAACGCCATCGATGCGCAGCGACAGCGTCCGCCCGTTGCAATTCGGCAGTTCGAGCAGCACGGTGAGCGCGCCGCCGGCGCCCGGCAGGCGCCCGAGCGAGACGAAGACGTCCTGATAGGCTTCGTTACCCTCCTCGCCCTCGGGCAGGAGCGAGGTCATCTCGCAAGAGGCGCCATTGTCGCATCCCACCGCCCAGTCGCCGAAGATCTTCACCGTGCGATCCGGCTCCGATGCGCCGGGTGCCGCCTGGGCGGAGGCGAGGACAAGCATGAGCGGGAAGATCGGCACGGGGCTGCTCCTAGCGAAACCGGGTTGCAGCGGTTAGAGGCCGCAAAACCTTTGGAGAGCAAGCGATGAAGACAATTGGCGTGATCGGCGCAGGACAGATGGGTGCGGGCATCGCCCAGGTTTCCGCCCAGGCGGGCTATCGCGTGCTCCTGAGCGATGTCGACCAGGCGCGCGCCGAGGCTGGCAAGGCGGGCATCGCCAAGCAGCTGAACCGCGCGGTCGACAAGGAAAAGATCACCGCCGGCGATCGCGACGCGGCGCTGGCGAATATCGAGCCGGTCAACGACGTCTCGGCGTTCGGACCGTGCGATCTGGTGATCGAGGCCGCAACCGAGCGCGAGGCGATCAAGCGCACGATCTTCGAGACCGTCGGCAAGGTGCTGCGCGACGACGCGATCCTGGCGAGCAACACCTCGTCGATCCCGATCACGCGGCTGGCGCAGGCCTCGCCCGATCCCGCGCGGTTCATGGGCGTGCATTTCTTCAACCCGGTGCCGGTCATGGGGCTGATCGAACTGATCCGCGGGCTGGCCACGTCGGACGCGACCGTCACCGCGGTCGAGGCCTATGGCAAGACGCTGGGCAAGCGGATCGTCCACGCCAATGACGCGCCGGGCTTCATCGTCAATCGCGTGCTGTTGCCGATGCTGAACGAGGCCTGCTTCGCGCTGGGCGAGGGCGTCGCGACGATTTCGGACATCGACGCCGCGGTGCAGCTGGGCCTGAACCACCCGATGGGGCCGCTGACGCTGGCCGACTTCATCGGCCTCGACACCTGCCTCGACATCTGCCGCGTGCTGTTCGAGGGCACCGGCGATCCCAAGTTCCGTCCGGCGCCGCTGCTGATCAAATATGTCGAGGCGGGCTGGTTCGGTCGCAAGACCGGGCGCGGCTTCTATGACTATTCGGGCGCCGAGCCCGTGCCGACCCGCTGAGGCGCCTGCCTCCCCCAGGCCGGAGCCCGGGGGAGGCGACGATCAAGGTCAGGACAGCAACAGTCCTGCCAGCGCGGCGCTCATCAGATTGGCGAGGCTGCCGGCGACCAGGGCGCGGATGCCCAGTTTCGCGATGACCGGGCGCTGGTTGGGTGCGAGGCTGCCGGTGGCGGCCATCTGGATCGCGATCGACGAGAAATTGGCGAAACCGCACAGTGCGAAGGTGACGATCGTCACGGTGCGCTGCGACAGGTCGGGCAGCTTGGCGAGCTCGGCGAACCCGACGACCTCGTTCACCACCATCTTGGTGCCGAACAGCCCGCCGGCGATGCTCGCCTCGTTCCACGGCACGCCCACCAGGAACATCAGCGGCTGGAAGATCCAGCCGAGGATCAGCTGGAAGCTGAGGCCGGGATAGCCGAACCAGCCGCCGATTCCGCCGAGAATGCCGTTGGCGAGCGCGATCAGCGCGACGAAGGCAAGCACCATCGCGCCGACCGCGACCGCGATCTTGACGCCGGTCGTCGCCCCCGAGGCCGCCGCCATGATAATGTTGGCAGCGCGCTCTTCCTCGATATCGTGTTCGACCGCCTTGATGACCTGGTCCTCGGCGGGCTGGTCTTCGAGCGGCAGCTCACCGGGCTTTTCCGCCAGATCGGGCATCATGATCTTGGCCATCAGCAGGCCGCCCGGGGCGGCCATGAACGACGCGGCAAGCAGATAAGGCAGCGCCTCGGGTTTCAGGAAGCTGGCATAAAGGGCGAGGATCGTGCCGGCGACGCCGGCCATGCCGACGGTCATCACGGCGAACAGCTGTGACGGGGTCAGGCGCGACAGATAGGGGCGGATGACGAGCGGTGATTCGCTCTGGCCTACGAAGATGTTGGCCGCCGCGCACAGCGATTCGACCTTGGTCACGCCGGTAACGAATTCGATCGCGCCGCCGACCCAGCGGATCACGACCTGCATGACGCCCAGATGATAGAGGATCGACACGAGGCTGGCGAAGAAGATGATCACCGGCAGCGCGGCGATCGCGAAGCTGGTGCCGCCGCTTTCCGGCCGGGCCAGCGGCCCGAAGACGAAGCGCGTGCCTTCATCGGCATATTTCAGCAGCGCAGTGACGCCGGTGGCCATCCCCTCGAGGATCGTCCGGCCGATCGGCACGTAGAGGACGAGCACGGCGATGCCGGCCTGGAGCGCGAAGGCGGCCCCGACCACGCGAAGGTTGATCGCGCGCTTGTTGCTCGACAGAAGGAACGCGATGGCGAGGATCGCGAAGATCCCCAGAATACCGATCGGAAAACCGTTCACGCGCACGTGTCTCCGAAGCCGAACCGATTGAAGCGCATGTAATGGAATCCCCTGAACAGGCCGGACAGCTTGGCGGTCGGGCGCGGCATTGGCAAGCCGTTGAAGCACGTAGTGACGTCCGGGGGTTTTACCGCGCGGGCAATCTCGCTAGCGTCGGGCGATGGATACCCAATCGCCCGCGGTCCCGCGCTCGCTCTTCGTGCTTTCGATCTTCTATGGCGGGATGGTCTGCATCGCCGGTGTCCTCGGCAACAAGCAGGTGTCGCTGGGTCCGGTGTCGCAGATCGGAACCTGGGTCGGGGTGGGGCCGCTGGCGGTCGAGGCGGGCATCTTCGCCTTCCTGCTGCTGGTCGCGGTATCAAGTGCGGTGGCCGAGCTGCACGGGCGGCGAACCGCCAACCGGCTCGTCATGTTCGGCTTCATCCCGCTGATCTTCTCGATTCTGCTCTCGCTGCTGGTGCTGTCGCTGCCGGCGTCGTCGCACATGGAGCCGGCGCGGCTGAACGCGTTCGAGATGATGCTGGGCGGCACGCCGCGAATCTGGGCCGGCGGGATCGTCGCCTATGGCATCTCGCAGCTGCTGAACGTCACGATCTTCAGCGCGCTCAAGAGCGGCCGGGGCACGCTGCTTTGGCTGCGCTCGGCGGTGGCGGGCGTGCTCAGCCAGATCGTCGACACGCTGATCTTCATCAGCATCGCCTTTTACGGCGTATTCCCGATCGGCGAGCTGCTGGTCGGACAGATGGTGGCCAAGGTGGTCCTGTCGATCGTGCTGATCCCCGCGCTGATCTACCTGTTCGTCGGCATCGGCCGGGCGCTGGGCACCCGGCCTTCCTGAGCCGACGGGGCCGACCGAATTCCTCTACCTTCCAGAAGGGGAACAGGACTCGATCTTGATGGGGTGACGCCGCTTGTGCCGTAACCGTTGCTGTCGCTGGCGTGCGGCCCTAATAGGCCGGCCATGACGAACCACGCACCCGATCCGGCGCTGCTTGCCAAGGCCGAGACGCTTATCGAAGCGCTGCCCTATCTGCACCGGTACAAGGGCGCGACCTTCGTCGTGAAATATGGCGGCCACGCGATGGGCGATCCCGAGCTGGCGCGCGATTTCGCCGAGGACGTGGTGCTGCTGAAGGCGGTCGGGATCAACCCGATCGTGGTTCATGGCGGCGGCCCGCAGATCGGCGCGATGCTGAAGCGGCTGGGCGTCGAGTCGCAGTTCGTCGGCGGCCTGCGCGTCACCGATGCGGAGACCGCGCGCATTGCGGAGATGGTCCTGGCAGGATCGATCAACAAGGAAATCGTCGGCTGGATCGGCGAGGCGGGCGGCCGCGCGGTCGGCATTTCGGGCAAGGACGCCAATCTGGTGACCGCGCGGAAGGTACAGCGCGACGAGGCCGACACGCTGCAGGGGATCGAGCGCCATGTCGACCTGGGGTTCGTCGGCGAGCCGGTGGCGGTCGATCCGCTGATCCTGACCACGCTGGCCGGGCAGGGGTTCATCCCGGTGGTCGCGCCGATCGCGCTGGGCGCGGATGGCCACACCTACAACATCAACGCCGATACGATGGCCGGCGCGATCGCCGCCGCGTGCCGCGCGTCGCGATTCTTCCTGCTGACCGATGTCGCGGGCGTGCTGAACAAGTCCGGCGAGCTGATGACCGACCTGGATCCGGCGGGGATCGAGGCGCTGAAGGCCGACGGCACGATCTCGGGCGGGATGATCCCCAAGGTCGAGACCTGCGTGAACGCGGTGAAGTCCGGTGTCGACGCGGCAGTCATCCTCGACGGCCGCATCCCGCACGGCATGCTGCTGGAAATCTTCACGCGGCGCGGCGCGGGCACGCTGGTCCACGCTTGAATTCAACCGGACCATGACCATGTGTCGTAGTCGAATACAACACCTTGTCGGCGCGGGCGGCTTTCCGCTAGGTTCGCGAGACCGGGATGTCACTGGAGACCAGATTTGCTCGCCCTGATCCAAATTCTTCAGATCCTGCTGAACGTCCTTTGGTGGATCATCTTCGTTCAGGTCATCCTGTCGATCCTGATCTCGTTCAACGTCGTCAACATGCACAACGACTTCGTCCGCTCGCTCTATACCGGGCTGGAGAAGCTGACCGACCCGCTCTACCGCCCGCTGCGGCGCATCCTGCCTGACACGCGGCCGCTGGATTTCGCGCCGATGGCGGTGCTGGTCATCATCCTGATCCTTCAGACGGCGATCATCCCCGCGATCGCCCGCGCGGTTCTTTAACCGCGCAATGTCCGGGCGGGGGCCGTGGCGCGTGCGGCCCGACGGGATCGAGATACACGTCCGGGTGACGCCGCGCGGCGGGCGGGACGCGTTCGCCGCCGGGACCGACGAGCATTTCGCGGTCCGGCTGGCCGCCGCCCCGGTCGAGGGCGCCGCCAATGCCGCGCTGGTTCCGCTGGTCGCCAAGGCATTCGGTCGTTCCAAGCGTGACGTGACGCTGATCGCCGGAGAGACGGCGCGGGTGAAGCGATTACGCGTCGCCGGCGATCCCGAGACGCTGGCGGCGCGGGCCGCAAGCTTCTATGGGACTGCGCCATGAGCGCAGAACTGATCGACGGAAAAGCCTTTGCTGCGGGCCTGAGGGCGCGTGTCGCACAGCAGGTCCCCGCCTTTGCGGCAGCCACCGGCCGGGCCCCCGGTCTGGCGGTGGTGCTGGTCGGCGAGGATCCGGCCTCGGCCGTCTATGTCCGGTCCAAGGGTAAGATGACCTGTGAGGCGGGCATGGAAAGCTTCGAGCATCGCCTGTCGGCCGAGACGAGCCAGGAGGAGCTGATCGCGCTGGTGGACCAGCTCAATGCCGATCCCGCGGTCGACGGCATCCTGGTGCAATTGCCGCTGCCTGGCCATCTCGACAGCGAAGCGGTGCTGCTGCGGATCGATCCGGACAAGGATGTCGACGGCTTCCACCCGTTCAATGCCGGGCGGCTGGCCACCGGGCTGCCGGGCTTCGTCCCCTGCACCCCGCTCGGCTGCCTGATGCTGCTCGAGGATCGGCTGGGCGACCTGACCGGGCTGGACGCGGTGGTGATCGGGCGCTCGAACATCGTCGGCAAGCCGATGGCGGCGCTGCTGACCGCGAAGAGCTGCACCGTCACCCTGACCCATTCGCGCACGCGCAACCTGCCGCATTATCTGGCCCATGCCGATATCGTCGTCGCCGCAGTCGGCCGCGCCGACTTCGTGAAGGGTGAATGGCTGAAGCCGGGCGCAACGGTGATCGACGTCGGGATCAACCGCGTCGATGGTGCGCTGCGCGGCGATGTCGATTTCGCCGGCGCGGCATCGGTCGCGGGCGCGATCACGCCGGTTCCCGGCGGGGTGGGGCCGATGACCATCGCCTGCCTGCTGCGCAACACGCTGGTCGCGGCGCATCGGCGCGAGGGCGTGGCACTCGACGAAGACTCGATCTGAGATGATGACACTGGCGCTGCTGCTGATCGCCGCCGATCCGGAGACGGCGGTCGAGGCGGAGCGCGCCTTTGCCCAGGCGGCGCAGACCGATGGCCAATGGACCGCGTTCCGCCGCTATTCGACGCCTGACGCAGTGATCTTCACCCCGCAGCCGAAAAAGGCGCACGAGGCGCTGCCGAAGAAGGATCCGCCGAACGCGATCGAATGGTGGCCGGCAGAAAGCTATGTCGCATGCGACGGCAGTGCGGCGGTGAATACCGGGCCGTGGAAGCTGCAGCAGAGCCAGGGATTTTTCACGACCATCTGGGTCCGTCAGGCCGACGGGCATCACAAATGGGTCTATGACGGTGGCGATGCATTGACGACGCCGCGCCTGCGGCCTGCGGAACCCAAGGTGCGAGTCGCCACATGCGCCGATACGCCGATCTCGCGGGCGCAGGACCCCGTTGATCCCTCGGTCGTCAGCGACGGCGGCGAATCGAGCGACGGCACGCTTGCCTGGATGTGGCAGGTCGCGGCGGACGGCAGCCGCTCGCTCGACGTTTATATGTGGAACGGGCAGGATTTCGAGTCCGTCATCCAGGACCGGGTGGGGGCTCCGAAATGATCGAACTGTTCGTCTCTACCTTCATTACCCTGTTCGTCGTTATCGACCCGCCGGGCTGCGCGCCGATCTTTGCCGGGCTGACCCAGGGCGCGACCGCTGTTCATCGCCGGGCGATGGCAGTGCGCGCAGTGCTGGTGGCGGCGGCGATCCTGCTGGTCTTCGCGCTGTTCGGCGAGGCGCTGCTGCGCGCGCTGGGCATCAGCCTGGAAAGCTTCAAGATCGCCGGCGGCATCATGCTGTTCCTGATCGCGCTGGAAATGGTGTTCGAGAAGCGCACCGAACGCCGTGAGGACCGCGCCGAGAAGATCAAGGCGGAGGAAGTGACCGACGTCTCGATCTTCCCGATGGCGATGCCGATGATCGCCGGCCCGGGATCGATCGCGTCGATCATGCTGCTGATGTCGCAGAACAGCGGCACCGGGCGCAGCGTCGTCGTGCTGGCGGCGCTGGTCGTGATCCTGGCGCTGACTTTGGCCGCGCTGCTTGCCTCGACTGCACTGATGCGGATCGTGGGCGCGAAGATCGAAGCGGTGATCTCCCGCCTGCTGGGCGTGCTGCTGGGGGCGCTGGCGGTTCAGTTCGTCATTGACGGGATCCGGGCAAGCCTGGTTGCGGGGCGCGCGGCGGGCCTGCACTAGCGCGGATCGACATTCAACGTAACCAGATCATGGCGGCGGCGAGATGGATAAAGCCGGCGAAGTGGATAGAGCGACGATCATATCGTGTGGCAAAGCGCCGGAAATGCTTGAGGCGGCCAAAGCATCGTTCGATGCGGTTGCGGTGTTTGTAGGCGATTGGGTCATGGGGGATGGCGACTTTTCGGGAGCGGTTTGAGGGGATGACGGCCTCGGCGCCCATCTCTGCGATGATGGCGCGTAAGGCATTGCTGTCATAGGCTTTGTCGGCAAGCACGGCATTGCCGCTCTGCCCCTGGAGCAGAGCCGGGGCCTGGGTGATGTCGCCGGTTTGGCCAGGCGTGAGGATGAAGCGCAGCGGGCGACCGAGCGCGTCGGCCAGCATGTGGACCTTGGTCGTCAGTCCGCCTCTGGAACGCCCCAGCGCCTGGTCGCACGCCCCCCTTTTCCGGTCGCCGCATGCTGGTGTGCCCGGACGATCGTGCTGTCGATCATCAGATAGTGATTGTCCCGGTCGGCGGTCAACGCATCGAATACCCGTTCCCAAACGCCGGCATGGCACCATCGGCTGAAGCGGCGATGGACGCTCTTCCACTTCCCATAGCGCTCCGGCAGGTCGCACCAATGCGCGCCAGAGCGCAGCACCCACAAACATCCGTTTACGAACAATCGGTTATCGGTGCCCGAGCGCCCCGGATCCGCCACCTTGCCAGGTAACAGCGATGCTATCCGTTGCCACTGCGCATCGCTCAGTTCGTACCGCTTGACCGACATCACTTGCTCCGCGTCTCAACACGGATGCCTATGAATCAGCGATCAGCCCATTTGGGAATCCCGAATGTCGATCCGCGCTAGGCGTCGCCGACGGAGCCGGACGCTTCCAGTCGGGTTCAGGGCCGTTGGGCATGGCATAGTCGATCCGCCACAAGCGGTAAGGCGCGCCCTTGGGAAGCTGCACGGGAATCAGCCAGTCAGGCACGTAACCGCGGGCGAGCTGGGCGTAGAAACCCTGCGGCGCGCGCGCGCGGTAGACGGTCGTTTCCGCCAGATTGGGGCAGATCAGCAGATATTGCGCGCCATGCGCCCTGGCGATCGGGCGGAAGCCGGCGGCGGTGCCGCCAAAGGCGTGATGCACGTCGAGGATCGCGCGGCCGTTGCGATGGTAGGGGCCGGCAATGCCGCTATGCGCGGTCATGGTGATCAGTCGCGGCCCAAGATCGACATGGGTGAACAGCACCGAGGGCGGGATCGCCCGCAGCATGTTCATCGAGGTGGCCCGCGCGCAGGCGGCGCTTGCCTGGTTGGAACGATTGACGCCGGCCTTGCTGGGCTTGGCCGCGTCGCGCGGGAGATATTTGAGCGCAAAGCCGGCGAACAGGCCCGAAACCAGCAGGAAGGCAAGCACCGAGCCGATGATCCGCACCGCCATCCAGCGCTGACGCAGGCACCAGGGGACGATGATCCACACCAGGGCGGTCGAGCCCGGGACGCTGAGCAGCTGGGCCGCGGGTCCTGCGCGAATCTGCCAGAGGAGCATCAAGCCGGCAAAGGCGGTGAACAGGGTAATCGCCGCCCAGCCGACCAGTGCGTCGCCATGGCGCGCGCGCCAGGTGGCCACTGCGGCGCCGATCACCCCGATCACCGGCAGCGCCGCAATCGGAAAGGCCGCGTCGAACGCATGGCGATAGATCGGCCGCGCTTCCCGCACATTGTCGAGCCAGACGCGCTGGAGTTCGGGCGACACGCCTTCGGGCCGGCCGAGGCATTGCGGGAACAGGCCGGCGAACCCGCCCGCGATTGCCGCACCGACCAATGCGGCCAAGCCAAGCCGGACCCAGCGATTGGCCGGGTTGATCCACGCCAGCGCGAACAGCGATCCGCCCGCCGCCAGCATCACGGTCAGCCAGACCGGAGTCAGCGCGTCGCAGCGCATCGCCATGTTGGCGTAGGAGGCGAAGGCGGCGAACCCGCCCGAACAGCCGGCGGCCAGGGTCAGGCCATAGACCTGCATCCGCCGCACATCCTCGCGGTCCCAGATCCAGCGCAGCGCGATGATCGCCCCGGCCATCAGGCAATAGGGCAGCATCTCCAGCCCGATGTTCAGCGATACCGCGCTCGACAGGCCGACCGTCGCGCCGCCGCGCGCCCGCGCCGGGTCGGCCAGGCCCGCGACGGTCATCGCCAGGCAGGCAAGCTGCCAGCCATGATGGTCGATGCGCATCGGCGCGAACATCATCAGCGTCGACGTGCAGCCCATCAGGACGATGAAGGCGATCGGCCAGCTGATCGGCGCGACGAGGCGGCGCACGGTCAGCCCGACGCCGAGCATCGCGATCGACAGCGGCAGCAGCGGGGCGATGCCGCACGCCCATTTCTCCGCCGCCGCGGTGCCGATGAACGGCTGGAGCAGCAGGATCAGCCCGGCGATCGGCAGGTCGACGATCCGCGACCAGTGGATGTTGAACCCGCCAAGCGCCGGATCGAGCCGATAGTTGGTCAGGTCGTACCAGCCCTGGCCCCCCAACCAGGCGCGGACCTGCATCAGCCGCATATTGTCGTCGGTATCGCCCAGCGCGAGCCAGTAGATGTTTCCCTGGCGATCCCACAGGAACCACAGGACCACCGCCACCCAGCAGAGCAGCCCCCAGGTCAGCCAGTTGCGATCGAGTTCCTGGTCGAGGCGGAAACCGCCGGATGTGCCGAGCTTCAAAACTGCTTCCCTTAAATCGGCCGACGCTTTACCGCGCGCTCGCGCCAAGAGGCAAAGGCAAACAGTGACTGCACTCATTAGACGGGTCGAAACGCTGCGCGACAGCGGCGTGCTCGGCCAGCTGATCCGCTTCGCAATCGTCGGCGGGCTGTCGACGGTCGTCTATGCCGCGGTCTACTGGCCGCTGGCGACCTATGTGATCCCGCCGGTGCTCGCGTCGGTTGCCGGTTTCCTGGTCGCGGTGATCTTCGGCTGGGTCTTTCACAGCCGGTGGAGCTTCAAGGGGCACGAGGCCGATGGCGGCGTCGGCACCCAGTCCAAATTCTTCCTGGTCCAGTCGGCCGGCATGGCGATGAACGCCGGCTTCACCTGGGTGTTCACCGGGCCGCTGCACCAGCCGACCTGGGTGCCCCTGCTGCCGGTGATCTTCATCACGCCGCTGATCACCTTCGCGCTCAACCGCTATCTGGTATTCAAGTAACATGGACCGCATCGTCTACGACCGCATGGCCGCGCATGATTCCACCCATTGGTGGTACCGCGCCCGCCGCGACATCCTGGCCGACTATCTGAAACGCTACGGCCAGCTGCCCGCCGATGCGAAGGTGCTCGAGATCGGGTGCGGCACGGGGCACAATCTGCCGATGCTGGCGCAGTTCGGCGAGATCGACGCGATCGAGATCGACGATACCGCGCGCGCCTTTGCCAGCGAACGGCTGGGCAAGCCGGTCGGCAGTTCGCCGCTGCCCGAGCTGACGGGCGTGCAGCCGGGAAGCTACGACCTGGTCGCGGTGCTCGACGTGGTCGAGCATGTCGAGGACGATGTCGCGGCGCTTGCGGCGATGGCGAAGCTGCTGAAGCCGGGCGGCAAGATCCTGATCACCGTGCCGGCGCATCAGTGGATGTGGAGCGCGCACGATGTCGTGAACCACCACAAGCGCCGCTATTCCAAGGGAACGCTGACGGCGGCGCTGGCCAAGGCGGGGCTGGGGTGGACGAAGCTGCGCTGGTTCAATTCGCTGCTGTTCCCGGCCGCGGTCGCGGCGCGGGTGGCGGGGAGGCTGACCGGCAAGGACGACAGCGACGATTCGCCGCCGCCCAAGGCGCTGAACACCGCGTTCGAGGCGATCTTCCGCATCGAGCGGCATCTGCTGGGCCGCGTGCCGATGACGCCGGGCCTGTCGATCATCGTGCTCGCCTCGCCCAGGGGCTGAGGCACGCCGGCCTCAGCGCGGCGTGCGACGACGGGGATCGGGGAGCGGCGGGATCGTCGAGGCGGCGGCGGGCTCGGACGGGGTCGGGCTCGGGTCGAAATGCTGTGCCTCGTCGCTATCCTCGAACCGGTAGCCGAGCCGGGCGTGACCCTTTACCGGGCCGGCGACGTCGGCGACCAGATAGAGCGGGCGGCGCTTCGATTCGACATAGAGGCGGCCGAGATATTCGCCGATCATGCCCAGCACGAACATCTGCACCGCGCCGAGGATGACGACGACCAGCATCGTCGAGGTCCAGCCCTGGATCACGCTGCCGGTCAGCCAGGCGATGGCGATGTAGAGGATCAGCAGCACCGACGCTGCGGTCAGCGCCAGGCCGACATGGCTGGCGAAGCGCAGCGGCGCGGTGGAGAAGCCGGTGACCGCGTCCAGCGCGAAGCGGATCATCTTGCTGAGCGGATATTTGCTCTCGCCGGCATGGCGTTCCTGCCGGTCGTAGAGAAACGGCACCTGGCGGAAGCCGACCCAGGCGACCATGCCGCGGATGAAGCGCGCCTGTTCGGGCAGCGACAGGAAGGCGTCGAGCGCGCGGCGCGTCATCAGGCGGAAGTCGCCGGTGTCGAGCGGGATCGGCGTGTCGGTGACCCGGTCGAGCACCCGGTAGAAGGCGGCGGCGGTCGCCAGCTTGAAGAAGCTCTCGCCGTCGCGCTTGCGGCGCACCGCATAGACGACGTCGGCCCCCTCCGCCGCCATCGTCGCGCGCATGTCGGCCAGCAGTTCGGGCGGGTCCTGAAGATCGGCGTCGATGATCAGGATTTCCTCGCCCGAGCACAGGTCGAGCCCGGCCGTCAGCGCGAGCTGGTGCCCGTGATTGCGCGACAGGTTGATCGCCACCAGGTGCGGATCGCCTTCGGATAAGCGCTGCATCACCGACCAGCTGCCGTCGCGCGAGCCGTCATTGATCAGGACGATCTCGAAATCCTCGCCCACCGCGTCGCGCGCCGCTGCCGAGACGCGCGAATGCAGCATCTCGAGGCAGGCCTCTTCATTATAGCAGGGGATGACGACGGAAAGTCTGGGCCGTTTCATGGGCCGCGCTCCTAACGATTATTGCGGCGTCATGCGAGCGACTTCGCACGTTCCTCGACCAGCCGTTCCAGGATCGTCAGCGGGACGGCACCCGAGCGGATCACTTCGTGGAACTGCTTGAGGTCGAACCGGTCGCCGGCGATCGCCCTGGCCTTCTCGCGGGCGCGCACCCAGCTGATATGGCCGATCTTGTAGCTGCAGGCCTGGCCGGGCTGGGTGCAATAGCGCTCGACCTCGCGTTGCGAGCGCGGCTGGGCGAAGCCGACCGTCTTCACCATGTAATCGGTCGCCTGCTCGCGGCTCCACCGCTTGGTGTGGATGCCGGTATCGATCACCAGCCGGGCAGCGCGGAACAGGAAGGACTGGAGATAGCCGGCGCGCTCCAGCGGACTGGCATAGGCACCGAGTTCGTCGGCGACCTGTTCGGCATAAAGCGCCCAGCCTTCGCTATAGGCGCCGAAGAAGGTGGTCTTGCGGATCAGCGGCCCCTCCGCCTCCTGCGAGGTCGAGATCTGCAGGTGGTGGCCGGGATGGCCCTCGTGATAGGTCAGCGAGGGCAGGGTGTATTTCGGCCAGTCGCCGACGCTCTTGAGGTTGATGAAGTAGATTGCCGGGCGCGAGCCGTCGAGCGCGGCGCGGCGATAATAGCCGTTGGAAGCGCCGTCCTGGATCT
The DNA here is from genome assembly GCF_039652585.1 of Sphingomonas rustica. Lineage (NCBI taxonomy): Bacteria > Pseudomonadati > Pseudomonadota > Alphaproteobacteria > Sphingomonadales > Sphingomonadaceae > Sphingomonas > Sphingomonas rustica. The sequence goes on along the minus strand of NZ_JBDIZK010000001.1, from coordinate 122,905 downwards.
CGACCGGAACCGCGCGAATCTCGAGCGGCGCCTTGGTGACGTTGAGGAACGCCTTGGGCAGCAGCGACGTGACGTGCGCCAACCCCTGGTTCAGACCCTCGAGCAATTCCGCGCGGCCCTGCGCCGTGTCGGGATAGAGCTGTTCGGGGCGGACGTTGAGCGCGGTCAGCCGCTCGGCGACCGATCCCTGGGTGAAGCCCTGCGCCTTGAGGATCGTGTCGAGCTCGGCGGTGATCTGCGCCACCTGCTCCAGGCCCATGCGGTGGACCTCGTCGGCGGTGAATGTGGTGGTGGTCGAGCTTTCCAGCGCGGCGGCATAGATCGCCTCGCCCTGCGGGATGTCCCAGATGCCCGCGCTGGTCCGCGCCTTGGCGCGCAGCGTGCGGATCAGCGCCAGCTGGCGGTCGAGCGCGGGATAGACCCGCGTCTCGACGATCTTCGCGGCACGGTTGCCCCAGTCGCCGGGGATATCCCTGGTGCGGCGGACCAGCGACTGGGCCAGGCCGCTCTGCGCGGCGGCGGGCCGGCGCAGCGCCTCCATCTGGCCGATCGTCAGCTCGAGCGCGAAGTCGGGTGCGACCACGCCGCGCGCGGCCTCTGCCTGTTGCTGGCGGGTTTCCTGGTCGAGCACGGTGGCGAAAGCGTCGAGCCGGCTCAGATAGGCCTCGGCGTCGGCGGCATTGGTGACCGTATGCGACGAGTTCAGGAAATCGGGCATCGAGAAATAGGCACCGCCCTGCTGGAAGATGGTGAAGGGGCGCACGGCCGAATCGAGGCCGAATTTCTCGGGCGCGACGGTCCGGCCCTTCAGCGAATAGAGCACCACTTCGCGATCGAGCTTCGCCTGATCCGACAGGCCGTCGGGGCCGATCGCCTCGATCGCGGCGATGCTCTTGCGCAACTGGTCGAGGCTGGCCCTGCGTGCTTCCGGCGTGCGCGGGCTGAGCTTCGACTTCAGCCCCGCATCGACGCCCTTGTCGAGGCCGAGGCTGGTTGCGCTTTCGGGCGAGAGCAGCAGCGATCCTCGAAAGGCGGCATCGAACGCCGCGTTCAGCGCGGCATCGCTCGCGCCGGTCGCGGCACGCGCCGCATAGGGAAACAGGCCGAGCGCGGCGACTGCGCTGGTGCTGTGCAGGAAGAAGCGGCGGTCCACGCAAAAGCCTTTCGATTGTCGATGGATAGGACCCTAGCGCTTCGCCGTGCCGGCACAAGGCGGGGTGTGCGCCCCGCCATTGGCGCGCCGATCCACCCGCTCGCAGCCTTGACGATCGCCCCCGCAAGCGCCTAACCGGCAGATAATGCGAATCAGTCGCATTATCGAGAAGGGTGGAAATGAACATCGGGGAACGAGTGAAGCTGCTGGCCGGCGCCGGCATCGTCGCGCTGACGGCAGCGCTGCCGGGCGCGGCGCAGGCGCAGGATATGGCGAGTGCGGGCGAGACGGGGCAGATCACGGTGACGGCGACGCGGATTCCTGTCGCGACGCAGGACGCGCCCGCCACGGTCAGCGTGATCGACGATCGCCAGATCGCGGACGAACTGGCTACCGACATCAAGGACCTGGTGCGGTTCGAACCCGGTGTCAGCGTCCCTCGTGGGCCGACCCGCTTCGGCGCGGCGCTGGGCGTCACCGGCCGGGCGGGAAATGAAGGCTTCATCATCCGCGGCATCGGCGGCAACCGCGTCCTGATCCAGGTCGATGGCGTCCGCGTGCCCGACGGCTTCACCTTCGGCGCCCAGGCGGCGGGGCGCGGCGACTATGTCGATCTGGGCCTGATCAAGTCGGTCGAGATCCTGCGCGGACCGACCTCGGCGCTTTATGGCAGCGACGGGCTGTCGGGCGCGGTGAGCTTCATCACCAGCGATCCGGCCGACTTCCTGCGCGACGGCAACAGCGTCGGCGGGCTGGTGCGTGCAGCGTACAGCTCCGCCGACAGTGAATTCGCCGAAACCGCGATCCTGGCCGGTCGCTCGGGCGACTGGTCGGTCATGGCCGCCTATACGAGGCGCGACTATAACGAGCTGGAGAACCAGGGGACGGTCGGCGGGCGCGGTGCCGCGCGGACCATCGCCAACCCGCAGGACGGCCGGTCGAATGCGGCGCTTGGACGGATCGTCTGGGAGCCCGGTACTGGCCACAGGTTCAGGCTGACCGGCGAATATCTCGACACAAGGCTGGATACCGATGTCCAGACCGGCCTGAGCAGCACGGTCGACCTGCTCCAGGCGCGCGACACCGGCAAACGCACCCGCATCGCGGCGGACTGGAGCTGGCAGGGCGCGGGCCTGGTCGAATATGCCCGGCTCGCCGCCTTCTGGCAGGATGCCGAGGACGTGCAGTTCACCGACGAGGATCGCACCCCCGCGGCGGATCGCGAGCGGCTGAACACGTTCGAGAATCGCGTCTATGGCGCGTCGGGCGAAGTGCGGTTGGCACCGGGCAATGGCATGAAGCTGCTGTTCGGTGGCGACCTCAGCTTCACCGACCAGAAGGGGCTGCGCGACGGTGTCCTGCCGCCGGCGGGCGAGGTCTTCCCGACCCGCGCCTTTCCGGAGACCGACTATATGCTCGCCGGCCTGTTCGCGGCGGGCGAGGTCGAGGTGGGACCGCTGACGCTGTACCCGGCGCTCCGCTTCGATGCGTATGATCTCAAGCCGGAGAAGGATCCCCTGCTGCCGGCCTTCACCGGTGCGCAGCAGGACGGCCAGCGCGTCTCGCCCAAGCTGGGCGCGGTGCTGAAACTGGGCGACCATGTCCGCCTGTTCGGCACCTATGCCCATGGGTTCAAGGCGCCCGAGCCGGGACAGGTGAACCAGTTCTTCGAGAATATCGCCTTTGGCTATACCTCGCGGCCCAACCCGAATCTGGGCCCCGAGACGAGCAGGAGCATCGAGGGCGGCGTGCGCTTCGCCTTCGACTGGCTCAATGTCGACCTGACCGCGTTCCACGCCGATTTCGACGACTTCATCTCGCAGGAAGTGGTCGGCGGCGGTTTCACCCCGGCCAATCCGGCGATCTACCAGTTCGTCAATCTCGACCGCGCCGAGGTCAGCGGCGCGGAAGCGCGGATCCGCGCCACTGCAAGCTGGGGCCTGACCGCCAACCTGTCGATCTCCTGGGCGAAGGGCGAGGTGACCGATCCCGACGGCTCGCGAAGCTCGCTGTCCACGGTCGATCCGCTGAAGGTCGTCGCCGGCCTCGGCTATCGCGATCCGGCCGGGCGTTTCGGCGGCCAGCTGATCGCGACCCATGCCGCGCAGAAGGAAGAGGGACAGACGCGCGGTGTCTGTGCGACCGCCTGCTACCGGCCCGGCGCGTTCACGATCCTCGATGCGACCGCCTTCTTCAAGGTGACGCGGGACATCACGGTCCGCGCGGGCGTCTTCAACCTCTTCGATCGCAGATACGCGATGTGGAACGACGTCCGCGGCCTGGCCGACAGCTCGACGATCAAGGACGCCTATACCCAGCCCGGCCGCAATGCGAGCGCCTCGCTGAGCTTCCGGTTCTGAAGAGGAGGGGACAATGAAGCATCATTTCATCCGGGCCGCGGCGCTTGCGTGGCTGGTCATTCCGGCAGCCGGCATGTCGGCCGCGGCGCAGACGACGACAACGGCGCCCGTCGCCTCCTATGAGGTGGACCGGGCCGACATCCTGGCAATGGCGGGCAATTACAAGGTCCGCTTCGACATGCAGGAATCGACCGCGTGGCGGGCCGACTACACGCCGATCGAGGCCAAGGTGTCGGGCGGACATGAAAGCGTCCGCGTGATCGAGGACAGCGGCCGCCGCATCTCGCTCCAGCACCTGCTGGTCATCGAGCACGAGGGCAAGACCCATGTGATCAAGCATTGGCGGCAGGACTGGGAGTATGAGCCGGCGCGGGTGCTGGTCTATTCCGGGCCGGACAGCTGGACCTGGCGTGCGCTGAGCGATGCCGAGCGCAAGGGCAAATGGTCGCAGACCGTGTGGCAGGTCGACGACAGCCCGCGCTATGGCGGGGTCGGGGCCTGGACGACGGTCGGCGGCGTGCGGCGATGGGAATCGGACGGCACCTGGCGTCCGCTGGCCCGACGCGACGCAGTACGCGGCCCGGTCTATGACCGCTATTACGGCATCAACCGCCACCAGATCGCGCCCGCCGGCTGGATCCACTGGCAGGACAATATCAAGATGGGTGAGTTCGACGGAGCGCTGAAGCCTGTCGTCCAGGAGTATGTCCTGAACAGCTATACCCGGTTCGAGGCGTATCCGTCGAAGGCTGCCGACGATTACTGGGCGGCGACCAAGGGCTATTGGGCGGCGATCCGCGCGGAATGGACCCGGATCGGCGATGCCAAGAACGGTATCCGCATCACCGAGGCGGCGGAGGCCGGAACCGTCATCGCCAGCCGCCTGCTGGAGATCGCCGACGAGGTCCAGTCAGGCAAGATCAAGGAAGCCGACGCGATCCGCACTGCACGCGCGCTGATGGATCAGGCGACCCGCGCCGCCGGGCAATAGGTTCGACCCCGAATCGAGCCCCCTGGGCCGCCGTGTCGGATGCGCCCGATGCGGCGGCCTTCTTTTTTCGCGAGCCGCCAGGCCCGGCGTCGATGTCAGAAAGCGCGGGCGACCGCGAATTCGACCGCCTCGACCATCGCGTCCTTCGCCTTGCCCGAGGGGAAGGCGCCGATCGCATCGATTGCGCGCTGGCCGTAATGGCGGGCGCGGGCGAGCGTGTCGTCGACCGAGTGGCTGGCCTGAACCAGTCGGATCGCCTCGATGAAATCCTCGTCCGAATTGCGGTGGCCGGTCACCGCCGCCTTCCAGAAGGCGCGCTCCTCGTCATTGCCGCGCGCATAGGCGAGGATCACGGGGAGCGTCATCTTGCCCTCGCGGAAATCGTCGCCGGCGTCCTTGCCCATCGTCCCCGCGTCGGAGACATAGTCGATCGCGTCATCGACAAGCTGGAAGGCGATGCCGAGATTGCGGCCATAGGCATCGAGCGCGGCTTCCTCGCCCTCGCCGCGCTCGGCGACGACCGCCGCGATGCGGCAGGCGGCGGCGAACAGCGCGGCAGTCTTCGCGCCGATGATGTCGAGATAGCGTTCTTCGCTCAGGTCGACCTTTCGCACCGCGGTAAGCTGGTTGACCTCGCCCTCGGCGATGATCGCGCTGGCGCTGGAAAGGATCTTGAGCACCTTGAGGCTGCCGTCCTCGACCATCAGCTCGAACGACCGGCTGAACAGGAAGTCGCCCACCAGCACGCTGGCCGGGTTGCCCCAGATGATGTTGGCGGTGCGGCGGCCGCGGCGCAGGTCGGACGAATCGACGACATCGTCATGCAGCAGGGTCGCGGTGTGGATGAACTCGACCGCGGCGGCCAGCCGGTGATGGCGATTGCCCGAATAGCCGAGCAGTTCGGCGCTCGCGAGCGTCAGCATCGGGCGCATCCGCTTGCCGCCGCCGGCGATCAGGTGGCCGGCCAGTTCGGGAATCAGCGGGATGTCGGACTGCATCCGGTCGAGGATCACCGCATTCACCGCGTTCATCCCCGGCGTCACCAGAGAGATCATCGGCTCCAGCGAAGGCTCGCGGGAGGTGAGGCGGTGGATGGTTGCGCTCATTCGGGCGCTCTGGCCTGTGCGTGCGGCAAACGCAAGGGCGCGGGGTTGCGCAAGATGCCCCCGCGCGCAAAAGGAGCTTTGGGAGGACGCGCATGAGCGACGAAGTGCTGAGCCGTTATCGTCAGAGCATCGACAATATCGATGCCGCGCTGGTCCATATGCTGGCCGAACGATTCAAGGTGACCCAGGCGGTGGGCGCGTACAAGGCGAAGCATCAGCTGCCCGCGGCCGATCCGGGCCGTGAGGAGCGCCAGATCGCGCGCCTCCGCGGGCTGGCCAAGGACGCCGATCTCGATCCGGAATTTTCCGAAAAATTCCTGCGCTTCATCATCGACGAGGTGATTCGCCACCACGAGCAGGCGCGCGACAAGTGAGGCGAGCCATTGCGGCGGCGATGGCGGGCGTGGCGCTGATCGCCGGCGCCACCGTCTGGTTCGCCACCCGGTCGCCTGAGTCGGAGCCGGCGCCGTTTCGGACGCCCAGCGCCCGGCCGAGCGCATCCCCCGCACCGGTGGCTTCGCCGTCCCCCGATGCGGCAACGCGCCTTGCCCGCGCGGTTGCTGCCGCCTTTCCCAAGGGTACGCGGTTCCCGAGGGAGTTCAACGTGATGGAGTTCGACGACCATCGATTGATCGACGCGCCTTTCGGCCCGGTGCTGGTCAGCCATGGTCATGTCGAGGATGCCGGCCACTCGGATGCCGGCACGATCCGGGTCGATTACCTGACCGAGCGCGACGGCAGCTTCGCGCTCGCCCGCAGCTTCCCCAAGGTGATCGAACTCGGCAGCATGGGGGATCTCGGCGACTGGTCGGTGTCCGACCGGTTCACCAGCCTTCCGGTGATCGTCGCCGAGGGCGGCGGCACCTGGCAGGGCTATAGCTGCAGCATGACCGCGCTTGCCGAACTCCGTCCCGACGGACCCGCCGAAGTGGCGTCGATCCGTTCCGCCTATTCCAATGGCGGGGCAGTCGAGGGCGTCGCGACCTCGGCCGAGGGAAAGATCGTCGATATCGTGCGCGGAAAGGGCTTCACCATGCGCTTCACCGGCTCGATGACGTTCGACGATCGGTATGTCTGGCGCGATGGCCGCTTCGTTCTTGATGGAAAGAGCCGCCTGCCCGAATGCTGAGCGATCAGCGTCGGGTCCACAGCAGGCGTGCTGCCCGATATGTGATCAGCGACGTGGCGGGTAGTCCCAGAATCAACGGTCCCGTGGTCGTCTCCGATTCCCAAGGGAACCAGATTGCAACGAGGAGTGCCGCGGGAACGACGCACCATGCATGCCAGCTCGTGAGCATCGGAACCTCCTCATGCCCGATGGCCAGGTGCTGGACCAGGATCAGCAGCGGTAGCGCGATGAGGCAGGGTGGGTAGCCTAGGCCGCCATAAACCACCGCTGCGGTGGCGAGGACCCCAAGGATTACAACCATCACGGTCAATGCAATCCGGAGGATACGCCTCTCTGCCGGGAGAGGCCCGATACGCAGGAAGCTCTTGTAGGTGATGAACGAGGCGGTCACGAGAGGCGCCAATGCCATGGCGCCAACCTTGATGTCCGACAAGTAAAGCAGGAGGCCCCCTACCCCAAGGGCGAAGGCTGGCCCGGTAACGGCTCTGCCTTCAGAGTCGTCGTCATCGTCGAGAGCGACAGATGCAGCGCTTCGATGCTCGTTGCCGATCATCGCGAATGTGACCACTGCGATGCCCGCCAGTATGAGCATGGCTTCGATTGACGGCGGCGTGACTGCTGCCGCGATCGGCAGGCACAGCCCAACAGTCAGAGCCAAGATATCAAGGAGCGTGAACCCACGGCGCTCGCCTGCGCATTTCTCGAAACGCAGCCTGACGAGAACGCCGCCTAGGGTGACTGCGGTCACCGTAAGCAACAAGAGCAACGCCTCGGTCGCCTGTCGTGCCGATCCCAGCGGATAGGCGGCAATCGAGACCGCGGATCCGATCGCCAAGGATTGCATCAGGTCGATCAAGCGGAGACGGGGCCGACCGCGGCGCGTCTGCCACCACGCCCAGGCTTCGGGGTCCAGTTCATCCGCCAGGTTGGGGAAGTGCTTCTCCGACAGGTCGAACAACGCCTCAACCAGCGGCAGGAGCCGCCGCTCCTTCCAGGGATTTGGTCTCGAAAACGGGCTCCGAAGCGCGTCATAGGCTGGTTTCAGGTCAGGCTCACGGATGAGAATCTTGTTCTCGACGTGCATGGCCAACGCCCATTCCACGGTCGGGGAGGGGAATTGCAGCTCACGCCAGCCAAAGGCGCGTATCGCCGGGCCAAGCAGAGGCTCGGCGCGCAGCGCGCCGAGGTCGATAAGATCGAGTATCGCATCCTCGATGCGCATGGCATCATCGACCCGAGTCAGGGTGGCCGGTGAGAGCAGCTCCTGCAGAAGTCGCCGGATCGCCGGCTCGTCCACCGGGACGTCCGGGATCAGAACATGTTCGCTGAGTTCGGAAAGGAGCGTCTCGATCCGATCGCTCGCCCGCTGAGGCGTCGAGGTTTCGATGATGGTCGGACCGCTTCCGGCGGGTCGAAGGCTCGCCGATGGTGCCGTCGCATCGGCCGACGCAGGTTGTTCGGCTTCCCCGCGGGCTGCCTCATAGGCCTCTCTCAAGGCGATGAATTGCTCGGGCTCGAGATCGGGGTCGATCTCCTTCAGGCGTCGGATATATGCCGATCGTATCGCGCGCTGATCATCCGTTGGCTCAAGGCCTAGCGTTTGCCAAATATCCCCCACCCGGCCATTTTGCCGAGCCGCGATGCGCGCACAAGGCGCTATTCCGCCGCGAGCAGGCTTTCGGCGCCGCCAAGGTCGACCGAGACGAGGCGGCTGACCCCGCGCTCGACCATCGTCACACCGAAGAGGCGGTGCATGCGGCTCATCGTCGCGGCATTGTGGGTGACGATCAGGTAGCGGGTGCGGGTTTCCTGCGTCATCGTGTCGAGCAGGTCGCAGAAGCGTTCGACATTGGCGTCGTCGAGCGGGGCGTCGACCTCGTCCAGGACGCAGATCGGCGCAGGGTTGGTCAGGAACAGCGCGAAGATCAGCGCAACCGCGGTCAGTGCCTGCTCGCCGCCCGACAACAACGTCAGCGACTGGAGGCGCTTGCCCGGCGGCTGCGCCATGATCTCGAGCCCCGCTTCGAGCGGATCGTCCGAATCGACGAGTTCAAGATGCGCCTGGCCGCCGTTGAACAGGGCGGTGAACAGGCGGCGGAAATGCTGGTCGACCGCCTCGAACGCCGCCAGCAGCCGCTGGCGCCCCTCGCGGTTGAGCGTCCCGATCGAGCCGCGCAGCCGATGCACCGCCTGGCTGAGTTCGTCGCGCTCCTTCGCGCTACTTTCCGCCGAGGCGGTCAGTTCCGCGAGTTCGCTCTCCGCGACCAGATTGACCGGCCCGATCCGTTCGCGCTCGGCGATCAGCCGGTCGTGGCCGGTCGATTCCTCCTGCGGCTCGCGCACATTGGCCTCGTCGAAGCCGGCGCGCTGCGGCAGCAGCGGGGGCGGGCATTCGAACCGCTCGCCCGACAGTCGACCCATCTCGATCCGGCGCATCTCCTGATTCTCGGCGCGTGCGGTGGCGCCCGCCCGGGCCTCGCGCGCCTGGGTCAGCGCTTCGTTCGCGCCGCGCACCTCACCCTCGGTTGCCCGAACCGCCGCTTCGGCGTCACGCTCGGCGGCCTGGGCAGCGGCGCTCGCCGCGCGCGCCGCTTCGCCCGCCGCCTCCGCCTCGGCAACCTTCGCATCGAGCTGGGCGGGACGGTCGACCAGCGCCTCGCTCTCCTCGGCCAGTTCGACCGCGCGCTTGTCCATCTCGGCCGATCGCCGGGCCGCCTCCCCGGCGCGAGTGTTCCACCCCTTGGCTTCGGCGGCAGCGGCGGCGCGGCGCTCGCGTGCCTGGGCGATCTCGCGTTCCAGCGTGCCGCGCTCGGTCCGGGCAGAGGCGGCGGCGGTGCGGCGGGTCTCGGCCTCGGACGACAGCCGGGCAACCTTCTCGCGGGTGGCGCTGCCGTCGGGCAGCGCGGTCCTTGCAGCCTCGGCGCGGGCCAGTTCGGCGGCGGCCTCGTCCTGCTCGGCGACCACGCGGGCGCGGCGGGATTCCAGGTCGGTGCGCTGCGATTCGAGGCGTTCGAGCTGGCCGGTCGCGCGATCCTCGGCACGCGCGGCGTCGCGTCCCGCGGTCTCGGAGGCGTCGAGCAGCCGGCGGCAGTCGCTGGCATTGCGGCGCGCCTCGGCAATCGCCTCGTCGATGCGGGCCAGTTCGGCATCGGCGGATTCGACGGCGCGGACCGCCGCGGGGCGGGCCTTTTCGATCGCCGACAGCCGGTTGATCCGCACCAGCCGCTCGGCAGCGGCGGCGCCGCCGGATCTGGCGACATAGCCGTCCCATCGGCGCAGCGTGCCCGCCAGCGTGACCAGCCGCTGGCCGACCGCCAGCGTCTGGCCGGTATCGGCGTCTGCGACCAGCGTCTGCGCCAGGCGGCGGGCAAGCTGCGCCGGTGCCTGGACATGGGCGGACAGCCGCGAGGTTCCCTGCGCTTCGGCGGGGTCGGCCGGCAGGGCTTCGGCGCCCGACCAGTAGCGCTCGGATCCGGGATCCAGCCCGGCTTCGAGATCGTCGCCCAGTGCGGCGGCGAGCGCGCGTTCATAGCCGGCGTCGACGCGCAGCTTGTCGAGCACGCGATCCTTGTCCGACGGACGAGTCGACTTCGTCAGCGCCTGCGCCTCGCTGTCGAGCTGGGCCAGTTCGGCATGCGCGGCGGAACGGGCCGACTGGGCGCGGTCGCGGCTGTCGATCGCGCCGCGCTCGGTCGCATCGGCCCGGGTCAGGCCGGTCCGCGCGGTTTCGGCCTGGCGCAGTGCCAGCGAGCGTGCCTCGGCAGCGCGCAGCTTTTCGGCCTTGAGCGGTTCGGCATCGGGCAGCGCGCGGCGCTCCGAATCGATCCGAGCCAGGTCGCGCTGGCTGCGCTCGACACGGGCGCGGGCCGCGGCAAGCGCGGCCTCGGCGACGCGCGCTTCCGCCGCCTCGGTTGCCTGGGCCGCAAGCGCCTGCGCCAGCGCCACTTCGGCGTCGCGCGCGGCCCGCTCGGCATCGGCCAGCGCGGTGTCGAGCGTCGGCACCCGCTCGGTCGCGCCGGCGATGCGCTGGTCGAGTGTCGTGACTTCCTCGGCCAGTCGCGCCAGTGCCTCGGCGGCATCGCGGGCGAGCGCGCCCTCGCGGCTGCGGTCGTCGGCCAGCCGGCGTTCGGCATCCTTCAGGTCGGCGATGCGACGCTCGACGGCATGGCGCTCGCTGCGCAGCGTCGCGAGCGCGTGCATCGCCTCGCTGGCGCGGTCGCGCACCATCAGGGCATCGGCGCGCAACGTGGCCAGCGCGGTCGCCGCTTCCTGCTGCGCCGCCACCGCCCGGTCATGGGTCGCGCTGCGCTCGGTCACCAGCGCGTCGGCGGTCTGCGCTTCCTTCTTGGCGATATCGGCGGCGGTGGCCGCTTCGCGCCACCGGGCGAAGATCAGCCGCGCCTCGGCGACGCGGATCCGGTCGGACAACTCGCGATAGCGTTCGGCCTGGCGCGCCTGTCGGCGCAACGCCTGGGCGCGTGTTTCCTGGTCGGTGATGACCTCGTCGAGCCGGGCGAGATTGGTCTCGGTCGCGCGCAGCTTCTGCTCGGCATCCTTGCGGCGCACATGCAGCCCGGCGATGCCGGCCGCCTCCTCGAGCATGGCGCGGCGCTCGGCGGGCTTGGCGGAGATGATCGCGCCGATCCGTCCCTGGCTGACCAGCGCGGGGCTGTGCGCGCCGGTCGCGGCATCGGCAAAGGCGAGCGACACGTCCTTGGCGCGGACGTCGCGGCCGTTGATGCGATAGGCCGAACCGGCGCCGCGCTCGATCCGGCGGACGATCTCGACCTCGCCCTCGTCGCCCATCTCGTCGGTGAGGATCGAGACTTCGGCAAAGTCGCGCTGGGGGCGGGTGGCGGTGCCCGCGAAGATCACGTCCTCCATGCCGGCACCGCGCATCGACTTCGGGCTGTTCTCGCCCATCGCCCAGCGCAGCGCCTCGAGCAGGTTGGACTTGCCGCAGCCATTGGGGCCGACGATGCCGGTCAGCCCGGGTTCGATGCGCAGGTCGGCGGGATCGACGAAGCTCTTGAACCCCGAAAGCCGGAGCCGCTTGATCTGCATCGTCCCGCCCCCTTGCCGGAGGTCAGCGGGCGCCGGCGGCGCGCAGCGCGGGCTCCATCTGCTCCCATCCACCTTCGAACTTGACGTCGTTGATGAAGAAGCTGGGCGTGCCGGTGACGCCCTTCTCGACGCCCGCCTGCGCATTCTTGGCGACCGCGTCGATCGCGCTCTGGTCGCTGAGGCACTTGTCGAGCTGCGCCTGCGATACGCCGCGCTGCTTCATGAACTCCGCATAGCCGAGCAGGTTGACGAACTGCTTCGCCTGGTCGCCGGGGGCCATCGACTGCATCTTCCGGAAGGTGTCCTCGGGGATCTGCGCCGCCCGGTCGTTGAAGCTCTTCTGGTCGGCATACATGCCGTCGAGGATCGGGAAGAAGCTCTCGGCAGGCACGCAGTGGCCGATCAGAATGAGACCGAGATCCTGCGGATGGAGCGGGAAGTCGCGGAATTCATAGCTGACCTGACCGGTCGAGACATATTTCTCGCGCAGCGGCTCGACCGCGGTGGTCGCGAAATAGCCGCATCCGGGGCAGCTGCGCGAGCCGAACTCGACCAGCTTGACCGGCGCGTTGGGATTGCCCTGGCGCATGCCGCCCTCGGGCGTCTTCTCGACGACGTCGACCCATTTCTTGCCGGCGGGTGCGGCGACCTTGGGCGCGGCGGGGCCCTGGGCAGTGGCGACGTTTCCGTCGGTCGAACCGCCGCCGCAGCCGGCCAGGGCGAGCGATGCGATCAGGGCAAGGGTAACACGCATTTCAGGTCTCCGTTGGTAAATCACAGGCGCGCAGATCGGGCCGGAATCACTTGAGCAGGGGTTCGAGCTGAGCCCAGCTGTAGACATTGTCGAGCTTGCGACCGTTGAGGAAGAAGCTGGGGGTGCCGTTGACGCCCAGCTTCTGCGCATCGCCGGTGATCTTGCCCAGTTCGATCAACGCAGGCCGGTCGGCCAGGCACTGGGTGACTCGCGCCTCGGTCATGCCACGCTGCTTGAAGAAGGCGGTGTAGCCCAGCTTGTCGGACAGGGCCCTGGCCTGGGGAACGACCTCCATGTCCTCGAGCGCCTTGAAATCGGCGTCGGTCAGCGCCTGTCCGCGGGCGTTGAACCCCGGCTGGCCGGCGAACATCGCATCGAGCGTCGAGAAATAGCGGGCGGTCGGCACGCAGCGGCCGAGCAGCGAGATCGCGATGTCCTGCGGATGGATCAGAAAGTCGCGAAACTCGTAGCTGACCTTGCCGCTGGCGACATAGCTGCTGAACAGCGGCTTCGACTCGGCGGCGAAGCGGGCGCAGGTCGGACAGCTGCGCGAGCCATATTCGACCAGCTTGAGCGAGGCGTTGGGGTTGCCGATGCGATAGCCTGCCTCGGGCGTCTTGACGATCGTCGTCAGCCAGTTCGGCCTGGCCGCCGGTCGCGGCGCTGCCTTCTTCGCGGCCGCGGGGCGCCCCTTGTGCGCCTGGGCCAGTGCGGCAGGCGAGGCGACGAACAGGGCAAGGAAAGCCAGGAGAAGGAAACGCATCAGTCGATTCTGCCGAGTTTGGGGATGGCGGAGGCGACGCCCGAGGCAAGCGCCTCGAGAACCGCCTTGAGTTCGGGGTCGGCGATGCCGCGCAGGCTTTCGCCCATTTCCTCCGAGATCGGCTTGAGCTCGGGCAGCGGCGGGGTGACCGCGCGGCGGCGGACCTCGCCGTGGCGGATCTGGAGCTTGCCGACCGCGGTATAGCCGAAGAACCGGTTCACCCGGTCGATGATCTCGGGAGAGATATGCTGCATCATCGGCGCATAGGCCCCGGTGACGACCAGGTGGAGCACGCCTTCGCTCCGCTCTCCCTTGGGGAAGCGGATCGATTCGGGGGAGGAAACGCGGGCATAGCGTTCGCCGACGATCTCGGCCCAGCGGCTGACCACGGCGTGCTGGACGAAGCCGAACTTGCGGAACGCGGCGCGACCGACATCGGGCAGCAGATCGCTGACCGGGCGGGCGCGGTTGCTGCGCTTGGGCTCGAGCTTGGGCTGGCGGGTCGTGATGCGCGGGGGCTTCGTCATTCGCGATCACCCATGCCATAGGCGGGGCGTGCCCGACAACATCGCTGCGACTCTGCTCGACTGGTATGACCTGAACGCCCGCGACCTGCCCTGGCGGGCGCGGCCCGGCGCGAATGCGACCGACCCCTATCGCGTCTGGCTGAGCGAGGTGATGCTTCAGCAGACCCAGGTCGCGACGGTGATTCCCTATTTCGAGAAATTCACCGCGCGCTGGCCCGATTTCGCGGCGCTGGCGGCGGAAGAGGATGCCGAGGTGATGAGCGCCTGGGCGGGGCTCGGCTATTACGCCCGGGCGCGCAACATGCTCGCCTGCGCCCGCGAGGTCGCGCGTCTGGGCGCGATTCCCGACACCGAGGCCGAGCTGCTTCGGCTGCCCGGCGTGGGCGGCTATACTGCGGCGGCGGTTGCCGCGATCGCCTTCGGACGGCGCGCAGTCGTGGTGGACGGGAATGTCGAACGGGTCGTCTCGCGACTGTTCGCGCTGTCCGATCCGCTGCCGGGGGCGAAGCCGCAGATCCGGGCGCTGACCGATTCGATCACGCCCGATGCCCGCGCCGGCGATTTTGCGCAGGCGATGATGGACCTGGGCGCGACGATCTGCACCGCGCGGTCGCCGCGCTGCCTGTTGTGCCCGCTGCGAAGCGCGTGCGCCGCCTTCGCCGGCGGCGCGCCGGAGACGTTCCCGGTCAAGACGAAGAAGGCGGCCAAGCCGCAGCGTTACGGCACCCTGTTCTGGTTCGAACGCGATGGACAGGTGCTGCTGGTGCAGCGGCCGGACAAGGGGCTGCTCGGCGGGATGCGCGCCCTGCCGACCGGGCCATGGGTCGAGTCGCCGCCGGGAATCGAAGGCGCGCCGGTCGCGGTCGAGTGGCGGATACTGGGTTCCGGCATCACCCATGTCTTCACCCATTTCCGTCTCGACTGTGCGCTTGCGGTTGCCACAATCGGGGCGCAGGAAGCCGTCCAGGGCATCTGGTGGCCGGTCGCTGAAATCGAGTCGGCGGGGCTGCCGACGGTGTTCGCGAAGGCGGTCGAGGCGATACGGAGAGCGAGATGAAATCACGGTTCCTGAAGCTGGCATTGGGCGGCGCGATGGTCGCGATGGTCGCGGCGCAGTCGACCTCGGCCCAGCAGGCGGCGCCGGCGCCGACCCGGGCGGCGGAGGCGATGCCCGCCGTGCGTGCGATGGCGGATCGCTATGTCGCCGAGCGGAAGGTACCGGGAATCGTCGTCGGCGTCGGCCGCGGCGATCGTCCGACCGAGTTCGTCTCGGCCGGCCGGATCGCTGACGAGCCGCAGGCACCTGCCGCGGGTCCCGACAGTCTGTGGCGCATCTATTCGATGACGAAGCCGGTGACCGGAATGGCGGCGATGATCCTGGTCGAGGAGGGCAAGCTCAAGCTCGACCAGCCGATCTCGGACTTCATCCCGGCGTTTCGCAACATGCGGGTGCTCGACGATCCGAACGGCACCACGCTGGCCAGCCATCCGGCAAAGACCCAGATCACGGTACGGCACCTGCTGACCCACACAGCGGGGCTCGGCTATTCGATCATCACCAAGGGGCCGCTGCTCGACGAATATAACCGGCTGGGCCTCAACCCCGCCGCGGTGGGCCCGGCGATGGAACCCCAGATGCGCGCCGCGCGCGCGCCGACGCTGGAGGAGTTCGCCAACCGCGTCGCTCAAGCACCGCTGATCGCCGAGCCGGGGACGAAGTGGAGCTATTCGATCGGGCTCGACCTGCTGGGCCGGGTGATCGAGGTCGCGTCGGGACAGAAGTTCGACGATTTCCTGAAGGCGCGCATCTTCGATCCGCTCAAGATGAATTCGACCGGGTTCGTGGTGGCGCCGGAGAATGCGTCGCGGCTGGCGACCAATTATTTCTACATGGGCGAGAATCGGGTGCCGGTGGATGGCGGCCCGACCTCGATCTGGCTGAAGCCGCCCAGCTTCCCCTATGGCGGTGCCGGCCTGGTGTCTTCGGCGCGCGATTATGACCGGTTCCTCCACATGCTGCAAAATGGCGGCACGCTGGACGGGGTGCGGATCATGAAGCCGGAAACCGCGAAGCTGGCGATGTCGAACCTGCTGCCGGCGGGCACCGATACCAGCGCGCTCGGCGCGATCAGCGGCCTTTCGGGAAAGCTCGGCTTCGGCGCGGGCGGCTCGGTCTATCTCGTGGATGTTCCCGGCGGGGTGGGCAAGGGGACCTATGGCTGGGCCGGCGCCGCCGGTACGCTCGCCTGGGTCGATCCCGAGCGCAGCATTCGCGGGGTCGTCATGGTGAACTATATGCCGGGCGAGAAATGGCCGCTGCGTGCCGACATCAACCAGGCGATCGCGGCCGATTTCCGCCGGTGACGCGTCCCACCGGCTTTACGGGCGGCACGTTCGACCGCGCCGATCCGCTGCGCAGCGATGCGCAGCGGCTGGCGGCGGCGGTTGCCGATCCGCGGGCACGGCTGCTGCGGATGCAGGCGCTCGATCCTGAACTGACGGCCGAGGGTCGGCTGGTCTGGGGGTCGCTGGCGGAGGTGGGGGACGAGGACGACCTGGTCTTTCTCGGCTTCATCGACGGGGTGCCGCATTTCGTGGCGGTCGATCCCCAGGCACCCCCGGTGGTCGGCCGGTCGCCCGCGGTCTTCCGGGCGCTGGAAATCCTGCCGGCCGACGAGGCCGCCAATTATGCAGCGGCGCGCAGCGTGGTCGACTGGCATCTGCGTCATCGCTTCTGCGCGGTGTGCGGCACCCGCACGCAGCTGTTCCGTGCCGGCTGGGGCCGCAAATGCCCGGTGTGCAATGCCGAGCATTTCCCGCGAACCGACCCGGTGGTCATCATGATCGCCGAGCATGACGGCCGTGCCCTGCTCGGTCGCCAGCCGGTCTGGCCGCGCGGGCGATATTCGGCGCTGGCGGGATTCCTCGAGCCCGGCGAATCGATCGAGGAAGCGGTCGCGCGCGAAACGCTCGAGGAGACCGGTATTCGCGTCCGCGATATCCGCTACATCGCCAGCCAGCCCTGGCCGTTCCCCTCGTCGCTGATGATCGCGTGCATCGCCCGGGCCGACGGCGACGAGATCGTCCTCGACCGGAACGAACTCGAGGACGCGCTGTGGTTCACCCGGGACGAGGTTCGCGCCGCGCTGGCCGGTGATCCCGATGCCCGATTTATCGCGCCGCCGCCCTATGCGATCGCCCACACGCTGCTGACCGCCTGGGTCGAGGGCGACTGACGCCGCGCCCGGGTCAGCCGCGCTGGCGCGCCTGGGCGTAGCTGCCGAGCACGCGCATCGACTTGGTGTGGAACTTCAGTTCCTCCAGCGCGCGGTCCAGCGGGGGCTCGCCGGGGCGGCCGGTGACGTCGGTATAGAATTCGGTGGCGGCGAAGCTGCCGCCGCGCTGGTAGCTTTCCAGCTTGGTCATGTTCACGCCGTTGGTCGCGAAGCCGCCCAGCGCCTTGTAGAGCGCGGCGGGGACGTTCTTCACCTCGAAGATGAAGGTCGTCATCCACGGGCCATCGCCCGCCGGCTCCTGCGCCTCGCGCGCGAGGATGACGAATCGGGTCATGTTGTGATCGGCGTCGGCGAGGTTCTTGGCGAGGATGTTCAGGCCATACAGCTCGCCCGCCCCCGGCGGCACCAGCGCAGCGACCGCGGGGTCCGCCAGCTCGGCCACGACCGCACCGGCGCCGGCTGTATCGGG
This sequence comes from Sphingomonas rustica, assembly GCF_039652585.1. NCBI lineage: Bacteria > Pseudomonadati > Pseudomonadota > Alphaproteobacteria > Sphingomonadales > Sphingomonadaceae > Sphingomonas > Sphingomonas rustica. The sequence continues at coordinate 105,353 of NZ_JBDIZK010000001.1, read as the reverse complement.
ATAGGCGACCGGGGTGATGCCCTGCTGTTTCAACCAGAAGCGGCACTGGCCCAGCGCCTGCGGGTGGCTCATCGCCTCGCGGACCTGGCCGATCTCGCCGGTCGCGACCAGATCGTAGCGGATCGGCAGGAAATGCTCGCCGGTGATCGCCAGACCCGATTCGGGCAGCAGGAAATGGATGTCGGCGACGCGGCCGTGCAGTGAATTCTCGATCGGGATGATCGCGCGGTCGGCCCTGCCTTCGCGAACCGCATCGATCGCGTCCTCGAAGCTGAAGCAGGGCAAGGGCGCGCCCTCGGGGAACGCCTGCATCGCCGCGATGTGCGAGTTCGCGCCCGGTGCGCCTTGGAACGCGACCGCGCGTCCGGGCTCGGCAGCGGCGGCTTCGATCATGCGCGCGACGATCGGACGGGCGGGGGCGGCGAAATTATCCATTGGCCGCGCGCGCTAGCTGGCCTGCGCGCAGGCGACAAGCCCGGTGACGGGTCTTGATCGTGCAGCGTGGTGAAAGGGTTGGCTTGCGATGCGGGAATCTGCACTCTAGAGGAAAGCTCGAAATCTCAGGGGCGACACGATGGACGATCGCGCGAATACGTTTATGGGGTGGGCTCTGGCCGGCGGTATTGCCGCGCTTGGCCTGTCGATCGTCAGCGGCATGGTGTTCAAGGCACATGAACCCGCCAAGGCCGGCTATGCGATCGAGGGCGAAGTCGAGGCTGCAGGCGGCGCCGAGGCCGACAAGCCGATCGCGGCGCTGCTCGGCACCGCCGATCCCGCCAAGGGTGCCGACGTCTTCAAGAAGTGCGCGGCGTGCCATACGATCAATCAGGGCGGCGCGAACGGTATCGGCCCGAACCTGTGGGGAACCATGGGTGAGGCGATCGGCCAGGGCAAGGCGGGCTTCGCCTTCTCCGATGCGCTGAAGGGTGTCGGCGGCAGCTGGGACTTCGACAAGATGGACGCGTGGCTGAAGAATCCGCGCAAGTTCGCGCCCGGCACGAAGATGACCTTCGCCGGCCTGCCCAACCAGCAGGACCGCGCGAACCTGATCGTCTACATGAACCAGCAGGGGTCGAACCTGCCGCTGCCGGCAGCGCCCGCAGTGACCGAGGAGCCGGCCGCAGCCGGCAACGAGACCGATGCCGCACCGGGCGGCAACCTTTCGAACGAAGCGACCCCGGCATCGGGCGCGCCGTCGGTCGACAAGGCGGCGGCGGTTCAGGCGGAGAAGAAGGCAGACTGAGCCCTTTCGCGAGGGCATTCGCAAAAAAGAGCCGCGGAGGATCTCCTCCGCGGCTCTTTTTCATGGGCTCGCGATCGGTCCGCCGCCGTCTCACTCGTGTCCGTTGATCCGCGCGCGGGGGCGCTCGATGCGGGTATGGTCCTTGTCGCGCCAGAATTCCTGCACGATCTCCCAGCCTTCCTCGGCGGTTTCGCAGAAGTGGAACAGGTCCAGGTCCTTGGCGGAGATCACGCCTTCCTCGCACAGCGCCTCGAAATTGACGACGCGGTTCCAGAAATCCCTGCCGTAGAAGATCACCGGAATCGGCGCGATCTTGCCAGTCTGGATCAGCGTCAGCAGCTCGAACGATTCGTCGAACGTGCCGAATCCGCCGGGGAACACCGCCACGGCGCGCGCATGCAGCAGGAAGTGCATCTTCCTGAGCGCGAAATAGTGGAACTGCATGCTCAGGCCGGGCGTGACATAGGGGTTGGGCGCCTGTTCGTGCGGCAGCACGATGTTCAGGCCGATCGTGTCCGCGCCGACGTCACGTGCGCCGCGATTGGCGGCTTCCATGATCGAAGGGCCGCCGCCCGAGGTGACGACGAAATGCTGCTTGCCCGCCTCGTCGCGGGGGAAATTGCTCGCCAGCCGCGCCAGTTCGCGCGCGACGTCGTAATATCTCGACTTCTCGACCAGCTTCTCGGCGATCTTCCGGCCCTCGGGCGTGGTCGCCAGGTCGAGCAGCGCGGTCGCCTTGGACGGCTCGGGGATGCGGGCCGAGCCATAGACGACGAAGGTCGATGCGATGTTCGCCTCGTCGAGCAGCAATTGCGGCTTCAACAGCTCGAGCTGGAATCGGACGGGGCGCAGGTCGTCGCGCAGCAGGAAATCCATGTCCTGGAACGCGAGCCGATAGGCGGGATGTTCGGTCTGGGGGGTGGTGCCGTGATCCTTGGCGGTCTCGGCGTCCTGCTTCGCGGGCCGGAAGACCCGCGACGGTACTTTGGTATCGGTCATTTATATCCGCTTAGCGGAAAGGGTCAGCGGCAGAAAGGGCCCTTGCCCATGTCGAAGTGCAGATGATTGTAGTGCGCCGCATTATATTCCGGGCTCAGCACGGTCTTGAAGCGGCGGCAGGCGGATTTGTGGACCGCCTCCAGGAAGCGCTGTGTGTCCGGGTCGGACGATTTCCAGTCGCGCTCGATCGTGATGCGCCGCCCGTCGCGCAGGACGAAGCCCGAGATGTCCACCGCATTGGCATAGGCGTGCTCGGACAGTTTGGCCGCCCCGGCCGCGCCGCGGCCGACGATGCCGCGGCACGAATAGGTGCCATAGGTCTCGACCTTGACCAGTTCGCTCTTGAGAATCTGCGCCGCCGCCGGGGCGACCGCGTGGCGCACCCAGCCGGTCAGCGCCCGTGCCGCCGGGCAGGTGATCGCCTTCAAGTTGGTGACCGGCACGCCGATGTCGAGCAGCTGGACCGCGCCCGTGACGATGCAGCCGCCGCCATAGTCGCGGTCCGGCAGCGGGCTGTAGCGCACATCGGCGCGCGACAGGTCGGTGAAACATTGCTGGGTCTCGCGCGAGGTCGGCAGGTTCAGCGTGACCGGGCCCGATCCCCGCTCCCTGACGGGCGGGTGTGACGGCCGCTGAGCGGGGCGCGGATCGCGATCGCCGTCTCCTCCGAACAGGCAGGCAGACAGGACGAGCGGCAACAGGGCGACGCAGAACCAACGCACGTGCATCGGGACAGGATACACAAATGGTCGTCAATCTCACGCGCTTCATCTGGGTTTACCGCGAGACGCATCAAAATTGCGCGTAGTGGCCGAACTGCGCAATTGACTTTCCCCGACGCGGCTTTAGGGCCGTCGGCGGGCCACGCGGTCCCAACGCCGCGCAGCTCTCTGTAAGGAGAGATTACATGACTGATACGATCGTTACCGACGTCACCGCCACGTCCGCGAAGCCCGCCACCCGGCCGGCACGCCCCCATTTTTCCTCCGGTCCCTGCGCCAAGCCGCCCGGCTGGTCGCCCGAGAAGCTCGCCACCGAGGTCCTCGGCCGCTCGCACCGCTCCAAGCTCGGCAAGTCCCGTATCGCCTATTGCATCGACCTGATGCGCGAGATGCTGCAGCTGCCCGATACGCACCGCATCGGCATCGTTCCCGGCTCCGACACCGGCGCCTTCGAGATGGCGATGTGGACGATGCTCGGCGCGCGCGGCGTGACGACGCTCGCCTGGGAGAGCTTCGGTGAAGGTTGGGTCACCGATGCCGTCAAGCAGCTGAAGCTCGATCCGACCGTGGTGCGCGCCGATTACGGCCAGCTGCCCGATCTGGCCGCGATCGACTGGTCGACCGACGTGCTGTTCACCTGGAACGGCACCACCTCCGGCGTGCGCGTGCCGAACGGCGACTGGATCCCGGACGACCGCGAGGGCCTGAGCTTCGCAGACGCCACCAGCGCGGTGTTCGCCTATGACCTGCCCTGGGACAAGATCGATGTCGCGACCTTCTCGTGGCAGAAGGTTCTGGGCGGCGAGGGCGGCCACGGCGTCCTGATCCTCGGCCCGCGCGCGGTCGAGCGGCTCACCGACTACACCCCGGTCTGGCCGCTGCCGAAGGTGTTCCGCCTCGTGTCCAAGGGTGCGCTCGCCGAGGGGGTGTTCAAGGGCGAGACGATCAACACCCCGTCGATGCTGGCGGTCGAGGATGCGATCTTCGCGCTGGAATGGGCCAAGGGTCTGGGCGGTGCCGCCGGCCTGATCGCGCGCTCCGACGCCAATGCGGCGGCGCTGGACCGGATCGTCGCCGAGCGCGACTGGCTGGGCCATCTTGCCGCCGACGAGGCATCGCGGTCGAAGACCAGCGTCTGCCTGACGGTCGAGGGCGCGGACGAGGCCTTCATCAAGAAGTTCGCCGCGCTGCTGGAGGCCGAGGGCGCCGCCTATGACGTCGCCGGGTATCGCGACGCTCCGGCGGGCCTGCGCATCTGGTGCGGCGCGACCGTCGATACCGCCGATATCGAGGCGCTCGGCCCCTGGCTCGACTGGGCCTACGCGACCGTCAAGGCGGGCTGACCCCGCATCCGGGTTCGTGCGGCGCGCGGACCCTTTCTCCCCACAGGACTTCATGCGCAGCCGCGGCAGCGGCGCGCCCTATCGACAGGATATGACCATGCCCAAGGTACTGATCAGCGACAAGATGGACCCCAAGGCCGCCGAGATCTTCCGCGAGCGCGGGGTCGAGGTGGACGAGATCACCGGCAAGACTCCCGAGGAACTGGCCGCGATCATCGGCAATTATGACGGCCTCGCGATCCGCAGCTCGACCAAGGTGACCAAGGCGATACTCGACGCCGCGACCAACCTCAAGGTCGTCGGCCGTGCCGGCATCGGCGTCGACAATGTCGATATTCCCGCCGCCTCGTCCAAGGGCGTGGTGGTGATGAACACTCCGTTCGGCAATTCGATCACCACCGCCGAGCATGCCGTCGCGCTGATGTTCGCGCTCGCCCGCCAGCTGCCCGAGGCCGATGCCTCGACCCAGGCCGGCAAGTGGGAGAAGAACCGCTTCATGGGCGTCGAGCTGACCGGCAAGACGCTGGGCCTGATCGGCGCCGGCAATATCGGATCGATCGTCGCCGACCGGGCGCAGGGCCTGCGCATGAAGGTGATCGCGTTCGATCCGTTCCTGAGCCCGGAGCGCGCGGTCGAGATGGGTGTCGAAAAGGTCGAGATCGAGCAGCTGCTGGCACGCGCGGACTTCATCACGCTGCACACGCCGCTGACCGACCAGACCCGCAACATCCTCAGCCGCGAGAACCTGCTGAAGACCAAGAAGGGCGTTCGCATCATCAACTGCGCGCGCGGCGGCCTGATCGACGAGGCGGCGCTGAAGGAACTGCTCGATTCGGGCCATGTCGCCGGTGCCGCGCTGGATGTGTTCGTGACCGAGCCTGCCAAGGAGCATGCGCTGTTCGGCACGCCCAACTTCGTCGCGACCCCGCATCTGGGCGCGTCGACCAGCGAGGCGCAGGTCAATGTCGCGATCCAGGTCGCCGAGCAGATGGCCGATTTCCTCGTCTCGGGCGGCGTCACCAACGCGCTCAACATGCCGAGCCTGTCGGCCGAGGAAGCGCCGCGGGTGAAGCCCTATATGGAGCTGGCCGAGAAGCTGGGCAGCCTGGTCGGCCAGCTGCAGCACGGCACCATTCCGCGGGTCTCGATCCACAGCGAGGGCGCTGCCGCCGAACTGAACCAGAAGCCGATCGTCAGCGCGGTGCTGTCGGGTTTCCTGCGCGTCCATTCGGACACGGTGAACATGGTCAATGCGCCGTTCCTGGCCAAGGAGCGCGGGATCGAGGTGCGCGAGGTCCGCACCGAGAAGGAAGGCGATTATCACACGCTGGTCCGCGTCTCGGTGAAGACCGATGCCGGCGAGCGCTCGGTCGCGGGCACCCTGTTCGGCAACAAGGCGCCGCGCCTGGTCGAACTGTTCGGCATCAAGGTCGAGGCCGATCTGATCGGCCACATGCTCTATGTCGTGAACGAGGATGCGCCGGGCTTTATCGGCCGTCTGGGCACCACGCTGGGTGAGGCGGGCGTCAACATCGGCACCTTCCACCTCGGCCGGCGCGATGCCGGCGGCGAGGCGGTGCTGCTGCTCTCGGTCGACGAAGCGGTGACCCCGGATCTGATCGCCACCGTCCGTGCGCTCCCGGGCGTGAAGACGGCCATGGCGCTTCGCTTCTGACCTGCCCCTTTCGCCCCGTCCCGCGCTCTGGCAACCGGCCTTCGACAGCCCGTGCCGGAACGGATAAGGGGCGGGGCGAAAGGACCATGTGATGACCGGATTGCTTCCCGAGGGATTCCACGATCGACTGCCGCCCGCCGCCGATGCGGCGGCGCGGGTCGAGGCGCGGGTGCTCGGGGTGGCGCATGGCTATGGCTATGAGCAGGTCGATCCGCCGCTGGCCGAATTCGCCGAGGCGCTGGCATCGCGGCTGAAGGCCGGCGGGATGCGCGATGCCGTTCGGTTCGTCGACCCGGCGTCGCAGCAGACGTTGGCGATCCGGCCCGACATCACCGCGCAGGTCGGCCGGATCGCGGCGACTCGGATGGCGCACCATCCGCGTCCGGTGCGCCTCAGCTATGCCGGCCCGGTGCTCAAGCTTCGCGCGTCGCAGCTGCGGCCCGAGCGCGCCATGCGCCAGATCGGCTGCGAGCTGATCGGCCTCGATTCGGTTGCCGCCGCCAGCGAGATCGTCCGCGTCGCGGTCGAGGCGCTGGGACAGGCCGGGGTCGAGGGCGTCGCGATCGACTTCACCCTTCCCGACCTGATCGACACGCTGGCCGGCGAGTCGCTGCCGCCCGCAAAACTCGCCGATCTGCGCGAGCGGCTGGATGGCAAGGACGCCGGCGGCGTCGCCGCGATCGCGCCCGACTATCTGCCGCTGATCGAGGCGGCCGGTCCGTTCGATGCGGCGATGGCCAGGCTGCGCGGGATCGAGGCGCTGCAGTCGCGACTCGACGGGCTGGCACAGGTGGCGGCGAGCCTGCCCGACGGCGTCGCGCTGACGCTCGATCCGACCGAGCGGCACGGCTTCGAATATCAGAGCTGGCTGGGCTTCTCGATCTTCGCGCGCGGCGTTCGCGAGGAGATCGGCCGCGGCGGCACCTATGTCATCGTCCATGAAGACGGACGGGAGGAACCGGCGGTCGGCTTCTCGCTCTATGCCGATCCGATTCTCGATGCCGGGATCGGTGCGGGCGACCGGCGCAGGCTGTTCCTGCCCTTCGGCACCGACCCCGCACGGGGTGCCGATCTGCGGCGCGAGGGCTGGGTCACGGTCGCCGCGCTGGAGGCGGCGGACACCCCCCGGGCGCAATTGTGCAGCCACGTCCTGGGCCGCGCTGGACCGCAGCCGGTCTGAGGAGGGCGCCGGGCGGAGATCCGCACCGGCGCACCCTGTTCAGATCACCAGCACGGCCTGCAGGTCGCCCGACTCGAACGCCGCCAGCGCGCGGCTCAGCGCGTCGCGGAAGCGCGGATCCTCGGCCACGCGGGCGGGGAAGACCTGGCGAAGCGCCAGCATCGCGTCGAGGTTGCCACTCGCCGCCGACAGCGTATCGGCCAGCGGATCGGTGATCGTCTCGCCCGCGGCCGTCTTGCGGCGCAGGAACGCGATCCAGGCGGCGATCGGTGCCGCCAGCCGATCGACCGGCCGGCCGGCCTCGAGCGCCTCGCCGATCGTGTCGAGCAGGCGATAGGGCAGCTTCTGCGACCCGTCCCAGGCGATCTGCGACAGCAGGTGGCGGATCGCCGGGTTGCGATAGCGGTTCAGCACCGCATCGGCATAACCGGGCGCATCGAACCCCTGGATGGCGGGGAGCGACGGCAGGATGTCGTCATGCGCCAGCCGGGTGATGAACGCGGCGAGTGCGGGGTCGGACATGCCTTCGAAGACGGTCTCATGCCCCAGCGCGAGGCCGATATAGGCAAGCGAACTGTGGGTGCCGTTGAGCACGCGCAGCTTGGCCCGCTCATAGCCGCGAACGTCGCTGGTCAGCGTCACGCCGACCGATGCCAGGTCCGGCGCACCCGCGAAGGGCTGGAGCACCCATTGGCTGAATCGCTCGCGCTGAACCGCGGCGCGATCGGCCACGCCGATATCCGCGGCGACCTTGGCGAGGAAGGCCTCGTCGCTTGCCGGAGTGATCGAATCGACCATCGAATCGGGGAAGGCGACCTCGCCCTCGATCCAGTCGGCCAGGCCGGGATCATAATGGCGGGCAAGGGTCGCGCACGCTGCGCGCAGCTTCCCGCCATTGCCGGTCATGTTGTCGCAGCACAGCATCGCGAAGGGTGCGGTGCCGGCGGCACGGCGATCGTCGAGACCGGCGACGATCCAGCCGATCACGCTGCGCGGCTCGGCCGGACGAGCCAGATCGTGGACGATGTCGGGATGACCCAGGTCGAGCGCCCCGTCGCCGCCCAGGCAATAGCCCTTCTCGGTCACGGTGCTCGAGGCGATCCGGATGCGCGGATCGGCCAGCACCGTCCTCAACCGGGCGCCCTCGCCGGGGCCGATCGCATCGCTGTGCGCCGCAATGATCCGGTTCTCCGGCTCACGGTCGAGCACCGCCAGCGTGTAGAGCCCGCCCTGCGCCTTCAGCGCATCGACCGTGCCCGGCGTGCGCAGCGAGACCGCGGCGATTCCCCAGCTGGGATCGCTGTCCAGCAGCGCGTCGACATAGGCTGCCTGATGTGCGCGGTGGAAGGCGCCCGGACCGAAATGGACGATGCCGGTGGTGACCGAGGCGATGTCGTGCCCCGGGCGGCGGACCGCGGCGGGCAGCGAGGCGAGCGAAGCGGGGGAGAGCGGTGTCATCGCCCTGCGCACAACAGGGCGAAGGGGGCCAAGTCAAGCCCGGCGGTCGTGCGGCCCCAGCGCTGCCGTCGATCCGAAACCGTCGCGGGCACGCCGCTCGGCACCCTTGGGCAGCAGGAAGCGGACCTGCCGATTGGGGAAATCGATCTCGACGCGGCGGAATTCGCGCAGCGAATCCATCCCCAGCAGCATCGCCGGTTTGTCCGCCAGGCCGAAATAGGTGAAGGGCGCGGCATCGGTGAAGGCGACCGGCATCGCGCCGAAGCGGATGTTGCCCAGCTTGATGTCGGGCACCATCATATAGTCGACATTTGCCCTGCCCCCGGTCACGCTGGTGATCTCGGTGATCTGGACCTGCCCCTTGCGTGCCCGCACCCGTTTGCGCAGCGCCGAATTGCCGACGCTGACCTGGCTGCCGGTGTCGAGCACGACCTTGATCGGCATGTTGCCGTAATAGGCGTCGGTGACGATCAGCTGACCGAACTTGCTGCGCGCCACGACGACGATCTCGTCCGGGTCGGTCGGCTTGGCCCGGCGCCGGGGTTGTGACGGCATCACCGCCATCTCGTTGCGCTCGAAATCGATCACCACGCGGTGATTCTGCAGCGTGTCGATCCCCAGCAGGCCCGGCGCACCGATATTGCTCGCCTCCAGAGCAGGCGCGCGAATCGTGTGGCGTTGGCCTATCGACCGGATGAACAGTTCGGGGACGATCACCGTATCGACCAGGCTGCGCTCGGTCATCGAGGTGACCTGGATCCGCCCCGACGACGCGAGACCCAGCACGCTGGCAAGCTGGCGCGAGACGACGGTGCGCTCGGCACCGGTATCGATCACGAAATTATAGGGTTTGGAATTCCCGATCCCCACCGGGACAGACAGCCGGCGGTCGAGCTGCCCGAGCTGAACCAGCACCGTTTCCGCTGCCGCCTGCTCGATCGTCGCCGGATCCTGGGAAGACGCGCTCGCGACCGCTCCGATCGGCAGGGCAAGCAGGGCCAGGATGCTCAGACCATTCATGGAAATGAAGCTATACCTCTCAATGCTGCGCAGCAATCGCCAAGTTTGGCGGCCTCTATCCGTCGAGGCGCATCGCCTCGGTCGCGATCGCTTCCGCCTCGATCAGCAGCTCGTCCTCGGTCACGCCCTGCGCCACCGTCTCGCGGCCGATCATGATCAGGACCGGCACGGCAAGCGGGGTGACGCGGTCGAGATCGACATGGAGCATGCGCTCGCCCGCGGTGTCGAGCAGGTGAGCCAGGCGCCCGACATCGGTCATGCGCGCGCGCGCGTCGGCCCAGGCCGCGCGCAGCAGCAGATGGTCGGGCTCGTACTTGCGCAGCACATCGTAGATCAGGTCCGTCGAGAACGTGACCTGGCGGCCGCTCTTGCGCTTGCCGGGATGCTGGCGCTCCACCAGCCCGCCGATGATCGCGACTTCGCGAAAGGCGCGCTTCAGCAGCGCCGATTGCTGGACCCATTCGACAAACTCATGTTCGAGGATATCGGGGGAGAACAGCGCGCGGGGGTCCTCGATCTTCTCCAGGCCATATACTGCCAGCGCATAGTCGTTCGCGACGAACCCGATCGGTTTCAGCCCCATCGCCTCCATCCGCCGCGTGATCAGCATGCCCAGCGACTGGTGCGCGTTCCAGCCTTCGAAGCTGTAGCAGATCATGTGGTGCCGCCCCTCATGGGGAAAGGTCTCGACCAGCAGCTGTTCGGGCGTCGGCATCGCCGATCGCCGCGCCTGCGCCTCCAGCCATTCGCGGACGTCGTCCGGAAAGCGCGCCCACTGGCTGCGGTCATGGAGATATTGCCGGACGCGGTGCGCCAGGTTCGAGGTGATGGCGAGCCGCGCGCCCATATAGCTGGGGATCCGCGCCTGTTTGGCGGTGGCGCGGACGATCAGGTCGGTCAACTCGACCTTCTCGACCTCCAGCGCCATGCCGGCGAAGAAGAAGGTGTCGCCGGGCGCCAGCGACGACCCGAATCCTTCCTCCACCTTGCCCAGCCGGCGGCCGTTCTTGAAGCGCACCTCCAGCATCGGCGCCTCCACGATGATGCCCGCATTCAGTCTATGCTGCGCAACAAAACTGGGATGGCTGATCCGCCACATCCCGTCCTTGCCCAGCGTCAGCCGCTTGAACCGATCATAGGCGCGCAGGCTGTATCCCCCGTCGGCGATGAAGTTCAGGACGCGATGAAACACCTCCTGGTCGAGCGCCGAATAGGGCAATGCTGCGCGAACTTCCTGCAGCATTTCCGCTTCGCCGAAGGGCGCGGCACAGGCGCAGGCCATGACATGCTGGGCAAGCACGTCGAGCGTGCCGGCGCGAAACACATCCTCGTCCAGCTCGCCCGCCTCGACTGCGTCGAGCGCCGCGCGCGCCTCGAGATATTCCATGCGGTTGCCGGGGACGAGGACCGCCTCGCTCGGCTCGTCGAGCCGGTGATTCGCCCGTCCGATCCGCTGGAGCAGGCGCGACGACCCCTTGGGCGCGCCCATCTGGATCACGCAGTCGACATCGCCCCAGTCGACCCCGAGGTCGAGGCTGGCCGTGGCGACGAGGGCGCGCAGCCTGCCCTCGGCCATCGCCCCTTCGGCGCGCTGCCGCGCCTCCAGGCTCAGGCTGCCGTGATGCACGCCGATCGGCAGGCTCAGCCGGTTCGCCTTCCACAATTGCTGGAACACCAGTTCGGCCAGCCCGCGGGTATTGCAGAACACGATCGTGGTGCGGTGCGTCTCGATCTCGGCCATGACCTGTTCGATCGCGTAGATGCCCGAATGGCCCGACCAGGGGACGCGAACCTCCGGCAGCAGGATCGCGATGTCCGGATCGGCACCCTTCTCGCCCTGGACCAGCGTCACCGTGTCGATATCGCCATAGGGGGCCAGCCAGGCGCGATAGGCATCGGGATCGGCGACGGTGGCGGACAGGGCGACGCGGCGAAAGCCGGGCACCAGCGCATGGAGCCGGGCGAGGCACAGCGACAACAAGTCGCCGCGCTTGCCCGAGGCAAAGGCATGGACCTCGTCGATCACGACCGTCTTCAACGTGTCGAACATCGTCAGGCTGTCGGGGTAGGACAGGAGGAGGCTGAGACTCTCCGGCGTGGTCATCAGGACCTGGGGGGGGCGCGCACGCTGGCGCGCCTTGCGGTCGCTGGGCGTGTCGCCGGTGCGCGTCTCCACCCGGATCGGCACGTCCATTTCCTCGATCGGCGTCAGCAAATTGCGCTGCACATCGACCGCCAGCGCCTTGAGCGGCGAGATGTAGAGCGTGTGCAGCCCGTCGACCGGCGCTTCGATCAGCTCCGCCAGGGTCGGCAGGAAGCCGGCCAGCGTCTTGCCCGCCCCCGTGGGCGCGACCAGCAGCGCATGCTGCCCCGCCCGGCCGGCGGCGAGCATGTCGAGCTGATGCCGCCGCGGCGTCCAGCCACGCGCGGCGAACCAGTCGGTCAGCGGCTGCGGAAGCTGGGAACCTGTTGGCATCGCAACCATATAGGCATGATGAGCAAGCTCGGCGACTGGATCGACCCACAACCTTCGGGAATCTATCTTCCCGCCGCCGATGCCTGGGTCGATCCCTCGCAGTCGGTCGCGCGCGCGCTGGTGACGCATGGCCATGCCGACCATGCGCGCGGCGGGCATGGCGAAGTCTGGGCGACGCCCGAGACGCTGGCGATCATGGATGTGCGCTACGGCGCCCAGAACGCCAGGCCGGTGGCCTATGGCGAAGCGCTGTCGCTGGGCGGGATCGATTTTCACTTCGTGCCTGCCGGCCATGTCCTGGGATCCGCGCAGATCGTGCTCGAGCATCGCGGCGAGCGGGTCATCGTCTCGGGCGATTACAAGCGGCGGGAGGATCCGACCTGCGCCCCCTTCAAGGTGACGCCGTGCGACGTGTTCATCACCGAGGCGACGTTCGGCCTGCCGGTATTCCGCCACCCCGCGACCCATGACGAGCTCGACAAGCTGCTGGAAGCGCTGCGCGCCAATCCCGATCGCTGCGTGCTGGTCGGCGCCTATGCGCTGGGCAAGGCGCAGCGCGTGATCCGCGAGCTGCGCGTGATGGGGTTCGACGATCCGATCTACATCCATGGCGCGCTACAGCGGCTGTGCGATCTCTATGTCGAACATGGCGTCGACCTGGGCGAACTCCGCCCGGCGACGGGGGTCGCCAAGGCCGAGCTTCAGGGACGCATCATCCTGTGCCCGCCCGGCGCGCTCAACGATCGCTGGTCGCGGCGGCTGCCCGATCCGATCACGGCGATGGCCTCGGGCTGGATGCGCGTCCGCCAGCGCGCGCGGCAGCGCAATGTCGAGCTGCCGCTGATCCTGTCGGACCATGCCGACTGGGACGAGCTGATCGATACGATCCGCGACGTGGCACCGCGCGAAGTCTGGGTCACGCACGGGCGCGAGGACGCGCTGGTCCACTGGTGCCGCCAGCGCCAGATCAAGGCGCGCGCACTCGACCTGTCAGGCTATGAGGACGAGGACGACTGAGGGGCGGGGCGCGGCGTCAGCCCGCCCCGGCGAGCGCCTTTTGCCGGCGGCGCTGGACCGAGCTGCCGATGCCCATCGCCTCGCGATATTTGGCGACCGTGCGCCGCGCAATGTCGAAGCCCTTGGCATTCAGCAGGTCGACCAGCGTGTCGTCGGACAGGATCTTCCTGGGATCCTCGGCCTGGATCAGCGCGCGGATGGCGCTCTTCACCGCCTCGGCCGAGACCGCATCGCCGCCATCGGCCGACTGGATCGCGCTCGTGAAGAAATATTTTAGCTCGAACAGCCCGCGCGCGCAGCTGAGATATTTGTTGCTGGTCACCCGGCTGACCGTCGATTCGTGCATCTCGATCACATCGGCGACCTGGCGCAGCGTCATCGGCTTCAGATGCGCGACGCCGTGCAGGAAAAACGCCTCCTGCTGCTTCACGATCTCGCTGGCGACCTTGATGATGGTGCGCTGGCGCTGGTCGAGCGCCTTGACCAGCCAGTTGGCGCTGGCGAGCATGTCGGACAGCCACGCCTTGCTCGACTTGTCCTGCGGACCGGTCGACACCTCGGCATAATAGGCGCGGTTGACGAGCACCCGGGGCAGGGTGGCGGCGTTGATCTCGATCGCCCATCCGGCACCGCGCCGCGCGACGAAGATGTCAGGCGTGACCGCAAGCATGGGCTCGCCGCCATAGCGCAGGCCGGGCTTGGGATCATAGTCGCGCAGCTCGCGGATCATGTCCGCCATGTCTTCGTCATCGACATTGCAGATGCGCTTCAGCCGGGCGATGTCGCCGCGCGCCACCAGGTCGAGATTGTCGATCAGCCGCGCCATGCACGGATCGTAGCGGTCGGCTTCCTTCGCCTGGAGCGCCAGGCATTCGGCCAGGTTGCGCGCGCCGACGCCGGTGGGGTCGAAGGTCTGGACGGTCGCAAGCACCGCCTCCACCCGCACCAGCGGCACGCCCAGCCGCTCGGCGATGTCGAGCAGCGGCACGGTCAGATAGCCGGTCTCGTCGATCTGATCGATCAGATGGGCGGCGATGAACTGGTCCGCGCCCGAGATCACCTGCCCCGCCTGGGTCAGCAGATGATCGGCCAGCGAGAGGCTGGTATCGCTGAAATTGTCGAAATCGGGCCCGTCCTCGGACCCGCCGCCGCCCGTTCCGGCCATGCCCAGGCTGCCGTCCATGCCGCCGGGCGAATCGATCGCGCTGTCATGGTGAAACGTCTCGGCAGTGAAATCGACGTCCAGCGCCGCCTCGCCATGCGCCTCGCCGCCGCCGGACAGCAGCTGGCTGGCATCGGGCATCGCATCGCCCGCGGCGAAGTCGCCGTCCGGAAGATCGGGGTCGCCGATCGGCCCGGACTCGGTCCCCGCATCGCCGTCGCGATCGCGCCCGCCGTCTTCGTCGCGGTCCTGCGACTCGAGCAGCGGGTTCTTCTCGATTTCCTCGGCGATGAACGCCTCGATCTCGAGGTTCGACAGCGCCAGCAGCTTGATCGCCTGCTGGAGCTGCGGCGTCATCACCAGCGATTGCGACTGCCGCAGGTCGAGGCGAGGCGCCAGACTCATCGCACTTAGAGTTCGAAGCTCTCGCCGAGATACAGACGGCGGACATTCTCGTCGCGAACCAGGTCGTCGGGCGACCCGGCGAACAGCACCCGGCCGTCATAGATGATGTACCCGCGGTCGACGATGTCGAGCGTCTCGCGGACATTGTGGTCGGTGATCAGCACGCCGATGCCGCGCGTCTTGAGCTGGCGGATCAGGTCGCGAATATCGCTGATCGACAGCGGATCGATGCCGGCAAAGGGTTCGTCGAGCAGCATGATCGTCGGGTCGGCAGCCAGCGCGCGCGCGATCTCCGCCCGCCGCCGCTCGCCGCCCGACAGCGCCATTGCGGGCGCGTCGCGCAATCGGGCCAGGCCGAATTCGTCGAGCAGCTGGTCGAGCCGGTGGCGGCGCGCCTCCTTGTCGGGTTCGGACAGTTCGAGCACCGCAAGGATGTTCTTCTCGACCGACAGGCCGCGGAAGATCGAGGTTTCCTGCGGAAGATAGCCCAGGCCCAGGATCGACCGGCGATACATGGGAAGGGCGGTGATATCCTCGCCGTCCAGCATGATGCGGCCCGAATCGGGCTTCACCAGACCCATCACCGAATAGAAGCTGGTCGTCTTGCCGGCGCCGTTGGGGCCCAGCAGGCCGATCACTTCGCCGCGTGAGACCGACATGGAGACGTCGGTCAGCACGACCCGCTTGTCATAGGCCTTGGCGATCGAGACGACGGCCAGTCCCTTTTCGGGCGGCGGGACGACGTCCGCGATCGGTGTCTCCATTTCGGCAGTGTCGGTCATGTTGGCCCTCGAATGGATTCGGTCGCGCTTCCGCGCCCTCAGGCAACGCTCATTGGCAGGATTCGTGCATGAGAATCATGGACGAGGAAAGGGTTCAAGCGCCCGATCGTGAAATTGGCGCGATCGGTCAGGGCGATGGTGGCGACGCCGGGGCCTCGTCGCGCTTCGGAACCGAGAAGCGGCCGGTCACGCGGCCGCCCTGGCTCTGCACCCCGCCCGGGGTCGTGCTGCCGCCCACGCCCGACCCGTCGATCGTGGCGCGACCGGTATCGAGGTTGATCGCCAGCCGTCCGCCGTTGATCACATTGGGACCCTGGCGCAGCGTCACGGCGCCGACCATGGTGATCACCCGGCGATTGATGTCGTATACCGCATATTGGCCGCGCGCGCTCTGGTCGGGGCGGGTCACGGTCACGCCGCCCGATGCGTCGAGGCGGGAAACCTGCGGTGACCCGTCGGTGATCTGGCCGGTATAGGTCAGCGTCGTCCGGGCGGCGGTCATCGTCATCTCGGCCTGGGTGATGCGGACATTGCCGGTCAGGATGACGCGGTTCGCCTTGTCCTGGATCTCGAAATGATCCGAGGCGAAGTCGATCGGTGCGTTGGTATTGTGGCGCGTCTGCGCCGTGGCCGGGGCGGAGGCACCCAGCGCCATGAAGAGGCCGAGCGGAAGCAGGGCGAGAGCGCGCATCATTATTGCCTATTTGCGCGCTTGGGATAGATGCGCAAGCGCGCATTCCCATCGACGCGGACGGTTCGTTGTTCGAGGTCGGCGGTCAGCTTGTCGCCGGAAAAGGTGCCGGTCGGCGTGCGGCCGGTAACGGCGCCGCCGCTGCGCAGCTGCCGGGTCTTCAGATCCAGCGTCGCGTCATGCGTGTCGAGCGTATAGCCGTCGGCGGTGCGGAACGCGATCGGGCCGTCGATCGCCACCTGGTCGTTCTGAAGATTGTAGCGGCCCTTGTCGGCGCGGACGGTCGCCGGACCCTCGGGCAGGCCGAGCTGGGCGTTCAGGTCGCTCAGCTGCACCTCGGCGTCGGTCGAGCTCTTCTGCACCGCGCTGCCGGCGTTCAGCTTGAACGCCTGGCCCTTGGCATCCTCGCCGCGATATTCGGCGCTCTGCACGCGGAGCCGCTCGGACGCGACGTCCACCTTGTTCTTGTCGAGCACGAAGCTGACTTCCGCGCCGGTCATCAGCGGCGCCACGACCAGCCCGACGCCCAGCACCGCGATGCCGATCGGCAGGACGATCAGCAACAGGCGCACCAGCCGGTCATGGCTGGACCCCGGATGGGCCCAGGCACGACGCTGGGACTGAAGCCGGGCGGCGACTTCAGACATTCAGGGTCTCACGGGAAAGGCGCGAGCCTTCATGCATGCGCGAAGATGTCCACTTCCGGCCATCCCGCGAGATCCAGTTCCGCGCGGGCAGGGAGGAAATCGAAACAGGCCTGTGCAAGTTCCATCCGGCCCTCGCGTTCGAGCCGGCGGTCCAGCTCGGCCTTCATCGCGTGCAGGTGCCGCACGTCGGACGCGGCATAGTCGCGCTGCGCATCGGACAGGTCGGGGCCGCCCCAGTCGGACGATTGCTGCTGCTTCGAGATCTCCTGTCCCAGCAGGTCGCGCACCAGGTCCTTCAGGCCGTGGCGATCGGTATAGGTGCGCACCAGCCGCGATGCGATCTTGGTACAATAGCAGGGCGCGGGCATGACCCCGAGATAGAAGCGGATCGCCGCCAGGTCGAAGCGGGCGAAATGATAGAGCTTCAGGCGTTCGGGATCGGCGAGCACGTCGCGAAGGTTCGGCGCGTCATAGGTCGAGCGCGGCCCGAAGCGCACGAGATGCTCGTCGCCCGATCCGTCCGACAGCTGCACCACGCACAGCCGGTCGCGCAGCGTGACGAGGCCCATGGTTTCGGTATCGACCGCAATCGATGCGCCGGGCGCGAACAGCCCCTCGGGAATGTCTTCTTCGTAGAAATGAACAGTCATCGCCGCCGCCTAGACCCCTTCGTCCCTTGGCTCAATGGGGTCCGGCCGCTCCGGGTTCAATGGCGCGGACCTGCACAAGCGCGTTTGAGGGATTGCCAAAGGGTGAATTTCAATGCGGTCCGGCCCGCTCCCCCACCCGGCGCCCTCAGTGAGGCGTGTCGCCCTTTGCGGCCAGTCGCTTCTCGCGCGAGCGACGCGACCAGATGTTGAGCATCTCGACGCCGGCCGAGAATGCCATGGCGGTGTAGATATAGCCCTTGGGGATATGCGCGCCGAAGCCTTCGGCGATCAGCACCGTGCCGATCATCAGCAGGAAACCGAGCGCCAGCATGACGACGGTCGGGTTGCCGTTGATGAAGTTGGCCAGCGGGTCGGCTGCGACCAGCATGACGATCACCGCCACGATCACCGCGACATACATCACCTCGACATGTTCGGTCATCCCGACCGCGGTCAGGATCGAATCGACCGAGAAGACGATGTCGAGCAGCAGGATCTGGACGATCGCCGAGGTGAAGTTGATCCCGGCCTGCGATGCGCTGTCCTTGTCGAGCAGGTCGTCGCTTTCATGCGTGTCGACCGAATGATGGATTTCCTTGGTCGCCTTCCACACCAGGAACAGCCCGCCGGCGATCAGGATCAGGTCGCGCCACGAAAAGGCGGTCTCGAACGCGGGGACGCCGTGCGAATCGAGCGGGCCGGTGATGCCCAGGTCGATCACCGGGTGCACCAGGCCGACGATCCACGCGATCATCGTCAGCAGCGCGAGGCGCATGACCAGCGCCAGGCTGATGCCGATTCGCCGTGCCTTCTGGCGCTGGTGCGGCGGCAGCTTGTTCGACAGGATCGAGATGAAGATCAGGTTGTCGATTCCCAGCACCACCTCCATCACGATCAGCGTGACGAGGGCTGCCCACACGGAGGGGCTGGCGAGGAGGTCCATGATCGAGTCCATGCCCCGATCTGCCCCGCAGCGGCGATCTGGGCAAGAAGCGGGATGAAATTCACCTGAACCCGGTTCGAATTTCGTTCGCGCCCTGTGTGCTTTTGGGCTATGACTGATTCTAGAGGCACCCCGTTTCGGGTGTCCGAAGACTTGCGCGCTCGTCCGGCGCTTGGGTTTCGATGGTGATTTCGGGCGAACCGGGAAGACGAACAGGGCATGAGTTTCGATAGAGGGCGCCGTGGGGATCGCGGCGGGCGCGGCAGGGACAAGCGCGACGGTTTCGGCGGCGACGACAATTTCTACGGCGGCGGCGGCGGTTTTGAGGACCGTGGTCGTGGCGGTGGCTTCGGCGGCGGTTTTTCCGGCGGCGGTGATCGCTTCGGCGGCGGCGGTGGTGGCGGCTTCGGCGGCGGCGGTGGCGGCGGTGGTTTCCGCGGCGGCGGCGGTGGCGGTGGTTTCCGCGGCGGCGGCGGCGGCGGTGGCGGCATGCCCCCGCAGGTGATCGGCGAAGGCACCGGCGTCGTGAAGTTCTTCAACGCGCAGAAGGGTTTCGGCTTCGTCGTTCGTGACGATGGCGGCGAAGACGTGTTCGTGCACATCTCCGCGGTCGAGCAGGCCGGTCTTGTTGGCCTCGCCGAAGGCCAGCCGCTTGGCTTCACGCTCGTCGATCGCGGCGGCCGCATCTCGGCGACCGAGCTGAAGATCGACGGCGAGCCGATGCCGGTCGAGGACCGCGGTCCGCCGCGCGATCGCGATGCCGGCCCCGGCGGCGCACCCCGGGGTGGCCCGCAGCGTCAGCTGACCGGTGAGAAGGCGACCGGTACGGTCAAGTTCTTCAACGCGATGAAGGGCTTCGGCTTCATTCAGCGCGACGATGGCCAGCCGGACGCGTTCGTCCACATCTCGGCCGTCGAGCGTGCCGGCATGCCGACGCTCAACGAGGGCGACCGTCTCGAGTTCGAACTCGAGGTGGACCGTCGCGGCAAGTATGCCGCGGTGAACCTGACGCCGGGCAGCTGAGCGCAGGCTCACGCCAGACAAAGGAAGGGGCCGGGCGGAAACGTCCGGCCCTTTTCGTTTCAGCTTGCTGTCAGCGCGTCAGGATCAATGTGGCTCCGGCCATCACGCCAAGCACGCTGGCGGCGCGCAGCCAGCCTACCCGCTCCTTCAGTACGAACAGCGAGATCAGCAGCGCAGTGATCATTCCCGTCTCGCGCAGGGCCGCCAGCGGCGCGGTCGGGCCGAGGGCATAGGCATGCATCGCGAGCCCATAGGTAACGATCGATAAGGCGCCGGCGATGACACCGGCTCGCCACTGGCCGCGTGCCGTTTGCAGGATCGCGCCCCTGGAAATGACTGCGAAGAAGCTGACGACGGCAATACCCGCGATCACGAAAAGCCACACGATATAGCTGGTCGGCGTGGGAGCGGCGCGTACCCCGGCAGCATCGACGATGGTGTAGGCCGCAATCATCGCCGCGGTGGCCAGCGACCAGCCGAGCCCGGCGGCTTGAATATGCTTTCCTGCAACCATCATCAGCACGGCGAAGCCGATCAGCGCCGTGCCGAGAAGATCGCCGATGCTGGCGGACTCTCCCAGCACGCCAACAGTAACGGCCGCCGTGATCAGCGGAGCCACGCCGCGCAGGATCGGATAGGCGGCCGACATGTCGCTCGCCTCGAACGCCCGGACCAGCGCGTAAAGATAGATGCAGTGGATGAGCGCACTCGCCCCCAGCCAGTGCCAGGCGCCGTGGGGCAGGGGGACGAAGAACAATGCGGGCAGCAACAGGATCGCGCTCGACCCGTCGATGACGCTGCGCGCCGTCATCTTGTCCCTGCCGCTCTTCAGGATCGCGTTGACCACGGCATGGATCGACCCCGAGGCGATCATCATCGCCGGAGCGAGAAGCTCCGCGCTCACCCGCCCCGCCTCGACGGGCGATGAAGCCATGGCGGCGGATGCCTGGCAATCTCCCCCATGACGTTCCCCTTCGCCGCGTTGCTATCTCGGCTGCACGGATCTGGGAAGAGCCGCCCCTCGTTCAGGTCGCCATGCGTCGCAGCGTCTCGATCCGGTCGGCCTCGGCGGCCGGCTTGTCGTTGCGGATGCGGGCGATCCGGGGGAATCGCATCGCCAGGCCGGACTTGTGGCGTTTCGATTCGTGGATCGAATCGAACGCGACCTCCAGCACCAGCGTCTTCTCCACCTCGCGTACCGGGCCGAACCGGTTGAGCGTGTTGGTCCGGACGAACCGGTCGAGCCATTTGAGCTCTTCGTCGGTGAAGCCGAAATAGGCCTTGCCGACCGGCAGCAGCTCGCCTTCCTCGGTCCAGGCGCCGAAGGTGAAGTCGGAATAGAAGGAGCTTCGCTTGCCGCTGCCGCGCTGGGCATACATCAGCACGCAGTCCGCGGTCAGCGGATCGCGCTTCCACTTGTACCACAGTCCGACGCGGCGGCCGGTGACATAGGGCGACTCGCGCCGCTTGAGCATGACGCCCTCGATCGCCGCGTCGCGCGCGCCGGCCCGGATTTCCTCCAGCTGCTCGAAATCGCCGGCTTCGATCAGCGCGGAGACGTCGAACCGCTCGGGGTCGAGCCGCGTCGCGAACGCCTCGAGCCGCCGGCGGCGCTCGTGCCATGGCAGTTCGCGCAGATCCTCCGCACCATCGAACAGGATGTCGTAGAGCCGGACGAAGGCGGGATACTCCGCCAGCGTCTTCGCGCTGACCAGCTTGCGTCCCAGTCGCTGCTGAAGCGCGTTGAAGCTGCCCGCCCCGCCGCCTTCACCGATCGCGCCGCCTTGCGCCTCGCCCTTGACCAGCAGCTCGCCGTCGAGGGCGCCGGCCTGGGCGAACGCCTCGGCGATTTCGGGGAAGCTGTGGGTGATGTCGTCGCCGGCCCGGCTGTAGAGCCGCGTCTGGCCGGCGACATGGACCAGCTGGACCCGGATCCCGTCCCATTTCCATTCCGCGGCATACTCGTCGAGATCGACCCGCGTTTCCTCCAGCGGATGGGCCAGCATGAACGGACGGAAGACGGGCACGTTCTGCGCGCTCGGCTGGACGCCGCGGCCCTCGGCCCAGTCGAACAGCTCCGGATAGGGCGGTTGAAGCCCGTGCCAGACTTCCTCCACCGCCTCGACGTCGAGGCCGAAGGCCTGGGCGAGCGCGGTCTTGGCCAGGCGCGCGGACACGCCGACGCGAAGCGCGCCCATCGCGAGTTTCAACAGGGCGAAACGCTCATCGGCGTCCAGCCGGTCGAGCATCGACGCGAGCACCCCGGGAGCGTCCGATCGCGAAAGCGTCGCCAGCCGATCGACCACTTCCGACAGCAGCAACGGGCCGCTTTCTTCCGGCGCAACCATCGGTTCGGGCCACAGCAATGCGATCGTCTCGGCCGAATCGCCGACGAAATCGCGGCTCATCGCATAGAGGACGGGATCGACCCGCTCCTCGACCATGGCGCGGATCAGGGCCGGCTTGACCGCCGGCAGGTCGAGCCCGCCGGTCAGGGCGGCCATCGCCCAGCCGCGGTCGGGATCGGGCGTCGCCTTCAGATAGTCGCCGATGCGCCGCAGCTTCGCATTGCGCGAGCGCGTGTAGATCAACCCGTCGAGAAGGTCGGCAAAGGCGCGCATCAGCAGGAGATGGCCGTCATTCCGGGATTACGCTAGGGGCCGGCGGATGTTCCGTTTGCTCGGCCTGGTCCTCCTCGTCATCGTCGCTCTGATCGGGTGGAGCTACGCCAATATCCTCGCCGATCCAACGGTGCACGGCATCCGGATCGGCATGACCGACTGGCCGCGCGGGGCGCCGCCAGTACGGGTCGCGCTGATCAGCGATATCCATGTCCAGGGCCCCGACATGCCGCCCGAGCGCGTCGCCCGAATCGTCGAGAGCGTGAATGCGCAGAAGCCCGACCTCGTCCTTCTGGCCGGCGATTTCATCGGCGATCGAAAACTCGCCACCCGCTATTATTCGCAGGCCGAGATCGCCGCGCCGCTGGCGAAGCTGAAGGCGCCGCTCGGCGTCTATGCGGTGCTGGGCAACCATGATCACTGGCATGGCGGGCCAGCGATGCGAAAGGCGCTGGAGGGGGCGGGAATCCCCGTCCTGTCGAATGCGGCGCGCCGCGTCGGCGTGCTCACGCTTGTCGGGATCGACGATTATCATTCGCGCCATGCCGACGTGCCCGCGTCGATCCGCGCCGCCGATGCGCTGCCCGGGCCGACGCTCGCCTTCACCCATAGCCCCGACGTGGTGCCGAAGCTCGGCCGTCATTTTGCGATCGTCATGGCCGGGCACACGCATTGCGGTCAGATCGTCCTGCCGCTCTATGGCGCGCTGGAAACCGGCTCGAACTATGGCGACCGATTTCGTTGCGGGGCGATCCGTGATCAGGGCCGCGCGGTCGTGGTTAGCGGCGGGCTGGGCACCAGCGTGCTGCCGTTCCGTTTCGGCGCCCCGCCCGACTGGTGGCTGGTGACGCTCGGCGCTGCAGACTCGCGCTGAGCGCCTCGCCAAAGCCACGAATCGCGATTAGCCATGCGCGTGTGGAGCGGGGCTCCACATTCGATGGAGAGCACTGCCCATGAAGTTCGTGATCGCCGCTGCGGCCGCCGCAGCCTTCCTGATTCCCGCCGCCGCGTCGGCGCAGACCGCACCGGCTGCCCCGAGCGCGCCCGCGGCCCAGGCAGCACCTGTCTCGGCTGCCAAGTTCAACCTCGACACCCCGATCGAAACGCTGGTCGCCGACGCGAAGGCCAATGCGGTCCTGACCGCCAATCTCGGCGGGGACGTCTCCAAGCACGAGCATTACGAGATGTTCAAGACGATGAGCCTGCGCCAGGTCCAGCCCATGTCGGGTGGCGCGATCACCGAAGAGACGCTGGGCAAGATCGAGAAGGAACTCGCCGCGATCAAGTGATCGTCCGGGGGTAAAGGGAAAGGGCCGGGATCGCTCCCGGCCCTTTCTTGTTGCTCGTGAGGGCGATCAGCCCTTGCGCGACGCCTCGAACAGGAACCAGGCACGTTCCTCGGCCTGGTCGGTCCATTCGTCGACGATGCCCGAGGTTGCGTTGTCGTTCGCATTTTCGGCAGCTTCCTTCACCGCGCGGAAGCTCTCGACCAGCTTCAGATTATCGTCGCGCAATTCGGACAGCATGTCGCCGGGGCCGACGAAATCGGCGTCATTGTCCTTCAGCGTCTGGCGACGGGCGATGTCGCCGATCGAGCGCAGGGTCATGTTGCCGGTCTTGCGCACCCGCTCCGCGATCGCGTCGGTGATCCCGAGGATCTGCGCGGCCTGGTCGTCGAGCAGCAGATGATAGTCGCGGAAATGCGGACCCGACACGTGCCAGTGGAAATTCTTCGTCTTGAAATACAGCGCATAGCTGTCCGCCAGCGCGCTGTTCAGCGCATCGGCGACGCTCTTGGTCTCGTTGCGATTGAGGTCGGTCGGCGTCTGCAGCGCCTTGGTGTCTGCCATCATGTCCTCCGGCGATTCGGTTTCGTAACGATAACGTAGACATAGGCGTTCGGGTCCCGTTCCGCATAGGTGAAATCCCGATGACAGCAATCGATCGGACCGGTCGTCGCCGGTGCGGCCCGTTCCGGCTAGGTCAGGCGCAACGCCCCGGATCCGATGACCGCCGCAGCCCCGAGGAACAGGACGGCCGAAACGGCGCGCAATGCGCGCAGCGGCATGCGAACCCAGAGCGTCTCGCCGGTCAGTGCCGCGGCGATGGCGACGCACGCCGTCCCGGCCAGCGTGCCGGCAAAGGCGAACCAGGGCAGGCCGAAAACCCCGAATGCCAGCGCGAAGAATTGCGTCTGGGACCCCAGCGCCACACTGAAGGTGCCGAGCGCAGTCGTCGCCATCGCGCCGAGCCGCCAGCCGTCCAGTCGGTCCGGCGCCCGCGCGGGCAGCAGGGCACCCAATCCGCCGAACAGAAAGGCAATGGCGAGGAACAGCGCCTGGGCGTTCGGGCTCAGGGTCGGCCCGATCAGAATCGCGCCCATCGCGGCCATGGCATTCAACCCGGCATGCGCCACGATCGCGGCGAGTGCGACGCGCAGCGGCTGGTTGAACCGGTCGGCGAGAATCGCGGTCAGCAGCGCCGGTTTCTCGCCCAGCTGGGCAAGCACGGTGACGATGAATGCGGGTACCAGGGCTTCCATGCGCTGCCTTGTCGAGAAGCGCCGCCGGTAGCAGCTGGCGGGTTAAGACGGCGTGACGACAGGCATGTCTTGACTTTTGCCGCGCGCTGGCGCAACTGCCGCCCCTGATGGCGGTGCGCTAGCGCGTGCCGCTTTTTCCTTTTCGCAGAATCTAAGGGTTTTCGGGCCATGGCCAAGCCGACCACTGTCAAGATCAAGCTCGTCAGCTCGGCGGATACGGGCTTCTTCTACGTCACCAAGAAGAATCCGCGCAACCAGACCGAGAAGCTGACCTTCCGCAAGTATGACCCGGTCGTGCGCAAGCATGTCGAGTTCAAGGAAGCGAAGATCAAGTAAGCCGATTCGGCGCTTCGGCGCCGCGGTTTGCGCGATTCGGCCGGTGCCTTCATCGTCCGCGCCTGCGACGCCCTCTTCCGCCAGGAAGGGGGCTTTTCGCTATGTGCCCCGTCGCCCGGATCAGGCGGCCAGCAGGGCCCGGACCTCGTCCATGAAGCGCGCAAGCGAGATCGGCTTGGACACATAGGCATTGGCGCCGGCGGCGCGGATGCGCTCCTCGTCCTCACGGCCGGAATAGGCGGTCACCGCCATGATCGGGATCGCGCGCAGGCTGATGTCGAGCTTCATCTGCTGGATCAGTTCCAGCCCGGTGACATGCGGCATCTGGATGTCCATCACCACCAGGTCGGGCCGGAACTCCCTGGCCAGGGTCACTGCTTCGCGGCCGTCACGTACGGGTTCGACCGCGAGTTCATGGGCCCGCAACAAGTCGCAGAAAAGCTTCAGATTGAGTTCGTTGTCCTCGACAACGAGCACCCTTTTTGCCACGCGCAGACCCTTATTATTTAAGGACAAGCTTTAGGCCATGGCCGCCCGCGAGACAAACGCCGACTCGTCCGATCGCACCCGATCTGCGTCCAAATCTGGGGCAGTCGAGGTTGCACTTTCCGCGCTCGTATGGACGCTGGGCGACTCCGCCCGGGCAAACCGGCTGCTCGACCTGACCGGCCTCGATCCCGCCGAATTGCGCGAACGGGCAGGGGAGCCGGCGCTGCTGGCGGCGACGATCGGCTTTCTCGAAGCGCATGAGCCGGACCTGGTCGCCTGCGCCGACTCGCTGGGCATCGCGCCGTCCGACCTCGTCGCAGCGCGCGCTGCACTGGAGAAGTGATGAAACCGCTGCTGATCACCGATTGCGATGAAGTGCTGCTCCATATGGTCCGCCATTTCGGGAGCTGGCTGGACGAAGCCCATGAGATCGACTTCGACCTGTCGCGCGGACATTTCGACGAGGCGCTGACGCGGCGTGCCGATGGCGGTCGGGTCGCGCGAGAGGAAATGTGGGCCCTGCTCAACAGCTTCTTTCCGGCCGAGATGGGCCGGCAGACGTTGGTCCCGCATGCGCGAGAGGCGCTGGCGACGCTGGCCGAGACCGCCGACATCGTCGTGCTGACCAATTTGCGCGACCAGTGCCGCGAACCGCGCATCGAACAGCTGGCGGCGCACGGGATCCGTCACCGCGTCGAGTGCAACCAGGGCGGCAAGGGCGAGCCGGTCGCCCGGCTGGTCGAAGAGTTCCGCCCCAGCGTGACGGTCTTCATCGACGATCTGGCGATCCATCACGAATCGGTCGCCACCCATGCGCCCGAGGTGTTCCGGCTGCACATGGTCTCCGAACCCACGCTCGCGCCGCACATTCCCGCGGCACCGCATGCCCATGCCCGGATCGACGACTGGCAGGAGGCGGAGGCGTGGATCGTGAATCGGTTCGCCCAAGGCTTGACCGGCGTCGCGGCCAATGGTTGAGACCCTGGCATGACCATGCAGATCGACGCGAAGCTGGCCGAGCTCGGCCTGACCCTTCCCGAGGCAGCGGCACCTGTCGCCGCCTATCTCCCCGCTGTGGAAGTCGGCGGGCTGCTTCACATCTCGGGCCAGTTGCCGTTCCAGGACGGTCAGCTGATGACCGGCCGCGTCGGCGAGGATCGAGACCTCGATTACGGTGCCGAGGCGGCGCGGCGCTGCGCGGTGATGCTGCTGGCGCAGATCCGCAAGGCGCTGGGCGGCGACTTCCAGCGGGTCGAGCGCATCGTGAAGCTGGGCGTGTTCGTCAATTCGGCCGCCGACTTCACCGATCAGGCGAAGGTGGCGAACGGCGCGTCCGAACTGATGGCTGCGATCTTCGGCGATTCGGGCAAGCATGCCCGCAGCGCGGTCGGTGTCGCCGTGCTCCCGCTGGGCGCGGTGGTCGAGATCGACGCCATCGTCGCGCTCCGCGACGCCTGATCCGATCGGCGGGGAAACCCCCGCCGATACGTCTTTTCTGTTGCGATGTCGCAACACCTGCGAGGTTACGTGACCTCGCGGGCTTATTTTGTTGTGCGGTGCAGCGTGTTTCTGCATTGTTACAACGTCGGCGATAGCGGCGCGGGCTCTTCGGGGCCTCAGACAGCTCGCACCGTCGACAGCAGGCGGGAACCATCGAATCTAACCGAAAGGGATGAAGATGCGTTTCTCGAAACTCATGATCGGCGTGTGCGCACTCGCCGGTGCGACCCCGGCCTTCGCTCAGGACGAAACCGAGCCGGCCCCCGAAATCACCGTCAGCGGCAGCGCCGCCGTCGTCAGCGACTACCGCTTTCGCGGCATTTCCCAGACCGACGGCAATTTCGCCGTCCAGGCGGGCATCACCGTCAGCCACGCCTCGGGCTTCTATGCGTCGGTCTGGGGGTCGTCGGTCGACGACTATGTCACCGTCCACGGCTCGGCCAACCAGGAGATCGACCTGATCGCCGGGTTCAAGACCACTTCCGGCGGCGTCACCTTCGACATCGGCGCGGTCTATTACCTCTATCCCGGTACCAAGCCGGGCTTCACCGGCGACGTCAGCAAGTCGAGCATCTTCGAGCCTTATGCGGCGGTGTCGTACGGGATCGGCCCGGTGACCGCGAAGGCGACCTTCGCCTATGCGCCGAAGCAGACCTCGCTCGCGCTCGACCAGGGGCAGCTCGGCGGGCCGAAGCAGGACAATGCCTATCTCGCCGGCGACCTGTCGACCTCGATCCCCAACACGCCGATCTCGCTGACGGCGCATCTCGGCCACACCTGGGGGCCCAGCTGGCTGGGCATCGGCAACGAATATACCGACTGGAGCCTGGGCGCCTCGGCGACCTGGAAGTCGCTGACCTTCGGCGTCCAGTATGTCGATACCGATGGCGACTACATCACCCCCAGCGGCAAGAATGCCAGCAAGGGTGGCGTCGTCGGATCGGTCAGCGTCAGCTTCTGATCCCGTTCACAACCGGTGCCAAGGGGGCCGCGGACTTGTTCCGCGGCCCCTTTCGCTGTCCGGCGGACGCACGAAAAAGGGCCACGCCTCGGTCGAGGCGCGGCCCTTTTCGATCGTCCGGGGACGTTACTGCGGAGTCGCGGCCGACGCGTCGCGGCCGGTACCCTCGGGCGCGGCGATGATGTCGCGGGTCGTGCTGCCCTTGTCGACCACGGTCGTGTTGGGATCGCCTACAGTGCTGCGCGCACCTTGGTCCGCACCGGTGCGTCCGGCGGCGTCCAGCGTCGCATTCTCGCTGCCGCTGCGCACGGCCGATCCGCCGAACAGCGCGTCGAGCGCCTGGTTCTGCGGCTGCGAATCCTGTGCGCGTGGCGCGCCCGGACGCGGCGGGACCAATGCGAAGTCGGGCGGGATCACCAGGGGGGCGGCACGCGCGACCGCGAACTCGTCGGGACGGGCACGGTCATAGCCGCTGCGCCCGCAGGCCGACAGCGAAGCGACCAGCGCGAGCGCGCCGGCGATCAGGACAGTCTTACGCATTGATAGTCTCCACAGAATCCTGCTGCGTGGCCCGAGGCTTGTCACGCACGAAAAGCGCGCGGACCAGCAGGATCAGCACGCCGATGGTAATCGCAGCATCGGCGACATTGAAGACCAAAAACGGCCGCCATGTGCCGAAGTGCAGGTCCGCGAAGTCGACGACGAAGCCGAGGCGGCTGCGATCGAGAATATTGCCCAGCGCGCCGCCCAGGACGAGGCCCAGCGCCGCGACATCGCCCAGCTTGCGTTCGCGCAGCATCCACACGACCACGCCGATCGCGATCAGGCTGGTCAGCGCCACCAATGCCCAGCGCCAGGTCTCGGTGCTCGCGCGGAACAGCCCCAGCGACACGCCGATATTCTCGACATAGCGCAGGTCGAAGAAGCTGAAGATTTCCGTCGACGCGCCGTCGTACGAGATGCCCAGGCTCTGGGTGACGAAATATTTGGTGCCCTGGTCGACCAGGAACACCATCAGCGCCACCAGCAATCCGATTCCACGCGTCTTGGTCATGCGCCCGCTACCTCGGAACAGCGGTCGCACAGCGCGCCGTCGTTCGCAACTTCGGGAAGATGCCGCCAGCATCGGCCGCATTTAAGGCGCTGCGTGGGCGCGACCGTGACCGCATCGCTGCCGCCGGTCACCCGCGACACGATGAACAGCTCGGCGAGCAGGTCCTCGTCCAGCGGCAGCGAGGGAACCGCCACTTCGGCTTCCAGGCTGGACCGGATCGTCTTTTCGCGGCGATAGGGCTCGATCGCCTCGGTCACCTTTTCGCGCAGCGCCCGCACCGCGTTCCAGTCGGCACGGAGGTCGCCGACGACCTGCGGCATTTCCGGCCACTCGAGCAGATGGACCGACCCGTCCTCGCTGGGATAGCGCGCCTGCCACACTTCCTCGGCGGTGAAGCTGAGAATCGGCGCGGCATAGCGGACCAGCGCGTGGAACAGCAGATCCAGCACGGTTCGATAGGCGCGGCGCTTCGGGTCGCCCGGCGCATCGCAATAGAGCGAGTCCTTGCGGATATCGAAGAAGAAGGCCGACAGGTCCTCGTTGGCGAAGTCGGTCAGCGCGCGGGCATAGCGGTTGAATTCATAGGCGCCGACCGCATCCTTCAGCTCGGCGTCGAGCGCGACGAGCTTGTGAACGATATAGCGCTCGAGCTCCGGCATCTCGGCGACCGGCAGCTTCTCGGCATCGCTGAAGCCGTCGAGCGCACCCAGCAGATAGCGGAAGGTGTTGCGCAGCTTGCGATAGGCGTCCCCCGTCCCCGCCAGCACTTCCTTGCCGATGCGGACATCCTCGAAATAATCGGTCTGGGCGACCCACAGGCGCAGGATATCGGCACCGCTCTCGCCGATGACCTTCAGCGGATCGACGATATTGCCGATCGACTTGGACATCTTCAGGCCCTTGCCGTCCAGCGCGAAGCCGTGGGTCAGCACGGTGCCATAGGGCGCATGGCCGCGCGTGCCGCAGCTTTCGAGCAGCGACGACTGGAACCAGCCGCGATGCTGGTCCGACCCTTCGAGATACAGGTCGGCGCGCACGCCTTCGCCGTAACGCTTCTCGACGACGAAGCTGTGGGTCGAGCCCGAGTCGAACCAGACATCGAGGATGTCGGTGACGACCTCATAGTCGGCCAGGTCATGGTCGGCGCCCAGCAGTTGCTGGTGATCGGCCGCGAACCAGGCATCGGCACCGCCGGCGCGGAAGGCGTCGAGAATGCGGGCGTTGACAGCCGGATCGCGCAGATACTCGCCGCTCTGGCGGTGGACATACAGTGCGATCGGCACGCCCCAGGCGCGCTGGCGGCTGATCACCCAGTCGGGGCGTCCTTCGACCATCGCGCTGATCCGGTTGCGGCCCTTTTCGGGCACCCACCGCGTCCGCTCGATCGCATCGAGCGCCAGCTCGCGCAGCGTGGCCTTATTTCCCTCTCCCCCTGTGGGAGAGGGAGGGAGCGGCGAAGCCGCGGAAGGGTGAGGGGGCGTGAGACTCGCGTCCCCCTCACCCTTCCCATCCGCTTGCGCGGACGGGCCCCTTCCCTCTCCCACAAGGGGAGAGGGAGACTGGATCGCCCGGTCCATCGGGATGAACCATTGCGGGGTGCAGCGGAAGATGACCTTCGCCTTCGACCGCCAGCTGTGCGGATAGCTGTGCGAGAAATCGTCCGACCCGGCCAGCAGCGCGCCCGCCTCGCGCAGGTCCGAACAGATCGGGCCTTCGGCGGCGTTCAGCTTCTTGTTGATGACCGACAACTCGTTGCCGCCCATCCACGCCCAGTCGTCGCGGTAGCGGCCGTCGTCCAGCACCGCGAACACCGGATCGATCCCGTTGGCCTTGCACAGCAGGAAGTCGTCCTCGCCATGATCGGGCGACATGTGCACCAGCCCGGTACCGGCATCGGTGGTGACGAAGTCGCCGGCCAGCAGCGGGCGCGGCTTCGCGAAGAACGCTCCGCGCGCATGCATCGGATGGCGCGCCACGGCTCCGTCGAGGCGGGTGCCGGCAAGGATGCCGAGCGAGCGCACGTCGCCGCTATCGGCATCGACGCCCCAGCGCTTCAGCACGGCCGCCTTCAGATCGGCAGCGAGCAGGAAGCGGCGGCCGTTCCATTCGATCAGCTCATAATCGACCCCCGGGCCATAGGCGAGCGCCTGGTTCACGGGAATCGTCCACGGCGTCGTCGTCCAGATCACCGCATGCGCACCGACCAATTCGGGCGCGCCCGGCGCCTCGACGATCTCGAACGCGACATCGATCTGGGTCGAGACGATGTCGTCATATTCGACCTCGGCATCGGCCAGCGCAGTCTTCTCGACCGGCGACCACATCACCGGCTTCGCGCCGCGATACAGCTGGCCGCTCTCGGCGAACTTCAGCAGCTCGCCTGCGATGATCGCCTCGCTGTCGAAGTTCATCGTCAGATAGGGATCGTCCCAGTCGCCCATCACG
Organism: Sphingomonas rustica; assembly: GCF_039652585.1. Lineage (NCBI taxonomy): Bacteria > Pseudomonadati > Pseudomonadota > Alphaproteobacteria > Sphingomonadales > Sphingomonadaceae > Sphingomonas > Sphingomonas rustica. The sequence continues at coordinate 73,969 of NZ_JBDIZK010000001.1, read as the reverse complement.
CCAAGCCGCTCGAACTGTCCGCGCTGCACGCCGACCCATTTGGCGGCATAGGCGCGGCACTCGGCGCGGAACTCGGCGGCCGGCACCTCGTCCTTGTTGAGCTTCTTTTCCTTGTACTGCTTCTCGATCTGCCATTCGATCGGCAGGCCGTGGCAGTCCCAGCCGGGAACATAGGGCGCATCCTTGCCCAGCAGGCTCTGCGAGCGGACGACGATGTCCTTCAGGATCTTGTTCATCGCATGGCCCATGTGAATGTTGCCATTCGCATAGGGCGGGCCGTCGTGCAGGATGAAGCGCTCGCGCCCGGCACGGGCCTCGCGCAGCTGCTGGTACAGGCGAATGCGTGCCCAGCGCTCGAGGATGGCCGGTTCCTTGGCAGCAAGGCCGGCCTTCATCGGGAACTCGGTCTTCGGCAGGAAGACGGTGTCGCGGAAATCTGTTGCGTCAGTCATGGGTGCGCGCGGATTAGCGGGTGCGCGGTCAACTTCAAAGCGCTTGTTCTGCGCAACCTTCACGCTTTCGTGCGTTTTTGCGCAGCATCGACACTATCGGGAGCCCGCAATGACCGCCGCCAGCCTGAATCGCACCGATAGCACGGGGCTCTGGCTCAACATCGCGGCGCTGGTCGCGCTGGTGCTGGTCGGCAACGCGTTGATCTTCGGCCTCGGCGCCGATGGCGGGGCGCTGCCGCCCGAACAGGCGCGCTGGGTGCCGCCGGGCCCGCTCGTCGGCGCGATCTGGGTCGTGCAGTTCGCGCTGATGGGCGCGGCGCGCTGGCTCTGGCTGCGCGATACGCACGATCATGGCTGGCGTGCCTGGCTGCCGGTTGCGCTGGCGGCGATCTGCCTGGCGTTTCCGGTCTATACCGGCGGGCTCGACAGCCCGGCGGCGGGCGCCATCGGGACGCTGGGCACGCTCGTCGCGACGCTGGCGGTCATGCTGACCCTCGGGCGCCGTTCCGGCGCGGCCGCCTGGGCGCTGGTGCCGCTGGCGATCTGGGGCAGTTACGTCGCGTGCGTTTATTATCTCGCCTGATCAGTCGAGCAGTTCGCGCGCCCGCGCGGCATCGGCGTCCATCTGGACCTTCAGCGCATCGAGGCTGTCGAACTTCGCCTCGGGGCGCAGGAATTCGATCAGCTGCACCTCGATCGTCTGCCCGTAGAGGTCGCCCGAAAAGTCGAAGAAATAGCTTTCCAGCAGTTCCTCCGGCGGCTCGATGCTGGGGCGGATGCCCAGATTCGCGACGCCGTTCAGCACGCGCCCGTCGGGCAGCCGGCCATGGACCGCATAGATGCCATAGGCCGGGCGCAGATAGCTGCCGAGCAGCATGTTGGCGGTCGGATAGCCCAGTTCGCGGCCCAGCTTCGCGCCGTGGACCACCTCGCCCTCGACCGCGAAGGGGCGGGTGAGCAGATAGGCGGCATCGCGCGGACGCCCCTCGCGAAGATAGTCGCGGATCCGGCTCGACGAAAAGGCATGGCCGCCTGCGCCGACCGCAGGCACCGTCTCGGCGGTGAAGCCCATCGTCGCGCCCAGCGCGGTGAGGATGTCGGGATTGCCGCCGCGCCCCTTGCCGAAGGTGAAGTCCTCGCCCGTCACCACCCCGCTGGCGCCTGCCAGCTCGACCAGCCGCTCGCGCGCGAACGCCTCGGCGGACAGGCTGGCCAGCGCCGAGTCGAACGCGAACACCAGCATCGCCTGCGCGCCCGCCGCCGCGAACAGCCGCTGGCGCTGGTCGAGCGTCGTCAGGCGGAAGGGCGGGGTGTCGGGCTGGAAATAGCGGCGCGGATGCGGGTCGAAGGTGGCGACGATCGCGGGCACGCCACGTTCGCGCGCGCGCGATACCGCACGCGCCACCACGGCCTGGTGCCCGAGGTGAAATCCGTCGAAATTGCCCAGCGCGACCACTCCGCCGCGCAGATGCGCCGGAACCATCGAGCTTCCGTCCAGCCGCTCCATGCCGCGCGCCATAGCGGCGGTGTACCGTGCAATCAAACCTCTTGGGCGTCTCAGAGGCCGTTGAAAAATCGCGAAAGGGTGAATTTCAAGGCGGCACCGGTCCGCTTCCCCACCCGACCACCCAACGGCAGTATTCTATGGGTGGTCGGGTGGGGGAGCGGGCCGGTGCCGCAGCATGCGCCGATAGGCGCATGCTCAGACGGCGTCTCAGGACGCCGGCGCGATTCCCGCGCGGATCACGCGCAGCACATTGCCGCCCATCACCTTGCGGATCTCGTCGGGACCCATCCCGGCATTCACCAGCGCCTGGGTGATCGCGACCAGCTGCGACGAGTCCCAGCCGGTGGTCACCGCGCCGTCATAGTCGGAGCCGAGCCCGACATGGTCGATGCCCACCACGGCGCGGACGTGCAGGATCGCCCGCACGACGTCCTCCGGCCGGGTGCCGCACACCGCCGCATCCCAATAGCCGATGCCGATCACGCCACCGGTGCGCGCGATCCCGCGAATCTCGTCGTCGGTCAGGTTGCGGTTGACCTTGCAGGTCGCCTGGACGCCGCCATGGCTGGATACCACCGGCCGTTTCGCCACGCGCAGGATGTCCGCGAGCGCCGCGTGACTCGAATGCGCCACATCGACGATCATGCCGATCCGTTCCATCCGGGCCAGTATCTGGAAGCCCAGCGGCGTCAGCCCGCCCTTGGCGACCCCGTGCATCGATCCCGCGACGTCGTTGTCGAAGAAATGCGCAAGCCCCGCCATGCGGAACCCCGCCGCATGCAGCCGGTCGAGATTGTCGATCCGGCCCTCCAGATCCTGCAGCCCTTCGATCGACAGCATCCCGCCGACGATCCTGGCGCCCGTGCCGCGCGCGGCCAGCAGGTGGTCGAGATCGGCCGGCGTCCGGAGCACGCGCAACCTGCCGTCGGAATTCGCCGCGGCACGGTCGAGCTTCTGCGCATGCCACAGCGATCGTTCGAGCAGCGACGACCAGGTCCGCACCGGCTGAAGCTGGGCGACGGTCAGCAGCGTGATGTTGTCGGTGTCACCGGTGTTGGCGTCGTAATTCTGGCCCTTGGGCGTCTTGGTCACCGAGGAGAAGACCTGCAGCGCGACATTGCCCTCGATCAGCCGCGGCAGATCGACCTGGCCGCGCCCGCTGCGCGACAGCAGGTCGCGCCGCCACATCAGCGTGTCGGCATGCATGTCCGCGATCTGCAGGCTGGCGTGAAGCCTGCGCGTCGCATCGTCGATCCTGGGCAAGGGCGAAGGGGTGACGATGTTCATCGTCGATTCCACATAGGCGGGCGCGACACCGAAGAATCCGATCGCCCCCAGCGCGATCACCCCGCCCGCGATCCACGGCCATTTGCGCACGACTATCCCCTCCGGCGTTCCAGCCTCACGAAGCTGTAGGCCGGTCGGCCCTCTTCGCTTGCATGATCCTCGCGCGAGACTTCGCGCCAGGCAAGCGACTCGAATCCGGCAACGGTCGCGTCGCCCTCGGCATCGAGATGGACCTCGGTCAGCTCGACCGCAGCCGCGCGCGACAGGAACAGGTCGAAGATCTCGGCCCCGCCGATCACCGCGATCTCGCCCGGCCCGGCCAGGGCAAGCGCGCCGTCGACGTCGTGCGCCACTTCCGCCCCTTCCGCCGACCAGCAGGCGTCGCGCGTCAGCACGATATGGCGTCGGCCGGGCAGTGGGCTGGGGAAGCTCTCGAACGTCTTGCGCCCCATCACCATCGGCTTCCCCATGGTCTGCGCCTTGAACCGCTTGAGGTCGGCCGGCAGCCGCCACGGCAGCTGGCCGTCGCGGCCGATCACGCCATTGGCCGCGCGCGCGAGGTGGAAGGTGATGGTCTGCATTCAAATCCTCGTGCCGGGATCACCCGTTCAACCAATTGCGCAACCTGCTCCCCGCCCTGGAAGGGAGGGGCTGGGGGTGGGTAGGCCCGAGGGACTCGCAACGTCGACCGTATCGACAAACCGAGAGCGACCCACCCCTGACCCCTCCCTTCCAGGGAGGGGAATCTGTCAGCCTATACCGCCACCGGCGCCTTGATATGCGCCTGCGCGACATAGTCGTGGATCGCGAAATCCTCATAGTCATAGGCGTCGATCGACGCCGGCTTGCGCAGGATCTCGAGCCGCGGCAGCGGGCCCGGCTCGCGCGACAATTGCTCGCGCGCCTGGTCCAGATGATTGGAATAGAGGTGGCAGTCGCCGCCGGTCCAGATGAAGTCGCCCACGTCCAGCCCGGCCTGCTGCGCCAGCAAATGGGTCAGCAGCGCATAGCTGGCGATATTGAACGGCACGCCCAGGAAGATGTCGGCGGAGCGCTGATACAGCTGCAGGCTCAGCCGGCCATTGGCGACATGGGTCTGGAACAGGCAGTGGCAAGGGGCCAGCGCCATCGCGTGCAGGTCGCCCGGATTCCAGGCGGACACGACCATCCGGCGCGATCCCGGATTGGTCCGGATCGTGTCGAGCAGCTCGGCGATCTGGTCGATATGGCGCCCGTCGGCCGTCTCCCAGTCACGCCACTGCTTGCCATAGACGGGGCCCAGATCGCCATTCTCGTCGGCCCATTCGTCCCAGATCGAGCATTTGCGGTCGCGCAGCCACTGGACGTTGGTATCGCCGCGCAGGAACCACAGCAGTTCGACGATGATCGATCGCAGGTGCAGCTTCTTGGTCGTGACCAGCGGGAAGCCTTCGCGAAGGTCGAACCGCATCTGGTGCCCGAACACCGATCGGGTGCCGGTACCGGTGCGGTCCATCTGCTCGGCGCCGTCGTTCAGCGCGCGGGCCATCAGGTCGAGATATTGACGCATCGCGTCAGCCTAGCCGCGCGGGACACACCCGCCAAGCGCGCATGTCCATGCGGCTGTCGACGTCTCGGGCGTCGCCGCGATCAGCTCTTGGGCGTCGGGGTTGCCGGGTTACGGCAGGCCTTGATCGTCTGCGGCTCGGGGCGCTCGCCCTGCGCCTCGAAGATCGCCAGATAGCCGCCGGCCGACGGCATGCGCTGGAGCGACACTTGGACATATCCGACCGCGGCGAACTCGCATTTCAGCAGCTCTGCCGGGGTGCCGTGGTCCTGGGTCGGACGGTCGCCATCGACCACGATTACCTGTCCCCCGGGGCGCAGCGACGGCCGCATCCGCCACAGGAACTCATAGGGCGACGCGATCTCGTGATACATGTGAACCATGAACACGCGGTCGAAGCTCGCCTCGGGCAACCGCGGGTCGGCGGGCAGGCCCAGCCGCACGCTGACATTGTCCAGCCGCTCGCGCGCCACGCGGGTGGCCAGCGCGTCGCGAACCTCCGGCACGATATCCTCGGCCAGCACGCGCCCGTCGTCGCCGACCCGGCTGGCAAGGCGAACGGTGTAATAGCCTTCGCCAGCGCCGATATCGGCGACGGTCATGCCCTTCTTGATCCCCGCGCGGTCCATCACCGTCTCGGCCTCGTTCAGCCGGTCGCGGGCCTCCTCGGTCGACCAGCGCGACGAGATGATCGATGCCACCGGGCGGTCCGCGGCGGGGAAGCCGTACTTGGGCTCGTCCGCCTTTTTGGGCGCGCGCGACCGGCCGTCACAGCCGGCCAGCGCGAACATCGCCAGCGACAGGACGGCCGCACGGACGATCAATCGACATCCTCCACATCGACCGTCTCGCCGGTCACGCGCTGCGACAGCGCGGCCGCCATGAACGGGTCGACCGCGCCGTCGAGCACGTCCGACGGTGCGGTGGAGGTCACCCCGGTGCGCAGGTCCTTCACCAGCTGATAGGGTTGCAGGACATAGGAGCGGATCTGGTGGCCCCAGCCGATATCGGTCTTGGTCGCATTCTGTGCGTTCGCCGCGGCCTCGCGCTCGGCAAGCTCGCGTTCGTACAGGCGCGCGCGCAGCTGGTTGAACGCCTCGGCGCGATTCTTGTGCTGCGATCGCTGGTTCTGGCACTGCACGACGATGTTGGTCGGCAAGTGGGTGATGCGCACCGCCGAGTCGGTCGTGTTGATGTGCTGTCCGCCCGCACCCGATGCGCGGTAGGTGTCGATGCGCAGCTCGCTCTCGTTGATCTCGATGTTGATGTTGTCGTCGATCACCGGATAGACCCATACCGACGAGAAGCTGGTGTGGCGCCGGGCCGAGCTGTCATAGGGGCTGATGCGGACCAGGCGGTGGACGCCGCTCTCGGTCTTGGCATAGCCATAGGCGTTCTCGCCCTTGATCAGCAGCGTCGCCGACTTGATCCCGGCCTGCTCGCCGGCATGATAGTCGACCAGCTCGACCTTGTAGCCGTGACGCTCCGCCCAGCGCGAATACATCCGCTGCAGCATTTCCGCCCAATCCTGGCTCTCGGTCCCGCCCGCGCCCGAATTGATCTCGATATAGGTGTCGTTGGCATCGGCCTCGCCCGACAGCAGCGCCTTGACCTTGTCGGCCTCGGCGCGTTCGGCCAGCTCGACCAGCGCCGTCGTGCCCTCGATCGCCAGCGCCTCGTCGCCCTCGGCTTCGGCCAGCTCGATCAGCTCGACCGTGTCGTTCAGCTCGCTCTCGATCGCCCGCGTCGCGGTGATCGCCTCGTCCAGCCGACGGCGCTCGCGCATCACGTCCTGTGCCGCCTTGGCGTCGTTCCACAGCGTCGGGTCCTCGACGCGCGCGTTCAGCTCGTCCAGCCGGCGCAGCGCGCGGTCCCAGTCGAGGAAGCGGCGCAGCAGGGCGAGCGCGGCGTTGATCTTGTCGACATTTGCCTGCGCTTCGGCACGCATTCAGTTCACTCCAGAAACTTGTCCGGGGCCGCGCCGGGGTCCGGCGGCACCGCAAACGGTAGATATAGGGACGAAGTCGGGCGGCTAGTAGATTCCGCCCTGGCGTTGCAAGAAGTCGCTGTCGTCCTGTCGCCGCTCGCGCCGCTCGGTCTTCTTCACCGCCTTGGGCGCGTCCTTCTCGCCTTCCTCACGCCGGTTGCGGCGCAACTCGTCGTCATTCTGCGGCTTGAACGCTTCCCAGATGATGCTGGCCTTGGGGTCGCTGGTCGGCCAGCCGGCATAGACCCGCTTCCCGCTCGCCCGGTCGATCCGAACCATCCGGACGCCCTTGGGCGCGATGAAGGGCAGGGGCTCGACACCCTCGAAGGCGGGAATCGCGAACTGCTTGTAGATCGGCGCGGCGATCGACCCGCCCTGGGCATAGCCGCCCAGGTTGGTCGGTGTGTCGTAGCCGATATAGAGGCCGGCGATCATCTGCGGCGATCCGCCGACGAACCACACGTCGGTCGGGCCGGACGTCGTGCCGGTCTTGCCCATCAGCGGCCGGTTGAGATCGCGCAGCACAGTTGCGGTGCCGCGCTGGATCACGCCCTCCGCGATGTGCACCATCTGATAGGCGCTGATCGGGTCGACGACCTGGCGGGCGCGGCTGACCGGGCGCGGCATCGGCTTGCCGTCCCAGTCGGGCATGTTGCACCCGTCACAGGCGCGCCAATTGTCCGGCCACACCACCTGGCCCCGGCGGTTCTGGACGAAGTCGATCAGCGACGGATTGAGCGCGCGGCCATTGTTCACCAGGATCGAATAGGCGTTGACCATGCGCAGCACGGTCGTCTCGCCGGCGCCCAGCGCATAGCTGAGATAGGGGGCGGTCTTCTTCTTGCTGACGCCGATGCGCTGGATCAGGTCGACGACATGGTCCATCCCGACCTGGTTGGCGATCTGCACCGTCATCAGATTGCGCGACTGTTCCAGGCCCCAGCGCATCGTCTTGGGGCCTGCGCCTGCCGAGCCGCCGAAATTGCGGAAGCACTTGTTGCCCAGTGCCGCGCTCTGCCACACGCAGAACGGCCCATCGACCACGATCGAGGCGGGCGTCATCCCCTGTTCCAGCGCGGCGGCATAGACCAGCGGCTTGATCGTCGATCCCGGCTGGCGCTGCGCCTGGGTGGCGCGGTTGAACGACTGGAGGCGCGAATCGAATCCGCCCTGCATCGCCAGAACGCGGCCGGTACGCGGATCCTCGACGACCATGCCGCCCGAAACCTTGGGAACGCTGCGCAGCGCGAAGCTGCCGCCCTGCGGCGCCACCGCGACGATGTCGCCGGGCTGGATCGCACCATAGGCCTCGCCGCCCTTGCCGCGCACCGGCATCGTCGCCGCGCTGCGCGGCATCGTCCCGGTGCTGCCGTCGTCGAACCCGATCTGCCAGCCGTCGTCCGACCGGGCGATCGCGATCGCGGCGCGCCAGTCCTCGTAATCGACGCCGATATTGGTGTTCAGCAGCGCCTGACGCCAATTGTCGCCGCGGATCTCCGCCTTGCCGATCGGACCGGACCAGCCGCGTCCGCGATCATATTTCAGCAGGCCGTCGCGCAGCGCCTTCTGCGCATATTCCTGGAGCTTCGGGTCCAGCGACGTGCGCACCCACAGCCCGCCTGCATACACGCTGTTCGGGCCGTTCTCCGCCGTCTCGCCGAACTTGTCGATCAGCTGGCGGCGCACTTCCTCGACGAAATAGCCGCCGACGCGCTCGAATTTCGGGGTCTGGCGCGGGATGGTCCCCAGGGGCTCGCGGACGGCCTCGTCATGCTGCGCCTGAGTGATGAAGCCGTTGCGCAGCATCCCGCCCAGTACCCAGTTGCGCCGGTCCAGCGCCCGCTGGGTATTGCGGTCCGGATCGTAATTGGCCGGCCCCTTGGGCAGGATCGCCAGATAGGCCATCTGCGCCAGGCTCAGCTGCTTCAGTTCCTTGCCGAAATAGGCATGGCTCGCCGCATCGACGCCGCCCGCATTGCGGCCCAGCTCGATCGAGTTGAGGTACAGCTCGAGAATCTGTTCCTTGCTCAGCGTGTCCTCGATCCGCCACGCCAGGATCGCCTCGCGCACCTTGCGCGCATAGCTCACCTCGTTGCCGACCAGCAGGTTCTTGGCGACCTGCTGGGTGATCGTCGACGCACCGACCTGGCGGCCGTTGCTGGTCAGGTTGCGAAAGATCGCCGAGGCGATGCCGGGATAGTCGACGCCGTGATGCTGGAAGAAGGTCCGGTCCTCGGCCGCCAGGAAAGCGTTCACCAGCGGCTTGGGATATTCGGCATAGCTCAGCTGGACGCGGCGTTCGCGCGCATAGCTGTGGATCGGCGTGCCCTGGACCGAGCGGACATAGGTCGGCAGCGGCGGCTCATAGCTTTTCAGCGTCTCGACCGAGGGCAGGTGCCGGGCGATCAGCAGCCACACCAGGAACCAGAAGATGCCGGCAAGCAGCGCCAGGATCGCGATGGTGCGAAACCACCAGCGATTATGCACGCTCAGGTACCAGCCCTTGATCCCGCCGATCTCGCGCTTGATACGGAAATTGACTTTGGTGCGGTCCGCGTCAGCCATGGGATGCGGGGTCTAGCAGGATTTGCGCATGTTTCCAGCCGCGTTGCGGCGGAAGTCGCGATCCCGTCGCCAAGGCGTCCGCGCCGGCCCGGGCTCAGCGCGCTGCGATCCGGGCGGCGTTGCGCGTGGCGAAATGAATGCTCAGCGCGCGCGTCACCGCCTGCGCCACTTTCTTTTGTCCCTCGGGGGAGGCGAGGAAGCGCGCATCGGCCTCGTTCGAGATATAGCCGGTCTCGAACAGGACCGAGGGCAGGTCGGGCGCCTTCAGCACCAGCAGCGATGCGAAGCGATGATAATTGTCGCGCACCGGGATCAGCGGACCGGCCTCGCGGCCCAGCAGGCGGGCGAAGCCGGCCGACGCGTTCATCGTCTCGCGCTGGGTGAGGTCGATCAGGATCGACGAGATGTCCGAATTGGTGCTGCCCAGATCGACTCCGGCCAGGATGTCCGATTTGTTCTCGCGCGCGGCGAGCCGTGCCGCTTCCTTGTCCGACGCGGTTTCCGACAGGGTATAGACGGTGGCGCCCGATGCCTGGGGGTTGCCGGCGCTGTCGCAATGGACCGAGATGAACAGGTCGGCGCCCAGGCTGCGGGCTATGCCGAACCGCTCGCGATGGACCAGGTAGCGGTCGTCGCTGCGGGTCAGCGCGACCCGGAACTTGCCCGACGCGATCAGCGCGTCGCGGATCGCCAGCGCGATCTTCAGCGTGACGTCCTTCTCGCGAAGTGCGCCGTCGGGCGAGATTGCCCCGGGATCGTGCCCGCCATGGCCGGCGTCGATCACCACCAGCGGCCGGCTCCGGTCTGCACCCTCCACTCGCGGCAGGCGCATCGGTACCGCGCGGGGCGGGGCGGCGACCCGCGTGCGATAGCTCGCATCGCGCGCGACCGGAGGCTGGAAATAGCTGAACGGCGGCAGGAACTGCATCCGGCCTTCCGCCGCGGCGCGGGCGAAGCGCACCTCGTCGACGGTGCGCAGCGCGAGCGTCAGCGTCCGGCCGTTCTGGCCGAAACTGCCCTCCGACACGATCGCCGGCTGCGCCAGGTCGAGCACGATGCGCGCGGTGCTGCCGTCGGGGGAGCCCTGGCGGATCGAGGAGACCGCGCCCCCCGCCGCCTGGCTGTGCCCAGGCGTCGCCCCGGCCACATCCACCGCGATGCGATTCGGGCCTGCCAGCATGAAGGCGCTTGCCTGGCGGACCGGCTCGTTGAAGCGGATGACGACCTGGTCCCCGCGGATCCGGACATCCTGGACCGCGCCCGCCCAGCTCGGCGCGCCGGTCAGCCAGCTGGCGAGGAGGGCAAGGAACACGAACACCCGCGCGATATGCCGCGTGCACGGGCGAAGGGTCCAGTCCAAATCCATGTCGTCCGCTCTTCCCGAAAGCCCCGTGTTGCGGATGGACTGGACCAGGGCCTCTCAAATGCTGGTAAATCGACAGGGTTAATCCCGGCGCAACTGTCGAGGATCGCATCTTCGCGGGCGGAGTCGTCGGCGCGCGCGTAACAAATTGTCGTGACGCAGGTGTTTCGGTTGCTGCATCTGACAAGGGCTGCTAGTCCGATCGAACGCCGGGCTTGTTCCGGCCTATGTCCACGACCACATGGTCGTGAAATTCAGGTTGACGCTGTAATGAGGCACTTTCCCCACCGTTCGCACCCCCAGGGCCTCGCCCTCGGCAGCGCGACGGCGGCGGAGTTTCCGGGCCAGGAGCCCGGACGTGCCACGGCAGCAGAGGCAATTTTCGAAAACCGCGTGACGCGTCCCGGCCGTTCTGCCGGATGCGTCCGTTTTGCATGTCGCGCGCCCGCTCTCCGTCTTCGAGGAGCCGAGGCCTGGCGCGCCCGGAGACTATTCAATGACAATGCGTATGCTGATCGACGCGCGCCACCGGGAGGAAACCCGCGTGGCCGTCGTCAAAGGGAACCGAATCGAGGAGTTTGATTTCGAGTCCGCCGAGCGAAAGCAGCTCAAGGGCAATATCTATCTGGCCAAGGTGACCCGGGTCGAACCGTCGCTCCAGGCGGCGTTCGTCGATTATGGCGGCAACCGCCACGGGTTCCTGGCCTTCAGCGAAATCCATCCCGACTATTACCAGATTCCGAAGGAAGATCGCGAAGCCCTGCTGCGCGAGGAAGCCGAGCACGCCGCCGAGGAAGCCGCGCTGCGCGCCGAGGAAGACGACGATCATGACGAGGACGGCGCCGTCGAGGTGCTCGAGCGTCCGGTCGACGACGACGATCACGATCATGATCATGAGGATGGCGACGAAGGCGACGCCGACGGCGATGCCGATGCATCCGACGAGGGGGAGACCGGCGGCGAGGAAGGGACCGAGAACGGCCGTGGCCGTGGCCGTCGTCGCGGACGCAAGGGCGATCGCGGCGAGAGCCCGGCCGACGCGATGCGCGCGCGCCGCATGGCGCTGCGTCGCCGCTACAAGATCCAAGACGTCATCCGCCGTCGCCAGGTGCTGCTGGTCCAGGTCGTCAAGGAAGAGCGCGGCAACAAGGGCGCGGCGCTGACCACCTATCTGTCGCTCGCCGGCCGCTATTGCGTGCTGATGCCCAACACCGCCCATGGCGGCGGGATCAGCCGCAAGATCAGTTCGTCCGCGGATCGCAAGCGGCTGAAGTCGATCATGACCGACCTGAAGCTGCCGCCGTCGATGGGCTGCATCGTCCGCACCGCAGGGCTTCAGCGCACCAAGACCGAGATCAAGCGCGACTTCGACTATCTCGCCCGCCTGTGGGACGAGATCCGCGAGAAGACGCTGCAATCGGCTGCGCCCGCGCTCGTCTATGGCGACAGCGACCTGATGAAGCGGGCGATCCGCGACATCTACAACAAGGACATCGACGAGGTCATCGTCGAGGGCGAGGACGGCTATCGCCAGGCCAAGGACTTCATGCGGCTGCTGATGCCCAGCCATGCGCGCCGGGTGAAGCACTATGCCGACACGGTGCCGCTGTTCCAGCGCGCCGGGGTCGAGGACCAGCTCGCCGCGATGTACAACCCCGTCGTCCAGCTGAAGTCGGGCGGCTATCTGGTCATCAACCCGACCGAGGCGCTGGTGTCGATCGACATCAACTCGGGCCGGTCGACGCGCGAGCATTCGATCGAGCAGACCGCGACCGCGACCAATCTCGAGGCCGCGCACGAGATCGCCCGCCAGCTGCGCCTGCGCGACATGGCCGGCCTCGTCGTCATCGACTTCATCGACATGGATCACGGATCCAATGTCCGTAAGGTCGAGAAGGCGATGAAGGAGGCGCTGAAGAATGATCGCGCCCGCATCCAGGTCGGCCGGATCAGCGCCTTCGGCCTGATGGAGATGAGCCGCCAGCGCCTGCGCACCGGCGTGCTCGAGGCATCGACCCGCCAGTGCCCGCATTGCGAGGGCACCGGCCTGGTGCGCACCGCATCGTCGGCCGGGCTTTCGGCACTGCGCATGATCGAGGACGAGGCCGCCCGCGGCCGCGGCTCGCAGCTGTTGCTGCGCGCCAGCCAGGAGGCCGCCTTCTATGTGCTGAACCGCAAGCGCGCCGAACTGGCCGAGATCGAGGAGCGCTACGGCGTCACCGTCGAAGTCGCGCCGGACGGCGAGCTCGAGGGGGCGCGCATGATGGTCGAGGCATCGGGCCCGCCGCCGATCCGCGCGCCGCGCCCCGTCGTCCTGATCGAGGATCCCGAGGACGATTTCGACGAGATCGAGGAAGAGGAAGTCGAGGACGAGGAAGTCGAGGCAGAGGCCGAGGCCGAGGAGCGTCCACGCCGCGAGCAGCGCGATCGCAGCGAGCGTGGCGAGGGCGACGAGGCCGGCCGCAAGCGCCGCCGCCGCCGTCGCGGCCGCCGCGGTCGGGGACGTGACGAGGACGGCCAGGACGTCGCCGAGGGCGAAGAGTCCGCGGACGGCGATGCCGAGTCCGGCGAAGGCGAGGCGGATGCCGAGACCGAGATCGTCGATGCGGTCGAGACCGAGGTCGAGGCACAGGCTGCGGCCGAGGAAGGCGAGGGCGAAAATGGTCGCAAGCGCCGTCGTCGCGGCCGCCGCGGTGGCCGTCGCAACGGCGCCGATTCGGTGACCGAGGGTGAAGATCAGGGCGAGGCGGAAGCCGATGCCCCGGTCGCAGCGGTTCCGGCCGAGGCCGAGCCCGTTGCCGAGGCCGTCGAGGAAGCACCTGCGCCGGAAGCCGAGGCGCCCAAGCCGAAGCGGACCCGCAGCCGCAAGAAGGCCGAGCCGGTTGCCGAGGAAGCGCCCGCGGCGGAGGCCGTCGAGGCCCCTGCGCCCGAGCCGGTCGCCGAGGAGAAGCCGAAGCGGACCCGCAGCCGGAAGAAGGCGGTTGCCGCCGACGCTCCCGCAGTGGAAGCGCCTGCCGTCGAGGCGCCCGCCGCCGAGGCCGCACCCGCGGCCGAAGAGGCACCGGTGAAGCCGAAGAAGCCGCGGACCCGCAAGAAGGCGCCGGCAGCCGAGGCGGCTGCGGAGGAAGCCCCCGTGGTTGCTGAGGCAGCAGCGGAAGCGCCCGCCCAGACGGCACCTGCGGCACCCGCCGCCGACCAGGCTTCGGGCGAAGGCGACGCCGCGCCCGAGGGCGACGAAGCCACGCCGCGCCGTGGCTGGTGGCAGCGCACCTTCGGGGCCTGACCGATGATCGGCCCCGCCCGGCGAGCGATCGCCCGGGCGGGGCCAGTCACCGCGGGTTCATTCGCCCCGCCGCACAGCGCGCCCTGACGCGCAACCGTTGCGGGCAAGGGAAATTGGGACGATGATGCCCCGCATGAACCGCAATCTCCTCCATGCCGTGGCAGTGGCGTTCGCCGCCCTCTGCCTGTTCGGCATGTCGATCCGTTCGGCCTCGGCGCAGATCATGCTGCGCGATGCCGAGACGGAAATGATGCTGAACGAGGCCGCCGCCCCGATCGTCAGGGCGGCCGGGCTCCGGCCCAGCGACGTCCGGTTCGTCCTGATCCAGGACAATTCGATCAACGCCTTCGTCGCGGGTGGCCAGGCGGTCTATATTCACACCGGCCTGCTCGACAAGGCCGACAACATCAACGAAGTCCTTGGCGTCATCGCACACGAGCTCGGGCACGTCGTCGGCGGTCACGCCGTGCTTCAGCGGGACGGCGGCTATGGCACGGTGTCGCTGCTCAGCCTTGCCCTGGGCCTTGCCGCCGTCGCGGCGGGCGCGCCCGATGCGGGCATGGGCATCCTGATGGCAGGCCAGCGCGCCGCGATCGGCCGCTATCTCGCCTTTTCGCGCAGCCAGGAAAGCTCGGCCGACGCCGCCGGGGCGCGCTTCCTCACCACCGCCGGGATCAACGGCCAGGGGATGCTGGAATTCTTCAAGAAGCTCCAGAACATGGAGTTCAGCTACGGCTATTACAGCAACAATCCCGAGGTCGATCCCTTTGCCCGCAGCCACCCGATGTCGGGGGAGCGCCTGCGCACGCTGACCGACGATCTCCAGAAATCGCCTGCCTGGGGCAAGCCGACCGACCCGCAGCTCGACATCCGCTTCAAGCGCGTCCAGGCCAAGCTGCGCGGCTATGTCAACGAGCCCAAGACGACGCTGCAGCGCTATCCGACGACCGACACGTCGATCTACGCCCATTATGCCCGCGCCTATGCCTATCACCGGTCGGGCTATCCCGATCAGGCCCGGGCCGAGACGATGGCACTGGTCGCGGCACAGCCCGAGGATCCCTTCTTCCTCGAGCTGGAGGGGCAGATATTGCTTGAGTCGGGCGATCCGGCCGGCGCGCTGGTGCCGCTGCGCAAGGCGACCGAGAAGACCGGGTTCCAGCCGCTGATCGCCTCGACCTTCGGCCATGCCCTGGTCGCGACCGATAACAGCGCCAACCTGGCCGAGGCCGAGCGCGTGCTGCGCCAGGCGCTCGCTCGCGACCGCGAAAATCCCTATGCCTGGTTCCAGCTGGGCATGGTGTTCGAGCGCAAGGGCGACGAGCCGCGCGTCGCGCTCGCCACTGCCGAGCGCGCCAGCCTGACCGGTGACCCCGGCGTCGCCTTCATGAGCGCCCGCCGCGCAATGGGCGGGCTGCCTACCGGCTCGCCCGACTGGGTTCGCGCCCAGGACATCATGATGGTGTCGCAGACCGCGATGGAAGAAGCGAAGAACGGCAAGCGCCGCCTGACCATGAGTACCGCCCCCCAATGACAAATCCGATCCTGCGCAATCCCTGGCTCCTGTCCGGGAGCTTCTTTCTCGCCGCCATCCTGGGCGGCCTCGTTTCCTTCGGGGCGCAGCATCTCGCCACCGGTGAGCATGCCGACGGTGGGGGCGAGGCGATCCGCGCCTATCTGCTCGAACATCCCGAGGTGCTTCCCGAGGCGATGGAGAAGCTCCAGGAGCGCGAATATGCCAAGGCGATCTCGCCGAACCGCAAGGCGTTCGAGACGCCGTTCGCCGGCGCCGAATGGGGCAATCCGAACGGCGACGTGACCGTGGTCGCCTTTCTCGACTATGCCTGCGGCTATTGCCGCGCCAGCCTGCCATCGCTGGCGAAGCTGGTCGCCAACGATCCCAAGGTGCGGATCGTCTACCGCGAATATCCGGTGCTGGGCGACGCCAGCGTGTCGGCCGCGCGCTGGGCGCTGGCTGCGGCCGAACAGGGCAAGTTCCGCGCCTTTCACGAGGCGCTCTACGCCAATGGCCAGCTCGACGAGGCGTCCATCGCCTCTGCCGCCACCGGCGTCGGCCTCGACAAGGCGCGTGCGGCCCGGGTGATGGCGACACCCGCCGTCGACGCCGAGATTGCGAACAACCACAAGCTTGCCGCCAGCATCGGCGGGCGCGGCACGCCGGTGTGGGTGATCGGGGACACGGTCATCCCAGGCTATGTCGAATATTCGGTCCTGGCGGACGCGGTGAAGAAGGCGCGCGACAAAAAGGCCTGACCGGTCGGGCGGACCATGGTTATTTGGGTTAGTTTTCCTAACTCGCCGCTTGTTCGTTACGCGTCTGCTCCCTAGTTAAGGCACCTCTCCTTCCGGGTGCTTCCATGGATTCCATTCTCTCCCTCCGTCAGGTGTCCAAGACCTATGCGTCCGGGCACAAGGCGCTCGACCATGTCGATCTCGATATCCGGCGGGGCGAGATTTTCGCGCTGCTGGGCCCCAACGGCGCCGGCAAGACGACGCTGATCAACATCATCTGCGGGATCGTGCGCCCCAGTACCGGCACGATCCTGGTCGATGGCCATGATGCCATTCGCGAGGCGCGTCCGGCGCGCAGCAAGATCGGCCTGGTGCCCCAGGAACTTGCGGTCGACATGTTCGAGACGGTGAACGCGACGACGCGCTTCAGCCGCGGCCTGTTCGGCAAGGCACCCGACCGCGCCTATACCGACCAGCTGCTCAAGGACCTGTCGCTGTGGGACAAGCGCGATGCCAAGATCATGGAGCTGTCGGGCGGCATGAAGCGCCGCGTGCTGATCGCCAAGGCGCTCAGCCACGAACCCGACATCCTGTTCCTCGACGAGCCCACTGCGGGCGTCGACGTGTCGCTGCGCCGCGACATGTGGAAGCTGGTGCTGGGCCTGCGCGACCGCGGCACCACGATCATCCTGACGACCCATTATATCGAGGAGGCCGAGGAGATGGCCGACCGGGTGGGGGTCATCAACCGGGGCAAGCTGCTGCTGGTCGAGGAAAAGGCCGACCTGATGAAGAAGCTGGGCAAGCGCGAGCTCGACCTGTCGCTGGTCGAGCCGATGCGCGCGATCCCGCCGGAACTCGCCGAATGGCACCTCTCGCTCGAGGATGAGGGCCACCGGCTCCGCTACACCTTCGATGCGCAGGCCGAACGCACCGGCATCCCGTCGCTGCTGCGCAAGCTTGCCGAGCTCGATATCGGCTTCAAGGATCTCGACACGTCCAAGTCGAGCCTGGAGGACATCTTCGTCGACATCGTCGCGCATCGCGAGGAAGGAGCCGCAGCATGAACGGCATCAATCTGCGCGGCATCTGGGCAATCTACCGCTTCGAAATGGCGCGCACGCTGCGCACCCTGTGGCAGAGCGTCGCGACCCCGGTCATCACCACCTCGCTCTATTTCATCGTCTTCGGCGGCGCGATCGGCAGCCGGATGGAGACGATCGGCGGCGTCGAATATGGTGCCTTCCTGGTCCCCGGCCTGATCATGCTGACGCTGCTGACCCAGAGCATCTCGAATGCGTCGATCGGCATCTACTTCCCGAAATTCACCGGCACGGTGTTCGAGCTGCTGTCGGCGCCGATCTCGGCGTTCGAGCTGGTGGTCGGCTATGTCGGCGCGGCTGCGACCAAGTCGGTGGTGATCGGGATCATCATCCTGCTGACCTCGACCTATTTCGTCGATCTCAGGATCGATCATCCGCTCGCGATGGTCGCCTTCCTGCTGCTGACCTCGATCACCTTCTCGATGCTGGGATTCATCATCGGCGTCTGGGCCAAGGGCTTCGAACAGCTCAACTTCGTGCCCGCGCTGCTGGTCACGCCGCTCACATTCCTGGGCGGTGCCTTCTACTCGATCGATATGCTGCCCGAGCCCTGGCATACGGTCAGCCTGTTCAACCCGGTCGTCTATCTGGTCAGCGGCTTTCGCTGGAGCTTCTTCGGCGTCGGCGACGTCAGCCCGGCGCTGAGCCTCGGCTTCACCGCCGCCTTCCTGATCCTGTGCACCGCGGTGATCGCGGTGATCTTCCGCACCGGCTATCGTCTGAAGAACTGAGCGATCTTCAGCGTATCACGGGCAGCGTCACCGCGCTGCCCGCGCATACCCGCTGCGTCGCCTTCACATAATCGGCGGGCGCCGCCTTGTAGATGTTCGGCACGAAGCGCTGCGGGTTGCGGTCGATCACCGGGAACCAGCTCGACTGGACCTGCACCATGATCCGGTGCCCCTTGCGGAACACATGGTCATGGTCGCGCAGCGGCACGTCCCAGGCGACGACCTGGTCCGGCACCAGCGGCTGCGGCGTCTCGAAGCTCTTCAGATAGCGGCCGCGGCGAACCTCCATCGCGATTGGCAGCTGATAGCCGTTCAGCTGCCGCGTATAGCCGCCCAGATCGGACGGCACGCTGCGCGTATAATCGTCGGGAAACACGTCGATCAGCTTGACGATGAAATCGCTGTCGGTGCCGCTGGTCGACGCCATCAGCTTGGCGGCGATCGCGCCGGTGACCGTCATGTCCGCGTCCAGCGGCGCGGTCGTCCAGCTCAGCACGTCGGGCCGACCGTCGACGAACCGCTGGTCCTCCGACTCCCACCATTGCCATTCGGGGCGCGGATAGGTGACCGACACCGGGCGCGCCCGGTTGGGCACCGGGTTGGCGGGATCGGACACATAGTCGCGACACGCCTCGCCCTGTGCGGGCGCGGTGAACGATGCGCTGCCGTCGGCATGCAGATAGAGCGGCGTCGCCTGCGCCTGCGGCACCGGCCACGCCGGATAGGTCCGCCACTGCCAGCTGCCGCTCTGGAAACTCTTCACCTCGTAATCGGGCTTCGTGCCCTTGCCGTGCAGCCAGTAGGCGAAGAACGGCGCCTCGATCTCGGTCATGAACGACGTGCCGCTGTCGCCGGGATAGGGGATGCGGCCCAGCCGGCTGATCGGACCGCGCCACCCGCCGTGATTCCACGGCCCCAGCACCATCTGCGCCAGATTGTCGGGGTCGTCCTTCTGCTGGCGGTAATAAATCTGCCAGCTGCCCCAGGGGTCCTCCTGGTCATAGCTTCCGGCGACGTTCAGCGTCGGCACGCCGGTGCGCTTCAGCGTCTCGGCCCAGCGTTGCTTCTTCCAGAACTCGTCATAGTCGGGATGCTCGATCATCTCGCGCAGCCGGGGGACGCGCCCCTGGAAATAGCGTTTCTCGATCTCGTCGGGCGATCCGGCCTTCAGGAACCAGCTATAGGTGTCGATCGCACCGGCATAGCCCGGGAAGCCGGCATTCTCGGTCTTGTCCCATTGCAAGATGGTCAGCCAGTCGATCGCATAGGTCAACCGCATCGCGCCGTAGCGATGCAGGTCGTCGTTCATCCAGTAGTCGGTCCATGCCGCCTGCGGGCTGGCCGCCTTCAGTGCCGGGTGCGGGCGGGCGAGCGCGATCGCGGCGGTCAGGCCGGGATAGGATACGCCCCACATCCCGACCTTGCCATTGTTCGGCTTCACATTCTTCACCAGCCAGTCGATCGTGTCCCAGGCGTCCGTGGTTTCATCGACCGCCTGCTTCCCCGTCTTGACCTCGGTGGACAGGCTGAACCCCTCGCCCTCGGACCCGAAGCGGCCGCGCATGTCCTGGTCGACGAAGATATAGCCGTCCTTCGCCAGCGCCGCCCAGTCGCCCTGCGGCTCGTTCGAGGCGCCATACGGCGTCCGGCTCAACAGGATCGGCAGCGGGCCGGTCGCGTCGCGCGGGCGCAGGATGACGGTGCGCAGCTTCACCCCGTCGCGCATCGGGATCATCACCTCTTCGGCGACAAACGGCGACACCGTCTGCTGCGCGGCGGCGGGCGGGGCCATCGGCGACATCGGACTCGCGAACAGTGCAGCTCCGGCCAGCAACAGGTGACGCATCCGATCCTCCGCATCGATGATCGCACAGGGTTAGGAGCGCGCGATCCCGCGGGCAAGCATCGCGAAGGCGTCGCTCCGCCCGCAGCGCGCATGAAAAAGGCCGCCCCCGCGGGAGCGGCCTCTTCGAACCCTTGCCGTGCGATACCGTTACAGCCGGTGCTCGCCCTTGACCCAGCGCACCGTGCCCGAGCTGGCGCGCATCACGACGCTCTCGGTGGTCATCTTGCCCGGGCGGCGCTTCACGCCTTCCAGCAGCGATCCGTCGGTCACGCCGGTGGCCGCGAAGATGCAGTCGCCCTTGGCCAGGTCGGTCAGGTCATAGACCTTGTCGAGATCCTCGATCCCCCATTTGCGCGCGCGGGCGCGCTCGTCGTCGTTGCGGAACACCAGCCGGCCCTTGAACTGGCCGCCGACGCAGCGCAGCGCCGCGCAGGCCAGCACGCCCTCGGGCGCGCCGCCCGATCCCATATAGACGTCGATCGTCGTGTCGGGATCGGTCGTGGCGATCACGCCGGCGACGTCGCCGTCGGGGATCAGCATGATGCCGCAACCGACCTGGCGCAGCTCGGCGATCAGCTTCTCGTGACGCGGGCGGTCGAGCACGCAGGCGATGATCTCGTGCGGCGCCACGCCCTTCGCCTTGGCGATCGCGTGGATATTCTCGGTCGGGGTCTTGTTCAGGTCGATCACGCCGTCGGGGTAGCCGGGGCCGACCGCCAGCTTTTCCATATAGACGTCGGGCGCGTTGAGCAGGCCGCCTTCCTCCGCGACGGCCAGCACCGCCAGCGCATTGGGGCCGGCCTTGGCGGTGATCGTCGTGCCTTCCAGCGGATCGAGTGCGATGTCGATCTTGGGGCCGCCATCCTGGGCGGCGCCGACCTTTTCGCCGATGAACAGCATCGGCGCCTCGTCGCGCTCGCCCTCGCCGATCACGACCGTGCCGTCGAGATAGAGCTTGTTCAGCGCATCGCGCATCGCCTCGACCGCCGCGGCATCGGCGGCCTTCTCGTCGCCGCGCCCGATCAGCGTCGATGCGGCGATCGCCGCGGCTTCGGTCACGCGGACCATTTCGAGCACGAGGACGCGATCGAGATTCTTGCTGTCACCGGTCATGGAATCGAACACCCCTCAGCTCTGGTTGTCCGCGGCGATAGGGGAGGCGAGCGCGGTCGGCAACCATCCCCGTCACGCGGCGTTGGAACGGCAAAAGTGGGGGGCGACAGAAAGAGATATGACCATGTTCCTGCTCGGCATTGCCCTAAGCGTCGCTTCCCCGGTCGCCATCGTCCAGGATGCGCCGCGTGTCCGGCCCGTCACCATCAACACCCGCCGCTCGGCCCGTCCGCGGGTCCGTGGCCGCACGGCGCAGGTCCGCCGTGCGCCGCTGCTGCGGGTCACCGCGACCTGCGGCGTCGGCCTGACCTGCGCATCCACCGATCCCAATTCACGCTATCGCATCGAGAATGACGATGCCGCGCGGCCGGACTTCAAGCAGCGCGTGGTCGAAAGCAGCCAGAAAATGGCCTGCGGCACCACCGGCGCTCCGGTTTGCCCCAGCAGCGGCGTGCCGCTGTTGCGCAGCAGCGTCGACTGACGGGGCGGGGCCGTCCGCATTTCGGCCACATGAGAATGTCACGCCCGAGTCGTTCCGGTAACGGAAGGAGGGCGTGCCATGTCGTGGACGATGATTCTTCTGTTGGCGATGCAGGATGCGGGTCCGCCCGATCGCCCCGTCGATCTTGCCGCCGGCATCGCCCGCGCGCGCGAGGTGATCGGAGTCGATCCGCCTTGCCGGACCACCCGTGACGATGGCGAGATCGTGGTGTGCGCGCGGCGGGAGGCCGACCGCTACCGCGTGCCGCTGGTCCTCTCCGCCCGCCCGGAAAATTCGGTGCCGCTGCAGACCGCCGAACTGACCAAGGATTATGGCCGCATCCCCTGCGGCCAGAGCGCCTTCACCGCCCAGTGCGGCGGCATGGTCGGCGTGTCCGTCAGCACCAATGGCCAGAACATCAAGATGGTCCAGCGCGACCTGGCACCTTAGGATCCGCGCAAGGTCCTCTGAAATCCTTTCCCGCGAGGGGAGAGGATTTCAGTATCGCCGACTCGCTGCCGCGCTGTCGGGGCTCACCCCAGGATATGCATCCACATCGGCTCGCCGGTCAGGCTCGACGATCCGCGCAGCTTTTCCAGCGCATGGGCGACGGCGCGTTCCGGGCCTTCATGGGTGACGATCGCCACCAGCACGCTGCCGTCGGGGTTGGCGCCGCGCTGCATCAGGCTCTCGATCGAAACGCCAGCATCGCGCATCGCCGCCGCGATCTCCGCCAGCACGCCGACCCGGTCTGCCACGGTGAAGCGGACATAGGCGCGGCCGCGGCGCTCGCCGCTGTCCGAGGCCGGCTGCGCCGCCAGTGCATCGGCCGGCATGGCATAGGGCGGGCCGAATTCGCCGCGCGCGATGTCGATCAGGTCTGCAACGACTGCGCTGGCGGTCGGGCCGTCACCGGCACCGGCACCCTGGAACAGCAGCCGGCCGACGAAATTGCCTTCCGCCACCACCGCGTTGGTCGACCCGGTCACATGCGCCAGCGGATGGCTTTCGGGCACCAGGTGCGGATGGACGCGCTGGAACAGGCCGCCTGCACCGGCATCGGCGATGCCCAGCAGCCGGACGCGATAGCCCAGCGACGCTGCCTCCGCGATGTCCGCCGCGATCACGTGGCGGATGCCGGTGATCGTCACGTCGTCGAACGCCGGCCGGGTGCCGAACGCCAGGCTGGCGAGGATCGACAGCTTGTGCGCCGCATCGACGCCGTCGATGTCGAAGCTGGGATCGGCCTCGGCAAAGCCCAGCCGCTGCGCCTCGCTCAAGATGTCGGCGAAGTCGCGGCCCTCGGCCTCCATCTTCGACAGGATGAAATTGCACGTCCCGTTCAGGATGCCATAGACCCGGCTGATCTCGTTGGCCGCAGCGCCCTCGCGCAGTCCCTTGATCACCGGCACGCCGCCGGCCACCGCCGCCTCGAACTTCAGCGCCAGGTTCGCGCCTTCCGCCGCCCGCGCCAGCTCCAGCCCGTGATGCGCGATCATCGCCTTGTTCGCGGTCACGAAGCTCTTGCCCGCGCCCAACGTGGCGCGCGCCAGGGCCAGGGCAGGGCCGTCGGACCCGCCGATCAGTTCGACGACGACGTCGGCGCCTGCCTGCCGCGCCAGCTCGGTGGGATCGTCGACCCAGGCGAAGCGGTTCATGTCGATGCCGCGATCCTTGCTGCGGTCGCGTGCGGAGACGGCGATGACCTCGATCGGACGACCGGCACGCCGCGCAATCAGCGCGCCATTGGTGTCGATGAGGCGGATGACACCCGCGCCCACGGTCCCAAGGCCAGCCAATGCAACGCGAAGCGGTTCGGTCATGTCGTTCCCAATCCTGTCGTGAAAAGCGGCGGGCCCGGGCCCCGTGCCCGTCCCGCCGCCGGAGTGTCTAGCCCGTCCGCCCGCGCGAACGGAAGATAGCTTTACTTCTTGACCAGCCCGATCTCGACCAGCCGTTCGTGCAGATAGTCGTGCGCGCTGATCGGCTGGGGATACAGGTTCGGCCGGTCCGCGCCCATGCAGCCGGGCAGCGTCTCGATCATGAAATCGGGCGCGGGATGCAGGAAGAACGGCATCGAATAGCGCGGCACGCCGCGGCGCTCGACCGGCGGGTTGACGACCCGGTGCGTGGTCGAGGGCAGGACATTGTTGGTCAGCCGCTGCAGCATGTCGCCGACATTGACCACCATCGCCCCCTCGGGCGGCTTGACCGGCAGCCACTCGCCGCTGCGGTCCAGCAGCTGAAGCCCCGATTCCTCGGCCCCCAGCAACAGGGTGATCAGGTTGATGTCCTCATGCGCCCCGGCGCGCACTTCCGGCGCGTCCGCCGGCACCGGCGGATAGTGCAGCAGGCGCAGCACCGAATTGCCGTCCTTCACCGCCGGGTCAAACCAGTCGGGCGCCAGCTCCAGATAGCGCGCGATCGCCGACAGCAGCCGGTCGCCGGCCCGGTCGAACGCCTCGAACAGCTCGATGAAGGTGTCGCGGAAGTCGGCGGGCCGGTCGGGCCAGATATTGGCCGCCATCAGGTCGGCAAAGCGATGCCCCTCGGGCAGCGGGCGGCCGATATGCCAGAATTCCTTCAGGTCGACATGCTCGGCGCCCTTCGCGATCTCGGTCTTGTACGGCGTATAGCCGCGCGCGCCGCCGCCGCCCGCGAGATGATAGCGCCGCTTCTCCTCCTCGGGCAGCGCGAAGAATTCGGCGGTCACCTTCCAGGCGCGCTCGATCAGGTCGTGCGGCACGCCGTGATCGCTGACCATTGCGAAGCCGAAGCGCTGGAACGAGGCGCCGAACGCCTGGGCGAAGCCGTCGGGATCCGCATCCTGGTCCTTCATCGAGACCAGCGGGACTTCGGCAAATATGGTATCGGACAACATCTATCTCCGGGGGAGTCGCTATGCCACCGCAGATAGCGCCGGATGCCCCGCGGCGACAAGCACGGCGGCGCTCATGCCCCGATGCGGAGCGACCCCCGCGACTTGTCCGCGCCGTTCGCATCCAGCTGAAGCGTGATCGGCTCGCCCTCGTCGGTCGTTCCGGCCAGCCCGTTGCCCGATGCCGTGACCTTGAACCCGCGCTTCGCCATCGCGTCGCGATACCAGGCCTGGACCGTCGCCAGCGGGGCGGGTGCGTCGAAGCTCAGCTGGACATGGTCCCGGTCGCTTCCGGTCACGTTGCGGGCGGTGTCGGCGGTGATGTTGATGTCGCGGATCGTGGTGCCGGGATAGAGCTTCATCCCGCTGACGTCGAAATCCTTCGCATCGATCTTGAACTGCGGCAGCTTCGCGCTGATCCCGACGCCGGGCGCCTTCACCCGCGTCCGCCCCTCGGCATCGGTGACGATCGCGACATTGCCCTCGCTGTCCGAGATGGTGATGTTGCTTCCCGAACCTCCGCACGCGGCCAGCAGGAGCGGGAGCAGGACGACCGGGGAACGACGCATGGGGGCATCTCGCGCTAGTGTGTTGATACGGCAATACACTAAACCTGCGGCAGCAACGCGTCAACTTCCTCCCCGTCACTCCGCCGCAGGGCCGGAGTCCACCCCATCCTAAATCCCTGATCATCCGCTGGACCTGCCGCCCGGCCGATCCCGGCACCGCGGCCGGGGTGACGAGTTGGCTGTGGCGCGGATACGTCGGATCTCACCGATCAGGGGGGTGACGTCGGCGCCCCGATCCGCCATTGGCCTCGCCATGGACCAGCAGACGACTCTCTCCGCGGATCGCGCGAACCGGGCACCGCTCGGCTTCGCCGAATTCGTGTCGCTGGTGGCGGGCATGATGGCGCTCACCGCGCTCGGCATCGATTCGATGCTGCCGGCGCTGCCCGCGATCGGTGCCACCCTCGACGTGATCGAGCCCAATCACCGTCAATATGTCATCACCTCGTTCCTGCTCGGCTTCGCCTTCGCGCAACTCGTCTACGGGCCGTTGTCGGACCGGTTCGGGCGGCGTCCGGTGCTGCTGGTTGCGCTGGGCGCCTATGTCATCACCTCCGCCGTCGCGGCAGTGTCGGGCAGCTTCGAGCTGTTGCTGATCTCGCGCGCGGCGATGGGCACCGCGGCGGCGGGGGCGCGCGTCGTCACCGTCGCGCTGGTGCGCGACTGTTATTCGGGCCGGGCGATGGCGCGGGTGATGAGCCTGGCGTTCATCGTCTTCATGGCCGCGCCGATCATCGCCCCCAATTTCGGCGAGCTGATCCTGATGATCGCCTCGTGGCGCTGGATCTTCTGGGGCGTCGCGCTGTGCGCGGGCGCGGTGCTGGTCTGGTTCTACCTGCGCATGCCGGAGACGATGGACCCCGCCGCGCGCCAGCCGCTGCGCGCCGGCCGCATCCTGCGCGACTATGGACTGGTGGTGCGCGACCGCGCCGCCGTCGGCTACACGCTGGCCATCACCCTGTTGTCGGGCGGCATGTTCGGCTTCATCGGCTCGATCCAGCAGGTCATGGCCGATGTCTTCCACCGTCCGAAGCTGCTGACGATCATGTTCGCCGCCGTCGCGGGGATGATGGCGGTCGGCGCCTTCCTCAATTCTCGCCTGGTCATGAAGCTGGGGATGCGACGCATCTCGCACACCGCGCTCGCCGGCGTGATCCTGATCGCTGCGGTGCACTTGGCGGTGGCGTGGAGCGGGGCTGAATCGCTCTGGACCTTCGGCATCCTCCAGGGGCTGCTGATGCTGTTCATCGCCCTGTCCAACGCCAATTTCTCGGCGATGGCGATGGAGCGGATGGGCGAGATCGCCGGCACCGCGTCGAGTCTCCAGGGGTTCGTGACGACGCTGGGGGGCGCGCTGGGCGGGGCGGTGATCGGACAGGCGTTCGACGGGACCACGGTGCCGCTCTATATCGGCTTCCTCATCGGCGGGGTCCTCGCGTTCATCGCGATTTTCTGGGCCGAGCGCGGTCGCATGTTCCGCGCAACCTGACGCGTCGCGATTCATCGCAGGGGGACGGAACGAGTCCGCCCCGGCACCGTTCGCGCAGAACGAAACCTGCAGGATTGGAGCGAAGCGATGGGTGGTTATCAGGTCCCCGGCGGCGGCACCGGCGATGATGGGTATGACGAGGACGGCTATGACGAAAGCCAGCGCGCCGAGATACTCGAGGCGACGCGCGACGGCCCGACCGACGGGACGATCCTGACCGATCTCACGCCCGATCTCGGCGACGACGATTCGGAAGACGATCTGAAGATGGTCGACGACGATCTCGGCGAAGAGGATGACGACGCCGATCTCGACGACGAGAGCAAGGCCGAAGACGAGGTCCAGAAGGATTTCGACGAGGACAATCTCGACGATGACGAGGATCTCGACGACGCCGACGAGGACGCGCTCGAACCTTGACCCGCATCTGATCCGGTCCGAACATGACGGTCCAGCCTGCCAGGAGGACCGTCATGGCCCGCGATTCGCGTGTCGACGCCTATATCGAAAGCCGGGCGGGGTTCGCGCAGCCGATCCTCGTCTGGCTTCGCGACCGGGTCCATACTGCCTGCCCGCAGGTGGAGGAGACGATCAAATGGTCGCGCCCCTTCTTCACGCTTCGTGGCCGGCCCTTCGCCAACATGGCCGCGTTCACCGCCCATGTCAGCTTCGGCTTCTGGGATCGAGCGGCGGGCGAGGGTGGGGCGGCGCTGGACGAGCGACGGATCTCGGCGTTCGACGACCTGCCTGACCCGGCGGAAATGGAGGCGCGCATCGCAGCCGCAGCTGCGTTGCGCGACGCGGGACAGGCGCCAAGTCGCGCCGCCCGCCCGCAACGGCCGGAGGCGCAGGTGCCGGCCGATCTGGCAGCCGCGCTTGCCGGCGACCCGGCGGCGGCAGCGACCTTCGCCGCCTTTCCGCCTAGCGCCCGCCGCGACTATTGCGAATGGATCGACGAGGCGAAGCGGGCCGAAACGCGGGCGCGGCGGGTGGGCGACGCCATATCCTGGCTGCACGACGGGAAGCGCCGCAACTGGAAATTCGAGACGCGCTGATCGACCGTCGCAGCGGGCATCGACCCCGCTTCCCTCGCCCGCTGATCGATGTTACGTTACATCATCAACAGTGAGGAGAGGTGCCATGTCCCGTGCCGTGCGTTCCCCGCATCCCGAACCGATGAGCGAGATGAACGTGACCCCGTTCATCGACGTCCTGCTTGTCCTGCTGGTGATGCTGATCCTCACCATCCCGATCGCCACGCACAAAGTGTCGGTCGATCTCCCCAATGGCAGCCCGCCGGTGCAACGCGACGAGACTGCGCACAAGCTGATGCTCGACGCATCCGGCACCGTCCATTGGGATGGCCGCGCGGTCCGCGACTCCGAACTTCCCGCGCTGCTGGCGCCGATGGCGAAGAGCGAGGTCGCGGTGCTTCATTTCCAGACCGATCCCGAAACCCGCTACGAACGATTCGATCAGGTGCTGGCGCTGGTGAAGCGCGGCGGCGTCACCCGGCTCGGCTTTGTCGGCAACCAGCCGTTGGCGGACTGACGCGCCGCGGAACGACGCATCCGATCCCTGCGTTCGAGCGGTGGCTCGATCGGTGAGGTTCGGATGCGTCTTTCCCTGCTGCTGTTTCCCGGCGCGCTGGCCGCCTGTTCGCCCGGCGGCAACGACGTCCGCAGCGATGACGAGGCCACCGGCGTCAATGTCGATGCGATCGATGATGCCAATGACCGTCCGGCGCCGCGTCCGGCGGCACCCGACTCGCCAGCGCCCGGCGCGGTGCCGGCGGTCCCGGTCGACGTCCCTTCGTCCGACCCGCCCGGCGTCGACGAAAGGGCCGAGGGGGCTGCCAGGGTCGTGCAGACCTATTACGCCCTGCTGGGCGCCCGCAATTACGAACGCGCCTGGGCGATGTGGGAGAATCCCGACCTGTCGATCGGCGCGTTCGAGGAGAGCTTTCGCAACTATCTCGACTATCGCGCCAGGGTCGGCGCTCCCGGTCGCATCGATGCCGGTGCCGGCCAGCGATCGGTCACCGTGCCGGTCGAGGTCTATGGCCGCCTGCGCGACAACCGCCCGTTCCGGATGCAGGGCAGCGTGGTGCTCCACCGCACCGTCGCCGACGGCGCGTCCGATGCCCAGCGCCGCTGGCGGATTCGCGCAAGCGACCTCCAGCCGCGTCCCGACGACGTCCGGCCCACGCCGCAGCCCTCGCCCGGCCCGACGCGCGCGGTCGAGGACAATCGCGGCACCGCGCGCTATCGCTGCATGGACGGCTCGCGCGTGTCGGTCGCCTATGATCCCGACAATCGCCGCGCCACCGTCAGCAGCGCGGGGAAGCGCGTTGCCACGCTCGCCTTCCAGCCGGGGGCATCGGGCATTCGCTATTCGGGCAACGGCTATGACTGGCGCGGCAAGGGCGAGTCCTTCACCTGGACCCAGCCGAACCTGCCGCCGCTGGCTTGCAAGGCGATCCGCTGATCGGCCACAAGCGTCCGCATGACCCGCTTCTCGCGCCAGATCACCGCCGTCGCCGACGACATCGACATCCTCGGTCACGTCAACAATGCCGTCTGGGTGAAGTGGATTCAGGACATTGCGGTCGCGCACTGGGACTCGCTTGCGCCCGAACAGTATCGCGAGGCGACCGTCTGGGTCGTGACCCGGCACGAGATCGACTATCGCGGCAACGTCGTCGAGGGCGAGACCGTGACCGGCGAGACCTGGGTGCCCGATCCGCCGCGCGGTGCCCGCTTCGATCGCCGCGTGCGCTTCACCGGCGCCGACGGCAAGGTGAAGGTCGAGGCGCGCTCG
Source organism: Sphingomonas rustica (assembly GCF_039652585.1). Taxonomy (NCBI): domain Bacteria; kingdom Pseudomonadati; phylum Pseudomonadota; class Alphaproteobacteria; order Sphingomonadales; family Sphingomonadaceae; genus Sphingomonas; species Sphingomonas rustica. The sequence continues at coordinate 44,696 of NZ_JBDIZK010000001.1, read as the reverse complement.
ACCTGGGCGGTGATCGACCGCGCCAGCGGCCGGCTGATGCGTGTGCCGGCCGACCTGGCCGAGATTTTCATCGAACGCTGAACGCGCCGGGCGCGGCGTCTCAGCCGCTGTTGCGCAGAGCCGTCGCGATCGCGTTGATCGACAACAGGATGCCCTCGCCGATCCGCGCATCCTCCTCGCCCGCGCGGTGCCGCTTCAGCAGCTCGATCTGCAGCAGGTTCAGCGGCTCGATATAGGGCAGGCGCAGCAGGATCGACGATTCCAGCGCCGGGTTCTTCTCCAGCAGCCGCGTCTGGCGCGTCACCTGCAACAACCCGTCATGCGTCGCCTGCCACCCGTCGCGGATCCGCCCGAACACCGTGTCGCGCAGCCCCTCGTCCTCGACCAGCGCGGCATATTTGGCCGCGATCGCCATGTCCGACTTGGCCAGCACCATTTCCATGTTCGCCAGCATCGACGCGAAGAACGGCCAGCCCTCGGCCATCTCGCGCAGCAGTCCCTTGTCCTCGAACTGCTGGAACGCCGCGCCGACGCCGTACCAGCCCGGCAGCATCACCCGCGCCTGCGCCCAGCTGAACACCCACGGAATCGCGCGCAGATCCTCGATCGCGTCCGATTTCTTGCGGCTGGCCGGGCGCGATCCGATCTTCAGCCCGCTGATCTCGGCGATCGGCGTCATCTGGCGGAAGAACTGGCGGAAGCCCTCGGTCTCGTAGACCAGCCCGCGATAGGCCTTGAACGCCGCCTCCGACAGGCTGTCCATCGCCGCGGCGAAGCGCGCGGCATCCGCCGGCGCCAGCTTCTCCGGCTCCAGGCTGGCGAGCAGGGTCGCGGAGGTCACCGCCTCCAGGTTCGTCATCGCGCCCGCGCGCGTGCCGTATTTCGCCGCGATCACCTCGCCCTGCTCGGTGATGCGGATGCGCCCCTGCACCGTCCCCTTGGGCTGGGCCAGGATTGCCGCGAACGACGATCCGCCGCCGCGGCCCACCGAACCGCCGCGCCCGTGGAACAGCTGCATCGCCACGCCTGCCTTCTCGAACACCGGCGCCAGCGCGGTCGATCCGCGGCTCAGCTGCCAGGTCGAGGTCAGGTAGCCGCCGTCCTTGTTGGAATCGGAATATCCGATCATCACTTCCTGATGGCCGCGCTTGCCGGCGATCGCCGCCACCTCGGGCAGCGCCAGCCACGCCTCCATGATCCCCGGCGCGCTTTCCAGGTCGCCGATCGTCTCGAACAGCGGGATCGCCATGATCTCGGCGCGCGGCGGCTCGCCCGGGACGTACAGCCCCGCTTCCTTCAGCAGGACATGAACCTCCAGCAGGTCGGACACCGACTGCGCCATCGACACGATATAATGGGTGATGCACCCCTTGCCGTATTTCGCATGCGCACCTGCCGCGGCGCGCACGATCGCCAGTTCGGACGCGGTCTCTTCCGAATAATCGGCATAGGGGCTGGTCAGCAGCCGCGGGCCGGCTAGCTCGCCGCGCAGCAGCGCGACGCGCGCGTCCTCGTCCAGCGCGGCATAATCGTCGCACACGCCCGCCGCCTTCAGCAGCTCGGCGATGACCCGCTCGTGCACCGCGCTGTTCTGGCGCATGTCCAGCGTCGCCAGGTGGAAGCCGAACGTCTCGACCGCTCGGATCAGCCGTCCCAGCGCCCCGCCGCTGGCCAGCGGGCCGCTGCCGCCATTGGCCAGGCCGTGGGCCACCGCCGCCAGCTCGACGCGCAGTTCCGCCGGATTGGCATAGGGGTCCGCCGCGATCGGCGCGGGGCGCGGCGGCTGTTTGCCGGTCAGCGCGACATGCGTCGCCGACAGCCGCGCATAGATGCCCGACAGCGCCCGGCGATAGGGTTCGTCCGATCGGCTCGCGGCGGTGTCGTGGCTCGCCTCGGCCAGCGCCAGCACCTCGCCCGCCACCTTGGCATGCTCGGTCGAGATCGACAGCTCGGCGCCCAGCGCGTGGACCTGCTCCAGATAATGCGCCAGCACGGTCTCCGCCGCGCGCGACAGCGCCAGCTGCATCGACTCCGCGGTCACGAACGGATTGCCGTCGCGGTCGCCACCGATCCAGCTGCCCGCCTTCAGGAAGCTTGGCGCCCGCTCGCCCAGCGCGCGGTCCCAGCGCGCATACAGCGCGGGGAGCACCGGCAGGAACACGTCGCGCAGATAGGACAGGGCAGTCTCGACCTCGTCCGCCACGCCCAGCTTCTCGCGGCGCAGCACCCGGGTCTGCCACAGCAGCGCGATCTGGCGCAGGATCGCGTCGTCGATCCGGTCGCCATCGCTCGTCTCTTCCCGGCCGCCGTCGCGCAGCGCCATCAGCTCGGCGATGCGGTTCTTGTGGTCGATCATCGACTTGCGCCGCACCTCGGTGGGATGCGCGGTCAGCACCGGCACGATCAGCGCATGGTCGAGCAGGTCGATCACCGTCTTGCGCGCGATGCCGTCCGCCTTCAGCCGCGCCAGCGCGCTCGCCAGGTCGGCATCCTTCTCGCTCTCGACGCCCTGCCGGTCCTCGGCCAGGTTGGCGAGCAGCGAGAACAGCATGAAGCCGCGCGTGAAATCCAGAGTCTCGTCCAGCGTCAGCCGGTCCAGCCCGGGATCGACCGCATCGGCGCCGACGACGCCGCGATGCCGATCGACCGAGGCCGCGCGTATATATTCGATCCGCCGGAACAGTTCGTCCCCGCCATAGGCACGGATCACGTCGCCCAGCAGGCGTCCGAGGAAGCGGATGTCGGGATTGTTCGCGGGTCGCTGACTTGCCATGGCCATTTGCTGCATCGCAGCGCGCAGCCGGTCAATGCACTTCTTCTAGCCGGCCGGATTAGATGGGCTAGGGGGCGGGTGCGTCGGTTCCCGCCGGCCGTTGTTCCTCTGGCGTCGCGGCGCGGTGGCCATAGCTGAGCACGCTGGTGACGCGCCAGCGACCATCCTGCTTCGCCCACACCATCACGAATTTGGCGATCCCGTCGCAACGGCCTGTCGCCAGTTCGCAGAAGCGATGCTCGCCTTCCTCGATCGCGCCATAATCCCTGATCGGATAGATGCGCAGGCTGGCGGTGATCAGCTCGCGCCGCACCTTGCCGCAGATATAGGCGCGCACCCCGTCGACCATCGCGTCGCGATCGAAGGTGGCACCCCCGGTATCGTGATAAAAGGCGACCTTCGGATCGAAATAGCCGGCAAAGACCGGAAGGTCGCAACGATTATAGGCGTCGAACACCCTGGTATCGAGCGCGGCGATCTCGGTCGTCAGGGCGTCGGGCGACGGATCGGAGGGGGCGGCCGGTAGAGCCGCGGCAAGCGCGAGGGCGAACACGATGCTCATGCACGCGGTTATTCCCCACCTCGGACCACGCTGCAATCGATCAGTCGCGATGCCCGCTCGATGGATTATGCAGCCGTGCCGATGCCCGAGGGTTCCGTCGCGGCGGTATCGGCGCGAACCATCGGGATCGTGCCCAGCTTCGACTTGATGCGCGGATTGTCGTCGCGCGAGATCTCGCAACCGGCAATGCCCATGCCGATCCGGATGACCACGGTCTCGGCATTGCCGACCGTGAAGCCGAACGGCGGCTGGCCCTTGCCCGCGACCTTGGCGACCAGCTGGTGCTCACCCGGCACCACCGGCACCACGACCGATTGCGGGCTCTTGAGCTGGGCATGGGGAACGCCGTCGATCAGGATGTCGAAGCCGGACAGTTTCGCGACGAAGCCTTCGCGATAGACGATCACGCGACCGCCGGTCGCGGGCGTGTCGCCCAGCACCCGTGCCCGCTCGGCATCGCTCAGCTTCTCGACGCTGCGATTACGACGCAGACCATTGTAGATCAGGTAACCGATGAACCCGAACAGCGCGATCGCCGCGACCTGCGCCAGGCCCGAGGTCAGGATGTTCACGCCGACATAGGCGCCCACAACGGCGCCCACGATCGCCAGGAGGATGATGACCGGCTTGGATTTCAACATGACGTGCCCCGTAATGATCCTGAGAAATGCCCCGCTCAAACGGCACGACCGCCGATATTGTTCCGCTAGGGAAACGGGTGTTCGTTGCGCCGGGCTCGCGCCCGACCCGCATCTCGGCGGCGGGGGTCGAGCCGCTTTTCCAGGCCGCGGCACCTTGCAAAAATCCCGATGTTCAGCCGCACTCCGGTCGGCTAAATCGCTGTTTTGTCGCAGTCTGCGGGGTGCCTGGCCCCGCTTCCAGTTCACAGGGTTTGCCCGATCCGATGTCCCAGCTCTCCTCGCCGCTTCGATCCGGGATCGCGAGGCCGACCTTTCTCAATGGCGGCGGCGCCTGCGCCGATCTGATCGCGGCGAAGGACTGGTCGGCCACGCCGCTCGGCCCGATCGAGGGATGGAGCAGCGCGCTCCGTACGGCGACCGCGATCCTGCTGCGCTCGCCCGTGCCGATCGTGATGCTGTGGGGCGAGGACGGGGTGATGCTCTACAACGACGCCTATTCGGGCTTCGCCGGCGGTCGTCACCCTGACCTGCTCGGCTCCAATGTGCGCGAGGGCTGGCCCGAGGTCGCCGATTTCAACGACAATGTGATGAAGGTCGGCCTGGCCGGCGGCACGCTCAACTACCGCGATCAGGAACTGACCCTGTATCGCCACGGCCAGCCCGAACAGGTCTGGATGGACCTCGACTATTCGCCCGTGCTGGACGCGCGCGGCGATCCGGCCGGCGTGATCTGCTTCCTGGCCGAGACGACCGAGCGCGTCGCCGCCGAGCGGCGGTCGGCGTTCCTCCTGACGCTGTCCGACGCGCTTCGCCCGATCGGCACCCCGACCGAGATCACCAGCCTGGCCGCCGACCGGCTGGGTGCGTATCTCGGCGCCAGTCGCGTCTTCTATGCCGCGATCGCCGATGGCCGGATGACGGTGGAGCGCGACTTCTCGCAAGGGGTCGGCTCGATCGTCGGCGAACATGTCCTCGACGGCTTCGGCCCCGACCTGCTCGGCGCCTATCGCATCGGCAAGCCGGTGGTCGCCAGCGACGTGACGACCGACCCGCGGCTGGGCGACGTCGCGCGCGCCGGCCTGGCCTCGCGCGAGGTCGGCGCATTCGTCGACGTGGTGCTGTTCGAGGAAGAGCGCTGGGTCGGCCTGCTGGCGGTGCAGAGCGCGACGCCGCGCCACTGGACCGCCGCCGAGCAGAACCTGATCCAGGAAGTCGGCGAGCGGGTGAAGGTCGCGGTCGAGCGTGCCCGGGCGGAGCGCGACCGGCTCTGGACGCTGTCGCAGGACATGCTCGCCCGCGCCGATTTCAGCGGCATGATGTCGGCGGTCAGCCCCGCCTGGACCACCATCCTGGGGTGGAGCGAGACCGAGCTCCTGACCCGCGGCTACGCCACCTTCATGCATCCCGAGGACATGCCGCCCACGCTGGCGGCGATCGAGCGGATGGCGGAGACGCGCCGCCCGACCCGGTTCGAGAACCGCATCGCCACCCGCGACGGCGGCTGGAAGCATATCGAATGGACCGTCGCGCCCGAGCCCGACGGGATCAACTTCGTCGCCGTCGGCCGCGACCTCAGCGATGCCAAGACGCGCGAGGCCGAACTGCGGCTGGCCCAGGACGCGCTGCGCCAGAGCCAGAAGATGGAGGCGATGGGCAGCCTGACCGGCGGTGTCGCGCACGACTTCAACAACCTGCTCACCCCGATCATCGGTTCGCTCGACCTGCTGGTGCGCAAGGAACTGGGGAGCGATCGCGAGCGCCGCCTGATCGAGGGCGCGCTGCAATCCGCCGAACGCGCCAAGACGCTCGTGCAGCGCCTGCTCGCCTTCGCCCGCCGCCAGCCGCTCCAGGCGACTGCGGTCGATGTCGGCCAGCTGATCGACAGCCTGACCGGCCTGCTGGACTCCACGCTGGGTCCCGCGATCGATCTGCGGGTCGAGCTCGACGGGGACATGCCCCCGGCAAAGGCCGACATGAACCAGCTCGAAATGGCGTTGCTCAACCTAGCGGTCAACGCGCGAGACGCGATGCCCGACGGCGGCGCCCTGACGCTCTCGGCGCGTCGCGAGCGGATCGAGCAGGGGCATGACAGCGGACTGCCGGCCGGTCACTATATCCGTCTGGGCGTCGGGGACACCGGCATCGGCATGGATGCCGACACGCTCAAGCGTGCCGCCGAACCCTTTTTCTCGACCAAGGGCGTCGGCAAGGGCACCGGCCTGGGCCTGTCGATGGTCCATGGCCTTGCGGCGCAGCTGGGGGGCCAGCTCACCATCGACAGCGCACCCGGCCTCGGCACCACCGTAACCCTGTGGCTCCCGATCAGCGATGCCGCGGTCGAGGAGGATCGCGCGCCCGCCATTCTCGTGCCCGATCGCAAGCGCGTGGGCACCGCACTGCTGCTCGAGGACGAGGAACTGGTGCGGATGAGCACCGCGCACATGCTGATCGACCTCGGCTATGACGTCATCGAGGGCGCCTCGGCGGAGGAGGGGCTCCACCTCATCCAGAACGGGCTGGCGCCCGATCTGGTCGTCACCGATCACCTCATGCCCGGCATGACCGGCGCCCAGCTGGCCCGCCGGCTCAGGACGGTGCGCCCGGCGCTTCCCGTGCTGATCGTCTCGGGCTATGCCGAGGAGGAGGGGATCGACCCCGACCTGCCTCGCCTGACCAAGCCGTTCCGCAGCGGCGAACTCGCCGCCAGCCTTTCCGCCCTGTCCTTCGCACCGCCGGCCTGACCTGCCGGCGTCACGACCGCCCCATCGGATCCAGCACCATGCCCCGCAGAAACCACGACCCCTATGCCGGCCTGACCCGCGACGAGGACGAGGCCGCGCCCCCGCCGGTGCCGTGCTGGCTGTGCGGTCGTCCCACCGGCACGACGATCGTCTGGCACCACCCGGTACCCAAGAGCCGCGGCGGCCGAGACGTCGTGCCGATGCACGGCATCTGCCAGCAGACGCTGACCGCCAACTTCACCAATTCCGAACTCCAGCGCTACGGCATGGACGTCGACCTGCTGCTGGCGAATCCCAATGTCCGAAAGTTCGTCGACTGGGTCGCGAAGAAGGACCCGGACTTCACCGCGACGATCACGAAGAAGCAGCGCTGAGGCGCGCGTCCGCCGACCATTACGGATACAACTCCAGTTGCCTGTTATCACCCCGCGTGTGAGGCGCGGCATGCAAGGGGAGTAAAATAAATGGTTCGAAAGGCGATGTTGCGAAGGAACGGGGCGTTCGCACTGGGCTTGGGCCTGCTCGCGATGACGGGAGGATGCTCGGGCGGCGATGGGCCCACGCCTGCGCCAACCCCTACACCGACCAACCGCGCGCCTGCCTTCACCTCCGCCGCCACCGTATCGGTTTCGGAGAATAAGGCCGGCGCGGTTTATACCGCAACCGCTACCGATGCTGATGGCGATCCGGTCACCTTTTCCATCTCCGGCGGAACCGATGCCGGCGCCTTCACACTCGCCAGTGGCGTACTCACCCTGGTTTCCGCTGCAAATTTCGACCGGCCGACAGACGCCAATGCGGATAATGTCTACAATGTCACGCTGACTGCGGCGGATGCGAAGGGCGGGTCGACTGCACTTGCGCTCAATGTCCAGATCACCAATGATCACGAAGGGGTCAACCTGGTTCGGGTCGCGGCCGGGTTTGGCGCGGACGCTGTCATCGCGCCGCTTTCCAGGAAAACCGGGTTGATCGCGATTTCGCAGGACGGCACGGCACGGCTGGTCGACGCCGCCAGCGGCGCGCTCACGACGATCACCAATGTCTTCAAGCCGGGCGAAAACGGCCGTGTGCTCGCCGTCGCCGAGTTCAACACCTTTGGCGTCGCAATGCTCGACATCGATGGCGTCGGTGTGATTTTGCGAACCATCCTGCTGTCTGACTCGCGCGCGCAATTTGTACTCGAGGACGATGTTGCCGGCCCCTCGACGATGAAGCCCCGGGGAACCTTATTCGTGGGGGGCGATGGCTTTCTCTACGGCGCCCTGGGTGACCCGTCCGGCAACTTCGCCAAGGATTCGGAGGCGGGCCACGGCAAGTTCTATCGTGTAGAGATCGACCCCTATTGCGGTGCGTCGTTTCTCACCTATTGCATGTACGCCGAGCAATCCGGCGACGGAGTGCACGCCCCCGCTGGCGGCGGCGGCTACGCGGGCAAGAGCTTCCTGCTCGACCGCGGTACCGACAAGCAGGAAGAGGTCAACTTTTTCGACCAGCGGGCCGAACCCGACTTTGGCTGGCCGTTTCGTGAAGGAACGATCGAGCGTGTCGCCAACCCGCCGGCAGTCGGCATCGTCCCTTCACTGATCTATCCTCACGGAACTGGCTTCTTCGCTGGAAGCGGGCTGACGGGTGGCATGCTATATGGGGGCTCGATCGCCAGTATCGACGGTCGCGTGTTGCTGACGGATGAGGCGGGACGAATCTTCGCTTTTCCCGCGACGCTGCTTGGCGACGGCGCGGTTCATCAGGCCAGCGAAATGGAAAACCGGACTGCCGATTTCGCCCCTGCGTCAGGTGCAATCGAGCGACCCGTGGCCATCCTTCGCGACTTTGCCGGCCGGCTGTTCGTGCTCGACGGCGATGGCGAGCTTTACGGGACCAGTTGATGCACGGCCGGGCGTTCGCGGTAGTTAGCGGGCGTCGTTCGGGACCGGGCGCGCGGGCGCTTTGCCCAGGCAGGCACTCAGCGCCCTTCCGATGTCGCCGGTGGCCGGCTGGCATCCCAGCGCCTTCAGCGCCAGCTCGCCAAACATGGTCATCGCTGCGCGCTGCGCCGGCGTGAGCGGGGTGAAGGCGCGCGGGCAGTCGATTCCGCCGGCCGACCGCACCTTCCCATGGTCCGCCGCCTCGAAATAGACGGAGTCGCCATGGCAGGCGGTCGTCGGCGCGGGTCCCGGCTTCGGCGGGGCAGGGCGGGGCTCGGCGAACACCGCGTCGTCCTGCGCGACCACCTCGGCCCATGCCGATCGATCGACCGCCATCCGCTGCACGGGACCGGAGTTGCTAATTAGCGAGAGAAGCACCTCGCCCGATGCCGTCCGCTCCAGTTCCATCACCGGCGGCCGCACCGGCACGACCCCGCGGATCAGCACCCGGCGCACGCTCCGTCCGCTCGCGGCGACCACGTCGATCGAGGGTGCCCCCGCCTTGACGAACTCGGCCTTTCGGAACGCCTCCAGCCGGGCGAGCGTCGCGCGAAACGCGTCCGGGTCACGCTCCTGCGCAGCGGCGGGCAGGGCGATGCAGAGCGCTGCGATCGCAACGGAAAGGAGGCGCCGACGGCGTGGCATCGGCCCAGCCTAGGCCCGCCTGCCGCATCGGGCAATGTCCCTGGTTTCGCCGCGCCGGCACTGCGGATTGGCGGGGACTGGCGCGCCGCGGTCCGGTGCCTTCCCGTCCATGCTGACGCGACAAAAGGTCGCGGAACGGGGCGCTGCGCCATGCGATTCTGCTGCCGTCCGATCGGGCCCGCCCCGACCATGATCCGAAGGAGACGAGATGAAGACGAGCGGCAACACCATGCTGATCACCGGCGGCGGTTCGGGGATCGGAGAGGCGCTGGCCCATCGGTTCCACGATGCCGGCAACACCGTCATCGTCGCGGGCCGCCGGCTCGACGCGCTTCAGGGCACGATCGCGGGTCGCGAAAAGATGCACGCGATCGAACTCGACGTGACCAGCGCCGAGGGCATCGCCGACTTCGCCAGCCGGCTGGTCGAGGCGCATCCCGAGGTGAACGTGCTGGTCAACAATGCCGGCATCATGCGGTCCGAGGCGCTCGACCGGAAGCGCGACCTGGGCGATGCGGAGGCGACGATCGCCACCAACCTGCTCGGCCCGATCCGGCTGATCGACGCGCTGGTCGAGCATCTCGCGGCGCAGGGCGATGCCGCGATCGTCAATGTCAGCTCGGGCCTCGCCTTCGTGCCGCAGGTCGGCTCTCCGACCTATAACGCGACCAAGGCGGCGATCCATTCCTACACCCTGTCGCTGCGCCACGCGCTGAAGGGCAAGGTCGAGGTGATCGAGCTGGTGCCGCCGGCGGTGCAGACCGGGCTGACCCCCGGCCAGGAAACCCGCGAAGGCTATCTCCCGCTCGAGCCCTTCATCGACGAAGTGATGCGGCTGTTCCTCACCGTCCCCACGCCGCCCGAGATCCTGGTCGAGCGCGTCGGCTTCCTGCGCAATGCCGAGCGCGAGGGCCGGTTCGACGAGACCTTCGCCACGCTGAACAAGGGCTAGGGCAACCCGCCACCCGCCATCCGCAAACCGCCCGCGCGGCGGATCGAAGCCGTGCGTCCGCACGCGAACCGACAGGAGCAATTCATGCGACAGATCATCCTCGTGACCGGCGCGTCCAGCGGCTTCGGCCGCATGATCGCCACCGGCCTCGCCCGGGCGGGGCACACCGCCTATGCCTCGATGCGCGAGACCCGGGGCAAGAATGCCGGCACCGTCACCGACATCGCCGGACAGGCGGCCAAGGAAGGCATCGACCTGCGCACGATCGAGCTCGACGTGCAGGACGAGGGATCGATCGCCGCCGCGGTCGATGCGATCATCGCCGATCATGGGCGCATCGACGTGCTGGTCCATAATGCCGGCCACATGGTCTATGGCCCGGCCGAGGCCTTTTCGCCCGATCAGCTCGCCCGGCAATATGACGTGAACGTGCTCGGGACCCAGCGGGTCAACCGGGCGGTGCTGCCGCACATGCGTCAGGCGCGCGACGGCCTGCTCGTCTGGGTGTCCAGCAGCAGCGTCGCCGGCGGCGTGCCCCCGCTGCTCGGCCCCTATTTCGCGGCCAAGGCCGGAATGGACGCGCTCGCCGTCTGCTATGCCAAGGAACTGGCGCCGTTCGGGATCGAGACGGCGATCGTCGTCCCCGGCGCCTTCACCAAGGGGACCAACCATTTCCAGCATGCCGGCGAGCCTGACGACAAGGGTGTGACCGATGCCTATGTCGCCGGCTATCCCGACGGCTTCTTCGACCGGATCCGCGAGAAGCTGGCCGGGACGGTGCCCGAGGATGCCGATCCCGACGCGGTCGGCCGCGCGGTGGTCGACATCGTCGCCCGGCCCAGGGGCAGCCGCCCGCTCCGCACCATGATCGACCCCGCCAGCGACGGGGCCGCCGTCACCTTCGCGGTGATGGACCGGGTGCGCGAGCAGTTTCTCGACCGGATCGGCGTTCCCGACCTGCTTCACCCCTCCCGATGACCGCCGCCCTCTTCAGCAAGGAGCCACCCATGTCCGACCCCGAACCCGGCTTCACCGCCGTCCTGTGGGAAGCGAAGGCCCGGCCGGGGCGCGAGGCCGAGATGAAGGCCTTCCTGGCCGCTGCGGTCACCGCGTCGCGCCACGATCCCGGCTGCATCGACTATGAGGCGCACGAGGTCGACGGCGCGCCGGGCAGCTTCGTCATCTACGAACGCTGGGTCAGCCGCGAGGCGCTGGACGGTCACCTGGGCGCGCCGCGGATGCAGGCGCTGGTGCCCCGGCTGCTGGAGCTGATGCAGGGGTCGATCGAGGACGGCATCCGCATCCTTCGCCCCTTCCGCCCCGCCCGATAGGCGGCCGGCCGGACGGATTGACAGCCGCACCCCGCGGGCGCATTGGCCCGCCCGACTCTGCGGGGGTGCGCAGAGTCGTTTTTCAGGAAGCGAGAACATGTCCAGCGACAGTTCCAGTAGGACCGCACGTCCGGGGGTCGAAGGCTAGGCTCGCGCTTTGCCTCTCGCCGCCGGGTCGTGCGGGCGAGAGGTGTTACGATGAACGATCTGATTGCCGGCGTCGTCGCCGGTTTCCGCGCACGGCGCGGGCTCCCCGTGGCCGATACGGTCGAGGCGCTGCGTGCGCTCGTGCCGCTCGATGCGGCGCACCGGATTGCCCGGTTGCCCGTCGAACAGGCTGCCGCGCTGCTCGACCGGCCCGAATTCTCCCATGCCGACGAGGTGCTGGCCTGCCTGCCGCTCGACCGGGCGGCGCAGCTCGTCACGGCGATGGCGGCCGATCGCGCCGCCGACGTCATCGCGGCGACGCCCGACGGCGCCGGGCTGCTCCGCGCGCTCGATCCGGTCACGCGATCGGCGATCGAGGCGCTGCTGGCCTGGCCGGCCGACAGCGCGGGCGGGATGATGACCACCGAATATGTCGCGGTGCCCGGCGGCATGCGCGTCGGCGAGGTGATCGCCCATATCCGCCAGGTCGAGCGAACGCGCGAGACGGTCTATTCGGTGCTGCTGCTCGATCGTGCCGGCTGCCTCGTCGCGACCGTCTCGCTGCGCCGCCTGATCGCCGCCGACCCTGACTCCGCCGCGATCGACGCGGTCGCCGAACATCCGCCGGTGACCGTCGCGCCCGAGACCGACCGGGAGGCGGTCGCCGAGCTGATCCGCCGCCACGATCTGCTGGCGCTGCCGGTCGTCGATGCCGGCGGCCATCCGCTCGGCATCGTCACCGTCGACGATGTGCTCGACGCGCTCGTCGCCGCGCATACCGAGGATGCGCAGAAGTTCGGCGGGGTCGAGGCGCTCGACCGCCCCTATCTCGACACCGGCTTCCTCGCGATGATCCGCAAGCGCGCCGGTTGGCTCAGCGTCCTGTTCCTGTCGGAGATGCTCACCGCCAGCGCGATGCAGCATTTCGAGACCGAGCTGGAGCGTGCGGTCGTCCTCACCCTGTTCATCCCGCTGATCATGAGCTCGGGCGGCAACAGCGGCAGCCAGGCGACCTCGCTGATCATCCGCGCGCTCGCCATGGGCCAGCTCAAGCTGCGCGACTGGTGGCGCGTCGCGCTGCGCGAACTGCCGACCGGGCTGACGCTCGGCGCGATCCTCGGCCTGGTCGGGGCGGGGCGCATCGCCCTGTGGCAGGTCGCCGGCTTCTACGATTACGGCGTCCATTGGCAGCTGGTCGCGGCGACCGTCGCGGTCGGGCTGGTCGGCATCGTCACCTTCGGCTCGCTCGCCGGATCGATGCTGCCCTTCGCGCTCCAGCGGCTGGGGTTCGATCCCGCAAGCGCCTCGGCGCCGTTCGTCGCGACCCTGGTCGATGTGACGGGACTGGTGGTCTATTTCTCGATCGCGCTGGTCATCCTGTCGGGCACCCTGTTGTGATCCGCCGGGTCGGGCCGGCGATGCTCGCCGCGGCCGCCGCGCTGATGCTGCCCCCGGTCGCCCATGCCAGCGGACCCTATGCCGTGGACGATGCCGGTATCACCCCGGCGGGCCATGCCCAGGTCGAGGCATGGACGACGCGCAGCCGCGGCGCGACCCTCGCCACCGTCATCCCGGCAGTCACGCTGCCGGGGCTGCCCGATGTCGAATGGTCGCTCGGCTGGGCAGGGGTGCGCGGGCGCGGCGTCGGGGACGACCGGCTCTCCGCCCAGGCCAAGCTTGCGCTTCGCCACGGCGATGCCGGCCGGCCAAGCTTCGCGCTCGCCGCCGGCCTTTCGCTCGATGCACGATCGGGACGGCCGGCGGGCGGAACGGTCTATGGCGCGCTGACCCTGCCGATCGGCGATCGGATATTGGTCCATTGCAACGCCGGCGTCGGCCATGAGCGCGGCGCCGCGGCGCCCGCCGCCGCGCTTTGGGGCGTCCGCGCCGAGGCCGCGATCCTCCCCGAACGGCTCTCCGCGCATGCCGAGCTGTTCGACACGGGAACCAGCGGCCCCGCTGCCCAGTTCGGCATCCGGCCCATGGTGCTGCACGGGCATGTCGATCTGGAGCTGGTCTATGGCCACGGGCTGGCGGGCAAGGGCGCGGACTCGCTCACCCTCGGCCTGGCCGCCCGCTTCTAGGTGCGGCGTGCCTCGACCGGCCCCGGGACCCGAGAAACTCTCGGCCTATGGCATGAAGCTGTGCCAGGATGCGCCGGCGAACAGGGAACGGACATGATCACACGCGCAGTTCTGACCGGCCTTGCCCTGGCGGCAGGCCTTGCCGCGGCATCGCCCGCGCTCGCCCAGGGTGGCGATGATCCGCGCTTCTGTCCCAACCGGCCCAGCCTCGGCGCCTCGGCCTGCACCACGGAGCCCGGCCATGTGCAGGTCGAGGCATCTGCCTTCGACTGGCAGCGCGACGACAACCGCACCGATCGCGACGACCAGATCCTGGTCGCCGACCTGCTCGCCCGCATCGGCGTCGGCCCCCGGACCGAGCTGTCGCTCGGCTGGACCGCCTTCGGCACCGACCGCGACCGGCGCAAGGGCGCCGGCGGAATCAGCCGCGTCAGCGGGGTCGGCGACGTCCGCCTGGCGGTGCGCCAGAATCTGCGCAATCCGGGCGGCGACGGCCTTTCCTTCGGCATCGAACCTTTCGTGATCCTGCCCCTCGAGCCCCAGCCGATCGGTGACGGCGACTGGGAGGCGGGGGCGGTGATCCCGGTCACCTACGACCTCTCGAAATCGGTCAACCTCGCCTTGACCGGCCAGGTCGCCGCGCTCGCCGACGAGGACGGTCGCGGCCGCCACCTCAACTATAGCGGCATCATCGGCCTGGGCTATGCGCTGTCCGACCAGGTCACATGGGTCAGCGAAGTCTCGCTCGAGCGCGACGACGATCCTGCGGGCGGCGAAACCCATGTTCTCGCGGCCCAGTCGATCGCGTGGCAGCCGACCAAGCGCACCCAGCTCGACCTGCTCGCCGCCGCCGGCCTCACCCGCACCACCCCGGACATCCGCATCGCCCTGGGCGGCGCGATCCTGTTCTGAGGCTGGAGCGGGGGTCGCCGAGACGCGTTGCCGCTAGGCGCGGAAGCGCCTCAACGCCCGCATCATGTTGTCGCGGATGGACCGCCGCTGCCGCCCGCGCAGCGACTTTTCGGTAGGATAATCGACGATGCGATCGGGGAACTTGTCGGATGGGCAATCCAGCCCCGGATGCGACAGCGCATAGACCTGCGCCTGCTTCAGCAGCACATTGTACGTCTTGGCGTTGTAATAGGCCTCGATATAGTCCCGAAGCCGCTCATCGGCATCATAGTCCCGGTCGCGCGCCGCATTCAGGGGAAAGATGATCCGATAACAGTAGAAGCTGAGATCGGCATATTCCGAGGCTGCCACGCCCAGCGTCCGGACATCCTCGGCCACGCCCTGGATGAAGGTGCAGAAGGAATCGAAGCAGGTGCGATAGGCGTACATGTCGGGCTCGCGCCATTCGGCGTCGCGATCAACCTTCAGCGATCGGACGAACCGGTCCCAGTTGATCTCGAAATAGTCGTGGCCGATCCGCGGCGCGTCCCAGGCGGGCGCGGGTGTCGCGGCACGCCGCGCGTCGAACAGCGACTGGAACGACGGCGGGATCGGCGCCGGTCCCTCGCGCCAGTCGAGAATGCGGGAGATCAGCGCGATGTTCGGATTGCTCACCATCTCCGACAACAAGGTGCGGACGAATTCCGAGCGCTTCCACTGCCGCTCGTCCTCGTGCTGGCGTCGCGAGAAATAGATTTGCGACCCGGCGAAGACCAGGCCGGCCGCGGTCACGCAAGCGCCGATCAGCGATGCCGCCGCCCCGCGATCGGTCATGATCCACCTGACGGTACACCACAGCGTGAGTGACGAGTCGCAGACAAACGCCTGCGCTTCTCCGATCGGCATGTCGTCTTTCTCCCCCCGGAAAGACGGTCACGCTAACCGGACCGCGCCGCCGCGACCAGAGGGATGTTCAGTCGTTAAGTCGCTTGGCGAACACATGCGAGATCGTCCCGAAGCCGTGACGGTCGAAAAACCGGTGCGCACCTTCGTTCCCGACCCCGCTTTCCAGGAACAGCCATTCGATCCCGCGCGCCCGAACCCGCGCTTCGACCTCGCCGAGCAGTCGCTCGCCGATGCGAAACGATCGCAGCGACGGCTCGACCGCCATGTCCTCCAGCACCGCGAATTGCCGCCGGCTGCTCGCTTCCCAGGCGAGGATGACCATCCCGACGAGGTCGCCCGCATCCGTTTCGGCGACCAGGAGGTCGCGCGCTTCGCCCAGGGTTGCGAAGTCCTCGGCGTACAGGCCGGCAAGACCGTCCGCCCAATGCCGTCCATCCGGACTGAGCCCGGTCTGGATTTCGCCATGGCTGATATAGCGCGCATCCGACCCGATCACCCGCCCCGCGAACGCGGCCGCCGCGCGGGCCGTCGCGTCCGACTTGTCCCAGCGAAAGCGGATGCCCGGCGGCTCGGGATCGGTCATGACGGCAGCTCCTCTGTGGAGGATGCCCACTAGACCCGACCGGCCTGCTCCCCAAGGAAAAGCGCGCCAGGGAGACCGCTTCCCCCCGCCGTCCGCAACGGGGCGACAATTTTCTGCGGCAGTGTGGCTGATTTTGTGTCGTTGAATCAGATGCTTAGATGCATGTCAGAAAAATACCATCCGGCTTTCACGGCTTGGACGCACAATCGTAACACGGGCGTCACGCGATGCGGCCAACCGGCCGACCAGCGAGGCGACGCAGCACATGCGCCGCCCGGAAGGGGACATCGAGACCATGCCATTCAGCCGCAACTCGCGGGCGATGGCGGCTGTCCGAAGAGATCCCCGACCAGAGCGCAGCCATCCGGGTTGCGCGCCAGATTAGCGAAAAGGGAACTCTTCAATGCTGAACTCTCGCCGGTTCCAGGCCGGGCTGCTCGCCGGTGCCGCCCTGTTGTTCACGCCCGCACTTGCCCTTGCCAGCGACGTCGTCGGCACGGTGACCGACGGCTCGGGCACCCGCACGCTCCAGGGTGCCGAGGTCCGGATCGTCGAACTGGGCCGCGTGGTCGAGGCCGGGCGCGACGGCGGCTTCCGCTTCGGCGACGTTCCCGCTGGCACCTACACGGTTGTCGCGCGCTATGTCGGTACGGAGCCGACCACCAGCACGATCACCGTTTCCGACAGCGGCAATGTCCGCATCGATCTGGTGCTGGGCGGCGACAACCAGATCATCGTCGTCGGCCAGGCGGCCAGCCTGTCGAGCAGCCTGTCGCGCCAGCGCGCCGCCGACGGCGTCGAGAGCGTCCTGACCCGCGACTCGATCGGCCAGTTCCCCGACCAGAATGTCGCCGAATCGATGCGCCGCCTGCCCGGCGTGAACATCCTCAACGACCAGGGCGAGGGCCGCTTCGTCTCGGTCCGCGGCCTCGATCCCGAACTCAACTCGGCCTCGATCAACGGCGCCCGCCTGCCCGCGCCGGAGAGCGACGTCCGCTCGGTCGCGCTCGACGTGGTCCCGGCCGAACTGATCGAATCGATCGAGGTCAAGAAGTCGCTGACCCCGGACATGGACGGCGACACGATCGGCGCCTCGATCGAGATCAACACGGTCAGCGCGTTCGATCGCAAGAAGGACCTGTTCTCGGTCAAGGTCGAGGGCAGCTATAACGATTATGCCGACGCGCTGACGCCCAAGGCGTCGTTCGATTTCTCGACCAAGCTCGGCGACAATTTCGGCATCGCCGGCGGCATCAGCTACTACAAGCGCAAGTTCGAGACCGACAATATCGAGGCCAGCGACTGGGACAAGGCCGGCGACATCGTCTTTGCCCGCCAGCTCCAGTATCGCGACTATGACGTCGAGCGTGAGCGCCTCGGCGCCTCGCTCAACCTCGACTGGCGGCCCAGCGACACGACCAAGCTCTATGCGCGCGGCCTGTACAGCATCTTCTCCGACCAGGAATATCGCGCCGACCTCACCTTCGTGATGAACGAATCGCGCATCAACCCGGTCTCGGGCACCGCGACCTCGGCCAATTTCCTCAGCAACAATCGCGGCCTGAACCCGCCTGCCGGCACCGACGGCGCGCGGATCGAGATCCGCCGCCGCATGAAGGACCGGTTCGAGCGGCAGCGGATCGGTTCGCTCGTCGTCGGCGGCGAGACCGAGACCGGCCCGTGGAAGCTCACCTATTCGGCCTCCTATTCGCGCGCGAGCGAGAAGGAGGACGGCTCGGTCGATCCGACGCGCTTCCAGGCGCGCTTCAACGGCTCGGGCGCGAACCAGGTCGGCGTCAACTTCGACTATTCGGACATCCGCCGCCCGCTCTTCAGCCTCACCGGCAACACCGCGCTGGTCAACAACCCGGCCAGCTATGGCTTCAACGAGCTCGAATATACCGACCTGTCGGACTCGAAGGACGAGGAATGGGCGGTCCGCGCCGACCTCGCCCGCGAATTCGCGCTCGCCAACGGCACCTTCACCGTCCAGGGCGGCATCAAGTCGCGCTGGCGCGACAAGTCCTACGACCTCGATGCCCTGGTCTATGACGGCTATACCGGCACCGGCGGCTACACCCTCGCCAATGTGCTGGGTGCCCAGACCTATCGCATCGCGGATCTTGGCCCGGTGCCCAGCCACACCGCCCCGACCGACTTCTACAACAGCAACAAGAACGGCTTCACCCTCAACGAGGACGACACGACGATCAACTCGGCGTCGTCCGACTATGCGATCACCGAGGACGTGCTGGCCGGCTATCTCCTCGGCCGCTACGACACCGACACGCTGCGCGTCGTCGGCGGCGTTCGCATGGAGCGGACCTATAACGACATCCGCGCCTTCTCGGTGAACGAGGACACGCTGGACGTCATCCCCAACCGCGCGACCCGCAGCTATACCGACTGGCTGCCCAGCCTCACCTTCCGCTACGAACCGGTGCGCAACGTCGTGCTGCGCCTGGCGGGCTACAAGAACCTGGTCCGCCCCAAGCTGTCGAACCTCGCCCCGCGCGTGCTGGTCAACGAGGATGCGGAGGCCGAATTCGGCAACCCGAACCTGCGGCCCTATCGCGCCTGGAACGCCGACGCCTCGGCCGAATGGTATTTCGCCAACGGCTCGGCACTGACCGCCGGTCTGTTCTGGAAGTCGATCGACGGCTTCATCGTCAACGTGACCGAGACTGGCGCGGGCGAGATCCTCGGCATCGACTATATCCAGGCGACCACCTTCCGCAACGGCGAGACCGCCAAGGTCAAGGGGCTCGAACTGTCCTATGCCCAGCGCTTCACCTTCCTGCCGGCGCCGCTGGACGGGCTGCTGCTCAACGCCAACTACACGCTCACCGATGCCACCGGCACGGTGTTCGCGGGCGACGACCTGACCGATCCGCGCCGCATCTCGCTGCCCTCGACCTCGCGCAACACCTTCAACGTCGTGCTCGGCTATGAAAAGGGCCGCGTCTCGTTCCGCGCGGCCGGCACCTACCGCGACAAGTATCTCGACGAGCTGGGCGGCTCGGCCGACCAGGACCGCTATGTCGATCAGCATTTCCAGCTCGACCTGTCGGCCAAGTACCGGGTGGCCAAGGGCGTCCGCCTGTTCGCCGACTGGGTGAACGTCACCGACGCGCCCTATTTCGCCTATCAGAACTTCGAGGGCCGCAAGCGCTTGCTCCAGTATGAAAAGTACAGCTGGACCGCGAAGTTCGGCGTCAGCGCCAGCTTCTGATCCCGCCTCACGTGAAAGCATGTCGATGAAGAATCGGACCCGCCGCCTCTCGCTCGCCCTGGCCTTGGCCGCAGCCGCCCAATTGGGCACGCTGCCAGCCGGCGCACAGGAGGCGGCGGGTCCGATCCCGCGCTCGGCGGGGCAGCCCTATGCGCCGCGCAACCTGCCCGACCGCATCGTCCTGACCCCCGGCGCCGACCCCACGCGCGAGATGGCCGTGGCCTATCGCACCGACATGGCCCAGGCCGCCAGCGAGGCGCAGATCGCGGTCGCCGTCGACGGCCCGACGCTCGACGAAAAGGCTCAGGGTCGCACCGGATCCAGCCGGACGATCGACAGCGCCAACGGCGCCGCCCGCTATCACCAGGTCCGCTTCACCGGCCTCGCTCCCGACACCGTCTATGCCTATCGGCTGAAGGGCAGCGCCGGCTGGACCGAATGGCTCCAGTTCCGCACCGCCGCGGCAGAAGCACGCCCGTTCCGCTTCCTCTATCTCGGCGACATCCAGAACGGCATCCTCACCTATGCCAGCCGCGTGATCCGCCAGGCCTTCCACGCCAACGGCAATATCGAGCTGGTGCTGCACGCCGGCGATCTCGCGGCGCAGCGCGACGATCTCGACCATGACGACGAATGGGGCGAATGGAACCAGGCGGGCGGCTATAACTGGTCGATCGTTCCGCAACTGCCGGCCACCGGCAACCATGAATATGTCGACGTGACGCTGCCGACCGGCGCGGAAAGCCGCAAGCTCGGCCCCTATTGGCCGCTCCAGTTCGCGCTGCCCGCCAACGGCACCGATCCGGTCAAGGCGACCACCTATTTCGTCGACTATCAGGGCGTCCGCTTCATCGTCCTCGACGGCACCGCGGCGATCGATCTCGGCGCGATGGATGCCCAGACCAGGTGGCTCGACGCGACGCTCGCCTCCAGCAAGGCGAAATGGAACGTCGTCCTGTTCCACCAGCCCGTCTTCACCTGCGCCCGCCCTCGCGATACGGCCGAAATCAAGTCGGTCTGGAAGCCGATCTTCGATGCGCGCAAGGTCGATCTCGTGCTTCAGGGCCACGACCATTGCTACAGCCGCCTGACCTCGGAAGGCGGCCGCGCGGTCAGCGCAAAGGCACGGGCCGACGGCGCCGTCCAGGGCCCGGTCTATCTCGTCTCGGTCACCGGATCGAAGATGTACGGCCTCAACGACCGCGCCCGCGCCCAGCCCGATCGCACCGCCGAGGCGACCGAACTCTACCAGGTCGTCGATGTCGACGGCGGCACGCTCCGCTTCCGTACCTTCACCGCCTCGGGCAGACTCTATGACGGCTTCGATCTCGAGCGCGGCGCCGACGGCCGCAACCGCCTGAACGAGATCGCCGAGCCGAAGATCGCCGAACGCTTCTGCACCGGCGCGGTGGGTCCCGATGGCGGGAAGTGCGTGGCTCGGGGGAAATAGGGAGCCGGGCAGGGGCCGCCCGCCCGCCGCGAGTCAGTGCGGCACCGCGCCCAACTCGACCCCCGTCTTGTCGTGCCGCGCAAAGCGGTCGACGATATCGGCGCTGGCGCGGTTATAGCCCACCACCTCGACCACGCGGCCCTCGCGGCGCAGCCGGGCGACGATCCTGTCGAGCGCCGCCACGGCGGAGATGTCCCAGAAATGCGCGGTGCTCACGTCGATCCGCACCTGCTGCGCGCTGTCCTCGGCCTGGAAGGCCCGGGTGAACCGGTCGACCGATGCGAAGAAGATCTCGCCTGACACGACATAGGTCGCGCTCGCCCCGTCCTCCGCGGCCTCGCGCTCGACCGCGAACATCCGCTGCACCTTGCCGGCGAAGAAGATGCCCGACAGCAGCACCCCCGCCAGCACGCCCAGCGACAGGTCGCGCGTCGCCACCACGACCACCACCGTCGTCACCATCACCACCGACGATGTCGGCGGATGGCGGCGCAGGTTCGGGATCGAGTTCCAGCTGAACGTCCCGATCGACACCATGATCATCACCGCCACCAGCGCCGGCATCGGTACCTGCCCGACCCACGGCCCCAATACCGCCAGCAGGAACAGCAGGAACGCGCCCGCGACGAAGGTCGACAGCCGGCTGCGCCCGCCCGACGTCACGTTGATCACCGACTGGCCGATCATCGCGCATCCGCCCATTCCGCCGAACAGCGCCGCGACGATGTTCGCGCCGCCCTGGCCCGCGCATTCGCGCCGCTTGTCGCTGTCGCTGTCGGTCATGTCGTCGACGATCTGCGCGGTCAGCAGCGACTCCAGCAGGCCCACGGCTGCCATCGTCAGCGCATAGGGCAGGATGAACCGCAGCGTCTCGATCGTCAGCGGCACCTGCGGCAGCGCCAGGCTCGGCAGCCCTTCGGGCAAGCGACCCATGTCGCCGACCGTATTGACCGACAGCCCCAGCGCGATGCTGATCGCGCTCAGCACCAGGATCGCGACCAGAGGCGAGGGGACGGCGCGCGTCAGCCGCGGAAAGCCATAGAGGATCGCCAGCCCCCCGGCGACCATCGCGTAGGTCTCCCACCCCTGGCCGACCAGCTGCGGCAGCTGCGCCAGGAAGATCAGGATCGCCAGCGCGTTGACGAATCCGGTGATCACCGACCGCGAGACGAACTGCATCACCAGGTCCAGCCGCGCGAGGCCCGCGACGAACTGGATCAGCCCCATCAGGATCGTCGCCGCGAACAGATACTCGACCCCGTGATCGCGCACCAGCGGCCCGACCAGCACCGCCACCGCCGCGGTCGCGGCCGAGATCATCCCCGGCCGCCCCCCGATCAGCGCGATCGTCATCGCGATCGCGACCGAGGCATACAGGCCGACGCGCGGATCCACGCCGGCGATGATCGAAAACCCGATCGCCTCGGGAATCAGCGCCAGCGCGACGACGATGCCCGCAAGAACGTCCCGGCGGGCGGCGGCAGCGTCAGTGAACCACTGACGGCGATAGGCGGAAAGATCGAATGTCATTGGATTTCCACAACAGGGCACGAGGCGCCGCGCGGGCGCATGAGGATCGGTGCATGTTGTTGTCCGGCGGATCGGCGGCCGGAATAGCCACCCGGAATTTCACCCGGTCCTTGCGAATGCGAGCGCCTTAGGCCGCCGATGCGCGCGAGGCAAGATGCCGTGCTGCGCTCGGCCAGCCACGCCCACGCCCGCGTGACTCATTTGTAACGGGAGGTTTGGCGCAGGAGGTGGCAGACCTGCCATGGCGACCAGCACCATGGTGACGGGATGTCGCGCAGGAAAGGAGCAGGCATGTTCGACAACCATGTGGCGATCGTCACCGGCGGCGAATCCGGCATCGGGGCCGCCTGCGCCAGGGCGCTGGGCGATGCCGGCGCGCGCGTCGCCATCACCTATTTCCGGGACGAAGCCGCCGCGACCGCGCTGTGCGCCGCCATCGGCGGCCCGGACCGGGCGATCGCGATCCAGGCCGATGTCGGTGACGAGGCCGCGGTCGAGCGACTGTTCGCCGCGGCCGAGGCGGCGTTCGGCACCGTCGACCTGCTGGTCAATTCCGCCGGGCTCAACATGAGCGGGGTGATGATCGCCGACATGGCGCTGGCTCAGTTCGATCGCGTGATCCGCTCGGATCTCTACGGCCCCTTCCTGACCTGCCGCCGCATGGTGCGCGCGCTGGAGGCGGCGAGCGCCGGGGGGCGGATCGTCAACATCTCGTCGATCCACGAACGCGCGCCGCGCGCGGGCGGCGTCGACTATGACGCGGCGAAGGGCGGACTGGCGCAGCTGACCGCGACGCTCGCGCTCGAACTCGCGCCCAGGGGCATCGCGGTGAACGGCGTCGCGCCGGGCATGATCCTCACCCCGATGAACCAGTCCGCGCTCGACCATCCCGAGGAGCTGAAGGCCAAGCAGGCGGCGATCCCCTGGGGCCGCGCCGGCCGGCCCGACGAGGTCGCGGCGCTGGTCCTGTTCCTCCTGTCGCCCGCCGCCGACTATATCACTGGCACGACCGTCACCATCGACGGCGCGCTGTCGCTTGCCGTGGCGCTGGGCGCATGAGTGCCGCGACCCCGATGATCGACTTCGACGTCGAGCAGATCGACGCCGTTACGGTCACCGGCCCGGCAGCCTTCGCCCGGCGCGACCTGATGAGCCCCTATGTCTGGCGACGCCCCGACGGAAAGCTGGCGATGCTGGTGCGCGCCGTTCCGCATGCCGACTATGACCACGGCGCCGCCGGCGACACCGGCTCGATCTGGCACGCCCTGTCCGATGACGGCTTAAGCTTCGCGGTCGAGGGCGGGCCGGTGCTCGGGCCCGGGCCGGGCCCGGACGATATCGGCGGGTGCGAGGACCCGACCCCGGTCGTCCTGCCCGACGGCAGCCTGGTCGTCTATTACACCGGCGTCGACGCCACCCGCGCCCATGCCGAACTTCTCTACGCGACCGGCCCGTCGCTCGACGCGCTGGTGAAGCGCGGCGTGGCGATGCTGAACTCCGACAGCGAGGGCAACATCAAGGAGGCGACGGTCGATCGCACCAGGGCCGGGGAGTGGCGCCTGTTCTACGAATATGCCCATGCCGAAGCCTCGCGGGTCGGCCTCGCCATCGGCAAGAGCGTGGCAGGGCCCTGGGATCGCCAGCCGCCGCCCTTCGCCCCGCGCCCCGACGGCTGGGACAGCTGGCACCTGTCGACCGGCCCGCTGCTGACCACCGACAAGAACTTCCCCGTCATGTTCTACAACGGCGCGACCCGCGACGCGCGCTGGCGGATCGGCTGGGTGGCGTTCGACGCGGACTATGGCCGGGTCGTCGACCGCTGCATCGAACCGCTCATCACCCCGCCACCGGCCCCGGACCGCAGCGCCGCCGACATCGCCTTCGCCGCATCGGTGGTGATCGTGGACGATGCGATCTGGCTCTATTACTCGCTGGCCGATGCGACGCTGAACCGGGCGATCATCCGGCGGATCTGAGGGGGCAGGGTCTCGTCGGCGGCTGGAGACACAGCCGCAGCCGAACGATATGACCCGGGCATGGCCCGGCTGCTCCTGTTCAACAAACCCTTCGGCGTCCTGTCGCAATTCACCGATCGCGGATCGCCGACGACTCGCTCGACCCTGTCGGACTTCATCGCGGTGAAGGGCGTCTATCCGGCCGGCCGGCTCGATCGCGACAGCGAGGGCCTGCTGCTGCTGTGCGACGACGGGCGGCTGCAGGCGCGCATTGCCGATCCGCGCTTCAAGATGCCCAAGACCTATCTCGTCCAGGTCGAAGGCGATCCGCAGGCGCCCGAACTGGAGCGCCTGCGCCAGGGCGTCCGGCTCAACGATGGCATGACCCTGCCGGCCGAAGTCGAGCGGATCGACGCGCCGGACCTGTGGCCGCGCGATCCGCCCATCCGCCAGCGCAAGCTCATCCCCGACAGCTGGCTGAAACTCACCATCCGCGAAGGGCGCAACCGGCAGGTGCGCCGGATGACGGCGGCGGTCGGCTTGCCCACCCTCAGGCTGGTCCGCTGGTCGATCGGCGACTGGTCCGTCGCCGGGATCGCGCCGGGCCGGTTCGAGGAGCGCTCCGGCCCGGGGGAGGGGACCGGCGGCACCCATGGCCGATGACGCACTCTGGCTGGATCGCGGATCACGGCCATGGCTGCTGCCGGTTGCCGCCGACCGCGAAAGCTGATTTGAGGCTTCGCTCAGAGGGGCTCTGACCCCTTCCGCCCGCTTTCTGGATCCCGATGAACTACCGCCATTCCTTCCATGCCGGCAACAGCGCCGATGTCGTGAAGCACAGCCTGCTGATCGCCCTTGTCCGGGCCCTGCAGCACAAGGAGGGCGCGCTGACCCTCATCGACACCCATGCCGGCTGCGGGATCTACGACCTTGCCGGCGACCAGGCCCAGCGCACCGGCGAAGCCGCACACGGCGTGCTGCGCGCCTTTGCCGACGCGAACCCCTTGCTGGACGACTATCGCGCCGCCGTACGCGCGGTGAATGCCGGGGCGGAACCGCACCTCTACCCCGGTTCGCCCCAGATCCTGGCGCAGATGCTGCGTCCGCAGGACGCGCTGATTCTGAACGAAAAGCATCCCGAGGACGCCGCCGCCCTGCGCCGCGCGATGCGCGGCACGCCCGCCGCCGTGCACGAGCGCGACGCGTACGAGCTCTGGCTGGCGCTGCTCCCGACCCGTACGGCACGCGGCGTGGTGGTGGTCGACCCGCCCTACGAACAGACCGACGAACGCGCCCGCATCACGACCACGCTCGCCGCGGCGCACCGCAAATGGGCGCATGGCGTGACGGTGATCTGGTACCCGCTGAAGGACCGCGCCACGCATGAGCGGTGGAAGGGCCAGCTGCGCAGGCTCGCCATCCTGAAATTCCTGTCGGTCGAGCATTGGCTGTATGACGCCGATCAGCCCGGCATCTACAACGGCGCGGGCCTGTTCATCGTCAATCCGCCCTACGCCTTCACCCAGGCGCTGCCGCCCCTGCTCGAAGCGCTGCGCGCCGCGCTGGCGCCGGAGGGGCATCGGGGGGAGATCGCTGCGGATTGGTTGGACGGTTGAGAATGAGCCTGATGCCCAGATCCAGTTATTCGAGCCCATGGGTGAAGCTGGCCCGCTTTCTGATGATCGGGGAGCCCGCTGCAATGGCTGACTGGGGGCGCATGGCGGTCAGATAGCAGCGACCACGCCCGAGCGAACTGCTGATGAGAGCGCGGATCCAAAAAACCACACAAACTAGGGGGGCGAGCCCATGCCCGCTCCCTGCGTCTTTAATTAAAGGAGGCGCTGCGTTCGAGCGGACGTATAAGAGTGGACCACTGTCGCCCAAGGACAGTCCTCAGTTACTGCTGTTTAGGCTCCTATTATGCCAAATCGCGTAGCAAACTCCGACCATTCGCGCGTTGAAATATTCTGCGGGCGTGACAATGTCGTACCCGCTAGAACCTTCCGAACAACATCCGCCTCGGCGGCGGACAGAGAAACTGCATTCATGCGATAATCCTCAAACGCTTCGCAACTGACCGGTACCCACTGCCGAACGATATCTCGTATGAGCTCGGCGTAAATGCGAATTTCGAACTGTGCATGTGGGTCTGCGCGGAGACGTAAAAATCCGAATAGATTATGAAGGTCTGTCTTCCAATACCACTGTGTGTAGGTGGACAGGCCGAGGCCAATCCGCGCTAGTTCACGCGCCAGCCCTGTTCGGTCGGCATCATGGTCCGGATCGTCGGGGTCATTAAGCAGCTGGCGATAGGTGGCGTAGGAGCGCTCGGCATCTTCCCGAAGCAAGTGGAGGACACGCGCGGCCTGCTCTTCTTCCAGCACTGCACCCCGTCCTTGACGGTTGATTGTCGTCTGCGCTGCCAGATGCTCCCTCGACGGGGTATAAAACTCTCTATCAAGGATCGAGTAGCGCGCCGAGTACTCGTTGATGTTTGCCGTACGATGCCGGACCCATTGTCGCGCAACAAAGATAGGCAACTTCACATGCAGCTTGATTTCGCACATCTCGAAAGGGGTTGAGTGCCAATGACGCATCAAATAGCGAATCAGCGCACGATCCTCGCTAACCTTCTTGGTGCCGCGCCCATAGGACACCCTCGCGGCCTGCACGATAGCGCCATCATCACCCATGTAATCAATGACTCTGACGAAGCCGTGATCGAGCACCCGGTGCTCTATCTGGAGAATTGCCTCGAGTGCGGCGACAGTAGGACGCCGGGTTTCACTCATCTGCGCGCGCGCCACCATGATCTCGGCATCTGGCGTTCCGCTGGTCATTATTAATCCTTCACATCCTGCCGCAACTGCTTTCCCCATCATGGATTGGCAAGAATGCGGGTCTCAGGAATTGGAACATATAAGGAACTAAAAAGAGTCATGCAATGCGATAGAGGTCTCGACCGCCAAGGCGCAGACAATAGCCGATTGCGTCGGGCGCGTCTCCACGCATAGCGGCGTCCTTTGTATAATTCAGGGCGTACCGCAAAGGCTGGGCATAATAGACAGGTACCGCCGGCCGTTTCGCTGCTTCGGTCGCCAGCGCAAACAAGCACATGGCAAGCGACATCGTCTTCGGACCATAAGGGGCGATCGCCGAACTGATCGCACCGTCTTCAGTCATCTCGCACAACGCGTCGAATATTTGAGGGCAATCATACATGTGTATGTGGACTCTGTCCGGGGGGTCGATCTGATTTTTTGACGTTAGCTCTTCGATATGTTTCACAAACATCCAGTTCCTTTGATGTCCGGGTGGGCCGGGAGGGAACGGAAATATTAGACGGATAGCATCTGATTGCTGATCATCGAGCAAGGTATCGAGCCCGGTGGGTTCAAAGCCAATACCGATGATCAGCGATCCGTGACGGTCTCGCGCGGCATCGCCCGCAAAGCTTGGTAGGACGCGGAGAGGGGAGATATT
Organism: Sphingomonas rustica; assembly: GCF_039652585.1. NCBI lineage: Bacteria > Pseudomonadati > Pseudomonadota > Alphaproteobacteria > Sphingomonadales > Sphingomonadaceae > Sphingomonas > Sphingomonas rustica. The sequence goes on along the minus strand of NZ_JBDIZK010000001.1, from coordinate 16,862 downwards.
CTCTGACAAGGTGGTGGCATATCCGACTCCTGCTGTGTAGCAAGCGATGACGTCCTCAATCGCGGCCTCGGCGAGCGCCGCGCGGATGAGCGGGAAAAACCAATGCTTCGGTAAGGACGTCAGATCAATGAGGAGGCTGGTGCTACCCGCCTCGACTAGATCGGTCACAATTCCCGTAATCATGTCTAGGTCGGCCACGAGCGGTGCCGGCACGATCTCTCCCGGGGTATAGCCGGCGGCGACGAGCGCCGCCCGGTGCTCAGCCAAACGCTCTACGACCGCTCCGAGATCGAGCGGCTGGGGATCGTGAATTTCGATCATGGTGACATGCTCGAGGGAAGCGCGTCCTAAGTGTCTGGCTAGGCTGATGCTTCGCTTTTCTGTCCCGCAACAGCCGATCATTGACCAAGCTTTCCCCTCGACGCGGCGGAGTAACCAGTCGATCTGCCCCCAAGGTCGAAAAGGCTGCATCGTTAATCCTCAAACAGCGGCAGCGGGGCGGGGTCGCTATTCGGCCGGCTGCGCCGAACGCCCTCGGGCACTGGCAGTTTCGCCTCGGCCATCCAGCCAGCTACTTCGGCGACATGGACGTAGATCGGCTCCTTCAGCCGCTTATAGTGGATGCGGAAATGCGGACAGAGTACGGGGTTCAAATAGAATTTTGTTCGCGGTACCCGGTCCTTCTCTTTGGTAGTGTGACTCGAAGCTATCAAGCTGCCATAATCCACCATCTCCCACAGAAGATCTTGGACGAAGGCGAATGCCGGAGCGGCGAGTTCGTCGTCCGGCAACGAAAAGCCATTGTGACCGGGATTGCTCATTCGCCGGTCGGAATGAAGCCTTCGGGCGAGAAACGTCCCTAGTAACTGGACGAAACGGCTTCTATCGCCGCTCCTCCCGGTTTCGCGCAGGATCTTGCGTAGCCAGTACTCGCTCGCTTTCAATATACCAATGGCCTGCAGATCGTCATCGATACGGGTTAGCCCCGTGTCGCGGCTTCGGCGACCCAGCTGGTTTTTGGTGTCCCAAATATTCTGGCAGATGTTGAGGAAAGTAAGGATATTACCACCGCTCAGCTCTATTACCTCCGATTTTCCGGACCAGATTGGGCGTTCCTGGCAACGTCCTGCGATCTGCACTAGCGCTAGTTCTACTCGCTCCTTGCGCCACCATTCGCGCTCAACGTCGGCGCGGATGGCTATTGTCAGTTCGCCGGGCAGTAGGCGGGTTGCCCGTGACGCTGTCCGGTCGGTTCGTTGCAGCGCCCTTGCCTCCAACAGACGCGCGTCTAGTGGATCACGATCGACCATATCCCTGAGCGCGGTTGAAAAGGGTTCGGGCCAGTCCGGATCGACTTTTACCGCGCGCGCCGGATTTGTCCCACCATACCGACGGGCCTTTTCCTGCGGCGCGATACCGTCCCCAAAGATGCTGCCCAGGAGCTTGTCGCCCTGCATGTCGTCCGACGCCAACCCGACATGCCGCAGCCTCCGCGCAAAGACATCGGCGACGAATCGTGGGAAAATATAGGTCTTCGGATTCTCCGGGCGCTTGAGCAGTAAGTCGAGATCGACAAACTTATAGTCCCGTTCCTCCTCAAGCTGCGCGGTCGATCCGAGAATACGCCCATGGTCCCTCCAAGCGTGGCCGCGTGTGCCGATCCGGTATGATACGGCTGGATCACGCCGGGCCAAGGCACGATTTATGACCGCGCGATAATCGGGCGTCCGTTCGTCGGGGGCAGAGATGTTAGCTAGTTCTTCGTATTGATCGACATGGATGAAAACAGGCACCTTATCCGTAATGATACCGGACCGTTTGAGCTCGGCAACGACGGTAGAGATAGGCGTTCCCATGTCGGTTTTAGTACCGCGGATGCCCTCATCCAAGTGGCGATCGTTCCGGTGTAGATAGCGAACAAAAGTGTTGATCCGGCGCCGCATGCTCGTCTCGACTTCCTCGATCGTCTGGCAGCCGGCGAGAGAGCCTTGGAAAACGGGATGGTCTCGGATGTTCTGAGTGAAGTCCTCCGTGCGCTCGCGGTCGAGCAACACGGCCGGATAGTGCTTTATCGCGCGATCTGGATTGGCAAGCTTGCGGAGCGACTCAAATAGATCGAGCAGGATTTGGTGATTGACGAAATCCGCGAAAAGGAGCGCATTCTCCTCTGGATCATCGGTGAGCCGCCGGTAGCCAAAATCCATGGCGTTGCAGTGCGCAAGATTGATCCCGGCGCCTATGAAGTCGCCTGTGACGCCCTGAACGGGGAATTGGGCCATTGCGCGTGCATATTCGCAACGCACATCGGCTTTTAGTAAAGTCAGGAGCATGCTCTTGCCGCTGCCCTGTATGCCCTTCACTACGACATTTCCGGGCAGGAACAGCGCTTGTGCATGTTCCACCAGAAAAGGGCTAAAAATTCCGACGAACTCGCCGCTCGTCAGGCGGTCGCCGACGTAGACTTCGAAAAAGGGATTGATCTGCATCGTTATGCGCGCTTCAGCCGAGGGAATAGCGGTTTCCAATCGTCGGTGGCATCCCAGAGGATTGGCAGCGAGTTGTTTGGACAGTTGGAATAGAGCGCCACGACAGCGCCTGTTCCCTTGAAGCCGTGGTGGCGTTGTGACGCTGCATCGGGTTCGGTCGGGCCAAGACGGGCTTTTACGCGGAGCGTCAGGTCGCGCACCTTTTGATGAAGCGGCGCCTCATTGGCGACTGGATCGGCTGCGAAGAGAGCATCGGCGGCGATCCTAAGCGCCGGTTCATAACTAACCATGGCATGGTCGTTCGCAATCCCATTGCAGACCTCGTCGCCCTTAGGGCAGACGACGAGGGGGCAGGCGAGGACCGGAAGATCAAAAAAATTGTTAGCAGCGAAGCGCACGACGCTCCCGATCTGGGTGCCGCTTCCTACGAAATCCTCAAGCAGAACGAGACGCCGCACATTTTCGGCTTCGAGGTAGGTCTTTATCTTTTCGACGTCGCCGAATTTGCGCAAGGACCGCCATTCGGGCCGATGAGACTTTCCAGTGAGTCCATTGACCTTCAAAAAGGCATTAATTCGCATGCTATCGGTCGCAGGACAGAACCATGTTTGTTCAACCGCTGTCTCGATCTGATGACCCGCTGCTGCGTCCGCTATATCAATATTGCATTGTTCTACTAGCCAACGCGTTACGGGACCATGAAAGGCCGCCCGGCATAGCGATTCAAATTCGGGCCTGCCAACGAAGAACAGTCTTTCGAGCAGTCGAAATAGGGTAAGCTGGTCGCGCTCGTCGTCAACATTGTGCAACCAGCGGTCTAGCCGGTTCTCGAAGCGGTCGAATTGCGCGGGCTCATAATCGTCCCACACCCGACGACCGAGATATTGCACGGTATCCAGGTCCAGCAGGGCCTCTTCGCCCTCGGCCCAATCACGTAGCCCCCAACGGATGAGGAGCGTCCGGAGTCGGTCGCTCATGCTGCCACCGGCAGGAGCACGTCGCGCACGAAATGGGCGAGCCGACCCGCCATCGGGGGAGGTACGGCGTTGCCGATCAAGCGGAACGCGCGCGCCTTGACGTCACCAAAGTCGAACTTGTCATGGAATCCCTGTATCCGGGCTGCCTCGCGGGGGGTCAGTCCTCGATGTTCGCGCGGATGCAGGAAGAGCGCTGGGTCGCCGAAATGGGTGTCGACGGTAGGCGAAGGACCATCGAGCGGCAGACGTCGAAATTTGCCATTATAGGTATGTTTTAGGTCGATGTAGTCGTCGACCCGACGGAGATAGTTGAGCGAGATGAGTCGCTCCACCTCAGCATGGCAGCAGCGTCCCAGATGTGAACAGACGCGATCGATCTCGACTGGGTCGGCATCGCCAAAATCACGTCGCCGGTCGCGCCGCCGCAACCGCACGATCGCCGTGAGTACGATTTTCTCGCTTTCCGTCGTAGGGCCGAAAACCTCTGGAATATCCCAAGTGTGAACTGCCGCCGGGCTAATGCGGACATTGCACAACTTCTGACCCGGTCCTATCCGCGCCGCAATATGCGCCTCTCGGGAGCATGGTCTGAACGGTAGCGGATCATGGCCCGAGGCGTCGCCAATCCCGGCGAGTGTCTCCATGAGCGGAGGGCTCGCCCGCGGTGCCAGATCGCACCGTACGGGAACATCCCCCCGCCACGCCAACAGAAACAAGCGTTTGCGCAACTGGGGAACGCCGCTACCTGGCCCTTCGGCGACGATCCTCTCTACCATATATCCACCGGCGCGGAGCATTGCCTCGACCTGTTCCCAGCGGCTGCCATGCCGGCCCGAAATCGCCGCTGGCACATTCTCCAGCACGAAGACCTTGGGTCGAACTGCCAAAGCGATTTCACCCGCACGAATTAGGAGATCGTTGCGCGGATCCTCCAGCGCGCGCTTGCCTGCGGTCGAAAATCCCTGACAGGGCGATCCGGCGAGAAGAACGTCCGCCGAAATTTGTGGTGTAGTATTTGAGAGGTCGCAGATCCTTGCGACATCGACGATATTAGCGTTGAACGTGTCAACGGCGACCGGATCGATGTCGAAGGCCGCGACGGGGCGGAAGCCTTCTGACTTGAAGCCTATGTCGAATCCGCCGCATCCGGCGAACAAGCTGGCTACGGTTGGCTGATTACCGTGCATGCACTACTCCGGGTCCACCGTTCACTGGCGCCGCAGACCCGGCCCCCCTTTTCGACATTGCTATATATCAGACCCGCGCGATACGAAAAGGGCGGCGGCGAACCGTCGAACGGACAAATATCGCGCGAAATAAATAGGCCGCTAATCGTGACGGCCGCACTGCATTGATCAAGAGCGATGGATGTCAGCGTGACGTCCGTCATGCGCAATTAATGACGTGATCAGTTTTGGCAGGTAAAGATTGAGGCCTCTTCTCAACCATAGGCGCGCCTCGTCTTTGTCGCGATCAAGGCGCCGGCTGCTCGGGTTGAGCAGGAGAAAAAAACGCTCAGTCACGACATCCGCGTTCGGCCCTTTGGGCTTGCGGCCCAATGGGAAAATGGAGCGCGAAGCGTGGTATGGAGTAAGCTACACTTAGACTAGCTGAGTGCGAGTTCGGCCGACTTTAGACTCAACCCCAAAAACCCAGGGGGCGGGCCATCACCCGCCCCCTGGCGTCTCTTACATCCCGTCCACGGCCTTGCTGACCATGATGTTCACCGCGACGCGGCGGTTCTGGGCCTTGCCCTCGGGGGTGCTGTTGTCCGCGGCCGGGTCGGCTTCGGCCATGCCCGTCGGAGTCAGCATGCGGTACGGCTTCCACCCGCACTGCTGCTGCATATAGTTGACCACCTTCGCCGCGCGCTTCTCGCTCAGCGCCTGGTTCAGGTCCTCGCCGCCGGTGGAGTCGGTATAACCGACGACCAGCAGCAGCGCGTTGTCGATGCCCTCGGCCTGATGCGCGGCGGCGCACAGGTCGGACTTGGCCTGCGGCGACAGCACCGCCTTGCCCACGTCGAAGTTCACGTTGGTCGTGCCCTTGACGTTATACTGGTCGATATTCGCCACGCGCCCGCGCAGCGCCTCGGTCGCCGCGGTCTGCTCGGAGAAGCCCTGCTCGGTGCCGGTGCGGATCATCGACGCGGTGCGCAGGTCCTTGTTCTTCAGCTCGATCTGGCTGGCCACCAGGCCGTCGGCCCATTGCACCGTCTTGATGCTCACCGGCAGGCCGTTGAGCAGCTGGTTCGACGCCAGCTTGTTGCTGCTCAGGCCCAGAAAGCCGCCCTTCGACTTGATCCGGGTCGCCTCGCTCAGGAACACCGCGGTGCGGGTGCCGTCGGCGGTCGTCACCTGCAGCTTGCCGTCCTTGCGCGCGGAAATCATGCCCTCCACCTCGGGGCCGGAGGGCATGCCGGTCAGGTCGGCCGGCGGCGTGCCGTTGACGATGATCGAGGGATCGGCCTCGGCCGCGGCGGGGGCCGCCTGGTCTTGGGGCATCTCCTGCGCCTGTGCCATCGCCGCCACCGGGGCGGTCAGCATGGCAAGCATCAACAGGGTCTTCGGGCTATTGGATGTGAAACGCATTGCGTTGCTCCTTACGCATAAACACCAGTCCTCATGGGATCGCAGCAAGCCGTCCGGTCGACGTCGCGGAGCCGCCGTATCCGGCCGGCGAGAAGCCCCTCCATCATCACCAGGATGTCCAACCGTCGCTGCACCTCACCATAAAGCGTGCCTTGGGTGTTCAGCCCAAGCTTTCGCGCAGATGAACGATCGCGGCGAAAGGGGTGATTCCGCCTACGATACGAGAGGAACTTGCGGTGATCCGAATAAAGCAAGCTGTGTGGATCACGTAGGAATCGGCCGATGAACACGCCCTGATCGCCGGCGCCCGACCCGCTGGCGCAATGCGTCCGGACCTGCTTTGATAGCGCTAACGTAAACGCCAGGGGAGTGATGTCATGGGGCAGGGCAGGGCGGGATCCGCGTCGAGAATCGGGGCGCTCGCGCTCGCCGCAACCCTCGCGGCGCCCGCCGCGGCCCAGGTCTGGCGATCGGACCAAGGCGACGGCACCTATCGCAATCCGGTGCTGTTCGCCGACTATCCCGATCCCGACATCATCCGCGTCGGCGACGATTTCTATTTCGTCTCGACCACCTTCGTGAACGCGCCGGGCATCGTCATCCTCCACTCGCGCGACCTGGTGAACTGGCGGCTGCTCACCCATGTCCAGCCGCGACTCGACGGCGATCCGCGCTACGACCTGACCGGCGGCGGCGACTATCGCCACGGCTTCTACGCCGCCAGCCTGCGCCACCATCGCGGCCAGTTCTTCCTGGCGATCACCCCGGTGGGACAGAAGACCCGCCTGTACCGAGCGCCCGCGATCACCGGCCCCTGGACCTACACCGTGCTCGACCGCGAGGCGTTCGACCCGGGGCTGTTCTTCGACGACGACGGCACCGGCTATATCGCGACTGCCGAAGGGTCGAACGGCACGATCACGCTGCTGACGCTCACCGACGACTACACTGCGGTGAAGTCCGCCCGCACGATCCATTATGTCGAGGGGGCCGAGGGGTCGCACCTGCTGAAGCGCGGCGGCTATTATTATCTCTTCAACGCGGTGCCGCGCCGGCTGTCGATGACGATCTCGCGCGCGCGCAGCCTGACCGGCCCGTGGGAGACGCGCCCCTCGATCAGCACCCGCGACCGCACCGGCGGGCACCAGGGCGCGCTGGTCGACCTGGCCGACGGCCGCTGGTTCGGCTTCGTCATGGTCGATGCCGGCGCGATCGGGCGGATGACCAATATCAGCCCGGTCCACTGGGTCGACGACTGGCCGATCTGGGGCACCCCCGACGCCCCCGGCCGCGTCCCCGATCGCGCGGCCAAGCCGATTTCCGGCCACCCCTTTGCCGAGCCCGCCAGTTCGGACGACTTCGCCTCGACCAGGCTCGGCCTGCAATGGCGCTGGAACCACAATCCCGACGACAGCCGCTGGTCGCTCAGGGAGCGTCCCGGCTGGCTCCGCCTCCACGCCACCCGCGCCGAGACTATCTGGCTTGCCCGCAATACCCTGACGCAAAAGGCCCAGGGGCCCGCCTCGCGCGCGGTCGTCCGCCTCGACCTGGCGGGCATCCGCCCCGGCGACGTCTGCGGCTTCGGCACCTTCGGCAAGATCAGTGCCCAGCTCTCGGTCCTGGGCCAGCCCGGCGGCGCCCGCGCGCTGACCATGCGGGTGACCGACTCGACCGTCGAAGGCCCGAAGGTCACCGTGCGCCAAGCCGCGCTGCCGATCCGCGGCACCCGACTATGGCTGCGCACCGACACCGACTTCACCACCAGCCTCGGCCGCGTCGCCTACAGCCTCGACGGCAGGCGCTGGACCGAAGTGGGCGACGACTTCCCGCTGATGTTCGACTGGCGCACCGGCACCTTCCAGGGGGTCCAGCTTGCCTTGTCCTGCTACAATCCCGGCGCGGACGGGGGGCGGCTCGATATCGACAGCTTCACGCTCGCACCGCTTCCGCCCGGCGATCCCTCGAAAAGTCCCGGCCGCGCGCAATAGGCCCGCGCGCAGCCGGGGAAGGGGGCGTTACCAGCCGAAGGTCATGCCGACCCGGCCGCCGGTCGATCCCTTGACGGTCGATCCGGCAAAGCCGCCGCTGACCCAGACATGCTCGCTCACCCGGGCGACGGCCGCGCCCGAAAAGCCCTGCTCGCCGCGATAGGTCGCCAGGTTGAACGAGATCGCGACGTTCATGTCGCCGGGGATGGTGGTGCCGCCCAGCGCCATCGCCGCGGCGATGCCGCCATTTGCGCGGCGTGCGCCCAGGTCGATCCGCGACTCCGCCGCGCTCATCCGCGAGCCCAACGTCGCCAGCTCGGTCACGTCGATCGTGGCGGTGGCCAGGTTGCCCGCGGCATCGCTGGTGACCAGGCTGAGCGCCCCCTGCTGCGCCGCCCGGCTGGCGGACGAGTTGATCCCCGCCATGGTATAGGTCGAGGCGCCCGATCCCAGCGCGACCTGGTTGACCCGCGTCGCCACCGCACCCTGGCCGATCGCGACGCTGCCCGCCGCGCCGGCATTGGCGCCGTCGCCCAGCGCCACCGCGGATGCGCCGTTGGCGGTGCTCTGGTTGCCCAGCGCCACCGCGCCCTGTCCGACCGCGCTGTTGTTGCGGCCCATCGCCACCGCCCCGGCACCGGTCGCGACATTGGGATCGCCGATCGCCACCGCGCCGTTGCCGGTGGCGACGTTGCCCGCGCCGATCGAGACCGCCTGGCCGCTCACCGCGCGCGCGCCGTTGCCGATCGCGACCGAGGATTCGCCCCCCGCAACCGAGTTGCTGCCCACCGCGATCGAGTTGGCCCCGGTCGCCTGCGGGCCCGGCCCGGTCATGTTGCTGCGGAAATAGGCGCCATTGGCCGCGGCGGCGTCGGCGGTCGCCTGGGCGGCGTCGGCGCTTGCCTGGGCCGTGTTGGCGGTCGTCTGCGCGGTGGCTGCGTTCGCCAGTGCGGTGTTGGCGGTTCCCTGTGCGGCATTGGCGGCGGTCTGCGCCGTCGCTGCGTTGGCGATCGCGGTGTTCGCGGTGCCCTGCGCCGCATTGGCCGCGACCAGCGCCTGGTTGGCCGTCGCGCCGCCCGCGGTCGCCGCCGCCAGCGCATTGTCGGCGGTGGTCTGCGCCGTCGCGGCATTGGCCAGCGCGGTATTGGCCGTCGCCGCCACCGCGTTCAGCTGGGCGACGTTGACCGCATCGGTCGCCTGCGTGCCCGCCGCGACATTGGTCAGCTGGCGCTCGGCACCCGCCGCGCCGACCGACACGCTGTTCGCGCGATCCGCCACCGAATTGGCGCCCAGCGCCACTGCATTGGTCGCCCCGGCGTTGACCTGCGCACCGGCGCCCAGCGCCACGCTGTCATCGGCCTGCGCTCCTGCGCCCGACCCGCCGGCAAAGGCGCGCGCGCCCGTCGCGACGGTCGCGCCGCCGCCGCCGCCCTGTCCGCCGATCGCGACCGACTGGAGGCCGCTGGCGACCGAATTGTTGCCCAGCGCGATCGCGCGCCCGCCCGATGCGGACGCCAGGAAGCCCAGCGACACGTCATACTGGCTGCCACTGGTCGCCGCGACGCCCAGCGAGACGCTGCCGAACGCATTGGCGATCGCATTCTGGCCGACCGCCGTTCCCGACTGGCTGGCGCGCGATCCCGATCCGATCGTCGTCGCGTTGAAGCCGGTCGCCGCGGCGTTATAGCCCACCGCGACCGAGTCGACATCGACCGTGCTGGCGTTCGCGCCCACCGCGATCGAACCGGTGCCGGCCGAGACGCTGGCCGACCCCACCGCCACGCTGTTCTGCCCGCTCGCGCTGGTCAGCGTCGGCACCCCGCTGATCGCGCCGCCCAGCGCCACCGCGCCGTCGCCGCTGCTGGTCGTGCCATAGCCCACCGCGGTCGCGGCAAGCCCGGTCGCCTGCGCGCCCGAACCCATTGCCGTGGTATAGTCGCCGGTCGCCGCCGCCAGCAGGCCGAATGCCGACCCGTTGCGCCCGGTCGCGTCCGCACCGAAGCCCAGCGCGATCGACTGGTCGCCCGCGGTGGCGAGATAGCCCATCGCGATCGAGCCGTAGTCCAGCCCCGTGGCATCGCGCCCCAGGATGATGCTGTCGGCCACCAGCGAGCTGGCGCCGTCGCCCATCACGATCGAGGAACTGCCCTGCGCGCTTGCCGCGCGGCCCATCGCGATCGACGCCTCGCCGCTGGCGATGCTGGTCTGCCCGATCGCGATCGACTGGTTGCCCATGGCCTGGGCGACCAGGCCGAGCGAGAGGCTTTCCGTGCCGACCGCGCGTGCGCCGAATCCGATCGCGGTCGAGCTGCTGCCCGTCGCCTCGGTCACCGCGCCGATCGCCACCGACGTGCCCGCCGTCGCATCCGCCGAATATCCGATCGCGACCGATCCGAACACCGCGGTGTTGTTCGGGCCGCCGACGGTCGACGCCTCGCCGATCGCGACGTTGGAATCGCCGTTCACGGTCGCGTCGCCGCACACGACATTGTCGTCCGATCCGGGGGCGAGCGTGCCCACGGGCGTGTTGGCGGCGTCGGGGCACTGGACATTCTGCGCCTGCGCCTGGCCGGCGGCGAGCATCAGCGCGAGCGTGCCCAGCGATACGGTTGCGAAGCCGCGCAGCGCGGTTCGGGTGGTGCGAGTGACGGACATGACGAGTTCTCCTCTGAGTTCGATTCTTCGACTTTCGGGAACTGGTCGGCTTACCGGCGACGCGATGCGCCCGGCCCGATGATGAACTGCTGACCCCTTTCCGGCCGCCATCCCCGCTGTCGATCTGGAAACGGGAGCCCGCGGCGGGACCGGACACGGCCCGCCGATTATTTTCTGCGCTGCCGCCGTCGCGCCGCCGTCGCGCCGCCGGACCCGCCCGACTCCCGCTCGTTTCAACCCGCCTGCGAAACGATGCATCCATTTGCGCTTTCATCGGTTCGGTTCTGCTGCATCGCAGCACGATGCCGTTCGGTGTTGGAGCAGGTAGAGTGCGTTTTCTGGAAAGCCCGGTCCGGTTTCTGATCCATTATGTCGCCGCGCGGCCGCTGGGCTTCCTGCTGCTCGGCGCGATCGTCATCACCGCCAGCGCCAGCGCGATCGGCGTCCAGTACGCGATGAAGCTGCTGGTCGACGCGATGACCCAGGGCGGCGGCGCGGCCGGCGCCGTCAACGCTGTCTATGTCGCGCTCGCCCTGTTCATCTCCCTGGTCGTCGCCGAAAGCCTGCTCCAGCGCTGCGGCGCCTTCCTCCTCGGCCACATGACGGTGACCTCGGGCATCCAGATCCGGCTCGACATGTTCGACTATCTGACCGGCCACCAGATGCCCTTCTTCCAGCAGCAGCGCGCCGGCTCGCTCGGCCACCGCATCGGCTCGCTCGCCGGCAATTTCGGCGCGCTGGTCCACCGGCTGCTGATGGAGGTCACCCCGCCGCTCGTCACCTTCGTCGGCGCGCTCGTCATCTTCATCGCCATCGACCAGCGCATGGCCGGCGTCCTCGCCGCGATCTTCGTCATCGTCACCGCCATCCTGGTGCGCCACGGCCTGCGCGGCCATGTCCACCACCGCGCCTTCGCGCAGAAGGCGGGCGTGGTCGGCGGCGAGCTGGTCGATCTGATCGGCAACATCTGGGTGCTCAAGGCCTTTGCCGCCCGCCAGCGCGAGCTCGACCGCCTGCGCGGCATCCTCAAGGAAGAGGCCACCGCCCAGCGCAAGGGCTGGTTCTTCGTCGAGCGAGTCCGCGGCCTCTATGACATCGCCATGGCGGTGATGGTCGCCGGCACGCTCGTCTGGGCAATCGGCCGCTGGTCGGCGGGCGCGGTCACCACCGGCGACGTCGTCATCATCGTCACGCTCACCTTCCGCATGCTCCACGGCGCGCGCGACCTCGCCATGGCCCTGATCGATACCAGCCAGCAGTTCAGCTATCTCGACGAGACGCTCGAGATCGTCGGCGTCCCCCACACGCTCACCGACGCGCCCGACGCCCCCGCCTTCGTCCCCGGCGCCGGCACCGTGCGCTTCGACTCGGTCGTCTTCGGCTACGACCCCGCCCGCCCGATCCTCCACGGCCTCGGCTTCGAGGTGCCGGCCGGCCAGAAGGTCGGCATCGTCGGCCCCTCGGGCGCGGGCAAGTCCTCGATCCTCCAGCTGGTCCAGCGCTTCTACGATCCCGATTCCGGCCGCATCCTGATCGACGGCCAGCCGACCGACGCCGTCACCCAGGAAAGCCTGAAACAGGCGATCGCGATGGTGCCGCAGGAGGTGCTGCTGTTCCACCGCAGCGTCATGGAGAATATCCGCTTCGCCCGCCCCGACGCCACCGACGAAGAGGTCCGCCGCGCGGCCGAGGCGGCGGGCTGCGCCGACTTCATCGCCGAGCTTCCCGAGGGCTATGACAGCATCGTCGGCGAACGCGGCACCTCGCTGTCGGGCGGCCAGCGCCAGCGCATCGGCATCGCCCGCGCCTTCCTCAAGGATGCCCGCATCGTCCTGCTCGACGAGGCGACCTCGGCGCTCGACACCGAATCCGAACTCGCGGTCCAGGCGGGGCTCGAGCGGCTGATGGTCGGCCGCACCGTGCTCGCGGTCGCCCACCGCCTCTCGACCATCGCCGACTTCGATCGGGTGCTGGTGGTCGAACGCGGCCGCATCGTCGAGGATGGCGCCCCCCAGGCGCTGCTCGCGCGCGAGGATGGCGAGTTCCGCCGCCTCTGGCTGCTCCAGGCCCAGGGGATGGAGCTCAGCGACATGCCCGAACCGCGCCTGCGCCTGATCGGCGGCAATGCGATGACCGGGCTCAACGACCGCGTCCAGGCCGTCTGGCGCCTCGCCTCGGGCAAGCGCTAGCGGGCAGGGCGAGCGGTCAGGCGCGCGCTACCGCCGGCAGCGTCACCCGGATCCGCCGATACCGCGCCTCGACGAATCCGAACACGCCGAACAGCGCCAGCCCGATCCCGATCGCCACCAGGATCACGACCCCGCCCGGCTGGTCGCGCATCGCGCCCAGCGCGTCGGACACGCCGCCGGCCTCCGCCGCCCGCGCTCGCCACGCCGCCATGAAGAAGAACAGGCTCATCACCGCGAACACCATCGCCCGCGCGCCATAGCCGATCCGCCCGATCGTCCGGGCAAAGTCGGGCGCCGGCACGTCGCCGCCCAGGTCCTCGGCGAACGAACCGGTCCACGCCTTCTTCGCCTGCAACCCCGATCCGACCAGCAGGCACAGCGCCACCGCGCCCACCAGCCACGGCCCGAACGGCTGTTCCAGCAGCCACGCGGTCCAGTCGCGCGCCGACTCGTCCCCAGGCGACGTCGTGCCGCCGCGCCCGGGATGCAGCGCCAGCCCGATCGCGCTCGACGCCAGCAGCAGGTGCGTCACCGCGCTGACCCCGTGGCCCACGCGCTTCAGCGTGTCCTTCGCATCCATGCCGACCCGCGCGCCCGCTACCGCCTCGGTCGCGCGCCACAGCGCATAGCCGATCAGCCCCGCCGCCACGATCCCCAGCACCACCGACGCCGCCGGCCCGCCGCCCAGGCTCGCCAGCGCCCCCTGATTGTCCGCCGCATCGCCGCCGGAGAAAGCGGTCTGCACCGCCAGCCACCCGACCAGCACATAGACGAGCCCGCGACACGCAAACCCCAGCCGCGCCAGCACCGTGGCAGTCCCATCGCTCAACATGATCGCGCTCCCTGTAGAACAGCGCCAACCCCCGTCCCCAGCGACTGTTCCCGTGAAGGACATGCGCCACCCCACGGCAAGGAGCATCCGCCCGACCCAAGCGCAACCATCCCCCTCCCGCTGTGCGGGAGGGGCCAGGGGAGGGCCTGTCCCCCAAATCCCCCCAATGAAACAACCACCCCAACCAACCCCAAAGATCCTCTCCCGGAGGGAGAAGGGGACCGCAAAGCGGTGGAGAGGGGGTATCCCCAGGCGAGGGCCCAAAAGCCAGACCGCGCCATCCCCCAGCCGCAACAGATTCCCCTCCCTTAAAAAGATCACCGGGTCGGTCATGCCCCCCGGCATGACCTGAACAGCGCGGGGCGCTGTTCACCCGTTGATGGGCTAGGGGTGGGTCGGCCGCGGCTCCAGCCCGACCTCAACGCACGCGAAAACCCCACTCCCAACCCAACCCCTCACCGAGCCACGATAAACTCAACCCGCTCCTCCGACGGCAACTCGATCGGATGCAAATACGCCTTCGCCTCGACCCCGATCTTCCCGTCGCGCGTCACCACTTCCAGCGAACATCCGTCCTCCGGCGAGTTCTGCGGCCCCAGCCGGTCCCCCAGCTTTGCATCCACCCCCGCCTCGTCCGGCCGCGCCGGATCGACCGGCGCATCGCCCGGCCGGAAGAACCCGGTCGCCGTAGAGACGAACCCCGGCCCGCCCTTGCGCGAGAAATAGATCCGCACCCCGCCCTCGATCGCAACGACATCGCGGACCCAGCAGATGCCGGGGGCGGGCGGGGGCGCGGGCGGCGCAAGGGGAGCGGGCAGGGCCGCGGCGAGAAGGGTGAGGGCCATCATGGTGCGAACTCCGACAGCGATCAGGACAGGACCGTCGAACGCCATCATGCACCGCTCGCGCCCTGTGTCGACCCGGGTGTCGCGGTCCGCCGATACGCGATGTGCGGACCCTCTGCCTCGGCCGGACCGAAAGCGCTTCGCGAACGGGCATGTGTTGCGCCATGCTCGGCCTCGATGAACAGCAGCATCCCGCCATCCGCTCCCGCCGGCCGCTTCGATCGCCCGGTCCCGTCGAGGCGTGCGCGCAACTGGCGGCGATGGCTGGTCCTTGGCGGGATCGGGCTGGCGTCATGGATCATCCTGTTTGCCGCATGGATCGGCGTGGCCTTCCTGCGCGGGTCGACCGATCGGGATGCCGGCGCGGTCGCGCTCAACCTCGTCCTGACCTGCTTCATCGGCACCATCGGCCTGATCGCAATGCACCGCGGACTGTATCGCCGGTTCCTGCACGTCGATCGCAGGCGCGCCGCCGGCACGGTGCCGTCGGGAGAGTCCGGCCCGGCCTTCGGATTGGAGCCGAACGGTCCGCTGCCCCGCATCGACTGGCCCTGGATGCTGCGGCTGCGTCACGCGGTGCTGTATGCCGTCGGCATCCTGACCCTGCTCTACGCCTTCGCGCCCTATCAGAATCAGCTGGCGATCCTGCGGTTCGTGACCGCGCACAGCGCCGGCCGGTCCTCGGCGGGGAGCCTCGGCGTGCTGCTGTTCGGCTATCTGCCGATGGTCGCGCTCGGCATGCTGGCGATGCTCCTGACCTGGCGCCAGATGCGGCGACGCGATGCGGGGCTGCTCCGGCCAGACGAGACGCTGCTCCTCGAAGCGGAAACGTCATGGCTGTTCTCCTACGCCGCGGCGTTTGCTATGGCGGTGTTTCTTTGCCGCTGGGCCGGCAGCATGATCATGGCCTATCTTTGAGTTGCGCCTGCGCGACGCCCCCTGCCGGAGCAGATCGCGCAGCGTCCGGCTGTCGACAAACGGATGGAGCAGGTGAAGCCCGTCGATCCGTCGCGTGACGGCCGGGCCTTCGTCCGAAAACGGGGCGCGGGAGGCAGTAGGTGCCGCTGCGGCCGATGAGTTCGCGGGCTCAATGACCTAGGCGGCGAGCAGCCTCAGAGCATCGGCGAAGATCAACACGGCGTGTTGCGAGCCTTTGTTGACCTGAACCCCGTACTGGACGACTATCGCGTTACCATACGAGCGGTGAATATCCCGGCTCGCCGCAGGTCCAGGCGCAGCTTGCCACTTGAAGGACGCATTTCACATTTCCGACTCGATTGGTCCATACAACGCCTCCTATGCAGACTGTCTTCACCATCGGATACGAGAGCGCCACGCTCTCGGATTTTATCGCCACGCTACAGGTCGCGGGAGTTCGGCGGGTTGTCGACGTCCGGGAGCTTCCCCAATCGCGACGGCCGGGGTTCTCGAAAAACGTCCTGCGAACTGCGCTAGAAGCGCATGGTATCGCCTATGAGCATCGCAAGCCCCTTGGTGATCCGAAGGCGGGGCGGGAAGCTGCTCGGGCGGGCAGGCACGATGAGTTCAGGCAAATCTTCAAAGCTCACATGGAAACGAGCGCTGCACGCGACGAACTCGCAGCGCTGCGCAAGGTACTGGAGACCGAATGCTGTGTCCTGCTTTGCTACGAGCGGGACCATCGGCACTGCCACCGCCAGCTCTTGTGCGATGATCTGCAGCGATTAGGTTCTTTCCAGGTCAAGCACATCGGCGTCCAGCCGGACGCTGGCCGGAGGGGAGCACATAGCGATGGGGCCGAGCGGCGCGCTGGAGCATGTTGAGGATGAGGCTTTCGTAATCGTCAAGGCTGCGCCGCGAGTCAGCCAGCAGTACGGCGCGACGGTCTGCTGCGCCGCAATTGACAGAAACGGGTGCTGGGTCAGGCTCTATCCAGTATCGTTCCGTTATCTTGAGCAGCGGCAGCAATTTAGACGTTGGGACCGCATACGGTACCGGTGGCGACGACCGCGCGCTGCCGCAGATCAGCGTAGTGAGTCCCGTCGCGTTGATGACAAGTCGATTGAGGTAGTCGGCGCACTTCCCAAGGCTGAACGCTCCGAGCTTCTGCATCGCACAGCGGTGACCAGTCTGAAGGCTCAACGTGCTGCTGAGCGCAGTTTAGCCCTGCTCCAGATGGAGTTTGTGCGTTTCGATAGTAAGCGTGGTCTGGAAACCGCGGAGCGGTGATAACTGGTGGTTAGCGGTTGCTACAAACGCATCAGGATTTGAGCAGCAATAGCTCACCGTCGACGAAGCCAATGCCGATCCCTCTGACGGC